>CAJUID010000004.1 GCA_910585905.1 uncultured Lachnospiraceae bacterium
TCCCGGTTGTTCCATCTGGAGTTTTTTGAAGAATCATGCAATCACAGAGCAAAATGGCGAAACTCCTCTGCCTATGGATAACTACAGAGTATCCTCTTCAAAAAATGGGGAAAGTCAAAGAAATTACCCAAGAAATCTCTTCCAGATTTTATTTACGGCATTGAAACAACATGCACAAAACATGCCGAAAAGCTGTCAGACACTACAAAACAAGTAACCTAGTCTCCCAACTGCACTTATCCAATTATCCCCTCTAAAACTTAAACACAACAAATGCCTTCCTAGGATATACTATATGAAAAGTATATCCCAGCAAGGCAAATATATTATCTGCTTATCTATTTAGAAAAGATAATATGTTCGCTCTGGAACATTTTGGTCAGTCCAAATGCCCCGATCAAAAAATACAGAATATTACTAAACACTGTCAAAAGCATTGTCGTTGTGGAAACCTCAAAACTAAAAACCTGTACCATAGACTGCACACTATTGTAAAGCGGTATCACATAGTGTACTGAATTTGTGCTGGCGCCACTGCCAAACATTGCCGTAATTCCGACTAATGCAGCTACCATCACAAGAGGCGAACAGTAGGTCTGTGCCTCCTTGATGCTCTTAGAAAAAGCAGAGATCAAGGAAATCGCTGTTACCATCACCAGTACAGTCGATAAGATAACAAGCGCCAAGAGCAGATAATCAGCAACGGAATATACCGCACCATTTAGGCTATCCGCCTCCCCACCCGCCAGCTTCGGCATGGATGCAATCGTACCTATTGCACTGGATGTACCGCTTAACAAAGCGATAAATGACAATGCCAATATCTTCCCAAGCGCAATCTGTCCACGCTTAGCTGGTGTAACAAGAAGTGTCGCAATCGTTCCACGCTCCTTCTCCCCTGCAATTGATTCCGGTGCAATTGAAATCACCCCAGAAAAGAGGAACATCAACAGAAGCATCGGCAACATAGAAGAAAAAATACTTGCAGCAGAATCTTCATCCGATGCCAAATCATAGGAAACATCATTTGCCTGCCTGTTAATATCAAAACGGTTTGCAAGCAGGCTCTCAAACTCATCCAGCACAGCAGTCATAGCCTGAAAAGCCGAACTCGAAGATGTCTCAGAAGAATTATAAAAAATTTGTACCTCCGGTACAAAATCAGTACTGCTGCGGTCAATCTGAATGTCTTTTGCAAAATTCTCTGGAAAAACAACACAAAGATCAGATTCTTTATTAGTAATATCTTCTTTTGCCTTTTCCAGTTCTTTTTCCGAAGAAATATTTTTTAGGTCAAATCCAGCCTTTAACATTTCCTGAAGTGACTCTTCTTCTGGAAGGTTCTGTACATAGCCAGATGGCTTTTTATCCTTGTCTACTGAAAACTGGCTGGAAAGCGCATCTCCCATAAAACTATACATTACAAAAATCATAATACCTGGCAGCAAGATTGTTGAAAACGCTGTCCTCTTATCCCCAAAAAAACGGGCAATCTCTTTTTTAAATATTGTTATAATCGCATTATTCATCCCTATCACCTACGCTTTCTTTATAAATTTCAAAGAAACGGTCTTCCAGGGATAAGCCGTTTTTAACCGCCTCAAGGGTATCGCAAACAATCATATGTCCATCAACCACCACGCCGACACGGTCACAGACCTTTTCAATCAGGCTGAAAATATGTGTAGAAACAATTACCGTCTTCCCCTGTTTCTTCAGATCCAGGAGGAAATCTGTCACAACCTTAGCTGTCAGAACATCAAGCCCATTAGTCGGCTCATCAAATATAATAACATTCGGCCAATGTACAAGTGAAATGGCAAGCGATACTTTCTGCTTCATTCCTGTCGAGAGGTTGGAAACCTTCACTTCAGCAAACTTATCAATACCAAAAATGCCAAAAAGCATCTTTTTGCGCTCAACCACAGTCTCCCTTGGTACCTGGTGCAGCTCCGAAAAGAAATCGAATAAATAGTTCGGCGTAAAAAAATCTTCTAACTTTAATTCTGTTGTTAAGAAAGCAATCTTTCGCCGTACATCTTCTGCATTCTTTGTAATGCTGCTCCCATCCACAATAGCATCGCCAGAATCTGGATGGATTAACGTTGATAACATGCGGAGCGTTGTTGTTTTTCCAGCTCCATTTGGCCCTAGCAAGCCAAAAATTTCTCCTTCGTACGCCGTAAATGATAAATCATTCACAGCATTTTTAGTCTTCTCCTTCGTCCCCTCAATCTTCTGCTGCTTTGCAGAAAGCTTAAAAGTTTTCGAAAGATGATTTGCTTGAATCATTTCTTTCATTATTCTACCTCCAATTTAATTAATATATCGTATTCTGTCGTTTCCTGCAAGTACCTCAGAAAATAATAAGAAAAAAGTAAGGTTTTGCTTTTCAAGAAATAAAGAATTCGAAATATTTAGTTTTGTTTATCTATGCTGCCAAAAACGGCAGGACAGTTTTAGGAAAGACACAATTCCGCCGGAGTCTTTACAATGCCCTTTTCTGTGATAAATCCGGTAATGAGATGATGGCTGGTAACATCAAACGCAGGATTATAGATTTTTACACCTTCCACAGTCATTGGTTTCTGATACCACATGTGGGACACTTCCTCTGGTTTTCTCTGCTCAATGACAATCTCCTCCCCGGTGGGCGTCCCAAAATCAATAGTAGAAGTCGGCGCACAGACATAAAATGGCACATGATACTGTTTTGCTACGGCTGCCACAACAGATGTACCAATTTTATTTGCGGTATCCCCGTTTGCGGCAACTCTGTCACACCCTACCAGAACCGCCTGCACTAGCCCTTTCTGCATTATGCTTGCTGACATATTATCGCATAGGAGCGTAACATCAATCCCAGCAGAATATAGTTCAAAAGCCGTCAATCTGGCTCCCTGCAGCAGCGGCCTTGTCTCGTCCACAAAGAGCCGAAAGCCGTACCCTCTTTCGTGGCCTAGATAAACCGGAGCTGTAGCAGTCCCATATTTGCAGGTCGCAAGCTGCCCAGCATTACAATGTGTCAATATACCATCCCCTGGTTTCAGTAAAGTTAGCCCAAATTCTCCTATTTTACGGCAGACCTCAATATCCTCTCTCTTAATTGCAAGAGCCTCCATAAGAAGCATTTCTTTTACTTCTTCTACAGAGCTTTTTTTCTGTCCATGGCACACCTGCATCATCCTGTCTAACGCCCAGGATAAATTAACCGCAGTTGGACGGGAAGAAACCAGATAATCCTTTTGGCGTTCCACTTCCTCCAGGAAAACGACCTTATCATTTGTCTCAATCTGCCCAGCTAATACAGCAAGCCCAATTGCCGCCGCTACACCGATTGCCGGTGCCCCGCGCACCTTTAACTCGTAAATCGCATCCCAAATATCCTCCGCCGCCCTTAACGAAATAAACTCAATCTCATTTGGCAGCTTTGTCTGGTCAATGATAACAAGCGCCCTCTTTTCCTTGTCGTAGCCAACTGTCTCATAATCTAATATTGAATCCATATTCCACCTCTTTTCTATGCAGTACAAATTTACATATATTTCCTCAGGCCAGCATACTGCGCTGTTTTTGAAAGCGGTCTCTTATACAATAGCAGCGATATTCCATATTGCAATAATGAACTGACAAAGATTATCCCAAACCCGGAAAGAATCAACAAAGGAAACGGGGCAGAAATGCCAAATGGCAAAGTGTTCTCGCCTAAATACATTGAAAAATTGTAATAGACTCCAACCACCTGCACCCCAATCACCAAGAAAATGCTTGATACTATAAAATATTTATAGCAAAATGATACATACAGCGTAAATGCTATTACGAAAAAAAAGCAGGCAAGAAACAGAGAAATCCCATCATTATCTGTATATTCCGGGTGAATATAGCGGTTAATACCATCTACCAAAAGAACGAGCAGGTAAGACAATATCATACTAATGAAATTGGCAGCAGCTGAAAGGTATGTATGCAGCGCCTTTTTAAACGACGATACTTGTACAAGATTTGACACGGACAGGCTTATAATCAACTGCGAAACCCAGATTGGCCCCATCATAAGGAAAACAATCCCAATCCCATTTCCCGGAAAAGAAAGCGCCATTACAATGCCTACAAGATACATAATAGCCGCTCCAACAAGAGATAATTTAAAACGATATGCCGACGGCAACAGTTTTATTAATATTTTTAATTGCTTTATCATTTTCATCCCCCATCTTTCTTAAATTTTGTTTCCCAAACAACCAACACTTTCCTGGCTAAACACCAGGCTAGAAGCTACTTAGGAACTGTTCAAAAATAACTTTTAATATTACTTGTCTTTTCCTCCGATAGCACCACTCAAAAATTAGTTACATAGCCCGCTATGCGCCTAATTTTTGAGCGGCACTCTCGAAGAAAAATCCTGCGCACTATTTAAAAGTTATTTCTAAACAGCTACCTAGGAACTCCCAGAAACCTCCTTGTGACTATATAAATACTACATATGCTTGCCACAATAGACAATAACAGATAGACAACAGCTATGCTATAGGATGGCGTATTTAGGTATAAAAAGCGGCAATTGATTGAAGCCAAAAAGAAAAGAAAACCCAAGACCGAGATTGCTACACGGAAAGAATCAAAAAGCCTTGTGGCCATTATCCCAATTGTCCCATAGAAATATCCCGCAAAAAGAAGTCCTAAAAAGACAGAGATTCCGCCATCTTTCCCAAAAGCAGACCCTCTCCCATTTTCTGGAAGAATTTCCGAGATAACCACTGCTAAAAGAAGTTCCAGAACAAAATAGAAAAATCTCCTAAGTATATCTGCTACCATAGCATTCCTAAGAATCTCCTCGCCTTTCGCCGATGACTTTAAATAAAAAAGCTTTTCCGTCTGCTTTGAGGCAATCCCTCCTGATAATAAATAATTCCCAATAACTTCTACCAGTAAAAAGCTGCAAGTTATGGAAAATCCATAAGCCATGTTTTCCCCGATTTTCCATCGTATCACGCCATATACCAGAATAATAATAGCCGGACAGATTAGAAGGCATAGAATGCGGTATAAATTGCCAGTAAACGCCATATAACATTTAAATAACTGTCTCATTTATTTCTCCCCCCTGCCATCAACGAAGCACACTGCTCATCTTCATTACTGCTACACTGATCTGGAACAGAGATGGCACCTCCCTGCTAATATCCAACCCAGCTAATTTATCCAAATCTTTCGCAAGACAAATCCCCTCAAACCCATAGGAGCTCTCACTAAAGCTGTACATATGCTGTTTGGCAGCAGCAACATCTTCTGTATTCCCCTTTACTAGAATATATTTTTCTTTTAAATCCTCTACAAACCCCTGTTCGGCAATTTTCCCATGCTCCATTATTATAGCATAATCTATCACATTTTCCATGTCTGTTATATTATGTGTTGAAAAGAGTGCACTATTTGCGCCATTGCCCTCTTCGATATATTCCCGTATCATCCCACAAAGCTTATCCCGCATCAGCGGGTCCAGCGGAGACGCCGGTTCATCCATTAAAAGACATTCTGTGTCCCTTGCAAATACAGTAGCAAGCGTCAGCTTCATCCTATTTCCATCAGACAGGCTATTCACAGTTTTCTTAATTCCCTTTGTTGAAATAGCCAAATCTCGGCAAAGCTCCTGGTATTTATCCCTATCAAAATTATCAAATAACAGGCTGCTAATCTTCCCAATCTGCGGAATCGTCCACTGAGGCAGGAAAAAGGATCCGGGGCTTGTGTAGCCAAGCCGATCCTTAACTTTCTCCACATTTTCTACTTGCTCATCAAAATACTGAATTTTACCATGATAGTTTAGCCGTATACCAGACAAGATATTAAGAAGTGTTGTCTTTCCCGCGCCATTTTCTCCAATCAGTGCTGTAGCAAATCCCTTCGGAATCCTTAACTCCTCAATATCCAAACAAAACCCTTTAAACTTCTTTTCAATCTTTGTTCCATAAATTACATTCTGAAATTCCATTCTAAATCCCTCATTTCCGCATAGTATGAACTCCCAATTATCCGCGCTCTACTCTTCTGGCATGACTTGAATCAAGGTTTCCAAAGTTACAATTAATTCTTCCTCTGTCATGCCGGCAACCCTGGCCGCAGCAATCGCTTCTGACAGACAATCTTCAACTTTCCTTAGATGCTGTTCCCTGAGCATTTCGCTATCCTGGGCATTTACATAAAATCCTTTTCCCTGAACCGCTGTCACAAGTCCTTCCTTCTCAAGCTGCTCATACGCTTTCATTGTCGTGATCACACTAATCTTCAGGTCTTTAGCCAAGCTTCGGATGGAAGGAAGGTATTCGCCCTGCCTCATTTTCCCTGCCAGAATATCAGATTTTAGCTGCTCATAAATCTGCTGATAAATGGGAACCCCTGAATTCTGTAAAATTCTCAAAATAACACTCCTTTCTTTCAGCAAAGTAAATCGCCGCTTCCTCATAACTGTATATGTGTTATATATACACTATAATCACTTATGCCTATTTTGTCAAGATTTTTTTTAAGGGGATGCTGCACTATTTTTCATTCGGTGCAGCATCCCCTATAAAAATACAGTCAAATCCCCCGCTGCAGAGCAACAGAGTATGACTTAGCTTCTCTAAAGGAACCATTCGGTTCCTTGGCAAGTTCCGCCCCAAGTGGCGGGGTATTAGGTCTCCGCTTCGCTTCGGTCGTTGCTAAACGAACATCCACCGGATGTTCAGCAACCCGCGCGCAGTCGCCAAGTGCAAAAGAACTTTTAGTTCCTTGCAAGCTTGCGTTTGACTCGTTGCTTACGCGAGAATAAAATACTGCTTATCAAATATGTAAATCTCTTTAATCAGTGCATCAAAATATCATAAAAACAAAAAAGGAATGCCACAAACATCCCTTTTTGAGATGCTTGGCATTCCCTTTCCTTTATCAACAACCATCAAGCAGTTATTGATCTGAACATGCAACATAACTTAAGTTAAAAACAAATTATTTTGTAACCTTAACCTTAATTTTTGCACTCCAGCTACCGTAAACTTTCTTGCTACCGCTCTTCTTGTAAGCACGTACTCTTACATAGTAAGTACCTTTTTTCACGTTCTTCAGTGTAACAGTTGAAGCCTTAGTTACATTCTTACTCTTAACAGCCTTAGAGAAGTTCTTCTTTGTACTGTACTGAATCTGGTATCCAGCAGCTCCGGAAACCTTCTTGATCTTTACAGTAATCTTCTTCTTAGCACCCTTAATTGTCTTCTTAGTAGCAGAAACCTTTCCTGGCTTCTTAACAGAAGGCTTTGGAGTTGGCTTTACAGTCGGCTTTGGAGTAGATGTAGCAGGTGCATCTGTCGGCTTATCAGTAGGTGCATCTGTTGGCTTATCAGTAGGTGCATCTGTTGGTGCAGTTGTAGCTGTGCTACCGCCGCCATTTGGTCCTGTAATTCCAGGATCACCTGCTGGAGGTGCTACTGATGACACTGCCCCTTTTAAAGAATCAGAACTAAGTGGGCTTGTAGCTGCAATTGCAATACTACCAACAGTTAAACCTGCTGCTAATGTGATAGCCATAACTTTCTTTAATCTCATTACTATTCTCCCTTTCTTTGTGTACATACTCTATGTACTTTTTTATTACTACACAATAAAATATAGTCTTAGTTAGATTATTTGTCAAGCACCCTTTCGCATTTTTTTTGCACCATGCAGCATATTTCGTCAATACTAACAAAATCATGTCCAAATTTTCCACGATATTGTTTAAGTTAAACACATAAAATTCCTTATCTTTGACACAATATTTTGATTATGTCAATATTGTGTCACACATTATCGGAAAACATTTCCAAAAACACTAGATAGACAAACAATCCAGCCAAAGATATTCGATATTTAAAAGAATAATTTCCGTTATTTTGGCATATTCTATTATAATAGAAACTATTTCTGAAAAGAGGTTCTATATGTCAAATATCATCTATTTTACTGCATTCCGTGGATGGAAATTAATCATCTGCACCAGAAAATTCATATAGGAAAACAACCCTGTTCTCCGGTTCCTCATTGACCAAGTATAATTTTTTACCAGTTAATTCTAATTTCCTAATAACTGCCCGGCCTGGATGCTGAAAAATATTTACTGAACTTGCGCAAGCGATGTAAAGCTCTGCATGGTGAACCGCCACTTCATGTCTAAAATACTTTGCTGAGCCATGGTGCGGAAGCTGCCAGACACTTATTTCCTCCCACTCCTCTCCATATACATGCTTCAGCCGATTCCACTGAATTCTTTTTTCCAAACTGTAATCCCCCAGATACATGCAACCAGATCTCACCCGGAAAAAACTCCGACACCCCCCCCAACTCTTTCCCTCTTGTACCGGCCGCATTTCTACTTCATAATTTCCAGGCACTTTTCCCGAATAGACAACTAATTCATTTGTACTGAAATCCTCCAATAAATCCTCCATAAACATTCGGACGATTTCTTTATAATACCGATCCCACAACCTATTTACATCCTGCGTATTTTTAGGAATCGGCAACCTTCTTTTATGGAATTCTTTAATCAACCTCTGAATCCTAATTTCCTCCCTAAAATTCGCTAACACAAATTCCCAAATAGGTATCTCCATGCCAAATTTACACTGTATCCGAACACCAGACGCAATCTTCCCAGATATTTCTTCAAAATCAATTACAGGTTGCTGCCCATTTAAACTATTTTCAGCCATTTCTTCAATTAATATAATCTGCCCAATTTCAAATCTTTTGTCCTGCAGCAATTCTTGGGGAGCACTAATTAACACACGCACAAATTCGCCACTCGCATTACTAAATTCTATATAAGAATTTAATGTTAAAAAAAGCCTGCTTTCCGGCGCCAGCAATGGCAGAAACAGTTTCTTTACAGGATGCCTGCAAAGTAACTCTTCCAAGCCATTTATATGCTCCCTATCATAATGGGAAATAAAAATTGCATCAATCGCCTCACCTTCCCGAAAACTAAAATCTATTTCTCTGCTGACAAATGCTGAAGTTCCTTCCTGCATATTTAGAGATGTGCTAGAACCACAGCCGAACACAAAACAATATGATGTCCCCCCCACCTCAAAACGCTCTTTGCAAAACATCCCTTCTCCTACTGAATTATATGTTCTTCTCATTTCAATGTGCATCATACGTAATAAACCTCCATCCTATACTATTACTTCTGCGGTTACATATCGCAGTTTTTACTCGTCTAAATTCCCGGATACATTCTGCCAAAAGCCTCGATGTAGTACCACACCTACGTTTTTGGCAGAATGTATTCGAAAATTTATACTTCGTAAAATGATGCGATATTTAACTTCCGAAGTAATACTTTATACAAAACGTATTTCACTCTATTTTTCTGTCAAAATATTTTTGATAGAAAAAATAACTAAATACCAAATGTCCTATTTACACTTTATGGTAAAAAAATTGCTATCCCTGCCAGTTTCATAAAACTGATTTGGGACAGCAAAATTAAATGAAACTATTGTTCTTTTAACAAATTGTTTCTTATTCCTTACTTACAAATGTTCCATAAGTAAATGGCTCTTCTCCATCATATTCAAAAATAAACTGATTCAATGCCTCCGCATTTGCCGTCATTGAAGTTGTAGAATTGATGCCATCTGTCAAGACAAGGCATGAACCAACACTAAACTCCCCATTATAAGAACCACGGTAATATCCTTCCAACGGAATCTGTAGCTGGTGAATTTCCGTTGTTCCCATTGATACCATATCCATAATATAGGCAATAATCTTTTCATTCGACAGATCCGTCTTGACATTATCTAACAACTTATTGGCAATGCTAAGCCACTCTGTTTTTGGCAAAGATTTTACCTTCTCAAATACCGCATTAATCACCGTGCGCTGACGCCATGTCCGTCCGTAATCATCCCTCAGGCCATTAATTGTAGCTCCTTTCTTGCGGATACGGCAATATCCCAATGCCTGTGCACCGTTTAGATTTTGCTTACCTACCTTAACATTCCGACTCTTTTTATCACGAATATAGTTCGTAGTATTTAAATACTCCACCTCAGACTCTGTAAGTTCAACTTCTACGCCTCCCACAGCATTCACAGCATCTGTAAATGCTTTAAACCCAACTTCTACATATCCATCCAACTCTATATTAAAATTTGTAGCAATCGTCTTATATAAAAGCTCTATCCCACCATAAGAATTTGCAGCATTTAACTTATTAAAACC
This sequence comes from uncultured Lachnospiraceae bacterium, assembly GCA_910585905.1. Taxonomy (GTDB): domain Bacteria; phylum Bacillota; class Clostridia; order Lachnospirales; family Lachnospiraceae; genus Butyribacter. The sequence continues at coordinate 10,249 of CAJUID010000004.1, forward strand.
ATGCCCTGGTATATCTACATAACAGTCACGCATCAAGGAAGCCATTTTCAACGTCCGGTGCTTTAAATCCATCGTAGCAACAATCATGGTATCTGTCAGTCCCGATGCCGTGTAGTTCGTCTCTTTTCGGTAATCATTTCCAATGACCAAGATATTGACAATATCATCATCCGAATTCACTTTAATTCCGCTCAAATCAACATTTTCCAGAACGGTATCATAATCACGGTTAATATGGTTTAGTGAGTCATAAAAAGTAACCTGTGCCTTTGCAGTCAAAAAACCCACAAGACCACTGATAACCAGTAAAATCCCAAGTACTATTTTCTTCCACATAACAAATGTCCTCTCTGTTCATTACAAAATTTGATAAACACAATGCGCATAACATGATGCCTGTCAAAAATTTTCTGCATAGTTGTAACGTCCTATTCATAAAGTCAGAATTATTTTACACGATAGTTGATAAATATGCAATCCCAAGTTTTTTTTGACTTTCCCCATTTTTTATGAAGAGATACTCTACAGTTATCGATAGGCAGATCCGTTTCGCCAATTTTGCTCTGTGATTGCATGATTCTTCAAAAAATGGGGAAAGTCAAACAAGTTTTTTAGTCTATAAGGCAACAGATGATAAAACAACTGTATAGTTGCCATTCATTTCCAGTGCCTGTATAATTAAGTTAAAATAACAACAAGGAGGTACTATATGGTTTTTTTTGAAAAGTCAGGACACAACTTGTTATTTCGGTATGACGGGGAATGTGTTATGCTCACACCGTGGGGACAAGACAGCTTACGGGTGCGCTCTTCCATACTTTCAGACATGACAGAGGACAGCATTGCACTACAGATGCCAGCGGACTTTTCCGCAAATGATTCCAATATCATAATTAAGGATACACGCCATGCAAGCATCCAAAATGGCCGCATCACAGCGGAACTATTTGTACAAGAATGGGGCAATGCACTTCAGATTACTTATCTTAATCAAAATGGTAAAATCCTTCTGCGGGAAATTGCTAATGGAGGCGCCCTTGCAAAAAAGGCAAGGAAATTTAAACCTCTTCCTGGCGGAAATTTCTGCCTAAAAGTCAGCTTCGAGTCAAATCCAGAGGAAAAGATTTACGGTATGGGACAGTATCAGCAGGAGCGGATGAACCTAAAAGGCTGCAACCTTGAACTGGCGCACCGCAACTCACAGGTCAGCATTCCATTCTATCTCTCAAGCCTCGGCTATGGTTTTTTATGGCACAATGCAGCAGTCGGAGAAGTTCACTTTGGACTAAATACAACTGAATGGCGCGCTGATTCCACTAAGCAGATGGACTACTGGATTACCGCTGGGGACACTCCTGCAGAAATTGAGGAACACTATGCATCCTGCACTGGAACTGTGCCGATAATGCCGGAATATGGCCTTGGCTTCTGGCAGTGCAAATTGCGTTATTATAACCAAGAGCAAGTTCTTGAGGTTGCACGCGAATACAAAAAACGGCAGATTCCTATTGATGTAATAGTAATAGATTATTACCACTGGCCACGCTGTGGGGACTGGCGGTTTGACCTAGAATATTTCCCAGAGCCGCAGAAAATGGTGCAGGAACTTCATGAGATGGGCATTGAAACAATGGTATCTTTCTGGCCACAAGTTGATTGGCGAAGTGAAAACTATGAAGAAATGAAACAGCAAGGTCTCCTTGTCAAAATCAATTCCGGCATTGATGTACAGATGATATTCCACGGGAACAATGTATTTATGGATGCCACAAACCCAAGAACAAGGAAGTATGTCTGGAAAAAATGCAAACAGAATTATGCAGACTTAGGTATCCGGTTATTCTGGCTAGATGAGGCGGAACCGGAATTTACCACCTACGACTATGAACTATACCAATATCATGCTGGAACAGTTGCAGAAATTGGAAATATATACCCTCGCGAATACTCCAGATTGTTCTATGAAGGACAACAGGAAATGGGACAGGATGACATTGTAAACCTTGTCCGCTGTGCTTGGGCTGGCAGCCAGAAATATGGCGCCCTTGTCTGGTCAGGTGATATCTGGTCAAGCTATGAAGATTTCAGGAAACAAATCTGCGCCGGCCTCCATATGGGGCTTTGCGGAATCCCATGGTGGACTACAGATATTGGCGGTTTCCACGGTGGAAATATCAATAACCCCGATTTTATCGAACTGCTGTTACGCTGGTTCCAATTCGGCACCTTCTGCCCTGTTATGCGTCTGCATGGGCTGCGGATGCCAGGTGAAACTATTATTAACCAGAGCGGCGAAGAGCGTGAATGGACCGGAGCCGCAAATGAGGTCTGGAGCTATGGAGAAGAAGCATACCATATTATGGTCAAGTTTATTAAAATACGTGAAATGATGCGGGATTACACAAGGTCACTGATGGAGGAAGCACATAACTTGGGGACACCTATTATGCGCACCCTGTTTTACGTATTCCCTGAAGATAAAAACTGCTGGGATATCCTGGATGAGTACATGTTCGGCGCAGATATCCTTGTCGCACCCGTCTGCCAAGAAAAGGCTGACCGACGCAAAGTTTATCTTCCATCCGGCATCCGTTGGACCCACGCCGGAACCGGACAAACTTTTGAAGGTGGAAAAACTTATGAAATCCCTGCACCAATTGATACTCTCCCAATCTTTTTAAGAGAAGGCAAGCAGGAATACCTTATTCACCAAGTATAAATACAAAAAGGGAAATAGGGCAAACCTTAAAATAGGTGAACTACACCGAAATGCCCTATTTTTCCCCTTTTAAATAACAATGAACAGAAAAACTTTTCCCATCTGAAAGCACCCTAACCGCCCCGCTTTCATCTGTCCTAAATACTCTACTCTGTATATCCTTTATACGCTCTAACAGTTCCCGGTGAGGATGGCCATAACGATTCCTTTTCCCACAAGAAATCAGGGTAATTTGCGGATTAACAACCGACAAAAATGCATCACTGGTAGAATTTTTAGAACCATGATGTGCCGTCTTTAACATAGTAAATCCTGCTGACCCGCCCTCTTTTAACCTTCTCAATACAATCTCCTCTCCCTCTTTCTCCAAATCTCCGGTCAAAAGCACTTGAAACAAACCATACTGTAGGCTAAGTGTGACAGAACAGGCATTAGCAGAATCATTCTGAAAACTTTTATCTGGATGGAGGCAATTTAGTTTTAACCGACCAACCTGAATATAATCCCCGGTATTTAGAAAATAGAGTGGTACCCCTGCAGCTTTGACAGCTTTTTTCATACTCTGATAATTTTCATTTTGGCTCTCTGGCGGCAGTTCCGGCATCAGATAGCATCCTATTTTAACTCCTGACTGCTTCTCCAACAGTTCCCTCTGTCCAGAAATATGATCTTCATCCGAATGGCTCATGACCAAATAGTCAATCTTCCTAATCCCATAGTATTTTAGATATGGTAAGATTCGGTAAGTACCCACATTAGAAACATCGCTGCTTCCACCATCAATCAATATTGTTCTGCCGTTCTCCTCCTGCAAAAAAATCCCATCGCCCTGCCCCACATCAAGCATGGTAAACTGTAACCCAGATGGCGGCATACGATATTGCAGGATTATAATGGCGCAGACAATACATAAAACCGCTAATGATTGATGAGACATCTCTCCCAGCCGTATTTTATATCCAAACCATATAACAAAAGCTAAAATCAGATAGTAGACTAAAATCTGCCCAAAAGACGGGCGCCCCAAAATCTGAACAGGTTCTGGAAGCTTTAGGGACAAATGGCACAATGTTTCGTAAAAATGTAAAATCTGTGTAACACAAAAAAGTGGAAATCCGGCAAGTGGTAACAGAAACAGACCAAGTATCCCGCCAAGCATGGAACATACTACTACAATCGAAACCAGTGGCAGGATTAAGAGATTTAGAAAAATGCCATAGGTTGGAATTTCATAAAAAAAGTATAAAAGCACTGGTAGTGTCGTAATCTGGATAGAAATACTGAGAAGCAGGGATGAACCAAGTTTTTCCAAACATAAGAACAAACATTTCCGAAAAATAGACGCCTGCATTTTTCTCCGCCTGCCTCGCTCCTGCAAAAGAGAATTAGGCAAAATGGAACGAAGTGCCGGGTATGTTAAAAATACACCAAGGACGGCACTATATGACAGCAAAAAACTACAGGATAAGAATGCATACGGCTTTTGCAGAAGGATAAAAACTGCACTGATAGCCATAGCGGTTAGCGGCTCATAACTTCGGCCAATTTCTACAGCAAACAACCCTAAAAGCATCATAATCACTGCACGGCTAGTGGAAATGCCAAATCCAGTCATAGTGCCATACGCCGCCAGCAAAAAAAATGCAGCCAAAAAAGGGATTGGTCTTGGAAAACGTAAAATGAAAAAAAGTTTATAACATAAAGTACAAAATATAGTAATATGAAGCCCACTAATTGCCAAAATATGCCCTATTCCATTCACCTGATACAAGGATTTCATATCGGCATCCAGAAGCGTTTTATCACCAAGAATCATTGCTGACACAATGCCGGCCTCTTTTGGGTGCATACAGGTTTCATATACCTTTTTCAGACTATCCCTCAGATTATATAATGATTGCTTCATACCATTCGTCTTTGTGCCTAATACAGTCACACTTGATGCCGTCATCTGATAAAAAATATTTTTTTCTTTATAAAAGGCTTTTTCATCAAACTGACCAGGATTTGATGGAGAAGAAAAGGAATTGACTACGCCGGATACCCGGACCAGATTGCCAGAGGATAGAGAAACTGATGTTTTTTCATCTGTTGCAGGCAAAGCGTCTACTTTCGTTTTTAACAGAAAGGAATCATTTGTAAGATTTTTAACAATCACCAGAAAATCAGAGAAATGAAACTGTTTCGTTTCCGCCCCAAGCTGGACAGAAACATTTTTTAGATAATAATAAGAAATTTTCGTTTTTGGTTCAACATAGTCCAGTGTTCCAGTCAAAATAGCATCTGCGGAATGCCCTAGATAGGCATCCATACAATAGTAACGGCTGTCCAGATAATCTCCCCAGCATAACCGCAAAGCAAAGAATGCAATACATAGAACACCAAACACCCATAACAATGGACGCTTAATAAGATAGCCTCCTTTCCTAATTCATCCGTTCACCAGATTTAGGTTATTTTCAAACGGCTCACCAAAATTAACCGTATCATCAAAAAGTAAAACCTGCTCCCCATCAATACTAAACTGAACCTTATTGATATTAGGCAGTTCTACCAGTGTATTAACCACCGAATAAATCGCCACATCATCCGAAATATTGGAACGCTTCAACAAAAACTCAGAAGACAGGTCAAGATAACAGGTATTTTCCTTCACAGATATTTTGTTAATCTTTGTACCTTCTGGAACAGTTTTTAACAAAACATTTTTTTCTGTACCCTGAATATTATCCGGTCCCTTCATCAACTGCTCCATAACAAGCTGCTCCAACGGAATTGTCGCATCATAAGTAACCTTAACCGGAACCACAATCAGCCCAGTTCCCTGGCTGTTTGAATAATACATATTCAAAGTTGCAGTCTGCATGTAAGCAGTATCCCCAGTATTATCAATAAATGTATCTGCGGACATAAAACCGATTGCATTCATATTAGAATCAGTAAGAGGCTGGCCAGAAATATAAAACTGGACATTTTTAATACCCGGAACCTGGCATAATGTTTTCACAATAGCGGCACGCCGCAATATTTCCGACACACCAGATAAATTACTATAAGATGCCGTCCAGTACAGACTGAGATCACCCGTCGCTGTCAAAATATATTCATCCAGAACTACACTGTCTGGAATCGCTTTCTTCAGAGAAATATTTTTCGGCTCTTTTTCCATGCGTGTCATCAACTCACGGATTAATGGCTCTGTCTCCTTAGCAGACGGCGTATATTCCTCAGAAGCAACTCTTGTCTCGTTCGTATCCAGACAATAAATATAATAACCATTATAATCAGTCTGCTTTTTCCCGCTGCAGCCCACCAGAAAAAACCCAAGACAGCAAAGAACGCCAACCAAAAGAAAACGGTAGAAACAATTCGCCTTTATTAACCTTCCCTGCTTCATAATAATCCCCCTTACCGCCTGGCGGCTCAATATCGAAAAGAAAAGCGCTGTCTTTTAAGCCATTTATTCCGACGCAACATAATTGATCGGAATTCTCACAGTAAATGTAGTACCTTCCTTCTCTTTGCTGTAAAGCTTTATAGAACCACGGTGCAACAAAACAACATTCCTCGTCAAGGCAAGCCCAAGCCCAGTTCCCCCCGTTTCCCTGGAACGTGCCTTGTCCACGCGGTAAAACCGCTCAAAAATCTTATCCTGAAACTCATCTGGAATACCAACACCGGAATCCTGAATCTTTACATAAAAGAACTTATGGTCAGCATTTAAAGTAACACGGACCCATCCGTCATCGTAATTATATTTCACCGCATTCTCAATCAAATTATTTAGTGCGATAGACATTTTCACCTCATCCACATCTGCCATAACCGGACGGTAACTCTCATAAGTCACCTCGATATTGCGCGTTGCGGCAATCGGTCGGAGCCTTTTAAGAAGCTTTTCGAGCAAGTCATTAATATTAATATTATTAATGACCATGTTGGCTGTATTCTTTTCTGTCTTGACCATAGAGAGCAGATCATTAATAATCTTTGTCATTCGCTCGATTTCATCTGTAATATCCACCAAAAATTCCCGGTACAGCTCTTCCGGCATTCCCTCCTGCGACAGCAGGGAATCCGACAGCACCTTCATAGATGCCAGAGGTGTCTTTAACTCATGTGACACATTAGAGACAAATTCCTGCCTTGCCGTATCCTGTTCCCTGATATACCCCGTCATTTTATTAAATGAATCAGAGACCGTAGCCAGTTCCGAATATGTACTAAGCGCCAGCGACACATCGGTATCTCCCCTGGTAATCTCATCTATAGATTCTGTCACCTTCAGAAGCGGTTTAGACAACAAAGAAGAATACATCAGTGAAAAAATCAAAATGCAGATTGCAATGGCAATCAAAAGAAGGATTGCCCGGTAATTTACAGATTCCTCCACTAGATTCAGATTTTTCGTTGAGAAACTCACCAGTATAACGCCTCTAATGTGGGACGAAGAAGGTTCCACAATTGGAAGAGTAAGCTGAATATAATCTCCAATTTCATTGACATATTTTGCACTAGACTGCTGAAAACACTGAACAATTTCCTTAGAAATCGCAATTTTCCCTTCTTCTAAACCATAGGTGTCTTTGATAACTGTCAGGTTTTGGTCAACAATCATAACACGTCCCTGATAGACATTTGCCACTTCCTCTGTCTCACGTTCCACATCTTCCGAAATCTGCCCAGACAAAGAACCAGTGGAAAGCACTAAATTAGAAATTACGTTTCCATAAGATTGGAGCTCATCTGTTTTCTGGGAAATAGTCTGTGCATTGTACGCTTTTAATAAAATATTAGAAATCAAGATGACCGGCAGGATTCCCACAAGAAACATCACCGAAAACACCTGGACACGCAAAGAGCGCAGCCTGTACCATACACTTTTCCATTTCTCCTTCAAAACTGCTCCTCCTAACCTTTAGCAGAAACCAAAAATATATTTAGATGCCAACGATCTATCCCCATCCATAATTCATAGAATAACAGCAGCCGGAAATCTACTTCTGGAAATAATAACCCACTCCCCATTTCGTATGAATGTACTTTGGCTCGCTCGGCGTTCTCTCGATTTTTTCCCGTAAACGGCGGATATGTACATCAACCGTCCGCACATCTCCCGGATAATCATATCCCCAAACAGTATTTAAAAGCTCTTCACGGCTGTATACCTTATTTGGGTGCATCATCAAAAGTTCTAACAGGTCAAATTCCTTTGCAGTCAAATTGACCTCCTTCTCATTAATATACCCGCGGCGGCTATCCAAATTAATCCGAAGTTCCTCAAAAGAAAGTTCCTTCTGCTCCGGCGCTTTTGGCGTCTTCGGCTCACTGCGGCGCATAATCGCCTTGATGCGCGCCTTTACTTCAAGAATGTTAAATGGCTTGGTGATGTAATCGTCTGCCCCATACTCCAGCCCCAGTATCTTATCCATATCATCGCCCTTTGCAGTCAGCATTATAATTGGGACATCCGAATATTCCCGAATCTGCTGGCAGACCTCAAAGCCTGTAAATTTTGGAAGCATCACATCCAAAAGAATCACATCATAGTGATTCTGTGCGGCCAGTTCAAGTGCCTCCTGCCCGTCATAGGCACAGTCAACATCCATATCATCCTGCTCCAGGCTAAACCGGATTCCTTTCACAATCAACTTTTCATCATCCACTACCAATACTTTCCTGGCCATTCTAATATTACCCCCTGAAAATTTTCATAAATATCCCAAGTGCAGCCCCCAGGCAAAACCGATTCCCACCGCCCCTGCCGCTTACACAGAGATAAAATCTTTTACTTTACTATAAACACCCTCCTTGATGCCAGATATCTTCATCAAGTCCTCTTTTTTAGAAAAAGCACCCTGCTTTGTCCTGTAATCAATAATCAGCGCTGCTTTTGCCTGCCCAATCCCCGGCAGTGACATAAGTTCCTCTAAGGATGCTTTATTAATATTAACTAATTCTGTCTCCTGAGCCTCTGTACCCAGATCAAGGCTGTCCTTATCAATGCTTTTTGCCCTTCTCGCCGTCTCCTTCTTGGTCAGGACACAGATTTGTTCGCCATCCGTCAAAACCCGTGCAAGATTGATTGCTTCTTTATCCGCAGATTTTTTGAAACCACCGGCTGACGCAACGGCATCACTGACGCGGGCTGTACCATAATAACGGTACAGCCCGGGGCGCCTCACAGCACCAGAAACATAAACGGCACACTCTGCCGTCTCATTATTTTCCTGTTTCTTGGAATCCTGCACGATGCTGGTAACGGAACCATTTCCGTTTCCCACCACATCCTTCTGTTTCTTTATCTCAACAAGCTCATTTTCAACACCGCCAGCACCCTTCTGCTGTTGCGCAAAAAGAAATCCTGCCGCCAATACAAGCACAATACAGATTCCAATTATAATCCGTGTATCTTTTTTCATAGAAATCCCCCATTCCTGCTTACAGTGTATTTAGCGAATCCTAAAACACACCTTATCTGCAAATCCCCACCGCCCGCTTTCCACAGCAGACACTAGATTTACAAGACAAACAGGTAATATGCTGTTTTCACACATAAGGCCGAAAAAAGCAATACACGACTTCACACTCCAAACAATATTCTATCTAATTTAGAAGATAATTACAAGAGATACTTTGCATAAATATCTTAAATCTTTCTTAACGTATTTTTAACATATTGCTACCTAAACCACATAACGGGAAAGACATAGTTCTTCATCAAACCACTTGTCTATTCAAACAATTCTTTCCACTTAAAAATAACAATCCCAGCAATAAATACCGCAACTCCAACAAGTTTCATCCAGTCAAATCCCGCCTTCTGTGAACCAAACCAACCAAATAGTTCGACCAGATACGCGGCGATAATCTGTGCCGCAATAATAAATAATACTGCCTTTGCCGGACCAAGCTGCTCCATCCCAACGATAACCGTATACGTAATAAAGGCACCCATCACACCGCCAAGAAGCATATACCATGGCTTAACATGAATAATGCCTGAAAAATTCCCTTCCCGCCCTGTCACAAACCATGCCGCCAGACAGATAATCAACGCCGTCAACTGTACAAAAGAGGCAGACACCCAGACGCTGGTCTGTTTTGTTACCTGCGTGTTAAATACACCCTGCAGTGCCATCAAAACCCCCGAAATAACAGATATAATCATTCCCCACATAAAAAAACTCCTTTTTTGCCATATTGACGCAAAAGGAGTTTTTGCAAAGGGAGACTCTGCCTCCAATTGCATCTGAAAATATTATGTGCAATTTTTTTCAAAAAATACCCCAAATTTTCCACCGCACGATTCTACAATACTCTAAAAAGTGACATAGTGCCCTAATATAATTTCTCCATCATATATCACTAATTTTAAACCTTTACTGCCATGCTTCTTTCTAAAAACACCTCATCCAAGATTGCAAGCCCCGCGTCAATCTGCTCTTTCTGAATGACCAACGGCGGTGCCATACGCACAACATCAGCACCCGCTGTTAAAAGAACTAACCCCTTTTCCATGGCCCTTTTTACAATTTCTGAATTGCCGCAGGTCACTTCAAGCCCTACGAGCAGCCCTTTACCGCGGACATCTGAAATGAAGGACGGATATTTTTCTGCCAATTGCTTCAGCTTTTTATATAAATAAGGTGCTACTTCAGCTACATGCGCAAGAATCTGCTCTTTTTCAAATATCTCAAAAACCTTGCATACCGCCTGTGCAGCCAAGGGATTACCTCCATAAGTAGTTCCGTGATCCCCCGGATACATGGCAGCGGCAAACTTTTCTGTTGCTGCAAAAGCGCCAACTGGAACGCCGCAGCCAAGGGCCTTTGCGGATGTCAGGATATCCGGCTTTATGCCGTATTGCTCAAAGGCAAATAACGTTCCAGTCCGGCCCATCCCACACTGAATTTCATCTAAGATCATTGCAATATCATTTTTATCGCAAATCTCCCGAATTCCTTTGATAAATTCCTCCGAAGCCGGATAAATACCGCCCTCACCCTGTACCGTCTCTAAAATAATAGCACAGGTATCCTTTGTAATTAACTTTTCCACACTTACCAAATCATTGTATTCTGCAAAAGAAACTCCGCCAATCAATGGCTCAAACGGCTCGCGGTAATGCTCCGTCCCAGTTACTGACACAGCCCCCATAGTACGTCCGTGGAATGAATGATTCATCGCTATAATTTCACCTTTACTGTCTTTATTTTTCAGGTAAGCATATTTACGGGCAAGTTTTAAAGCCCCCTCGATTGCCTCTGCCCCACTATTTGTAAAAAATACCCGGTCCATGCCGGAACCCTTTGCCAATAGCTCAGAAGCCTTAATTACAGGCTCAGTGTAATATAAATTTGATACATGGATTAACTGGTCGATCTGGTCTTTTAAGCCCTGCTTAAATTCCTCGTTGCTGTACCCAAGGGCAGATACAGCAATGCCAGCTCCCAGGTCGAGATACTTTTTCCCAGTGTTATCATATAAATATACTTCCTCACCTCTTACAAAGGTGATAGAGCGATTATACGTATGTATTAAGTGTAGATCAGGATCTTTCATATTTTGGCACCAAGCCTCAAGCGAAAATGCTGGCATTTTCATTTGAGGCGCAAACACAAAGGGTGAAAGATGTGTGTTTGCAATTTATCCTTTCTTCTATAATTTCTTTCACCCTTTCCTACTCTCCTTTCTCGTTCGTGTACAATTCACTGTCATCACCAATAATTGCAGTTCCAATACCCCTCTTGGTAAAGAACTCCAAGAGAAGACAGTGTTCCCTTCTCCCATCCAGGATATGAACTCTATTAACACCGCTGTTGACAGCATTAATACAGTTATTTACTTTTGGCAGCATTCCGCCGCTTATCACACCACTTTCAATTAGTTTATTTGCCTCAATCAAGTTTAGCACTGGTACAAGGGATGAAGGGTCTTCTGGATTCATACAAACCCCCTCTACATCGGTCAGGAATGCGAGTTTTTCTGCCCGAATCGCGCCAGCTACCGCACATGCTGCATCATCTGCGTTAATATTGTAAGTTTCCCCTTTCTCATCCATGCCGATTGGGGCAATAATCGGAATAAAGTCATTTTCCAGTAAGGTATCTAGTATATCCGTATTAACATGGGCAATATCCCCGACATATCCGATATCTTTTCCGTTCGGCATCTTCTTTTCTACCTGGAGCATGCCGCCATCTTTGCCGCAGATCCCAATTGCCTTGACACCAAGATGTTCAACCATCTGCACTAGATACTTGTTGACACGGTTTAATACCATCTCAGCAATCTCCATTGTGTCTTTGTCTGTGACACGGAACCCCTCCTCAAAATGGGTTTCCATCCCGACCCTGTTAATCCACTGGCTGATTTCCTTTCCGCCTCCATGAACAATAATCGGCTGCATTCCTACTAATTTTAAAAGCGCAACGTCTTTGATAACACTTTCTTCAAGCTTTTTGTCCGACATAGCACTGCCGCCATATTTTACTACAACACGTTTATTGTTAAAATCACGAATATAGGGAAGCGCCTCAATCAAGGTTTCCGCCTTTACCGTAATCTGATCCATATATTCTTCCTTTTCTTCTGCACTCATTGCTGTTTTGACCTCCATTCCGCTATAACACAGCGATATTCTAACTAATTTACCTTTGCTATTATACGGCGATATTTATATTTATGCAAGAACTTTTTGTAACTATTTCTATTCAACTTTTTGCAATTTATGGAGATTTCGCAAAGAAATAGTTGCATAATTATAAATTTTGATGTATATTTATAAATACTAACCCTGGTATAACAGATTTTCAGAACAAAATATAATGACATGCAATCTTTAGTCTATTAACAACCATAAACTGAAGAGTAACTATTCTACAGCAGCCAATTTCAAATAAGAATAAAAAAATATTGCATGAAACGGAATTTCTGCTTATACTAGGAAACAGATGGTTTTCCATCCACAAAATATGCTGCGGCGGCGGCAAAAACGTTATTATGATAAGGGACAGTTCTAAAATTATTGCTTTATGGGCGGTTCCTAACGAAATTACATATCAATTAGGAGGTTTTTCTATGAAGGAAAAAGTAATACTCGCCTATTCTGGCGGACTTGACACAACAGCCATTATTCCCTGGCTAAAAGAAAATTTTGACTATGAAGTAATCTGTGTTTGCATTGATGTTGGACAAGAAAGTGAACTGGACGGATTAGAGGAAAGGGCAAAATTCTGTGGCGCTTCTAAGCTATATATCGAAGATGTTATTGATGAGTTTTGTGACGATTATGTCGTTCCTTGTGTCCAGGCAAACGCAATTTATGAAAATAAATATCTTCTGGGCACTTCCATGGCCCGCCCGCTGATTTCTAAAAGACTTGTAGAAATCGCACGCATTGAAGGCGCTACTGCAATCTGCCACGGTGCTACTGGCAAAGGAAATGACCAGGTTCGTTTTGAACTTGGCATCAAAGCGCTGGCACCTGATATTAAAATTATTGCAGCATGGAGAAATGATCTCTGGACACTGGATTCCCGCGAGTCCGAAATCGAATATTGCAAACAGCATGGCATTGACCTTCCATTTTCTGCGGACAACAGCTACAGCCGCGATAGAAATTTATGGCATATCAGCCATGAAGGATTAGAATTAGAGGATCCTGCCAATGCACCTGACTATGACCATCTCCTTGTGCTTGGCATCACGCCTGAGAAAGCCCCTGAGGAGGGAGAAATCGTTACCATGACATTCGAGCAGGGTGTTCCAAAATCTGTCAATGGACAGGAAATGAAAGTTTCTGATATTATCCGTACCCTTAATACATTGGGCGGCAAGCACGGTATTGGAATTGTGGATATTGTAGAAAACCGTGTTGTCGGCATGAAATCCCGCGGTGTCTATGAAACTCCTGGCGGAACCATTCTGATGGAAGCACACCAGCAGCTTGAGGAATTAATTCTTGACCGTGATACCTATACCGCTAAAAAAGATATGGGCAATAAATTTGCCGATATTGTATATGAAGGTAAATGGTTCACACCTCTCCGTGAAGCAGAGCAGGCATTTATTGAGTCTACTCAAAAATATGTAACCGGAGAAGTAAAATTCAAGCTTTACAAAGGCAACATTATTAAGATGGGCACTACTTCCCCATATTCCATCTACAGTGAGTCCATCGCGTCCTTCACAACTGGCGACCTTTATGACCACAAGGATGCAGAAGGATTTATCAACCTGTTTGGGCTTTCTTCTAAAGTCCGTGCAATGAAGCAGGGTGCTTTTACAGAGCTAAATGAGAAATAATATAAATTTTTATTTCTAAATAATTAGTAACTAGCAATCTAAACTACAGAATTTATATGTTTTAATCTGCAAAACAGCACCACCAATATTCGGGGTGGTGCTGTTTTTTCATCTCAAAATACCATAGTCTTTTATACTATCATAATCACTTTCCTATTTCCCTAAATCCTGTGGACGGGGAACATCCATCTCTGTCTCTGTCATTGGCGCCATACTAAGCCTTACAAAATATCCCTGTGCACTATCGCATACTGGGCAGTTCTGCGGCGCATTGGTTGACTCAATCACATACCCACAGTTTAAGCACATCCAACCAGTCTTAACATCCGATGCAAACAGTTTCCCCTCCTTTAAAAGTTCTGCAAATTTCTGAAAACGCATTGCATGAACCTTCTCTACATCTGCAATCATATAAAACTTTCCTGCAATCTGGTTAAAACCTTCCTCCAATGCAATATCACCAAAGCTCCTATAAACCTCATCTGCCTCTTTTGTCTCATTCTCAAGGGCATGCTGAAGCTGCTTTTCCACAGACTGCTCTGTATTCACTGGATAAGAACCGTCTACTGCAATTTCAGTCCCCTCAAATTCCTTTAAGTAACTGTAAAATACCTCCGCGTGCTCTTTTTCCTGAGATGCGGTAAGGTCAAACACCTTTTTAATCACATAGAGATTATTCTCCATTGCCAGTTCTGCCGCAAAGGTATAGCGGTTTCTTGCCTGGCTCTCTCCCGCAAACGCCCTCATAAGGTTTTCTTTCGTTTTACTGTCTTTTAGTTCCATTCTTCTGCCTCCTTCATCAAATTCCTCATTTCTGCACATACTGGATGTTCCATGCAATCATCCAATTATTTTGTGCCAGTCATTAAATACCCCACGTTTCACAATACTAACGCTGATATCTAACATTGTTCGGGCTTTTTGCCAACCCGATAATCTGCACATCTAAGATTAATATGCATGTTTTGGAAAATTTTATGCATGAAATAACAAAATTCATGTGTCATAACTATTTCTTTATGATATAATAAGAAATAAGGTAATTTGCTATTCATAGGATGTAAGGATCAAAAACCAATCACAAGGCGTACTTACATTATAATTAATAGGGTTCTTACATCAAATTATATAGAAGGAGTAATCAAATGAGAGAAGCATTTTTCTTAAAATTACTAAATACCTCATCAACACACAAAAAAATCAGTCGAGAGGGATTTCAAAAATTAGATTTGACAGAAGGACAACCCAAAATATTATACATATTATACATACAAGATGGGCATACACAAAAAGAATTGGCCGGACTCTGCAAAATAAGAGAATCTACCCTGACGGCAATGCTTGCAAAAATGGAAAAAAGCGGGTATATATACAAAGAAAAAGCAACCGTATCCGGAGGAAAAAGAGCCTTCCGAATTTTCCTTACGGATACGGGCAAAGCAAAGGGAAAAGATATTATGGAACTCGTCAACCGGATTGACGATACCAGCCTAAACGGTTTTTCCGAAGAAGAAATAGACTTATTCTACCATATGCTGGATAAAGTTACAGAAAATCTTAACCATATACAATAATACTTCGTATCTGCGATTTAACCAAAGCTGGCATCAGCGTGACAATCTCTCTCAAAAACAGTGCTTATCAGCCATGTTTCAGCCCCCTCTGCCAGCTCTTTCGCTGTAAGCTGCGGCTGCGTTCTTAATTCCCGTTCTATAAATTCTATAACTCTTAAAAGATTTCTAAACATGCCGGCTCCGCTTTATCTTATCTATGTATTTGCAATCATTAACGATAATACGTTTTGTAAGTATAATAATAAATAATCGCATCTAACTTATCTTCTTTCCTTTGATACTTATTCGGATTGTCTCCAATCATCCGCAATGTCTGGTCAAGTTCTGCTCTTGTAAAACTACTTGCCTTGCATCCATGCAGATAAGTAAGCTTGTCAAAATCAAGCCTTAGATTGTTTAATGCAGTTGGTAATGCCATACCGTTCACCATCCCTTCTCAATTCAAAATACTCAAAATCATATTCAAAATCGCCAGTAAAACATATCCTGACACGCTCCAGACAAAACATCGTCTGCCTCAATCTTACAGCAAATGCCTCTCAATCCTCGCCACCCCGTTATCCGCCATATCACTAGATAAAAGAAAGAGAAATGTCTGCTGCCCCGCCGCCATATATTTTCCTCTGAGATAACAATAGCCCTCCTCTGGAGCATATTCCTGGCATTCATTCGTTTCCAGGTTTGTTTCCAAAACAAATTCTTCACCAATCTCTGTTACCGATGCCCCCTGCAATTCAAAATCATGAAAATCCCCTTTTGGAAGGCAGATTATAGAACAGATTTCTTCCGTATAATCAATCAATTCCAAATCGCCATCTTCGCTTTCAACAACTGCCCTCCTATCCTCCGCAAACATTTTTTCTACCACAAAATCATTTAACTTCTGCCTTTGCTGTAAAATACCTTCTTTCCCGGAAGGAATGACCTCACAAATCTCTTCCCGTTCCAAATCTAACTGGGCAAGCCTGCCCTTATAATCTGACAAAAGAATCTTGTCTCCCTCCCATTGGAACAAAGGAGAAAAAATCCAATCTTCCCAACCAACCATTGAAATTATCTTGTAATGATACCCCACCAAGTTAAAGTAGACAAAACTTTTATTTTCTGGGCAGATAAACAAGATTTCTTGTCCTCTTTTTACTGAAGATTCGATGATAAAATCATCCATTATCTCTATTGTTTCCAACAGGCAGAGTTCCCGGTCAAACACAAGAATCCCACTGTAATTATAGTTTACTAAGATTTTATCCCCAATCACTTCCAAAAAATAAACATCATTTCCTTCTAGTTTCTTTACGAATTCCAAAACGATTCCTCACCTCACAGTCTCCAAAACTTGTCTAATACAACAACGTCTTTTTTTAATATCAAAAAGAGCAAATACATTCAAAAGAATTATTTTAAATTGATTCTCCGCCCTGACACTGCTGAACCGGGCTTCATGACACCTGAAACCGGATTTGCCTCCCCAAGATGCCGGCCCCTCCCATCAAATACCTCTACATGAGCCCCCTTCCCTTTATGAAGGGTATCTCTATAATAATATTTATTATCCTTTTTGTATACAACAGCGCCTTTTACTTTTCTGTCGGTTTTTTGATACTCATCCCCAGCCAGAAACGTCTCATCATCCCTAGGAACACGGTTCTCTTTTACATAATCCGGCTGTTCCTCCTCATTATCTCTTAATGACTCTTCCTTATTGTCTTTATTCTTTGATGCCTTTACGTCACCCAGACTTGGTTTTTTGCCTCCTTTTGCACCAGTACCTGACTTTTTTCCCATAGCCTGACATCACCCCTTTTAATTTTCCTTAATCATTGTCCCCTTCAAATCAATGCTTCCATTCATCTTAATGGAGCTTGCCTTGCAAACCTCCTCCAGGGAACTTGATGCTGACAGTGACATTTTCTTTTTTGAGGCCATCTCCAGATTCTGCTTTGCTGTAACCTGCATAGCCTTGCCTGATGTTATCGTCAGTTTACCATCACCGGCAAGGTCTATTGCATCTTTGCCCTCTATCTTAATTGGCTTGGAAGCTGACATCTCAATTCCATTTGCCGGAGTTTCCAGATTCAGGTTGTTCTCTTTACAAGCCATAGCAATCGAATCGGCCGCCGAAATAAGCAGATTTTTACCAGAGACAATGCTGAAATCATTTGTACTCGTCATAGATATCCTGTCCCCGCTGGCAACTGTCACGCTTCCACCGCTTGTAACCTGCACTTCCTTATCTGTTATAATCTCTACGCCGTCTTTTTCATTTATTCTAATATATGTAATATTATCCTTTGCCGTTATCAGGATTTCCTCTTTGTCAAGCTTAATTTCTTTGCCGTCCGGTGTCCGCAGGTATTTTACTTTCGGGTCAGCCGTCTTATCTGTATCCTCCTGGCGCACTGACTGTACTGCATAGGCATCATTTTCGTCTTCGGACGGAAATACCACCTGAACGGTGTCCCCCTCCTCAGGCATCACATACCAACCGGTATGTCCCTCCGCAGAATAGCCTGTTGCATAAGGAAATGGATACGCCTTGCCCTCCTCCTGTTTCCCATCAATTGCCAGATGGACCTTCACCTTATCCCCTTCTGCCTTCAAAACTGTCCCATTCAACGTAAGGCCGCTGATATATGGATGGCAGAGCTTTTTTGCCGACAGCCCAGTTTTTGTTGTCAAGTCATAGCGGCAGGTGAAGACAGAACCTTTTAGGTGAATATTGGCTTCTCTTACATATAACTTTTTCCCCTTAAAATGGATATAATCCCCAATCTCAAGGGCAGCATGGTCCGTCCGCAGTGTATACTCCACTGCATCCTGCTCCTGATACGAAATATCTTCCGCCTGTGACAGTTCCCGGAAATGAGAAACCCTCTTCCTCACTGCAAAATCACCCAGTTTTATCGCCTCACCCTTGTACTCTTTTCCATCCCCCGCGCCAAACGCAAAAGAGGGCTTCTCCGCTTTCGGGTCAGGCACCAGTACACTGTTGCTGTGGGAAGCTAGGCGCTTTAAAAACTCCCAGTCTGTCTCCCTATATTCCAAAAGAAGATTGCGAACCTGCTTCTCCGGGGCATTGCACTCCGCTTTTCCGCCTGCCTCTCCAGCTAACTGGTTGACAATACTCTGATAACTAAGCCCTTTTTCCTGAAAGGAACGCTTTTTCTCCGTCTGGTCAAGTTTTACTGTCCAGGACACAGCTTCTGCCTCCAGATAATACACTCCATTTTCACAGATTACCCCAACGTCCACCGCCGCACCGCTAAATAAAACCGTGCCACCTTCCAGAAGCTTCATGGGCTTTTCTCCCCATTGTTCCTCAATCAGCTGATCCTCCTCGCCCTCCGCCAAAACACCTCTGACACGAAGCCTGGCATGTTCATTCGTCCTCTTTATCAGCTCCAGCTCCAAGATCCTCTCCAGCGCAAATGGCTCCACACTGTATTTCCCTACTTCCTGAAGTTCCATAATCATCCTCCTCCCGGCTGGCTCTCTGCCCTTCCCTGATCAGATAGATAAAAGCCTCATCCCCGAACTTTTCCACAAAAACCTCCATTTAACAAAATGCTTCTTATCTTTCCATTACCAATCCAATGTATTTATTGCCCATCCTTCTCAATCTTTATAATCCCTGCACCTGTCGGACAGATTGCCATTGAATTATCAAGTAATGCCGGCATCCCGCCCACCAGCACATTATTTTTTCCATTTAGCCACATTGCACAAGAAGGCACGCATGGCATTTTTGTCATTTTACAGACACCGAACGGGCCTACATTTAGTAAAGGTACGCAATCCGTTATATTCGCTCTTTCCTTTCCGCCTATTTTGACACGCCGTCCGGGAGTTGTCCTAAGGGATGCGCTCACTGAACCCATGCTGCACTTTATCTTTGCCCCATTTACCACATAAGTATGCCCCATAACATGCTCTCCTTTCTTCTAAATTACAGAAGGCCCCAAATTTTTCCGCTTCTGTTCCGTCTGACAGCTTCCATGCCCTGCAATCTGGATCAGCCGCTCATAGATTTCACGGTGCCCCAGTTCCCTATATGGCACACGCAGCCTGCGGCTCAAATACCAAAGCAGGCATTCTCTCGAAACCGGAGGATGGTTCAGGCACAAAAATACAAATGGAATATCCATATCCTGCTGTGCGCCATTTTCCATAATCGCATGGGCGAATGCCCGCAAAAGCACCGGGGAAACGGTAACGCCTCCCGGCCCCGCATATGGCACTCTGGTAATATCCAATGTATTATAAGCCGTACCAAAATCTTGAAGATTACGGTACTCCTTTCGAAGGCGCGCCCCCTCTGAGAGGCGGAACCTGGCAAGTTCCAGCCCGGTTGCCTCTGCCTCACCGATTTCTATACAGATTTCATACGGCCTAATGTTAAAATCATCGGTACTGGCTGCTGGATACAGCCGGAACTGCACGACCACAGGCTCATTGTATGCATGAAAAGGAATGCTCTGCTGTTGTGCCAAAATAACCTGGCCATCCTGCCAGACAGCCCCTTTTCCGATAGTAAGCCAACCATCCTCAAAAGAAATATCAAATCCAAACAATATGCCATCTGACCATCCTGCATATCCTAGTTCTGCAAGGCTTCCCGGAAAATCACGAAGCGCCTCGAGGCTTTCCTTTTTTAGCACCCTGCCTTTACAAAACAGCGGCTCCCTATATTCCTGCATCAATTAATGCCTCCCATCAAAGAAATCCGTTTCCCATGCGCCTGCCTCAAATGGGATAAAACCTGGCGGCCTGCTAAATAGCCGGTTCCCCTGCCTAGCCGCCTCCAATATGAAAAACCCCCAGTTTTCACTGTCTGCAAACAGAAAGAGACGCAGTTCCCCATTTTGAATGCTGTCGAAGTCCTCCTGCAAAAGAAATGGGTATTTTGTGAGCAGTTCTCCATACCCTGCCTCCTGATACTCCTGTCTCTGTAGCAAAAATGGGATCGTATTTACCTCTTTTCCTTTTCCATCTTTTAAATGAAACAAGACCTCCTCTGCCTCTACTGGCCTGGACAGGCACCCGTAAATCTGTCCCATAGGGGTTCCCTTTTCAATTAAAACCTTCTCCCTGCCCCCGTTCTCATAATCCTCTGCGGTGAGATAATATGGCATTCTGGCAGGCTCATAGCTTAAAAACGTGCGAATCCTTCCCGTTTTACGGTCCTGCTGATACGCTGCTGCTCCGTCTATGCACATAAACTTCCTTGCACAGCCGCACTCCCTGCCAGCCCTTGCCTTCCTGCCAGCCGCATATTCTTTCAAAACTTCCCGAAAAAGGTCAATTTTACTGCTCTGCCCTGATAATACAATCCGGTCAACATCCATAAGTGTCCCATTCTCATACCAGGGCTCTATAAAGTTCTTTAAAAATCCATAGATATCCGGCTTCCAGAGAAGGTTTATATCCTCCCGCCAAATCTCTATAGCCGGACAGAGTGTGCGTGTCTCCCATTTTCCTGCCCCATTTCGAACTAGAAGATGAAAATCCTCAAAGCAGGCATCCGGGGTAAAATCGGCAAAAAGAGGCTGCAACGACAGCCGATGCAGGTCTGGCCTGCTATAAAGCCTCTTTTTTACCGTGTCCGCCAGATTCCATAAAAAATAGAAATTCCCCCTGACTTTGCGGTAAATGTTCTCTGGCTGATTCCTAAAATGATAAAAACAGGTTGGTATCACTTCCCCGGCATCCAGATAAGCTTTCTGAAACGCCTCGTACGCCTTGTCACATCCCTCTGCATCTACTTTTTCATACATCTCCGATAAAACTCCAGGAAACAGTTCACCTAAGGAAACCGGGCCAAAATGTCCCTCCGCCTCCGCCAGGCGGATTTTTAAGAACTGAAATACCCTCCATGTCAGATAATTTCCTCCGAAATTGGTATCTCCGTGCGCAAACATGACATGCATGTCCATCCTGCTTGTAATCGCCTCATTTGATATTCGATAATCACAGCACACCATATCACTTGTCCCACCTCCGCAGTCGAGAACTAACACCTTTTTGGATATCCCATCATCGTAATCCAAATTGCGGATATTTTGTTCCAAAAAATGATAAACCACTGCCACCGCTTCATCCGTAACATCCTTGGCCAATACCTGGTATTCCGGCAGAGCCTCCTGATACATCTTAAGAAACCTTGTCTTCTGCCTGACCGGACAAGTAAAACAAAGACTGCGGTATCTGACTCTGTCCTGCTCTTGCGCCTGACGGATTACATATAGCAAAAACTGTCGGATCAGAAAAAGACGCTCTACCTCACAAGTATTTCCTTCCATATCTGTTACCAAAATGCGCTTATGGCAATCACCTGCCCATCGTTTCATATCATAAAATACACTGTTGCCTGCCAGATATCCTCTTTTTTTATCCTGGATAAGAGCCTCTTTCCCAAACAATAATGCAATATGCTCTGGAATGCCGTCGCCGCAGTCTTCCACCGCCACCACACTGGGACACAGCCCACAGCCGCCACATTCCGGCTGGCAATCCCATTCACAATCAGAAGCTGCCTGCAAAACAATTCTTCTTCCCGTCTCTTCTTTCTGCCGCCCATAAGTCCCTGCTGTTGTGTAGGAAGTACCAAAATCAATGATCAAAGGCGCCTCTGCTTCTGGCACTTCTTTTATCCAGACTTCTGGAAGCGGGATACGCATATAACAAAGTGCTGCCTTTTTTTGTTCTTTTCCGAGATACCGCCTGACCGCCTCTTCCATATGCGCAGATTCAAGAAATATAATACTCCAGCTGTTAAAACGCCCAACTGGAATCTCTGGAGACATACCTTGGAAATCCAGATGCAAACGATATTTTTTTAATCCATAAGGATGTACGGTGAGAATTGCCTGAATGGTTCCGTTCTCATCTGTCAAGAATGCATACACACCGAAAGCCTTTTCCATCTGGCTTTTTACAAGATACAGGTTATCCTTTTCGTCCATGGAAGTCTGCCCCTGATACAACTCAATCCTTGCAGGCACTTCGATTTCTCCCTGCTGCTCCTTCCCATCCTCCAGAAATGCATTTTCAAGACGTTTACAGTTCTCCTCCTGATAATTAATAGAATCTTTCTTTTTTATAACACCAAGATATCGGTGTAAAAGGCTTACCATTTCCTCTTTAGAGTGAAATGTCTCCATAGTAGGCGGCTTAATATTCTCTGCACGGCAGATTTCCCTAAGCCTTGGAAGCTCAAAGGATTCCAACTCCTCCCTGGTGTAAAGCCTTCTAACCAGATTTTTCTTCATTTTTCCTAATTTATAAGTTTCATACAACATATACCGCACCTCGCCTGCCTTCTCTGTCTTACTCTCAAACATAGGAACTATTGATTAGTCCCACAGTCCCTTACGCCAGAAGAAAGCCCTCCTGCTGCATTGTCCTATCATAGCCAATCACACCATATGTCTCCATCCAATGAACCGTGTAATCAAAAGATAGTGGCAGAAACAGCCGGATTAAAAATAAGAGCCTCTTTCCGGCAGCCTCACCCTGCGGCTCCCTCATATGAAAAACAATCTCTTCTCCCTCACGGATAAAAACCTCACAGGCCGGAAGTAACGCTTTTACAACTCCCAAAATACTTTCAATCCCATCGCCCGTCTGATAAAAGCACAAAAGCCATCCGGCAACTATCCGCCTTTCCTCTCCTGTAAAAAAAACAAGTTCCTCCAGTCCGCCATATGTCCCCCGTTCCATGTCCCGGACAAGAAACTCTATATAAAAATCCCACTTACACATCCCAAGCTTTACATCCAAATCGGCTAGGTAGTGCAGGAGGACATCAGAAAGCGCCTGATTAAACTCATCATATCCCAAGTTATCTGGAGTTAAGAGCGGATCAAAAATAGAAAAAAAACGGATATATGGGTTCACATCAAGTTGTGAAAATTCCATGCGGCCTGATCCATTCCTATACAAATCATCTGCCTGCAGTTCCAAATAAGGAGAAACTCTATGGCCACTCACCTTATAATGAAGCTTCACCAAGTTCTCATCCCGCTTTAACAATGCAAGATACGGACCCCATATCTGATTTCCTTCTTTCATTCGCCATCCTCATTTCAAAATCCCTGTCCACTCATACTCCTCTGTGCAGAGCTGTAACTCTGAAACTAAAAAAAACATTTTTTCATACCGAAAAATATCTGCACCATCTTTCGCATGCAGAATAACCGCCATCTTTCTCTTTTTCTGTAAGAAAGAATGCGTCTTAATAAATGGATTCATATCTATACGTTCTGCCTCTGCAGACGGATTCTCACAGATATCTACAAATTCAAACTCCTCAAATACTTCATAGGAACTTAGGAAACGCTCTATCTCGCCCCTTGTCCACAAAAAGCAGGGCTGGCACAAAGCCTGCCGATCTGCATGCCTCATCACCCTCTGGTTTGACTGAATGGGAAAGAGCAGCGCCGTATAGTCCTTTCCCTCAGTCATTCTGGCAATCCTTTCCAGCTTCATCTTCTTGTACGCTTCCTTTTCCGTCCTTACTGAAAGCGCTCCATCCAAATGTATCACTGTAAACCCATCCTCATTTTCCGGCACGGCAAGATATCCTGCGTCCGCATCCGGCAATAAAATCCGATGGGCAAAAACCGAAGTTTTGCCGGCCGCCTCCACTTCCACAGAAGTTTTATACAAATCCTCCTGTATATTCCAGATTAGCTCCAGGTCATTCCGAACAAAGCCGGAAAGCTCTCCAAAAGCAATTTCTATTTTCTGGACGGCCGCATCTTCGGGAATCACGTCCCCTATATTCACAATATCCAACATTTTATATAGAAACGGACAATTTATCGTATGCCACTGTTTCTGGTTTGCCAGAAACTGATGATACAGCCGTTCCAACGTTTCCAGATAGGCACTGCAGTACCTGAGTGAAACGGTTGTCACATACTCCCCCTTATCTGTTTCTACCTTCGCCTGATACATCCTTTGCAGGCATTGACGGATAGTAGGATAATCACATTCCAGAAACAAAGTTCCCAAAATTCCTTCTTCCCACTTTTCCCCTTCCTGCATCCGAAACAGGCAGCGGCTGGTCTCGTCCAGCCCGTCTTTCCTGCAGATGCCCGTATAAATATAGTACCGCTCTGAGGGATCACAAAGCTCTCCATCCAATTTTTCTTCCAGCCCAGAGAACCGTTCCTCACTATATTTTAGAAGCTCTCCAAATACATCCACCAATACGTCCCTTAAAAGCACCCTCTGTATTGGATCATCCACTTCCTCTATCCTGGACTGCAGAAGTTCTTTTACATGCTTCATAAATCCCTCATTCCTGCGCATAGAAAACGCTGCCATTTTACTGTTTACCCAAAGCGCCTGCGCATCATCTAATCCGTGCCGGGCTGTCAGGACTTCGGGGCTGCTGTGACAGACGGTTCCTGCTCCAGCGCATCAATCGCCTCGTAGATTTCTTCCGCCCTCTCATCCCAGATATCTAACTCCTTATATATTTTCAGAGCCTTTCTGTAAAGCTTTACAGCCTTTTCCCGATCTCCTTTTTTGCCTGCTTCTTTTGCCTGAATACTATATTTCGCCGCTTCTGCAACCTGCTCATTCAGAGCATCTTCCTTAGCTTTTGCCTCGGCTTCCAGAATGGCCTGCCCCAGGGCGGTAATCGCCTCATAAATTTTATCTGCGTCCTCCCCAGATCCAGTAAACCGGTTGTACTGAGCTAATACTTTCCGGTGTAATTTCCGTGCCCTTGCGAGGCGTCCTTCATCCAGCGCGCGGTTTGCGCTTGCAATCAATGCATTAATCTGGACTACCGCCTTCTGCTCTGCTTTTGCTTCCTCCTCCTGCCTAGCCGCCTCCTCAGCTGCTTCTGCTTCCTTCTGCTTTTGCTTCACTTCGTATATCTTTGACTGCACAGAGCCGAGTGTTTCTAGGTCTGTTATCTGTCCTAAAAGCTCTGATGCTTTCGCATACTGTTCCAGAGCTTCTTTGTGATCCTCCGTCGAAGCATACATATCCCCCAGCGTAACAAACTGGGAAATCTGCATTCGGATGTCAATTTCCTTTAGCTTTTCTGCAGCATCCTCAGCCAGAGCATAAAATTCCTGATAGGATGCCTCCTGCCTGATCTGCGTATACAGCTTTTTGGCCTGCTCATAATCCTTGCCCAAAAAGGCCGCTTCCCCATCCTGAAGCATGGAAAGGAGTTCTTTCCGATCCATAACTTTTTCCTTCATCTCTTTTTTTTCTGCTGTATACTGCCAGTTGTTCAGACTGAGACCGGCTACAAGTTCCGCCGCCTGCTCATACTCTCCAAGGGCTTTTGTATAATTTTCATATCCTACATATTTCACGCCTTTTTGATCCCGCTCACTAATTTCCCCAAGCAGCCTCCTATCATTAGCCCGGATAATTAATATAGCGATAAAAATAATCAGCACTACAGCCACAACAGCCGCAAGGATAAGAAAAATTAGTCGTTTCTTTTTCTTCTCCTTCTGCACATCCTCTTTAAATGTCTTCTCTGCCAAAAGAACGGCCGCCGTAAAACTACCAATGCTTTGGCTGTCCTGATCCTGCCTGCTCAAAAGCAGCTCCTGGAGGTTATCCAAAAATTCCTCATTTGTCTTTGCATTCTCATAGGCGTCCAGAATCTCAACTTCCGATAAGCGGCACCATAGATTGCTTGTAGCAAACAAAAAGGAAGAACCTTCTGTCAGAAGTATCTTTTTAGAGACAAGCGGCTTCACGCGCCTCCCTTTCCCAAGATATTCCGTCAGATTATGAATTTCCGATCCATCCACTTGTGTTCCGGCATCCTCATCCAGTAACTGCTGGTATTTTGTCTGCGTCCTACTGATTCTAGTAAACAGATTTTCATACATTTCATAAAGCCGTGTATTCCCACAGACACCATAACGCATCCTGGTATAATCTGTCACAAAAACTGTGATACTTACTTTTAACTGATGCCTTGTGCTGTGAAGCAAAACCTGTTCATTTGCATATTTCAAATACTCCCGTATCCTTTTAAAAGAAGGTTTTCTTTCAAATGCTGTTAAGACAGCTTCCACAGCAATCCTGGCACTGTTTTCCCTGACCTCATTGTCATAACTCTCCGCCACGGCAATGCACATAAAATTCTCAAGCGGAGTATACGCAACATATGTCTTTTCAATTGCATCATTCCCCTGCTCTGATATAAAATCCACTACCAGATTACTGTTTAACTTTCTCATAAAGCATCCTCAACTAATAGGACGGTAGCATTCCCCGCGCCCTTTTTTCTTTTTTCCATAACACCCTGGATCATCCACTGTGCCTTATCAAATGGGTGTTCCCTTTTCTTCAGATAGGAAATAAACTCCATCTCCTGCAAAACCTGCCACACTCCGGCGGAAACTACACCTGCTGTCATGCCGCCCCCAAAAGAAGCCCTGCCATTTCTCCCCTCCAGGATTTTATAATCCTTGCCGTCAAAGAGAAAAGCCTGATTCCTTCCTACAGTGTAATAAATTACCTCCTGCCCCCTAAAAAACAGAATGCTCAGGGATAAATTCGGCATCTTCCCACAGTAGATATAATCTCTCAATTCTCTTAGAATTCCTGCCACAAGAGTATCAAAATCTGGCATAAACGCTTCCCCGGATAACATGGCAAAATATTTCCGCATACAAGCCTCCACAGCCAAAATAGCACATCTTCGCCCATTAATATGGTCTATTGTCCCATCTGCTAAAACCGCCAGCGCTTCCTGTCCATTTCTGGTAGAAAAATAATTACTCTGTACCTGACAGAATCCAATTGTCTGGGCATTCCCTATTCTGTATCTATCCTGCACACCTATTCATTCTCTTTCCAATTAAAAACAAAACCGTCATTTTCCCCACACAGAGGTACAAATATAAAAATACTCTTTCCAATCTTAATGCGGTCCCCCGCCTCCAACATACGCGATTCAAAAACCGCGTCCCAGTTATCCTCATCATCCAGAATATAAACCAATCCCTGTGAATCTCCGGGAAGCAACATTGTCCTGTTCTTTTCCGGGTCATAAACAATAATGGCATGGTTCCTCTCACAGACCGTATCATCCCCGATAATACGTATTTCCATATCACCGGAACGCCCCAGAAAATTCTTTTCCGCAATAATCCGGTAATCCCTGCCGCGTGAAGGCCCCTCCAGACAGACAAGCCACCCGGTAACAGGCTTTAAAACTTCCAGGTCATTTAAATACACCACATCACTATATTTTCCCAGAGGATCTTCCTCCTGATTACTGTTTTTATTTACGGCAACATTACAGTAAGGACATAGATTACCGTATTTCTTCTCACTAAATAAATGACCGTTTTTACAACGAATCAGACCCATTTTGATCCCTCCAGAAACTTTTGTTGCCTCACGATAATTTTACAGGTGTCTGCATAGATAATGTCGGATTCTGATAACGGGTAGGGAATCCCTGCCTTTAACCGATAAATCACATCTCCGCTCCCTCTTCGCAGGCCTATTGACCTGCTGCCGGAGTTTGCTTCAATATACCAGCAGCCCGATATCAGGTTGCAGACAGCATAGAGATACCTGTCTGGATTTACTTCACTGGCACTCTCCACAAAAACTTCCTTCCCCCGCTTCCCCCCTGTAATCATGAGGGAGCGCTTATTCCGCAATACGACCTCATTTATTATCCTTCCCTCGCCGGAAACAACTGCAAAAGCCGCAAAAGGGGAGGTGAGCTTCTCCTTCCGGTATTGCCAGAAAGAAAGAATGAAAACCGCCAGTAAAATAACCTCTAAAAGTATGGACTGGGCAAGGAACAGACAGATAATGCCCCGCCAGTTTTTTTCTGCTGACAAAGGCAGCAAATCGCAGGCCAAATAGAAAATCTGAAACATCAGGTATACAAAAACGCCTGCCAAGATGCACCTGCCGGCTATTCGGTTCGCTTTCATAATAAAGCCCTGCCTTTCCCAATTGTGATACTTAATAGCCGAAATAATATCTATCTCCCAAAACCATAAAAGCATATTATCTTTAGAAAGGCGTACATACGCTGCACGCCTTTCTAACAAACCATCTGCACTCCCCGTCCCACGCTTTTTGCAAAACCGGGATTTGCATATTATTCAATCACTACGCCGTCAATTCTGTCTTTCTTCTGCTTTAGCACTAATGTAAAGTCTCCGTCTGTCTTTGTAAATTCCTCATGATAGGAAACAACAAATGCATGGGAGAACTCATATTTTCTTGGTGCTGTCGCATGCTGGTACTCTACCGTTACTTTCTTGTATGCATCTGCGCTCTCCGGTTTTACCAGTGCCCACATCGCCATACTCTTTGCTGCATCACGCATAAACAACTTGTCCGCATCGAAAGAAACCTTCCCATGAATCACAAGCTCAGCTTCAATGTCAGAAGACCTTGCAAAAGAATCTTCCGGGATTTTTGAGCTAAAAGAAACATTGATAATCTCCTCGCTCAACTCTGTTACATCGGCAATTACTACTTTGTAAGCCATACACATACCTCCTTTGGTAAGGAACTGTAATAATCTAAATGGCCAGTTCCTAGATTTTGTTTCTTGCATCTTATGATACTGGGGATTTCTATCTACTTTTTACCCCTATATCATCTTATTCAACAGACAGAAAAATCTCTGCCCATCAATCAGTGTTAATCTGAAGCTCCATATTTTCGGAAACGCCTGCAAAATTAATCTCAATATTGTAGGTTGTGTCATTGCAGTCTCCCTTTTCAATCCCATCACCCTCCCTGAGAATGGAATTAACATAGTTTGGAGAAAGCTGCCATTCCTTTACCTTTCCGCCGGATTCAAAAATCCTGTCAATCCTGTCTTTCTTGTAATCACTAGTCAGAGCTCCTATCATACGGTACAGATATGTTCTTGTCGTCTCGCGGAAGATGCTCTCAAACCCGCCATTTTTACTTTCATTCATGCACCTTGATTTATATACTGTAATCAGGTTGATGGAATTTCCATTTAACTGATTTTTGTCCGATGAAAATACAAACCCATATTTATGTTCATTTATTACATTTTTTGTATCTGTTGTATAACCCGCAATCTCCTTCGGCATGGTCGTCGTCACATACAGCGCATTGTCCCCGGCTTCAATATCAAAACGGACACCAGGATACTCTCTCTTTACCTTGCCGCCAAATCTTGCTGATAAAAAGTTCGGGCACTGGTATGCAGCAGCAATTCCCGCCGCCACATAAGCCGCGCCAATATAGACACCATAAATCCAGAACTTCATAAAATCGTCCCGGTCCGTTGAAAATTCCAGCTTTCCATCCTCCCTGCGCATCGCTTTAGAGCCCAGGACGACACGTGATTTGTCACTTGGAATCACCGTAAAATTCGGCAAAGATGGAATCGCATATCGGCTGTAATCCGCGTTTTCCAATTCCTGTGTATTCTCCATATATTGATCCATTCCATGCGTAGAAAGTTTTAAAAACGTAGTATCTTCGCTCGCCTCAAAGGAGAAGAAAACCTGAATCCGATAATCCTTAATCTCATCCAGTAAAAACTGCAAGTCTGAGATTGGCGTTGGCACAAGGGAAACTCCAGTGTATATATCACCCGTATAACCGAACTGCCGCATAGTCTCCTCGTCTAAGTCAGCCTCCCTTTCATCGGAATACTCAATATTCGGAACAATGCCAAACCAGACTGTATTACTATAATCTGATTTGTTATTCACTGTCTCAAGGTACTTTTTCAGATTTTCTAAATTTTTTTCATCCAGTATCTCCGACATGTCCGCATTTACAATTAAGAGGGACGGACGCATCATCGGTGACTTCGGCTGATACTGGTCAAAAAATGCCTTAACACTTAATATTTTTTCTATCAGAAGTTTTGCAGTCCGAATAAATGATTTCTGCCAGAGAGTATTGATTGCTGAATATTTATTGTACAGCTCCACCTTATCATCCAAATCCATTGCCATCAGTTTATCCGGCATCTTATCAGTAAAGGCAGCTACAATTAATTCTTTTGACAGGGAA
Organism: uncultured Lachnospiraceae bacterium; assembly: GCA_910585905.1. Lineage (GTDB taxonomy): Bacteria > Bacillota > Clostridia > Lachnospirales > Lachnospiraceae > Butyribacter. Next base: position 40,879 of record CAJUID010000004.1, read on the forward strand.
GTAGACTCTGCCTCCTCATCATATTCCTGCCCTACAGATTCATAAAGTGTCCTCATGCTCTCATTATACTGTTCCTCAATTACAGAGATGGAAAGGTCTTTATAACTGATTGTTTCCTTCTTTGGGGCAGCTGTTACCGCAACCTCGCCTTTTGCCGTATTTGCAAGCTCTGTGCTCCCGCTCTCATCTTTGTCCTGCCCTCCCTTATCTGTCAGCAGCCCGGCAGGATGATCCGACACCTGAAGCGCAACAATCTCTGCATCCTTATTAAAAACCGGGAGCGCCGGATTAAATTCAGTAATACCCTTTTCTGCAGCGCGGACAGCCGTATCAAGATTATCTTTTATCATGCCAAGCATTAATGTAAGCTGGGAAGCCGTCTCATTATAATATTTCTTTGTCTTATCCAATTTGGATTTTAGTTTTAGCACTGCATCCTGCTTGGCAGGCGAATCGCTTTCAAATTCTGCATTCTTATTTTCCAGATAGGTAATATCTTTCTTTAATTTCTTTATCTCTTTTAAGGTCTTATGCGGCGCAAGCATCTCTGTCACTTTTTCATAATTAAAAGAAGCATTTGTAGCACCTGACGCTTTCTTGCTGTCCATAATCGAGATAAACATTTTTAAGAACGTATTGTTCCGGTCAATCACTATTTTCTTAACAAGAGGTTCTGGTATTCCGGCCGGCTTTGTCAGTTCATACACCATGCCCCGCTCCTGGTCAAAATAGCTATAAATGGTCGGCTGAAATTTTTTTAAAAACTCATCAAAGCTCTTTACCAGAAGGGCATCATTAATCTCTGCCACCTTCTCGTCCGTAAGGCTCCTCGAATTTTCATCCACATCAGACATAATATTAAACATATTAAATACTTCAGGATTTACAACATCAAACAAAATTGTCCGGTTTGTCTGTTCAATTATTCCCATATCGTTCCCCCAATCTTATTTCACTTACGGATCTATTATTCTAAGAACTCATACCAAATCCGCTGTTAGGCATTTCCTCTCTTATCCCTTGGTAAACGCGCATTTTACTTTTTAATACATTTTACTTCTTTTACTGCTATTTTTAAACAATTCCCATTTCATTTCGACCGCAAAAACCAACACTATTCATCACAATTCGACATACTATTACATCTTTACAGTCAGATACCCCGCTGCAGAGCAACGGGCATGGCTTAGCTTCTCTAAAGGAACCATTCGGTTCCTTGCAAGCATTGCGTTTGGCTCGTTTCTTACACGAAAATAAAAAAATATGCTGGCATCACACTCCTAAGCATATTGCCAACATATCCTGTCTATTCCTTATCCTTATTTTAATTCTAACTCCATATATTCCTGTGAAAAAAGAACCGTTTCCCGCAGCATAACTAAAAATGCCTCATTTCCTTTATAGCAAAGCTGCCGGCTTAACCCCACGCACCACCATAGTCATTGACACATCTGTATCCCACTGTCTCTCATCGCGATCATATGCCGCAATTCTGGCATCATATTTTTTATTTGCAAGCCGCTTCATCTCTTCAATCTCTTCCTCCGTAACATGCTCCGGCATAGTATGTAACACAGAATCAATACTTTCCAAAGCTGAATACCTTGCTGCATCAATGATACAATGGGCAAATCCCGCCTGTTTTGCAACACATACTCTTCTCTTTCTAAGAAACTTTATATTCGTTTGATAGCGTTCTGCCTCACTATTTGAAATCCCTAACTTTGTAACTAATATTTTTAAAATGTCACTTTCTGAGGTTCCTAAATCCAACTATGCCATAATAATCCCCTGCGCCTTTCCTTCCTCAACAGCTTCCTGACGCAGCACTCTTCGTCGTAACTATATTCTACATTAAACGTCCTATTCACTTCCTCTTTTTTCATTTTAGCAAAAATCTCTTAATTAATTCATATCTACTAAAATTAGTAATATATTGTACAATCTTAGATTCACTAATTATACATCTACTACATTATTTTTCATAAAATAAATCATATCAAAATATCCACCTAGAGTGGCATTCATGCTGGCTCCTGCTATTACCTTTACACGCAATTCCAATGTAAAATCCAAATTATCATGGAACATATCAAATGCTTTAGAAAGACAAAGTTCTTCATCTATCTTTTCAGTTCCTATATACGCAATATAAAATTCAGGCTTCGGAATTTGAATTGTATTATAGCATTCCACTACTTTTTTAGAAAGATGCCTGACAGAATAAAACAAGAAAGCAAAAAAGAAAGATTATTTTCACATATGCGATGGGTCAAACGTAATCACGCCTATATTTGGCGACTATTTGTTGAATTTTTGACTCTTTATAGCATAACCAAGTGAAAATATAACCAAACAAAAAAATCCAAACAAAAAATATCTGCGTCCTTTTTTCTGATAATCCAACCCCGCTGCCTCGATTGTACTCTTTTCGGTATTCTGTGCCAATTTTGTCGCCTCCTTATGCTCCTTAAAATTCTGTTTCCAACCGCTAAAATCTGACCATTTGTCTGGAACCATCTCTTTGAACCATGATATGCCATAAAGATAATCCAGCCGAATGGCCTCTGCTGATATCCCATGGCGGATGGCAAATTTCTCCCCTGTAAGCTGCCTGTCATATACCCCGTCAAGTAAAATGCTAATCCGATGAAACGTTATCTCCTCCACTATCCCAGACACTTCAAGCATCACTAAATCAGCCGGCTCTTCTACAACACCACGCACGATCCATTTTTTATCTCTCCAAATAACCTCCTGACCCTCTGCCTTATAGGTGCCAAACAACTTTTCCGCCATTCCACTTCCAATAATGCATCCCTTTGTATCCTGCGGGGACAACTCCTTCCCAAATGGAAGCAGGCAATAGGAAGAACCACAAATTGCAGTAATGTTTGCGCTGCACCTTTTCTTGCTAAATGCATTAGAAACAAGCTCATTCCCAAATTCTGTCCATGCAGTAAAGTTAAAATCATTTACCCCAGATTCTTCTGTTTCCGTTTTCACCGCCCCTGGCACACTTTCTGCTGCTAACTCCACCAGCCCGCTGTCAAATCCATCTTCCGATTGAATTGTCAGATTACGAAAGAAATCATTGCCTTGCCTTGAATAAATGATTCCTATTGTCAGGGAGAAAACGGCAAAACAAACGAAAAGCACCAAAACTACCGCCAACCATCCCCGCGTGCAAAATATGAATGGCTTTCTTTTTTTCTGTCCCTTTAACAAACCTATTCCCCCTTAAGGCGTACTCTGTCACCTGCGGCCACATAGTGGTCTGTATCAATGATAATCTGACTATCATCCTTCAGAGCGCTTGGCTCCAATGCTGCAAACTGATCGTTTGTCTCAAGAACATCTACTTCTATTTTGTTTGCAACCGTCTGTTTCCCAAGAACGGTATCCTCTGTTTCCATTAATAGGACAAAATATCTGTTATTTTCCTGATGGACTGCTGTTATTGGAACAGTACAAGAATAGGGATCTGACTCCTGCTCTATAATCATAGAAACCGTTTCACCAAGAGAAAACGTATTGGAAGGAAGAAGAGCTGTCACATTCATAAACCGCTTACTCTCATCCATTTCAATGGTCGTAATTCGTACATCCTCCACTTTTTTTCCCTCGTTTTTTAAAATAATGCTATCACCCGCAGAAACATATCTGGCGTCATCCAGATTGATCTGACCAATAAATTTTAGCCCGGCACTGTCGTCCGTCATAGTAAACGCTGCAGTATCAAATGTTTTCTGCCCTACGTTCACCAAAACAGCGGTAACCACACCATCCTCTGGAGCCATAATACGGCATTTCTGCCGAAGTATCTTCTGCAATCTTTTCACCTGCTGGTTTATTTCCCTGACCGAAATGCGGTTTACGGCTGCACGGCTATCAAAAGAAACTGGATCAGCCGCATCCTCTAGTGCCCGCTTTGCTTCCTTTTTCTCCGCCCGTTTTGCCTCCAAAATTCCTTCTAATTCCTTCTTTTTCTCAGACACTTCATTTTTTAATGATACAATTGTTTTTTTATCAGCATTATCCCCTTTGTCCCTCTCTCTCTTCAAATAAAGCTCTAATCTTGCCAATTCCCTTTTGGCAGCAATTTCCGCAGATTCATTTTTCTTTGTTGCCAGAGCATAATCTTCCTTTGCTCTCCTGATATCCCTGCTCCTCTTTTTTTCCGCCTGCTCTTTCGCTTTTTTGTATTCCTGGTTTTGCAAAAGAAAAGACTTTCTTTTGTTCTTTAGGCTTACAATCTGTTCCTCTACATTCTTTCCGTCAAGTTCGGCAAGCGCTTCTCCTTTTTCTACTTTCTGTCCCTCGCTTACAAACACACTCTTTACCAGAATTTCCGGCTCACTTAATACAGAAATTTCACGGTTTTTTCCAATTCTTCCTTCTGCTTCCACAGTATACAGCAGTTTTCGTGAAGATGGGCTGTCCACCTTCACCTGGGCAACGGTAAAGGAAGCAGCCGCTTTTGAGATAATAGTAAAAACAAACATAACTGACAAAAGCCAAAGCATTGCCCGTACCCAGAATACTGTAGTCAACATTTTTTGTTTCACTCCAAAACCTCCATTTCCATTCTTTTATGCTATACAACTATTTTATACTTTTGGCACTAACACTTACTCCTTCATTGCTGAAGCTGCAATGCCCTGTTCTAGATAATCCTGCCCAATCAAAAATACAAAAATAGCGGGAAGCAGCGCCACAAAAGAAGCACACATGGAAAATCCGGCATTACCGCTATGAATTTCTGGCAAAAACAGAGATAGCGGCCATAGGCTCTTTGTTTTTAAAAATGTCATCGGCTGTTCTATCATACTGAAGCATTCCAAAAATGAAAGTACAAGCGATGATATTATGCCAGATGCCCCAAGGGGAATCCCCACCTTCAAAAAAATCTGCAATTCCCCAGCACCATCTATTCTAGCGGCATCCAGAATACTTTCTGGAATACCGCAAAAAAAACGATACATAATAAATACCGAAAAGGTGGAAAACATTCCCGGAAAAATAACTGCTGCACTAGTATCGATAAGCTTCAGCCAGTCCAGCACCAGATACTCCGACAGCATTGTTACTTGAAACGGCATCATCATCATAACAATGTAAATTGTATAGATTAACTTTTTCCCCCTAAAGCAATAACGCGCCATCCCCCATGCTGCGGGCATTCCAAAGATAAGCTGGCCTGCCAGAATAAAAGTGGAAATCTTTGCCGAATTCCAAAACATAATAAAAAATTCAGGTGAATCAAGTAGAAGCCCTACCACATTGCAAAACGTCGGATATTGAGGGATAACTTTCCAAAAAGCATATCCCTCGCCATCCAGAAACACTGGAGCGATACACTCAATAATTTCCTGGTTCCCCATAAATGTGCCCGCCAGCAAAAAAATCACCGGACTCACTGCAAGAAGGGCAAACACCGCCAATATACTTACTCTGATTAATCTCTTCAATTCACATCACACCCCACTTTTATCCCAACTTCTCTGCAACAGTAATACTAATAATGCAACCACTGTACAAAGCAGCACAGAACCTGCAGCCATTTTATCTATAGAAAGTTCTGAAAACCAGTTGTTAAAAACATGCTGTAGCAAGTAAATGCTCTCATGGGGATAATTTCCTGCCACCAGATATGCTTCCCGAAACACCTTGAAGGAATTTAGGAAGGATAGGATTACAATAGTAAACGCAACTGGCTTAATATTGGGAATCGTAATATAGAAAAACGTATTTATCGGCCCAGCACCATCCACTTTCGCCGCCTCATAGATGCTTACTGGGATGCCTAAAAGCCCAGACAGCCACAACACAACATCATACCCAAGATTTTTCCAGATATAACTAAATACCAGGACGCCAAACGCAGTGCCGTCATTCATCCAATCCCTGCTTTCAATATGGAACAAACTCACAATGCCATTTAAGAACCCATTGTTGTCAAATAACAACTGCCAAAGCAATACCACACTTGTCGCAGGGATTGCCAGCGGTACTAGGTATGCACTTTTCATTACTTCCCTATATCTCTTCTGGTTCTGCAAAAGCAATGCTACGCCAAGGGATAACAAAAGAAGAAGGGGCAGGCAGATTGACACAAACCGAACTGTATTTCCTATGGCAAGTATAAATGCTTTGTTTAAAAGAACTTGGCGGTAATTTTCAAGTCCTGCGAATCCACCGCCCACCGCTTGCCTAAAGGAGCGGCGCACTACATCTACAAAAGGGACTAGATAAAATATCATTACTCCTGCCAGGCTAGGCAGCACAAAAAGCCATCCGATCCTATCCCGTTTTGTCCTGTTTGCCATTCCTGCCACCTCACTTCCCCTTTAATTATTTTCTGCCAGATACAAATTGACCTTTTTTAAAATTGTATCCACTGTGTCTTTAAGATTTTGTTCTCCAAGTAACAGCTTATCTCCTTGTTCCAGCACAATATCAAGTATAATGCGGTTATCCATAGCAGGTTTCTCTAGGCTTTCCACAAATGTGGTAAATTGGTCAATCTGCTGTTTTGTCAAATTCACCATATTAAAATTATAATTTTTTTCGTCTTCTGTTGAAAAGCTTATACTTCCATCATCCTTCACGGCCTTGCTGTCCATTTTTTCTTTACATAAGAGGTCAAATGCTGCTTTATTTGACGGAAATCCATTCTGTGGACTATTGTTAGCTTTCTTTCCAAGCAGAATCTTTAAAAATTCCTTTGCTGCCTCTTTATTGCCGCTTTCTGTCACGCCTACAGAAAGATACGGAATATAGGATTTAACTTTTTCATGATTTAGAAGCCCATAGTCTGATTTTGTCAGTTGCCATGAGCTCACCATATTCTGAAGACTCCAAAAATCTACAAGTGTACCCATCGACATTTTACTGTTTCCCTCAATCAGTTCACTATCTGTCAGTGTGCCAACTTTCACGCCGTCTATTGTCCCACTTCCCATTTTTGTATGAAAATCATGTTCCTTGCCATTAGAATCGACATCGTAAATCTGTTTTGCACTACTTAGATAATCTGTCAAAGCTTTCTTATCAATGGTGTTATCTTCCGTCATCCAGGATGCACTGTCCGCATAATAGAGATCCCTAAGAAGTGTCAATGTCCCCTTACTCTCTGGAATAACACCCTGATCACTGCCCTTTTTTAGTTTTACTGCCCTCTCGGCAAGCCCTGATAAGCTGCCTGCAGATTTTATTGTTTCTGAATCTCCTTCTATTACAGAAAGAAGAAAACGTACTGGAAATGCATATATTTTTCCATTATTTTTACTGCTTTCTTTTATCTTTGGCAATAAGCCATCGCTCTCATCTATCTCTTCCACCACATCACTAATATCTGAAAGAATTCCTTTCTTAATATAGCTATCAACAGGCAAGCCATCCAGAATCAGTACATCTGGACCTTTGTCTGCCAAAATATTGGTACTCAGCACAGATAATGCATCTTCCAGTGTCACTCCATCATCATCAGACAAACCAAACTCCAGTTTTACATATGTGTCAGGATGTTGCTTCTGGAACATATTAACAACCTTCCGCAAAAAAGAAGACTCATCCAATGCATACACTGTAATTTCTTTATTCGGCACAGACGCTGCGTTACTGTCATAAGAATACTGCAATAGTTTATATTCCCCATTATCATTTGCCGCTACCCAAAAATTGTTTTGGTCTACTGTCACCAAATCAAGCAGCACAATACCTCCACTGCCAAGTGAAGTTAAGGAAGCATCTACAAGCTGTTCTGTTACACTTCCTCCTCTGTTAAAGTGAAAGAGGCCATTCCCATTTGCAAATACAATGCCTCCATCCTCAGTTCCCTCAGAAAATACCATTGGTGCACCCGAATCCAAAGAGGACGATGCTAATTTTTTATCTTTCTTAATTAAGTCATCTAAAACAATCTCTGATTCTGGTACATCTTTTTTTTCCATATTAAAAATCTGAATGCCTTTATCGTGCACAGCAAGCATCTCATTCCCCACAATACCAAAATAATTAACCTGTATTCCGTTTGTATCAAAAACCACTTTGCAAGTCCCTTTCTTTAAATCAACAGCCAAAAGGGAACCTTTCAGATCTCTGGCAAAAAGAGTTCCTTTTTTGTCATATGCTGCCTGCCGTATCTGATTCTTCTCTTCATTCCCCGGAAGCTGTAGCCCAAATTGATTTGTTTTTCTCTTCGCGTCCACAAAATAGATTTCAAGGCTGCTTTTTTTTGCATATGGAATCATTGCCACACTTCCATCTGGTGAAACCGCTGCATATGGGATATGTGTTTTTGGCACACCCTTAATCGGGATTTCCTCCCAATGTTTCCCCTGATCATTACTTTTTAAAATATAATAACTTTTCTCCTCCTTACCTTCTGTGACTACCTCAAGACTGCCATCTTTCAATTTTGCAAGCGTAAGAATCCTTCCAGTCTTCCCCGGAAGCACAACCTCACTCTCAAGAAACCTTCCGTTTCCTTTGCCGCCAACTCCCGCATTTAGCTGTGTGGTTTCCTTATTGTCCTCCCCACCTTTGTTGCTGTTATCTCCTTTGCTGCATCCAGTACATACTGCCAGCACCAGCACAAACAGCAAACAGAGAGCCTTTGATTCCCACATGCGCAGTACGATGCCAAACGCAGGCTTTGTTGTTGAATTTTTCCTCATCCTCAATTCCTCCTCTTCTCCAAATACAGATACCCTCTTTTGCCCGATAGGACATTCTATTAAAATAATTAATACGATTTTAGTGGTAAAAAGTATTTTTACCACTAAATTATCAAAATGTAGTTTGTTGAAATATAATATCCTATCGCCCGCACAGTAAACTTATCACATCATATCTTTAAGTTTTCTTAAAAAATACCTTAAATTTTTCCCGATTTTTAAAGATTAGTTCTATTTCCCCGTCCTTTCTTCCGCTTTTAAGGTAATTTAAAGAATTTTGTGTTAAACTATTTAACATGCTCCACTAAGCACCGATTGGAAACCTATTTTCTTTAAATAGGAAAGATTGATAGTCAATGAAAAAAACGGGCCGCTTCTATGTATACTAAAAGCATTCATAGACAAATAAGATGAGGGATAAAAATGAAAATTTTATTAATAGAAGATGATAAAAAATTATGTGAACTTCTACAATTTCAGCTAGAAAAGGAAAATCATCAGGTAACTATCTGCCACGACGGTCGGGATGGGTTGGACTTATTTTTGCAGGATGGGCATGACCTGGTATTGCTTGACCGTATGCTGCCGACAATGAATGGACTTCTTGTGCTGAAAAAGGCAAGGAATTGTGGTTTAAACACCCCCGTAATATTAATCACTGCACTTGGCGAGCTATACGACCGGATTGAAGGGCTTGACTGCGGCGCAGATGATTATATTGTAAAGCCATTTGCTTTTGAAGAGCTTCTGGCACGCATCCGTTCCCTGGGAAGGCGCAGCCGAAAATATGAAGATGATAGCCTGCTGCAGTTTGGCGATATTACTTTTGATAACTCCCTCCGAATCCTCCAAGGGCCAAAATGTGAATTGCAGCTGTCTGCCAGGGAAGGGCTTCTATTAGAAGTTCTTCTGCGGGATGCAGGCAAAACCATACGGCGCATGGTAATCTTTTCACGAGTATGGGGCGTGGATGCCCCAGTTGAGGAAAGTAATCTGGATACCTACATTCATTTTTTAAGAAAGCGCCTAAAATATGTAGGCAGCAGCCTACAAATTAAAACAGTGCGCGGTATGGGATATCTGTTAGAACAAGAATAGGAGGCACATGGTATGTTTCAGAAATTACATCTGCAGATGACACTATTTTGTACAACCGTTACAAGCTGTATTCTTTTAGTCCTGACTCTGGTCTGCTTTTTCTTTGCACAAAACAGCTTGAAAAAAAACGATTATAACTCCTTTCTTACACAGCTAAATGCCTTCCTGATCCATCTGCAGGAACAAGACACCATCTCACATCAATGGCTCAACCAGCTTCAGGGCAATGGAGAAATTTATTTTTTTCTCTATGACAATAAAAAACCTCTCTCCTATCAATCATATCACTTTTCCAAAAAAGAAAGCCGTCTGGCGAAAGAGGCAGCCAATATTGCAAGAAAAAAATACGATGTTGATATATTTTCTACAGATACGCACAAAATTATTGTTCAGGCAGAATTTAACTTCTCTCCATCTACCGGAACAAACTATTATGCCTCTGCAGGGATTATTCCGAAGAAAAGTGGAACAATCAGTTTTATCATTCTCTTCTCACTGGAAAAGCAGCAGAAAGTACTAAAAAACCTACGCATTATCGTTTGCCTCGCAGCACTCGCCGCAATTTTTCTGCTTTTTATTTTTTCTTGGTATTTTACAAAGCGTATTATTATTCCGCTCGAAGAGAGCCAGAAGCAGCAGACGCTTTTTATTGCATCTGCCTCCCACGAGCTCCGCGCGCCGCTCGCCGTGCTACGCTCCGGCTTAGAAGTCCTAAAAAATAAAATAACACCTGCAGAACAGGCACATTTTATTGACTTAATGACAGAAGAAAGCAGCCACATGCAAAATTTGGTCAATCATATGCTGCTTTTGGCAAATGCAGACTCTGGACACCTGCCGATCAATCCGTCTGCCTACCAGCCAGACGGAATCCTAATAAATATATATGAAAAATATGAAACACTTGCAAATAAAAAAAATATTGTTCTTTTCATTGATTTGCCCGACGAACTTCTTCCAAACTGTCTCTGTGACATAGAGCGGATTACACAAGTATTTACAATCTTAATGGATAATGCACTATCGTATACCCCCGCCGGCGGCAGTATCCGTCTGTCACTGACCTTAGAACCAATGCACCCGCATGGGGAATGCTTACTCTTTTGTTTTGCTGATACTGGCTGTGGAGTGCCAGAAACAGATAAAAAACTAATCTTCGAGCGTTTTTACCGCTCAGAACAGGTGCACACAGATAAGGAACATTTTGGGCTTGGGCTCTGCATTGCAAAAGAAATCGTCCGTGCACATAAAGGAAATATCTGGGTGGAGGACCACAATGGCGGCGGAAGCTGTTTTTATGTAAGGCTTCCTGCAGTTTTCACTTAAGAAGCCTATTTCTCTGATATTGTATAACAACTAAATATTTCGTCAATAATTGCCACAGCTTAGCCGATCGTTTAGCTCTATAGTCCCAGAAATTATTTTTTAGCAATATCAGTTACAAAGAAAGCACAATAAGAAAAGTAGATGGCAATTGGCGGTAATTATAACATGTCTATATATACGTATTCGATTATATTTGGAAAGCTATTTCTGCCGATATAATTTATATAAGCTTTTTAAATAGATATATAGCGATAATTTTGGCGATTACTTCAAATATCAAATCCCGCAGAATATTATGCAACATACTTTGTCAAAGACAATCTGCGAGATTTCATAGCGAAATAATATAATTGAGCCGCAGCAAAGTGCGGCATGGAGGTTCAAATGGAACAAAGAGTAAACCCACTACAGACAAACCAGCGCAGACAGGCTTCCGAACAGAACCGGAACGCTGCACGCCAGCGCACTTCAAATTCCGTAAATTCTTCAGCACAAAATGCAAGAACTGTGGGTAACACTTCCAATTATGGTGTTGCCAGGCCGCCATCTGCCCTGCATGTGGGGGATGTCCTGCGCGGTGAGATTACAGATCTTAGGAACAATGAAATCTCCATTACATTAAAAGATAATACAGTGCTGCGCGCCCAGATTCCAGACAGTGCATCCTACTCTATCGGACAGACTGGGTCATTCCGACTAACCGATATTTCTGGCGGCACCATTTACCTGGAAAATATTTCTATTGGTTATAATGACACAGAACTCGCGCTGATCAATAAGGCATTAGAAAAGGCAAACCTGCCTGCCACGGAACGCAACCAGGAAACTGTAAAAGCTTTAATGGACAATCTCCTCCCTATTAACAGGGAATCCATACAAAATTTGATGCAGCAGGCATATGACTACCATACAGATGACATGAACACTCTGGCAGTCATGAACCGCCTGATGATGAAAATGGATACAGATTCGGTCGCTCAGTTTAGCAATTATAGAAATGATAATTACCAGTTATTGGAGCGCCTGCAAAACTTTTCTTCTGACATTCCGTCCCTACTGGGCGCATTGGCAGAAAACGGTCCTGCAGACGCCGTGGCGATTTTCGGAAAAAGCTTGCTCTCCATTGGGCTTTCTTCTTCTACGGGTGTGCCTTCTCAGACGCTTGCTGATCTGCCGTTACAGGTGCAACAGGATATCTTAAAAATGCTTTCTGGCACCCCTATGACAGATGAAATGGCTACGCAGCTTGACAATAAAACGCTGTCATTGCAGGATACTCTAACCATGTTAAGGGACTCTGCACTTTCTGGGACTATCGTCCTGCCAGAAGGCAGCACAACAGCAGCCCTAACCAGTCTAATCAATCAGATTAACCAAATACTGGAACCTGCTGCTTCTGACCTTCCACTTGTCACAGAGGATTATGTTAAAAACATAGTTACAGCAAATCAGGAAGAGGAACTAGAATCAGAGGAAACTGCCAAACAGCCGCTTGCTCCAGAAGAAAATGCCGAGACAGAAAGTGCGCCAAAATCAGAAGGCCGTTTTGGATTTGCAGGAAAATTCCTGCAATCTATCTCAGAAAATGCCAAAAACCTTTCTGAAACGTTTAGCAATCTTCGGAACAGTGCGTCATCTGCGCAAAGCTCTGGCCAAATTTCAAACCCTTCCATTGATATTCTAACACAGACCTTTGAAAAATTTGCGCGCAGCCAGGATCTGCTAAATAGTTTCCTCCCGGCAAATGAGAGAAATATATTGTTAAATCATCTGCAGGATATGCCAATCAACCGAAATATGCTGTTAAAAATTGCCTCTGGCGAGGCAAGCACAAAGGAAGTCCTCACAGTAATAAATAATACCATTGGCCTTGCCGACAGCGAACAGATCAGCAAATTGTTCCAGTCGGAGGTGTTCCAAAAGCTATTTGCGAGAAACCTACAAAGCTCATGGACAATGACACCAGAACAGCTAAGCCAGGGAAATCTTTCTGAATTTTACACAAAGATGCGCGGACAGATGCAGCAATACCACCACCTGATCGAAAGTACATTGTCCGGCTCCGATTCACAACAACTAGGAAGCTTTGCCCACGACATCGAGAGCAATCTCTCCTTTATGAAGACATTGAGCCAGACTTTTTCTTACTTCCAGATTCCGCTAAAGCTTCCCAGCCAGAATGCACACGGCGACCTATATGTCTATTCCAGAAAAGAGCGCCTGCGGCAGAATCCAGAAAAGGCCAGTGTACTTCTCCATCTGGATATGGAGCACCTTGGGAAAATTGATATCAAGCTGGATAAAAACAAAAATGATATATCAACTCAGTTCTCCCTGAACGACCAGGAATCTGTAAAGCTGTTTCAGGTCAATGCAGATATGTTAAAATCTGCACTAAACCTGCAGGGTTACAACTGCCTGATGCAAGTTCAGGAAAAAGAAAAGCCGTCCCCAACTGTAGACGACTTTATTAATACAAAAGTAAATACCCATGCTACCACAGATATGAAACGCTTTTCGTTTGATATTAGAGCTTAACGGCAGCCATTTGGCTGCCGTTTTATTTACTTATAAAAAACTGCTCATAACATAGTGGTGTACCAACAAGAAATACAAACAACTAAAGTTTATTTAGCGCTTTTGCTAGGGCACAAGCAACGCCATGCCCCGTTGCTCTGCAGCGGGGTATTTGACTCTATGACTCAATATTATCAAAAATGTAGTCAAACACAGATGCCATCCCTACAAACTCACATCCATAAAAATTTTTTCCATTTTTGCTCTTATCTTGGCGCAGAATGCGTACCACACAGTTTAATGCCTCGCCTTTATTTAAGAATTCCAGCCTTGCGTTAAAGTAATATCCAATCGGTAGGATACTCTCTGTCTCAAACCCAATTCCCGATTTTGAAATATTAATAATATCAATCGGAGCATGGATATTATTCACCTTAATATTATCCTGCTTAAACAAAGATGATACCTCAAGGCTCATATGAAGCTCTACCCGTTTCGACTTACGCTGTTCTTCCATTTTATTCCCCCTTTTTTATAAAACTGACATGCCACTTGAAACGGCATAATCATATATAAGTCGATTGCTCCGTATCTTACACTCTCGCAATCGCCGCCTACCTTACTGCCTGTAGTAAGGTGATTTACCATTTCTAGTGCAATAGTTCTGTTAAAATCTGGTTCACCATACCCGGATCAGCCTTTCCCTGCATTGCTTTCATTGTCTGCCCCACCAAAAATCCAATTGCCTTTTTCTTTCCGCTCTTGTAGTCTTCTACCGACTGCGGATTCTCGGCAATCACCTTCTCAATTGTACTGCGGAGTGCACCATCATCCGAAACGGTTTTTAATCCATTCTCCTCCACATATTTCTCTGGATCAATATTTTCCTCAAAGATTTTCTCAAAAACTTCTTTCGCCACAGAGCTATTAACCGCCCTAGCTTCTGTAAGCTGAATCAGCTTTGCAAGGTTTTCCGGTGAAAATGTAATCTGCTCCGGCTCCATATCATGTTCCTTTAATAGGCGCATTGTCTCCACCATAAGCCAGTTTGAAACTTTCTTTGGATTATTGCAGATTGCCGTTGTCTCCTCAAAAATATCCGCTAATTTTTTATTTGATGTGATAATTCCTGCATCATATTCTGGAATATTAAATTCTCTTTTATAGCGTTCCAATTTTTCTGTGCGAAGTTCCGGCTGGCGTGAACGGATTTCATCTAGCCACTCGTCACTAATCGTAATCGGCACCAAGTCAGGCTCTGGGAAATAACGGTAGTCCTGCGCATCCTCTTTCGAGCGCATTGCATAGGAATATTCTTTCGTATCATCCCAGCGTCTTGTCTCCTGAACCACCTTCTGTCCAGACTCAATCAAATCAATCTGCCGCTCCCGCTCTCCCTCAATCGCCCTGCGGATAGCCTTAAAAGAATTAAGATTTTTCATCTCCGTCCTTGTCCCAAACTCAGAGGCTCCTGCCTCGCGCACAGACAAATTGACATCGGCGCGCATAGAGCCCTCCTGCAATTTGCAATCAGAAGCGCCGAGATACTGAATAATCAACCGTAACTTTTCCAGATATGCGATCACCTCATCAGCAGAGCGCATATCCGGCTCTGAAACAATCTCAATCAGAGGCACGCCAGAGCGGTTAAAATCAACCAGCGAATTTTCACCCCACTCATCATGAACCAGCTTTCCGGCATCCTCCTCCATATGGATTTCATGAATCCCAATTGTCTTTTTGCCACCATCCTCTGTCTCAATTTCAATGCCGCCATCCCGGCAAATTGGCAGATAAAGCTGGGATATCTGATAGTTCTGCGGATTGTCTGGATAAAAATAATTCTTTCTGTCAAATTTACAATTTTGTGTAATCTTACAATTTGTGGCAAGCCCCACTGCAATCGCATATTCTACCACCTGTTTATTTAATACCGGGAGGGAACCCGGCATTCCGGTACAGACCGGACAGGTATGCGAATTCGGCTCACCGCCAAATTCCGTAGAGCAGGAACAAAAAATCTTTGTCCTTGTCGCCAGCTCCACATGTACTTCTAATCCAATTACTGTTTCAAACTGTTTCATAATCTATCTCCATTCCTGCACACGCAATAAAGCGCATCTATTACAAATTAGTTTTCAGATAGTGGGCTGTGCTCATACTCCCTAGTCTGCTCAAAAGCATATGCCGCACGGATAATATCTTTTTCACCAAAACAATTGCCAATCAACTGCAGGCCAATCGGAAGCCCAGAGGAATCCTTGCCACATGGCAGTGAAATTCCCGGAAGGCCAGCTAAATTAACTGATATCGTATAAATATCACCAAGGTACATTTTAATCGGGTCACTTAAGCTCTCACCAAGCCGGGGCGCCGTTGTCGGCGCTGCAGGCCCAAGGATTACGTTATACTTTTCAAAGGCTCTGTCAAATGCCTGCTTAATCAGTGCTTTTGTCCGAAGTGCCTTTAGATAGTAAGCGTCATAATAACCAGAACTTAACGCAAATGAGCCAAGCATAATCCTGCGTTTAACCTCTGCGCCAAAACCTTCTGAACGTGTCTTTTTATACATATTATGCAGCCCGGCATACGACTCCGTGCGATAACCATACTTTACGCCGTCAAACCTCGCAAGATTAGAACTTGCCTCTGCACATGCAATAACATAGTACGCCGGAATCGCATATTCTACTAAGCTCAGATCAAACTCTTCAATGACTGCTCCCTTTTTTTCCAACTCCTTTGCAGCAGCCAGAACGGAATCCCTAACCTCAGGTTCAAGCCCTTCACCAAAATAATCTCTTGGAATACCAATCTTCATCCCTTTAACATCATCTACTAACGCCGCAGAAAAATCGCAATCCTTTCGTTCTATAGATGTGGAATCTTTTTTATCATGTGACGAGATAATTTCCAAAACAGTGGCACAATCCGTTACATCCTTGGCAACTGGCCCGATCTGGTCCAGAGATGAACCGTAGGCAATTAACCCATAGCGCGAAACCGTACCATATGTCGGCTTTATCCCAGTTACACCACAAAATGAACTTGGCTGCCGGATAGAGCCTCCAGTATCCGAACCGAGTGCATAGGAACATTCCTCTGCAGCCACCGCCGCACAAGAACCGCCAGAGGAGCCACCTGGAACATGCGCCGTATTCCACGGATTTTTCGTTGCCCCAAAAGCTGAAGTTTCTGTTGTACTTCCCATTGCAAACTCGTCCATATTCGTTTTTCCAATAATAACAGCACCAGCTCTTTCAAGGTTTAAGACCGCCTCGGACGTATATGTCGGGACAAAATTTCCCAAAATCTTTGAACTACAGGTCGTCAGCATTCCCTCAATACACATATTATCTTTGATGGCAACCGGCACTCCGGCAAGGGGACTGGTATATCTTCCATCCTCAATTCCCTTCTGTACCTCCCTTGCCTGTTTTAAAGCCTTCTCTTCATCTATTGTCACAAAACTATTAATGGCCGCCTCTTTTTTTGCGGCAGCATCAAGAGCTGCCTTCGCCGCCTCCTCTGCAGACACTTCCCCTGCCTTTATCTTTTTTCCTAATTCCACTGCGGTCAAACTCATTAAAGACATTTCCAATCCTCCTAACATTTAAATTGTCTTTGGCACAACAAAGCTGTCTCCCCCGCGCTCCGGTGCATTAGAGAGAGTTTTCTCCCTTCCATCCTGATCTTTTGGTACATCCTCACGGAATACATTATTCACTGGAAATGCATGTGACATCGGCTCTACCCCTGAGGTATCCAACTCATTTAACTTATCAATATAATCAAGCATTTCACCAATATCCTTTTTGGCATTCTCCTTGTCCTCCGCTGAAAGTTCCAGCTTAGCAAGAATTCCTACATATTCAATTGTTTCATCTGAAATAATATTTGCCATAACATTCCTCCATCTTTTTTCAAAAAGAGCCACTTCTATCCAAAAAGGCCACTAAAGAAATCTGCAATCGCCTGAAAAATCCCGGCAAAAAAATCCCCTACCCGTTCAATCAGCCCTGAGGTATCTACTTTGCTAAAGTCCACCCCCGCATCTTTCAATTTATCATAAATGCCTTTCGCCTGTTCTGTAATCGCATCCACATCAATATCAACCTGTGAAACTTTTTCCATCATATCAACAATACTTTGTACATCCTCATCTGAAATATTCAAGTTTAGGGCTCTTGCCGAATTCTGCACTGCATCTCGTATATCCGTTGCTGAGGCAAGCTTCTCCGAAAAAACCTTCTGCTTAACTGCTGCGATCAGTTCTGCCGCCTTCTCTTTATCCCCCATACTTTCCCCTAAATCCGCAGTTGTTACTAATTCAGCCGTTGCCGCATCCATTGTACTATCAGCGATATCCTCCCCTGTCATCGTTGCATACGCTTTCATTGCACCCACAAGGGCGGATGTCCCAGATATAGGAAACGGCCCCGCCACAATCACCGTGGCATCCGTAAGACCTGCCGTTACCAGCGCATTCGTATACATACCTGAAGTACAATAGTTTATATTCTTCGCTGTTACATTAATTCCGCTGCCTTCTTCCGTCTTAACCACCATAACGGATGACAATGCACGCTTTCCAATTACAGAAGATGCAATATAGTCCCCCAGATACTCATGCTCCTCCTGATTAGTAATCTCAACGGTCTTATAATTTTCCACATCCGCCTCAACCATACCAAATGCGTCCAACACCGCCTTTTTCTCCTTTTGGGACAAATCCTGCCCAAAAGCAATATAACGGTCATAACTGGTATCCTCCTCACCGATTACGGTATCAGCTGAAGCCGTCAGAGATGACAGCAATACGGAAACCGCTGCTAAAGCAACTAAAATTATCTTTTTCATATTCTAACCCCTCCAAATCCCTTTTTACTATAAAGGAATTAAACATAATTTCTTTATAGTTCCTAAGTTGAAAACAAGCCCCGGAGGTGTCCGCTTTGCGGATACACCTGGGGACTATATTTATTACTATTTTAATTTTCCTGATCTTATACGTTCCATAGCCTTCACAGTATTTTCTGCACTACCAAATGCAGTTAGGCGGAAATAACCTTCACCATGTGGGCCAAAACCAGAACCTGGTGTACCCACAATGTTTAATTCCTCCAATAGATAATCAAAGAAATCCCATGATTTCATTTGATCTGGCGTCTTAAGCCAGATATAAGGTGCATCAACACCGCCAAATACTTCATAACCAGCGCCAACCAGCCCATCGCGGATTGTCTTTGCATTATTCATATAATATGCAATCTGTTCCTTTGTCTGTTTCTTGCCTTCCTCAGAATACACTGCCGCCCCTGCAGCCTGAATAATATAAGGAGCACCATTAAACTTTGTCCCATGACGGCGCGCCCAGAGCGCATGCAGAGAAACATCACCACACTTTAGCGCTTTTGGCACTACAGTAAATCCAAGTCTTGTCCCTGTAAACCCTGCATTTTTCGAAAAACTACGAATCTCAATTGCACAAGCTGTCGCATCCTTGCACTCATAAATTGAGTGCGGCACATTCTCAGAAGAAATATATGCTTCATAAGCTGCATCATAGATAATGACAGCCCCAACCTTCAAGGCATAATCTACCCATGCCTGAAGCTGTTCTTTTGTAATCGTCGTTCCGGTCGGATTATTCGGAAAACAGAGATAAATCACATCTGGAGCCTCCTCCGGCAGTTCCGGGCAAAAACCATTCTCCTTAGTACAAGGCATATAGATTACTCCCGACCACTTCTCTGTGGCCTCATCATATGTGCCTGTTCTGCCAGACATTGCATTGGAGTCAACGTATACTGGATAAACCGGGTCACATACTGCAATCTTCGTATCATCTGCAAAAATATCTACAATATTTCCAGAGTCGCTCTTTGCCCCATCACTGACAAAAATCTCATCAGCAGAAATCTGACAGCCCCTTGGCTTATAATCATTTTCTACAATAGCAGTGCGCAGAAACTCATACCCTAAATCCGGCGCATATCCCTTAAAAGTACCCTGGACAGCCATCTCGTCCACTGCACTATGCAGCCGGTCAATTACAGCTGGTGCCAGTGGAAGTGTTACATCGCCAATTCCCAGTCGGATAATCTCTTTCTCTGGATTTGCTTCTGTATATGCTGCAACTTTCTTTCCAATTGTGGAAAACAAATAGCTTCCTGGCAATTTCAAATAATTTTCATTAATTCTAAACATCCTTAAATTCCACCTTTCGTTATGTTCTGTAAGGCATTGGCCGCACTGCGCCATACGGCAGATATGCTAATTCCCCACTATGTTTATACATATCTGCAAGGCATTTCAAGCCATAAACAAATTTATTTTACACGAAAGGCATATGTAATGCAAGTATTTTCCTTTCATCGCTCAGGGCATACGCATAAATATTTCTTGTACTAGCAGCGATACATAAAAAATCTCTTTTCTATAACATACTAAAAAGCAAAGACAAAGAATTACTCATTTTGCTTTAATATGCTGCAAATCACACCCTTTAAAATACCAAGTTGGAATAACCTCCTGCATATTATGATACCACGCCAGGACGTCTTCTGCCTGTTTTAACATAATATGTATTTCTTTATCACCAAATGGAACTGACCAAGAAATTGACCCAAGCATATTGCTGCTGATATATAATGCAAGAAGCTTCCAAAACTCAATTGGCACCTCACCATCAAAATATCCGTTCACCATTCCAGAAGCAAATATCGGCGCAGCCTGTGCACACCATACAATGCGGTTAAATTCTTCCCATGGATCGCCAAAATCATAGCGGTCAAAGTCGATAATAACGATTTTATCATTTTCAATCATCATATTGCCAATATGGTAATCGCCATGTTGAAAAACCTGAGGTCTTCCTGCAAGCAAAAAGCGGTTAGCATTTATATAGTCAATTAGTTTATCAGCACCATCAAATTTGATTGGGCATTCATGATACATATTAATTTTTTTATCCATCTTTGCACAAAACCGCTCTTCCCAATTCTGCAAATCCTTTGAAACAGGAATCGAGTGAATCTTCTTTAATATCCTGCCGGCTTCCAGTCCAAGGGCATACTGTGCAGAATCGGCAAGATATGGTACAACTTCCTTGGCATCTTTACCATTCACCCAAGTTTGCAATAGATAAACACCTTCCCTGCACCTCCCAATCTCAACAGGCCTGCACATAGGAACACCACTTGCCGCCACCTCTTGCTGTAAACGGAACATCTCTTTTTGATCTATGCCTTTCTCTTCTGGAATAATCCTTAATAAATATTTTGTTCCGTCAGCAACAGTTACACAATATTTCTTATCGCCCGACCAGCCTTTATCAATCGGTTCCTTTGAAATCTCCATTCTAACCTCTCATTTCTGCTTCCTTTTCAAAAAAGCAAGGAACTACTACACTCCCCCAGTAGCAATTCCCGGTGAAGCCGCGTCCCCAAAAATCTTATCTATTTCAGATGTGCTAAGCGGAGAATCTGACTCTTTGTAGCGCATTTTCAGACTGCCCCTGTCCCTTTCACACCATCAAATTTTTGCTCATTTATTAACGTCTGTCCATATCCACAGTATCATTTTAGGCAACTCCATAGCCTATCTTCCTCCCAGATTGATCTGGCAGCTTAAATAGCTGTGAAAAACTCTGTCTTTTCATTTTACTCTTGCAAAACTACATTTATATCTTGGCATTGTTTTTGCTGTCTTCCATATATTTTTAACCTGATTCGCCCTTTTGGGGAATAATTTTAGCATAAATGTACATGATGCACAATGAAAATATACGTTTGACTTTTAAACCAAGGTTTGCCACCATTTATTCGTAAGAGTTTATGTATATTTTCCAAATTTCAACAAGTAACCTTTAAAATCTGTGCCCTCCCATGTATCCTAAGCAGCCCCGAACCTGCAGGCACAAATATACAGTCCCCCTTAATAAAATGGACCCAATGCCCACTTTCACCAAAAACCGTCCCACATCCTCCTATACAAAGCAAAACCTGAAAGGAATCACAATCCGTTTCAAGCTGGTACATTTCCCGGTGTCTCTCAGTGTAAACTATAAGACGACCAACCTGAAAATAACGGCATCTGCACAACAGTTCTTCTGCACATCCCCTAGAATATTTTAAAACTCTCATTCTCTGGTTTGTCGTCTCATCCTCCTCTATACGAATTACATTAACTGCCTTATCAACCTGTAGTTTTCTCTTTTTCCCGTCCTTACTTGTTCTGTTATAATCATATAAACGGTATGTGATATTAGAATTTTCCTGCACCTCGGCAATTAACGAACCCGCACCTATTCCATGCACAGTACCTGCCTTTACGAGAAAAATATCATCTTTGCATATTTTTACTTTTTGCAGATACTGCTCTATCCTGCCAGATTCAAGAATTGATTTTAAATGCTCCTTTTTTATATTTCTTCGAAAACCCAGAATTACCTCAGAATTTTCACTGGCATCCAACACATACCACATCTCCGTCTTTCCTAGCGCACCATTTTCATGTTTTGCTGCATAATCATCATCTGGATGCACCTGAATAGATAAACTCTCCCTTGCATCAATCAGTTTAATCAGAACTGGAAATTCCTTTTTTCCGGCATAACGCCCCCCCATGTATTCAGGGTGTTCCAGAATTACTTCCGCTAAACTTTTTCCACAAAAACTGCCACTAGCTACCATACTTGGCCCATCTGGATGTACAGAACATTCCCATGTTTCCGCCAACGGGCTTATCGGGACTTCCTTGGCAAAATCATCCTTTAAGCGGCTCCCTCCCCACAAATAATCTTTTCCAACTGGTTTTAACAAAAAAGGAAACGGTTTCTCCTGACTGTCATCTGTCCAATGCATATTTTTGTTTGTCATGAACGCTAATCTCCCTCCCTAACTGCACCTCCATTATCTTTAGTTCGGTATCCGCTATTACTGTATGGCGGCAGCCTGCCTCAACAGCAATAACATCGCCCGCCTTAACCTGTTGTTCCATTCCTTCCACAATTGTCCTCCCTCTTCCAGAAAGAATTACCCATGCCTCATTGCGCCGTTTATGGCTATGATAATTCATCCTGTTTCCAGGTCGGAGAGTTACTTTAATGGTCAGACTTTCCTCTTCTACATCTAGGACACGGAAACTTCCCCATGATTTCTCAGCATACATAATCTGCTGCTGGATATTTTCTACATATGGCTTAATATAACTGGACTCTCCTTTATCCGATACCAGTATCCCCTCCGGGCTGGCCGAAACGATAACATTACTAAGCCCCATGCATAATACCGGCACATCAAGCTCATTCACGATATTTACATTCTTACATTTCCCGCCCAATATGGCATCGCCAAAATATGGCCCATCCATCGCTTCTGTTAAAGTGTTCCAGGTACCTAAATCTTTCCACTGCCCATTAAAACGAACTGCTTTCACTTTTTTCTCCTGTTCCACTACCGCATAGTCAAAACTAATCCTGGGTAATTCATCATATTTAGAAAATAAATCATCATAATCTATAAAAGGAAGCATTTTCTGTACCTTATCCAAAACATACCGGAGTTTATATGCAAACACACCACTATTCCATAAGGCTCCTCTTTTTATGTATTGCCTGGCAGTCTCCATATCTGGCTTTTCCTTAAAATTCTTTACCCAGCTTATGTCCTCTTGATCTTCTGGAATAATATACCCATATTTTTCACTTGGGTACGAAGGCTCAATTCCCATAAGAAAAAGATTTACATCTTCCGTCTGCGCTAATTCCCCCAGCCTTTTTAGATACTTAAAATAATCCATCTCTACATAGGGATCTACTGGGCATACCACAACACTCTCATCTAAACCAATGCCTTGTATATAATGTAAATATGCTGTCGCTAAAGCAATTGCTGGAAATGTATCCTTCCTGCAAGGTTCCACAGATATCCCAATCTGCTCCCCTAACTGGTTATGTATTGCTGATACCTGAGATTTGGATGTCGCAATTGTAATTTGGGCAGAATGATCTACATGGCAGATTTGGCGGTAAACTCTCTGCAGCATGGATTCGTATTCCCCGTTTTCCGTTTTAAATATCTTAATAAATTGTTTTGAGCGCACATCATTTGAGAGCGGCCACAGTCTCTTTCCAGAACCACCAGATAATAGCACAATATTCATCCTGCTCCCTCCTATCCTTGTATATACGCTAAATGCTTCAAAAAATCTTCATAGGACAGCCGAATTCCATCAAGAAGTTCTGTTCTATATGTCCATCCAAGAGATGATGCCTTTGATACATCTAGCAATTTACGCGGCGTTCCATTCGGTTTCGTAGCATCCCACAAAATTTCACCTTTATATCCTACCACCTTTGCAACGGATACCGCTAACTCTTTAATTGTTAGTTCCTTTCCCGTCCCCGCATTTACCGTCTCATTCCCACTATAATGGTTCATAAGAAACACACACAGATTCGCCAAGTCATCTACATATAAAAACTCACGCAGTGGACTTCCGTCCCCCCAGCATGTAACACTTTGCAGCCCATTTAGCTTCGCTTCATGAAAACGTCTTATCATTGCAGGCAAGACATGGCTGTTCGTTGGATGGTAATTATCATTCGGACCATATAAATTTGTCGGCATAACAGAAATAAAATCTGTCCCATACTGCTTATTTAAAAATTCACAATATTTTAAGCCCGAAATCTTAGCCAAAGCGTATGCCTCATTTGTCTTTTCCAATTCACTTGTCAGCAAGCATACTTCCCGCATTGGCTGTGGAGCCAGCCTTGGGTAAATACAAGAAGATCCCAGAAATTCTAATTTCTTGCATCCATTTTTCCATGCAGAATGAATAACATTCATCTCCAAGATTATATTTTCGTACATAAAATCAGCCAGTGCTGATTGGTTTGCAGCAATTCCTCCTACCTTGGCAGCAGCCAAAAAAACATATTCCGGTTTTTCTTCTTCAAAAAAACGTTCCACTGCATCCTGCCTGCACAAATCTAAATCCCGATGCGTTCTAGTAATAATGTGTTCGTAACCTTGCCGCTTCAGTTCCCGCACAATAGCGGACCCTACCATGCCTCTGTGCCCAGCTACATATATCCTTCCACTCTTTTCCATATAAGCCCTCATTTCTGCACATATCCATTTTGCATATTCCACCGTTTTTCCTGCTTTGCCTGCTTGCGGTCATGTAATGCCATAATTTTTACTAGTTCTTCATAACTTGTCCTCTGGGGATTCCAGCCAAGGACTGTCTTTGCCTTTGTCGGATCCCCCAAAAGGTTATCAACATCTGTTGGACGGAACCACAATGGATTTATATTTACAAGTATTTTCCCAGTCTGTACATCATATCCCTTCTCATCTATCCCGCTTCCCTCCCAGCGAAGTTCCATCCCGTTTGCCAAAAAAACTTTTTCTGTAAAATCCCTAACCGTATGCTGCTCTCCTGTTGCAATCACAAAATCCTCTGGGATATCATGCTGTAGCATCAACCACATACATTCTACATAGTCTTTTGCATACCCCCAGTCACGCAGTGAATCCATATTCCCCAACTCCAGATGGTCTTGTAAACCTTCCGCAATCCGTCCTGCAGCCAGGGTAATCTTTCTAGTAACAAAGTTTTCACCTCTACGCTCCGACTCATGGTTAAATAAAATACCATTTACAGCAAACATACCATATGCTTCTCTATATTCCTTCGTCATCCAGAAACCATATTGTTTTGCAACTGCATATGGGCTGTACGGATGGAATGGTGTTGTTTCTTTCTGTGGGATTTCCTCTGCCTTGCCATAAAGTTCCGAAGTCGAAGCCTGGTATATCCTCGTCTTTTTAACCAAACCCAAAATTCTAACTGCCTCAAGCACACGCAGAACACCAATCGCATCTACATCCCCCGAATATTCTGGAACATCAAACGAAACCTGAACATGGGACTGCGCTGCCAGATTATATATTTCATCTGGCTGAATCATCCCTATTATATGAACCAGTGAAGAAGAATCCGATAAATCGCCATCATGAAGAATAACCGCATCCCTAGCAATTAAATGATCTATCCTTGCTGTATTTGTGATAGAAGTCCTTCTTATCAATCCATGAACTTCATATCCTTTCCCCAACAAAAATTCTGCCAGATAAGACCCATCTTGCCCAGTTATCCCTGTAATCAAAGCTTTCTTTTGCATAACCATGCCCCCATAATATTTTTTCTAATTGACTACTTCAAAAAGACCTACATTAATTCTTATTTACGGCAATTCTCTTCTTCGAAAAAACTGCTTTATCACTATAAAAACCCTTTTAACATTAATCCACACTGGATGTGCTACTTCCAACGCCCTCAAAGCTTCCACCCCCTCTGCAAACGAACGCCTATATCCTTTAAAATTTCCAGAACTGGTCCCCCCATAAAACATATAAATTAGCACCTCTGGAATATATGATATCTTCAGCTTCCCATCTTTAAAAATCCTTACCTCAAATTCATAATCAGCCCCTCCTCGGTATATGGTGTTATATACGCCATATGTCTTATAAACTTCCATCTTTACATATAACGTAGGGTGTCCAGCCATCCAACCATCCTGGATTCTCCCTTCCCCCATATGCCAATAACGCACAGCCTTTCCCTGTTCATTTAGATAAAAAAGATCGCCATGAACAACATCACACTTTGTATGCTCAAATGTATCAACAATCTTCTGTAAAACTTCCACATTCGCATACCGATCAAATAGTATCCCCACAATTTCACCTTCTGCCATTTCGATACCTTTGTTCACCGCAAAATATAATCCGTCATCCTTCTCAGAAATAAAACGCATCCTCCCTTTCATTTTTTCCTTATATTCCCTAAGAAGTTCTATGGTTCCATCCTCCGAAGCCCCATCTACCACAATACTTTCATAATCTGTAAATGTCTGAGACATTAACGAATCCAATGTCATTTTCAAATGTACTTTATCATTATAAGTTACCGTAATAATAGATATTTTTGGTTTATGCATCTCTTTCCGTATCCTTTACTTTCCTAAATAACTTAATATTTCATTATTAATTATATTTTGGAATAAACCCGCAATATGGGGTAAAATAAATGAATTTTTATCAGAAACATGGCTACCATAACAACCCGTCCAATTTTTCGGTTTTCCCCCTCTACCTTTCCTGATTTCAAAAACACATTCTGCTGATAATATGGGTAATAATCCTTTATCCAACCCATACAATCATCATATAGCCTCCTATACCCATCTGAATCTGCTTTTTTCGCCACATAAAATAAGTACCAGATAATATGTTTTATTACCATGTACTCTACATATTCCGGTTCTAATATATTAGGCTTCTTCATATCTGCATGTAGTTTCGTTAACATTGCCAGAAGATTTCTTTCCTCCGACAGCCTGCTCATATTCGCACGCGATTCCGATTTCTCATTATATAACCAATGATATCCCTGATAAGATACGACAAAAATATTTTGACAGTAACTCATATAAAGCATATTGAAATAAAAATCTTCGCTGATCTTTGTAACCATAAAACGAATCTGATACTGATCAATAATCTCTTTTCGGAATATCCTGCCCCACGGTGCACTGATTCGGAACTTACTCCATGCCAATTTCGGATCTAACAGCCATTTTTCTATCACTGCACCCGTCTCATCTACCAGATTAAAACCTCCGATTACCATATCTGCATTTTGCTCTTCTATCTCTCTGCATAGGTACTGCACACAGTCCTCTTCCATATCATCATCTTGGTCAATAAACATGATATATTTGCCCTCCGCCAAATCCAATGCATGATTTCTGGATTGACAGATTCCTTGGTTCTTTTGAGAAATAATCCTCATATGGATATGTTCCGGCATAGATTTTTTATACTCTTCCAACAGCTTCAAAGATTGATCATCTGAACCATCATCAACTGCAATAAACTCAATATTTTGATACGTTTGCCTTAAAATAGAACCAACTGACTTTTGAAGAAATTGCTGCCCATTATAGACAGGCATAATAACTGAAACTAATGGATTCCCCATAATACTCTCCCCATTTAATTTATTTTTCATCTTTAATCTTGGAACTGTCTGTTCCCCCGCCTACCCTGTCGTACATATCCTTGCGGATAATTGCTATCTCTTGAGATAGTTTCTTTACTCTATCCAAAATCCTGCTAACCGCCACCGACAAGGCAAAAATAATTAATACGATCAATGAAAAACCAAAAAAAAACAACATATTAACCGGAGCGGCAATTCCCATTAGCCGTGCTATCTTATCTAATAGTTGTGGAAAAGAAGCGAGAATCAGAATACAAAAGTCCACAAACAGCCATCCCAAGGCAAATTTAAAATCTAGTTTCTTTTTCTGGAGCATGTTGATAATGCCAACTGCCACCAAAATCATACATATTATTATTATTATTTGTAAACGAAATGCCAACATAGCACTCTCCTCTTTCCGTAAACCTTTTTTCTGAATACGCATCAAAATGAACTATCTGTCCTCACTTCTTCATACGAGCAATCAAAACCGCAAATGTTACTTTAATCATATAATAGACACTTGCCCGCAAAGAAATAGAAGACACCCCTTCTTTTCTCTCCCGCATTATCACCGGCACTTCCTGCACCAGATAATGTTCTGATAAAACAGTAACAAGGCTTTCCGGTTCTGGATAGTCTTTTGGATATTCCTCCGTAAATTTTTTTAACAGTTTCCTGTTTACTGCCCGCATGCCCGAAGTTGGGTCTGTTATCCTTTTTCCTGTTAAAATCCCAATCAATAAACTAAAATATTTAATACCCATGCGCCGGAAAAGGGATGACTGGAATCCCTCTTTCTCAATAAACCGCGATCCAATTACCATATCTGATTCTGTATCCTGCAAAATGCTGACCATCTGCCCAAGATATCCTGCATCATGCTGGCCATCCCCGTCAAACTGAACGGCAATATCATAACCATGAAAATAAGCATATCGATATCCAGTCTGGACGGCCCCACCAATGCCAAGGTTCACAGGTAGATTTAAATAACTAAAACCATGCCTGCGGCACATGGCAAGCGTCTCGTCCGTCGAGCAGTCATTCACAATTACATAATCAAATTCCGGGGCATTTTCTAGAATATCCTGAATGGTTTTTTCCAAATTCCCTTCCTCGTTAAAAGCAGGGATAATAACTAACTTTTTCATCTACCTCACCAGCCACTCTCATATATAAAAACACGGTTATAATTTGACAACAATTACAACCCCTTATTCCATGCCAACTAACCACCTGTAACCTATTGATTCCAAAAACATTCTCTCTGCATTATTTTCATTACCTTGCTTTTTCTTATTACAATTCCTGCGATTATACCTTTTACAATACAGAAACATTTCTTCAATTTCTGTCTCTCATATAAAATGGTACTGATAAAATAATAAATAATAACGTTAACGGCATGAATTTTATATGTATCTTTATATCTGGCATATCTTCTTGCACATATGATTCGGTTCCGCACCATGTAATACTTTCTCTCCGCCGAGTGCTGCATCACACCAATTTCAAGCCCAAACAGCCTCTTTTTCTGACACATCCCCAAAGAATGTCTCAAAATATTATCATGCAGCACCAGTATTTTATATCCTGCAAGTCTTGCCCTGATACAAAAATCAATATCCACCATATCAATGAAAAGCAATTCATCAAACCCGCCTATTTCCTGATACATCCCGACCTGAATGAAACTTCCCGAAGAGATACAGTGACTTACATAACTGTCATATTCTGCACTTCCTGTCTTTAGGAATGTATTTGTATTGTCATCATATATTCTTGGTGCGGTAATTCCTATTTCTAACTCCGGCTTCTCTTTCTGCATCTTCTTTGACCTTTCTACAAACCTCTCTGGCAGTATAGAATCCTGGTCTAGTGTCAAAACCCACTGAAACCCTTTTTTTTCCGCCACTTGAAAAATTTGATTCATGGCCTTTGCTATCCCCTGATTGCTCATATTTTTTGTCAAAAGGACATGGTATGTAACACAGAGGTTTTCTATCTCCTGGATATTGGCAGAATGGTTGTCCACAACCACCACTTGATCTACCTGCCCAACTACTGCTAAAATATTCTTTTCCAATAAGGCAATATCCGGATTATATGTTACAATCCCCGCCAATACACAATCTGACATCTTGCCATTTCCTTTCATGAAACCGCCTGCTCTATCCCGTTTTATGTTATACTTTTCTTGACACAACAACTTCCAAAAAGTCAGCTTCCAAGCCGTGCCTATAGTTTTTCTTACAATTATTAAATTCTATAATTTCTGATTCCATACCAGAGCATTTTTTAATAAAATCTGCAATATCATATCCCCAGTCGTATGTCACCAATGAGCCTTTATGGTCTATCGGATTGCCATGATAGACTTCAGGCAACACACAGATAACCTTATCGCCATCCAATTCTATTCTTGCCTGCGTCTTTTGGAAATGATAAATAGGCGTAGTGAACACGTGTACCCCCCCCCGTTTCAGAACACGGCATATTTCAGAAAACGCACGTTCTGGCCGATTTACATGCTCCATGACATCCTGAGTGATAAAAAGATCAAATGTATTATCAGCAAATGTTAAATTTTCTAAATTCTCGTTTATAGAACCATCCGCCTTTTCTATTCCAGGAGTTTCCGTGTCATAAAAATAAGAATATGAATAATTCCGACATTCCCTTTTTATTTGGTGAAATGCCGCCCCTGATGGCGAACTTTCATGTATTTTCATATTCTTATATTCTGGAAATTTATCCTTTAAGATACTCATAATAGCTCGCTGGCGTGGAATAGATCTGCAAAAAAGACAGACATAATAATCTCGCAACCAATAACCATTCGCCAAAAATACCGTTTTTCTACCGCAACATGGGCATATCCCAAATGTATGCCTTATCAGTTTCATCTTCATATCTGGCGTCCCCCTTTACTCAAATCAAAACGCTACCTCTATTTATCTGTCAGATTATTTTCCACAGACACTCGTTTTACTGCTTCCAAATACCCATATCCATACCGTTCATCCGGCTCAAGATATGCCCCCTCCGCCCACTCATTCCACGCATTGATAAACAAAAACTCTTTACCTTCTGCAATTGACCGTTTAACTTGAATATCCAAAAAATGCCCAAATGACTCGGGAGAATTTTTATAAATCAAAAGTCCCTTTATCCCTTTTCTTGCTGCATTATCAAAGCCTGTAAACATCCCATAAAAGCGCTTACTATCTAATAACCTCTCATCTTTGACCATCTCATTTAATATGTCAGAGTATTTTACTTTAGCTGGCAAAAAATCGCACGATAAAAAAAATCTACATTTCAGTGCCCAAAATGATTTGGACAACGCAAGGGTACGGACTGGCTCAAAATCTACTATGCCGTCAAACCCTCTGGCAGACTTCTTATATCCATAGATTGTATTCATCTGGAAAAAAGCAATCCCCTGCAACCCGCTTTTTTTTGCTAACTTCTGCCAATAATCCATCATTTCCTCAAGCCCCTCCACATTCTGCGCGCGGTAAATCAAAAAAACTGGCTTTTCATGATATTTGATATAATTAGGACTTTTAAAAAACTGTAGCAGATATTCAAAATGCTCTTTCCAATCAGCTTTCCCACCATAATCCTGACCAATCAACACCTCTCTGGATCCAATTTTCCCATCCCATGTCCTTGTCCACGGCTCGTTTGCCCATGACAGGCAAAATGGCAAATTTGCCCGTCCATTCTTTAACATATCTTCCACAGGCTTTTCCAGCAATTTTTTGCCTGCAAACCAATAGTGATAAAAGCAGAAACCATAAATCCCATATTTTTTTGCCAGATCCATCTGCCATACCATAACATCTGGATCTGACAGATTATAATAATTTTGATGCAGCGGTATCCTTGGTTGATAATGCCCCCGAAATACTGGTTTGCTTTTTTTCACATTGGTCCATTCTGTAAATCCCTCGCCCCACCATTCATCATTTTCTGGTATTCGGTGAAACTGCGGCAAATAGAATGCTATCATTTTCATATTTTTCCCTCATCTTTCATTTCCCTTGTACCATCAAGCAAATTTAATACAATATTCAAACACATCCAATACTACAAAATAATTGATTACAAATAGAATACAGACTACCCTCTTAATCATATCTTTTTCTATCCGAATCGGTAATCTGGAAACTAGCAACCCTAAAAGAGGAAGAACTGGTAAAAAATACCGCCCCTGAACACCAATAATCACATTGTCTGAAACATTTGTCCATGCAACCAGCATAGCAAGCATAGCTGCCCCTGCCACTCCAACTAAAACCATTGCAAACACAATGCCTTGCCTGCGGTTTACTATCCAATCCCCACCTTTTCCATGCAGTGCCAAAATAAACGAAAGAATTAAAATAAAATAAATATTGATACGGTTTACTGTTATGTTCAAACTTCCAAGCGGCTGCCCTATCATTTGCTCCAAATACTCCCCAGATAAATCTCTAACTGTATTAACATATATTTCAACTAATTTCTTTGGGCTGCATAACAAATCAGACATACTGTAAGTCTGCCCCCTGTCAAACCCAGCCACTTTCTCATGAATAAACTCCATCTGTTCTGCAGTTACTGGCTGGGAACGCTCTACCACCGTCTTTCCTACCATCAAACAGAACATCACCGCCAAAATTCCAAAAATAATATACTGTTGCTTCTTATTTGCCAGTTTCTCTTTCGGAATCAGCAGCAAAAGCCCACCCATAATGTAATAAATATATTTGAAATTAGAGCATAAAATTAAAAATAAAATCAGTAATAATGTATCCCTCGTCCTAACCTTTTCCTTTATATAAATACAGTGCAGACAATATGAAATATATAAAAATGCAAATGAAATGATCCATCCGTCATAAGAAACCGAAGCCGCTTCCTCCAAAACAATTGGAAAAAACGATATCCCAAGCATAAAAGCCCTACAGACTGGCATAATCCGAATTGCAATATAGATAACAATGCAGTAAAACAACAGATTAATAAACCTCGTAAGATATACAAGCGGCATATATCCAAGTTTTAACAGTCTGCCAACAGAAATGGAAACAGCCTGGACAAAATGCCCCCCTATAATTGAGTAATCTTTTATATAGTCATACTGCTCATCATAATACGTTAAAAAATCCTGCCCTGATGACATCATACTGTTATATACCCTCCGATAGGTATCCCAATTTGGGTAACGATTAAAATATCCATCATTATTGTAAGGATCCTGCTGCACCCTCTCTTCCTGCACAATCTGTTCCGTTCTAAGAATACTGCTTGAAATATTATATGCTGATACAAAATGTGCACTTTCGTCTGGAGCTGCAAAGGGAGGCAGGACAATGCTATACATTGTGCCAAACAATAAGGAGCCAATCAAAAATATATTTTCCAGTCTTATTTTTTTCGAAAAAAATATGTATGTCAATGCCACCATTACACTAGAAAGAAAAAATAGCCCTATAAAATAGTAAATATTCTTAATAAATTTATAACTGCTTCCATAAAGAGAAAAACTGATGTCCCCCAATAATATTTTTCCATTCTGCAGACAATCTCCCTTCTCATAGGTATCCTCTTTGGACACGTACAGATAAACCTGTTCTTTCCCTTTATATGATATCTCAATCCGATACAGATGCCCAGGTACTCCAACAAGTTCTCTCTCTAATTCAATCTTTACCAATCCACCTCCATCTACCTGCTGTACTGATATTTGATTTTCCTGAACTATCATAGAATTTTCTGCATCATAAATCTGCACCAATATCTTTTCTGAATCCTTCTCTTTCCTTTTTAATTCCCTTCTTCCAATCCTAATCCCAACTGCACTTAGGCCATTATAATCAACCCGAATAGTTTGTGATACATCCCCCTTTTTGAGGGAAACATATTCTTGATTTTCCTGCACTGCATTAACAAAAAATTCTCCTGGATCTTTCTGTGCAAGTGGTACCACATAGCGATGATACGTTCTAGAAAAACAAACTGTTAAAACTATAAAGGTTAAAGATAACATAACAAGTTTTATTTCCCAGCGATTTGTATTTATTTTATTCTTCCACATAATCTCTTCCTTTTCATCTGCATTTCGGACATAATCTTTTCAGACAGCCCACAAATTGTCTTACCATCCTGTCTTTCATAGCATACATAAGGATAAAATATACACTCCCTCCGGCAAATATCTGCAACAATGTCACCTCTGCCCCTGCCCCCAAAAACTTCCCAATCCATAAAACCACAAAAAACATCACAATTGATGCAAAAATACTTTTAACACTCTTATGAAACAAATGCATATCGCCCATTTCTTCTTTCATAAAATGGTATTGTATAAAAAGAACCATAAATTCCGCACAGACTGTCCCTACTACTGCCCCATATGCACCAAAACATGGAATCAGTATTGCATTTGCTAAAAGATTAAAAACCGCTGCAGCCGTATATGAAACCGACAGTTCTTTTGTCTTATCAAATGCCATCAGATAAAGTATTCCTGTGACATTCGTTAGATAGATTGGTACAGTAACCACAGAGAAAAGCTGAAGCAAACGGATACACTCCAAAAACTGTCCTCCCAAATACCACGGAACCAGGGACGGAGCAATACCTGCCATACCAAGCCAGAATGGATATGCAAATATTGCCGCCAGATACGAAATATTTATTAAATATTTCTTTACCGCTTCAGTTTCTCCTTTATAGTACGCATTTGATACTCTCGGAAGCATTACCGTTGTCATAGCACTAATCAACATGGTTGGAACTTTCGCAATCATCTGACTCTGGTCATAAAAACCAACACTCCTTACATCATCTGTCAACCACTGGATCATTGTTTTGTCAAATAGAACATAAAGACTAACTGCAGCCTGCGGTATAAAAAGTCTGAAAATCGGAACTATATGCTTTACAATATCTTTTCTGCCTACCCTGACCCAGTGCACATACTTCCCCGCCTGTCCAAACATCATAAAGGCCCCAAGACAGGCACTTCCGCCATTAATTATGATATAGAGCCCCAAGTCACTGCTTTTTTTGACAAGAACAAATATCATGATTGTACTGATAACCTTGACTACCGTATTTCTAGCCACGACAACCTTCATATTTTCAATTCCAACAAACAGCCATGAAATATCAATGAAATTGTAAAATAATGTAACAAACTGCAAGACAAAGTAATATCTGTATTCCGACACAAACAACATTGCCAGATAGCAGAGGACACAAAATACCATTAAAAAAATACGTATGATACAAAGGCTAATAAATGTCTTGGACAATTCATCCTTCGCTTTTGCACTGCTATATGCAATCTCACGGTTCGAATAATTTGAAATCCCAAGCAGCCCAAATGTTGCAAACAACATAACGACAGAATTCGTATAGCTGTTAATGCCTACTGCATCTGACCCTAACACATGTGCCAGGTATGGCGTGGTAACAAGCGGAATGGCAAGCATTAATACCTGATATGCCAAATTGTACGCTAAATTCTCAACTATACTTTTCATTTTCGCACCCCACACCATTTCCGCTTATTCTTTCTGTCTGCCGAAATCTTTAACCTGCCCCCCTATTCACCACATTCCCTATCTTTACAATTCCATCTGCAATTTTACGGAATACGCTCTCTCTGCCCTCCACCCCACCCACGATATAGCGGTATGCCTGCAGGCTGAGCGCATGATTTTCTTTTGCCAGTGCTACCACTTCCAACAATGATCTATTCATCCTATCTATATCGCACGACGCATTTTTTCCATACATTCTATGGATATACAGTCGGTTACGATTTATCTTTATCTTGTTTCTTTTATGTAACATATAAATCCATAGAAGATAATCATCAGCCCCATTATTATTAATAATTGTTTCAAACCATATATCCGGGATGCTCGTGCGCCTAATCAAACATTGCCCTGGTGACAAAATCCTTGAGCCAAACACCGTATAAAAAATGCCATGCTTTACCGTCCACTGCATCGGGGCATACCGATACAGCATCCGTTTTCCATCTCCCATCTCTTCATAACCATTCGCAACAACCATATCCGCCCTCTTAATCTTTGCCAACTGGCTAGACAAAAAATCATCACTAATCCTATCGTCCTGGTCAAGCATCAGTATATATTCCCCATGCGAATGCTGGATGCCACGTATCCTTGAATAATGGATTCCTCTATTCCTAGCATTATCCAGTACAATAAGATTCAGCCTGGAACTAGCACATAAATCAAGAATGGTGTCTTCACAGCTGTCATTAACAAACACAATCTCTACTAATTCATCAGCGCTCTTTGCATTCCGCTCTACCATTCCAATAATATTTTTTATGTAATTCCTTCCGTAATATACAGGCACAATAACAGAAACCATCTTTCCATCATCCTTTCAGGCTTACTACTTTATGATACATTCTTACATCCGTAACGCTCACTTTCATGATTCCCTTTCCTCGGCTAATCTCAAGGCTACGTATCTTATTCAAGCCATTCGTAATAAATCATAACAACCTTATTGGATTCTCCGTTTAATCATCTCACCACAAACAGCGGACAATCAAATATATTCATTATTATAAATGAAATTGTATCTAGCTAAGTGACTGTTATATAATATATAACAAAAAAAAATTAACGAAGCATTCCAAAACAATGTGCAATAGTGCCCGTTCGGGTCGTTACTTTGCGGAAAATTATCTAACAACATTAGCCATGATTAGCAGCCCCATGAAGATCATTTTAAATCCCAGGGAAATTAGTGGTTGCAACATTGAAATACCTTTTGTATAATAAAAACTATGATTGACAAATTTGAAAAATATGCTCTCCAATTAAAAAACCAGAAACTATTTGAAATGGAAGAGCTTTACCAAAAAAACTTTACAGATTACGTATCTATTTTTCAGGAACATTTTCTACAACTGTGCAAAAATATCATTCAATTGCAAAAGACTAGCACTCTAGGGGAAATTTCTTATCTGGAATATACGTTGCTCTATACCAATCTTCTTCAAAAAAAGGAAACCGCTGAAGTGCGCGTCTACAATGATAATTGGTATTTTGACAGTGGGCAGCAGATTGTAGGCAATTTTGATTTCTCCCATCTGTTCCCCAAATTTAGGGAACTCTGGACGGAACTTTTTGCCGCGCGCAAGCGCTTTGCAGGCGCAGTCGCTTCCCATGAGATTAAATCTTTTTTACTCTCCTGCGCCCGTTCCTTTTACCGCTATGTTATCTCTGTCTGTAGGTTTTCAATCCTCCCCTGCATTGAATTGGAACTTTTTCAATCGATACAGCGGGCAAAGAAATTTGAAATAAATATTGGGGAATATATGGCATACACTGAGGCAGTCTATAAAGAAGACAAAAACCGGACATCTAAAGATGCACTAGACTGGTTTTCCCTCCGCTTGGAATATGAATATGCTTTTGAAGATTTTTCTGGGCTTGATTTTTCTGGGACGAATCTCTCCGAAATAGATCTCAGATATTCAGACTTACGAAATTGCAAACTGGCAAACACTGATTTTCAGGATTCTATGTTATTTGGCACCCGTTTCTGCCACTCTGACATGGAAGATGCCGATCTGCGCTACTGCCTGCTCCACGAAGCCGACTTTACTGGGGCAAACCTTGCCAATGCCAGATTTACCGCAGCCAAATCATATACGGGAATCGCCCCAGAAAGGACTAGCTGGAAAATTCCTGGATACAGGCCAGTAAGCTTCCGAAATGCAAACCTAACCAATGCAGATTTTAAAAATGCAGCGATAGAAAATGCAGACTTCACTGGGGCAAAAATGGATGGTGCAATGTTCTACGAAGAGCATGCAAGTCAGCTGGAATTATCGCCAGAACAGATGCGGCAGATTAATCTATTACCCTGCCTATAACGTGTTTACTTCTTTACATTCTATACCTTATTATAATATAATGGTGATGCCAAGGTCGAAAGTAGATAGCAATGTAGCAATCCCTTGCATCAGTTGGAGGCAAAATACCTTTTGACCCCAACATCTAATGATCAAGATATCAAAAAAACAGCATGAGTAAAACAGAATCTACTGGTTTTGCAGCGGCGGACGGCATAGCCAGCTAGTTTTATGCATGATGTTTCGAATGGCCGTGAATAGTAACGATTATAACCGTTTAGACAATCTATCCACAATATCAGCTGAAAGGAAAAAATCTATGGCATTTGACGGAATTGTGATTGCCGGACTTGTCTCAGAGCTTCAGGACACACTTACAGGCGGCAGGATCACAAAAATCGCACAGACAGAAGCAGACAAGCTTCTTTTCACAATAAAAAACAGTTTTCAAAACGAGGAAGGCAAGACTACAAGAACACAACAACGACTTGTAATCTCTGTAAACCCAAGCCTCCCACTTATTTACCTGACAGAAGACAATCAGGCAGCCCCACTTCAGGCGCCAACATTCTGTATGGTACTCAGAAAACACTTAAATAACTGTAAAATCCAGGCAATCACCCAAATTGGGCTAGAACGCGTCATCCGTATCGACTTAGAACATCTAAACGAGATGGGGGATTACTGTGAGAAGCGGCTCTTTATTGAACTAATGGGAAAACACAGCAATATCATCTTTTGTGATGAGGAAAACAAAATAATCGACAGCATTAAGCATATTTCCCTGCTAGTAAGCTCTGTCAGAGAGGTTCTCCCAGGGAGAGACTACTTTATCCCCAACACACAAGATAAACAAGACCCGTATTCCATAACAGAAGTAGAATTTATGGAAACTGTGCTTGCCAAACCTATGCCGCTAGACAAGGCAATTTACCGCAGCTTAACTGGATTCAGCAGTGTTATGGCAAACGAACTGATTTACCGTTCATCACTTTCCGAAAAAAATCTGGCAAATGAATTATCTGAGCTAGAAAAGCTTCATCTGTACCGCAACTTTAGAGAATTTATGGAAGGAATATCCAAAAAACAATTTACTCCAACTATGATATGGAAAGGGGATACTCCCGCAGAATTTGCCAGCGTCCCTCTTACAATATATGAAAACAGCGCGGGCTATCAGACAAAAATATTTGAAAGCATCAGCCAGATGCTATACCAGTATTACAATACAAAAGAAACTGTCGGCAGGATCCACCAAAAATCCGCAGACCTGAGGCGCATTACACAAACTGTCTTAGAACGTAGCTTAAAGAAATATGATCTGCAAAAAAGGCAGCTAACAGATACCGAAAAACGGGACAAATATAAAGTGTATGGCGATCTCCTTACAACCTACGGTTATGAACTATCTGGCGGCGAAAAAAGCCTAACCTGTGAGAATTATTATACCGGAAAAGAAATCACCATCCCATTAGATGAAACCAAAAGTGCTGTTGAAAATGCTAAGCGCTACTTTGAAAAATATGCTAAGTTAAAGAGAACTTATGAGGCACTTTCCGAACAGATTCAGGAGACAATGGATGAGATTGAGCATTTGAATTCCATCAGCAACGCCCTAGACATCGCCCGCAAAGAAGAAGATTTAACAGCCATTCGCAGAGAACTATCCGAATCAGGCTATATCAAACGGCATACGCAAGGTAAGCAAGCATCCCGAAAGACAGAGAAGAGCAAACCACTCCACTACCTCTCCTCTGACGGATTCCATATGTATGTTGGCAAAAATAATTATCAAAATGAAGAACTGACCTTTAAAGTAGCAACCGGAAATGACTGGTGGTTTCACGCAAAGCAAAACGCAGGCTCCCATGTCATAGTAAAAACAGAAGGAAAAGAACTTCCAGACCGGACATTCGAAGAAGCCGCCAGGCTCGCCGCCTATTATTCCAAATCAAGAGACCAGGAAAAAGCAGAAATTGACTATGTACAGAAAAAACATGTCAAAAAACCAAACGGGGCAAAACCTGGATTTGTCGTATATTACACAAATTATTCCATGACGATACCAACAGATATTTCAGGAATCCAGGAAATTGACTCTTAGAGGGTATTTGAAAATCTACTCTCTATCACAAAACTGTAAATAGCGAATTACCTTCCAAAAAGGCAGCACAGAAATGAGGGAAAAATGATACGATCTGATAACCATGTACACACTTGCTTTTCTACCGACAGCAGCACCCCGGTGGAAGATATGCTTGCCCGCGCAAAATCATTAGGGCTTACTTCCATCTGTTTTACAGACCATATCGACTATGGGTTCCCCGTAGAAAAATATGGGATGGATTTTCTTTTTCCGGTAGATCAATATTTGAATATATTAAAAGAATGTGCAGCAAAAAATCCTGGATTCGATATTCGGATTGGCGTGGAGCTTGGCTTAAAAAAAGACATTCTCCCCCTTGCTGTTTCACTGGCAAAAGAATACAGTTTTGACTTTATTATCGGCTCTACCCATCTGGTAGACAATATCGACCCATACTACAGCGAATATTGGGAAGGGCACGGCGAATCCAAAGGAATCCGGCATTACTATGAAGCCACTTACGATAACATAAGGCAGGGGTTTGATTTTGATATATACGGCCATATTGACTATGTTATCCGCTACTGCCCGGCGGTCAAAGCAGCAGAATCTAAATCTGAGATAATAGAGCCGCATTACCGGACTATGCTAAAAGAAAATAGGGAAATACTAGACGAAATCCTACTGGCATTAATTGAATCAGGGAAAGGCATCGAAGTCAATACTGGTGGGTTAAAATATATGCTTGGACATCCAAACCCACATGAGGACATTCTAAGCCGCTACCGCACACTCGGCGGAGAACTCCTTTCCGTTGGTTCCGATGCCCATGAGACAAAACATCTTGCCTGGCAGTTTGCAGGCATCCCTAAATTACTACAAAAATGCGGCTTCACCCACTATACAGAATTTCACAAAAGAAAGCCCGTGCAAATTCCACTTGCATAGGCTTTCTATGCATTTTATACAAATCCTTTTTCCTGAAGCTCAAGATATTCTTCCGAAAATTCCCGGAGATTACCCACCAGCTCTTTGATCTTATCTGCCACATACTCCATCTCTTCTATTGTATTTTCTGCGCCCAGGGAAATGCGTATTGTCCCCCTGGAAAATTCGGGAGGTAGGCCAATCCCCTGCAGCACATGGGAAACCGTGTGTTCTGAGGCGGCACAGGCAGAACCGCCCGATACACAGATTCCTTCCATATCCAGAAGAATAATAAGCGATTCTCCCTCGAGAAATCGAAAACTTACATTTACATTTCCATCCAATCGGTCTTTCCTCGAACCGTTTATTTTGCAAAATGGAATCTCCGTCTCCAGCCTGTGGAGCAAATATTCACGCAGGGATAACATTTTTTCATGGTTCTTTTGATATTCCCTCTCCCCCACTGCCACAGCCTTCCCCATTCCTACAATGCCCGCCACATTTTCCGTTCCGGCCCGCCGCCCTCTCTCCTGGCTGCCGCCATGCAAAAAGGATGGCAGGTCAATTCCAGAGCGAACGTACAGGAACCCGACGCCCTTTGGTCCCTGGAATTTATGGCTGCTGGCGCTGAGCATACCGATTCCCATCTTTCCCACATCAATCTTCTCATGAAGATATGCTTGCACCGCATCCGTATGAAATAAAATTCCATTCCTTTCTGCTATCGCACCGATCTCCTGGATTGGCTGCACTGTGCCAACTTCATTATTTGCAAACATGATGCTGATTAAGATTGTATCAGGGCGTATAGCACGCTCTAATTCTTCTATGGAAACTCTGCCCTCCGCGTCAACTGGAAGATACGTAATGTCATATCCCCTTGTCTCCAGATATTCGCAGGCGCGCAGAATGGCATGATGCTCAATACACGAAGTAATAATATGCCTCCCCCGGTTCCGCATCCCCTCCGCAGCGCCCACCAGCGCCCAATTGTCTGATTCAGTCCCACCACTGGTAAAATATATTTCATTGCTCTCTGCTCCGATACTGTCTGCAATCCTCTGGCGCACACGCTGTAGGATTTCTTTGGCATCCTCGCTAAATTCATATACACCAGAAGGGTTCGCATAAAGTTCCCCGAAATACGGCTCCATTTCGCGTATCACCTCAGGATGCACAGCAGTCGTCGCGGCATGGTCTAGATATATCATTGTACTCTCCCTTCTAAATCCTATATCACTTATTTCAAATATTTCTCATGGAACTAAGCTATTTTAGCAAATATACATAATAATTCTTATAAATTATATGAAAACCATATAGGATTTGTGCCTTCCTCCTCTGTTGAATAGTTTTGCGGCTTTCTGCTACCCCTTTGCTAATTGCTTTTTCTACTTTAGTAGTTTATTTTCTTTCCCACTAAACTATATCCCCTCACTTAGCATCTTCCATTTTATATTATTCTTTTTGCTCCCAAGCGCAATAGCCCTCCTGTTCTCGGATGTGCTATTATCCTTTATATCCGCCCAAATAAGCCCCTAAAACTTCCCACCCGACAATTTCACCTTCACCGTAAAAGCCCCAAATAAACGTTTACACAGCACATAATTAAACGGATATGCAGCGCAATTTTGCGTTAAACCTCCTCCACCACTTAAAAGTCACATTTCATAGGCAAAATTCACTCCCCTAAACCATGCTCCATCATCCACCCAGCCATATCAATAACATCAGCTCCACCACTGCTATTGACCAGCCGTATTTCAAACTCTTCCAACTCTAAAATATCCCATAATGCATCTTCTGGCACATTATCAATGGATAAATCCGTTTCTTTTGCTTTTATTAATAAATGTTGCCAGTTAATACTTGTCACTTCATAAACTTTGCCTGAAATTAGGATATATTGAATCTTTGTATCGTTAATTGTTTTTGTCCTCCACTAATCAAATATTTTTCATTTCTTCTTGTATTGTTTATATAATCACTTATTTTTTCATCCATCTCATTCTCGGTTATTTTCCCATCTATTTTATCCTGTATAATTATCCATTATCATCTGATTATGTTTTATTACATTAAGACGCTCATCTGTTAAATAATGCGTAATATCACCACTTTTATCACCATAATCAGTATCAAATAATATATCTAACCAAAATTGTGAAAAATACCAGTCACTGCTTCTTGATTTCATGATATTAAGAAAAGGTATAACTTTAATTGTTCATCTGCATATTCTTTTCTATATTTTTCTTCCTGGCAAACATAATGGCATTTAACAGTCGTTAAGCCTAAATCTCTACAAGCTCTTACCCTTTCATGACCATCAATAATTGTTTTGTCCCGCGCTATTAATACAGGACACGTAACTCCATACTTATTTATATTATTGAGAAACATGATCCAATCTGTACCGGTACGCATACCAGAATACTGTTCATAATCAGGTATTGCACTTATTCCCTGATAGGAATTTCATATATTGATTCATCTAATTTCTTATCTACTACGCTCTCCCTGAACTATGACTTTTCATTAATAGTTTCTTCAATAACTTTATTTATTTCTCTTGTGGTCATTGATTTTAAACGTAGTTTTCAATAAATTCTTCTATTTTTTAGTTGGCACATCCAATAATAAACCAACTTTTGTTATCTCCAAATTGGAAATCGCTTGCGAATTTGAACCAAATTCCTTCGCAATCCTCATAAACTGGTTAGCAGTCCTTTGGCTAAATTCAACTTTATTTTCTAACCATGAACCCCATTCTCCACGAGGCAGTCTTTCTTTTGCTTCCATTAATTTATATCCAATTTGGATAATATTTTGCGCTGTTTGGTTTTTTAATGCAATTTCCGTTTTCAATGTGCGCTCGTTTTGGGTACAGCAAAGGAAAAGAAACATTGTTGCATACTTCTTCTCTGCTGTTGGTAAAAATTACTGTTGGATATTTTGCAGAATCGCTTAGAAATCACGCATAATATGTTTGTTCTGTCTCGTTAATATACATTCCAGAATATTTATTTGCTATTTTATTCTGGAATATAAAAAATGACTGCCACTGTGCTACTGTTACACTTTGGCAGTCCATTATAGGGATATTCCGTTTTGTTAGGGATAGTATTGGAGCAATGAAGCTGGGGTTTTATTTAATAGTATGTGCAAACTTCATACCTTTGCAAGCATCTCTAGCCTATTCATTAGTAATTTGTTTATTTCTTTATGCCTAATCTCTATCTGTCTGTGGTGCTAAAATTAATTCACATAAGTTTCTATGTATTAAATGAAAATACTATATGCTGTTT
The DNA here is from genome assembly GCA_910585905.1 of uncultured Lachnospiraceae bacterium. Lineage (GTDB taxonomy): Bacteria > Bacillota > Clostridia > Lachnospirales > Lachnospiraceae > Butyribacter. The sequence goes on from CAJUID010000004.1 coordinate 84,793, forward strand.
TTTCATCAACTACCACATCTTCCTTTTCTAATGTATGTTGAATTGTCTCTAAGTCCCCATATACTTTATATATTTGCTTAATCTCTTCACTTGACATAACATTACATAATTTAGCAACATTACAAAACTCTTTCCTGTGTTTCTTTTATAGTTCTATCTACATCGGCACATATTTCATTAATTTCACTTTGTCGAAAAGTAGTACTCTGGCTAATAATCCATCATCTAAAATCTACAAGATACTTATTTTCACGCAATTCTTCCATACACGGATGATAAGGTCCCTCTTTATTTAAATAATTTGGCATATTCGGAATTATTATTTTTTCAATAACTTCTGCATTGTCAGGAGAACTCGCGAATTCATTCATGCCAAATCTACTATTACTAACTAATTCCACACTATTTTCAGTTTTTTCCTGCAATGCCATAAAAATATAAATATCAAATTTATAATTATCTTCGTCAGCATTTCCCATTCTTACTAGTTTCCAATTTTAATGCCATGTGAATGATTGTCTAATCTCCCAAACTCTTTATTAAGATTCATTCTCTCCAACATATCCGAATAACTTAAACCTCTATAATCTAATTTTAAATTGACTTTTTTTCTAAATAGTTCAGAGCCTTCATAGTATAAATCTGGATATAATTCATCAACATACTTAATATAGGGCAACCCACTCATATTAGATGAACACAGACTTTCAGATAAAAACCACAATTCATCATATAAGATCATTAATCCTAATGGACTTTCTATAATAGGATGTGGAGAATCCCATATATCATTTTCTGAAAGTGGAATTGATTACGATAATCATAAAATTTGGGTATGATAAACCTATATAAGCAATTCTTTTTTCATTCTAGTATCCTCTTAAACTATCTTTCAGATTTATGACCTAAATCCCCCTCAAATTATAACTAGGACTTCAAATCCTTATCAATACTGGCTCGTTATAGTTTTGAATTTAGGTTATAAAATATATTTCTTTTTGCAACTTACACCATTAAAAAAGTAAGCATAATTTTAAATACCTATTTTCTGTCTGCTGCTAGCTTATTTAAAACAGAAATTTTTTTCATTACTCCATCTAAACTTTTATTGTTAGTTATTTCATAATAAAATTTAGCAGACTTCATATATTCCATGCACACTTCAAATTCCTTTTGCGAAATTAAATTTATATCATTTTCCCACATGGAAATATAATTACCAACAATTAATTCTTCAGTTCGAAATTGTCTTATTATATCCCCTTGTTTTTCAAAAGTTTTTAATGCTTCTTTTTGCAAATTTATGGAATCTTCATATTTCTCTAACCGAAAGTATACACCTCCTATGTTACTTTTAGTTCTAGCAATCATATTTTGAATTTCTTTTTTATCATAAGATTTATTAGATTTCAATGACTTTTTTAGTTTTTTTCTTTTTTCTAAACTTACTTTATGAGCTTTTACAGCCTCTTTGAAAATTTTCCTAGCTTTTGACAAGTTCCCCTCATTTTTATATAAAATCCCTTTGTTTACAAGCATCGCACCATAGTCACTATAATATAATCCCCATAAAAATTCTATATCCTCGTATAGATTTCCTCTTTTATTTTCATAATCCTGGCACATTTTCTTTGCTTCAGCAAAAAGGGTACTTGCCTCATTTAACAATTTCTTTTTCTTGTCTTTTGGTGTTACATTGGCAATTGCTAAACTATACGCACATCCTATAATTTTTCGAATATATTCTTTATCTAACACATACATAAATTTATCAACATCGTATACCTTTAATAACTGATTAGCAATCTCAACTGATTTTTCATAATTTTTTCTTTTCTCTAAATAATCCGTAAGAATATATCCTATTTCCAATACATCATTATCTATAGAACTCAAAGAATCTGGACAATGTTCTGTGAACCAATCACACAGAACATCTTCAATTGTTTCCTCACCTTTAATTGTATTAAGTGCTTGTACAATTTTTAAAACAGAATCTGCATTTAGCTGCCTTTTATTATCTGCATGTATTAAAAAATAACGATATAACACTGCATATTTATCCTGTGGCAATTTTCTATCTATAATTTTGATCCAATCTCTAATATTCTCTTCAGTCAACAATTCATATGACTCATCTCCTAGCATTTCTTTTAAAATAGATGTAAATAATTTTTCATTTGATATACAATTCGACAAAGTGGTTACTTTTATTCTAGTATATGCTTCTGAATCATATTCAAATCCTTTATATGTTAAAGATTCACAAAACTCACATAGAGAATCGTCCAGTAGGATTAAAAACTGGCCATTTGGTGTTTCCGGATTTTTTTGCCCAAAAACCTGATGCAACATTATATCTGCAAAATCTTCTACAAAGTTTTTTGCATATTCTTCTGCATGTTCTGCTGCAATTTGAGAAACCAGTGCTTTTATTCCCGATATAAATATAGATTGCATAACCATATTTTTCCTCCCTTTATAAAGATAACTATTTTAAATTATAATATTTTCTAGATAGTTAAAAACCTTCTAGCCTTAATTTTTTCTATCTGAACTTTAATACACAACTTTAAAAATTTTAATTTTTGCTACTATACCTTGAACCTTTTTTATTTTATCATACTCAAGATTTAAATCCTTCTACATCGTTCGACATATTCCGACACTCCTATATTATAAATTCCTTACAACCAACATTGATAGAAATTTCTCCAAATAATACTTCTTGCTTTAATGTTTCGTTATCTGAATTAAGAACTTTTGCGCCCATTTTATACAATGTGGGTTTAACGTCTGCAATAACAGCAAGTTTTTTGTAATTTGATTATCAGTCCATGTTTTGCTACGACTTGTATTATCATTTTTTAAGGGGCTGTCGCTTTAATGAATAAAGATTCGTGAAAGGGCAGCTTCATTTTTGCTGTTTTTATATGTAATTTCAAGAAAATACTCCAAATTATTATTCTGTTATTCTATAAAAAGAGCATACTTTAATAAGCCATTTCCCATGACTTGAAAGTTTGTTTTAAAATCAAGCACTGGACCTATGTCACTGTCTGTAGCCTTGCTGTCGTGCTTGTCTTTCAGTATCTTGAAAAGGCTGTCTTACTCTGCATTTATTTCCTGCATGTCAGCAACGTTGCCTCCGTTATCTTGGTGGTGTTTCCTTAAAAGCTGCTTGTATTGTTTCCTAAGTTCCAATAAATCTGATACATTCTTGAAATATTTCATAAGAAATAACCTCACATCAAAAAAGTGCAAAGCCTCAATAATTGAATAGACTTTACACTCTTTGTGGATAATATAATATGTAGTTGTTGGCTATGATATGTTTTGAAGTTTTAGGCTGTGTTCTTGAATTACCTTTTTCATAATCTCGATATCATCTTGAATTGCCTCTATTTGTTCAACACCTGATTGATAACGATTAAACGTACTGCTATAGCAGGATTCAATATTTTGTAATCGTGGAAGAATATCATTTTCTTGAGTAAGTTCAATCTTTTTCAGTCTGTCATTTACAGGCTTTAACTTCTTATCCATCATATCGGATATGGCTAATAATAACTCATTGTCTGTCATATTATCACGCTCCTTTGTGGTGGTGGTGCTTTATAAAGTATCTGTATTATATCACGCGTGGAGTGTAAAGTCTATTCATGATGTCAGAGACCATTCCCCCGCTGACTTCAAAACCATAGATTTCCTCCACCATTTCGGATATCTGCGTGGTAGTGATGCCCTTTGCATACATCGAAATAATTTTGTCCTCAATCCCAGAAATGTCTTTTTTCCGCTTTGGAACAACCTGAGGCCCAAAAGTACTCTGTCTGTCCTGGGGCACGTCTACTTCAAACTCCCCATACTTGCTACGGACGGATTTTGGCTTTGTTCCGTTCCGGTAGTTTGGCTCCTCCGAGCGTTCGTATTTGTCATAGCCAAGATGCTCATTCATTTCGGATTCAAACATTCCCTGGATTGTGCCAAATAATAAATCTTTGAGGGCATCCCGAATGTCTTCTGCGGATTTAATCTCGTATTCCTGCAAAAGTCCCTAAATGAGTTTTTTCTTTCCCACTGTCATTGGTTTTGGTTTGTACACATTTCTTTTTTGTTTGCCATAATAAAAGGTCTCCTTTGATAATTAGATTTTATCATAGAAGACCTTTTTGGTACATTCATTATTTACAGAAATTTGTTCAAAGTCTCCTCCACCAACTCCAGTTGGCATCCTATGAACACCAAAAACTTCAAATTCATATTCTTGCATTAAAATATGCTTAATTCTCTCTAATATATTCTGCATATGTATTTCTCCAATCATTTTCTACCCAATACTCTGAACCGTCACGAAGCCTTCCAAGAAATTTATATTGATACATTTCTCTGCGAATTAACTCTATGTCGCTAAACGCAATATGTAACTTAATAATTTTGTTTATTTCTTTTTCCGTATATTTCCTATTTGCGTCCATTTGTTCCACAATCTTTATAAGAACAATAATCCTCATTGGTCTTTTAGATGGGTATTGTATTAACCTTCCATTAGAATCATAATAATTATCCAATTTTTTATTATATATTTGAATAGACTTCTCCATAATCTCTCCCTATAAAATATCTTATTTGTTAAATCGTTTGATTTTATTATTCTATCACAAACACATACACAATTCTATTAAATATTGCTCAAAGCTTTTAACCTTTTTTTGCAATCATCATCTGCCTTGCTCGTTCCCTCTGTTCTGCGCTGATAAATGATTTCTTACGTTAATTGTCAGAAGTTTGAATTGCAGAATTTCCAAACACGCTCTGGCATAACCTCCTAAAACCCGCATAAACTGTGATATATCAAAAGTGAAAAGGAACTTCAAGTTCCTTGCAAGCACTGCTTTTGGCTAGTTGCGTTCGCACCCGGATGATGCAAGTAAACTTGCACTCTTCACTCCGTTACGGTCGGCACATAACAGATGTCCGCCGGACATCTTGCGCCCTCACTTTGCCTCTGCAACAATAAAAGCCGAATAATAGAATGGGGGATTTATTATGATAAGAAAATTTAGCAATAAATTAATCCAGGGAACGCTGCTCTTAACAGCAACCGGCTTTATTACCCGCATTATCGGCTTTGTTTACCGCATTTTTCTCGCAAATATATTAGGAACAAATCTTTTAGGAATCTATCAGCTTGTATTTCCAGTATACGGCATTTGCTTTACAATCTATGGAGCAGGTATCCAGACAGCAATTTCGCAGCTGATTGCCTCCAATGTCGGCGAATCTGCCCAGAAAGCCAGAAAAGACCTGGCAATCCTGAAATGGGGGCTCTTAGCCTCTCTCACACTCTCGCTCTCACTCAGCGCAATCATCTATCTGTTTGCCGAGCCAATTTCTGCCCGCTTTCTACTGGAACCCGCATGCAGCCCATACCTCAGGCTTTTATGCCTGCTGTTCCCATTCTGTGGAACCTCCGCCTGCATAAACGGATATTTTTATGGAAAAAAAGAAGCAAAAGTCCCAGCTGTTACACAAATTGTGGAACAGTTGGTCCGAGTATCTTCCGTCTTTGTCCTGTGCATGGCATTGTCTGCTACAGGAGAAACCGGCTGTAGGCTTGCGATTCTAGGACTTGTCTTAGGTGAAGCTGCCTCCTGCTTTTACAACTGCTTCCATCTCTATCTGGCCATATGCCGCGCCGGACAAAAGGCATCCAGTACGCAAACTGGAAAAATGAGAAAAAAACAGGCGCCTGCTCTCCTTCGCACAAAATCATCCGGCTATGGAACCATAAAGCAAAACAAGATTGCCTCCTCGCTGCTCTTTCTTGCGTTTACATTAACAACAACTAAATTAGTCATTTCTATTCTCCACAGCGTGGAGGCAGTATTTATCCCTGCCGCACTAAAAAAATTCGGCTGCTCCCCGGAGGACGCACTTAGTATCTATGGCATCCTCTCCGGCATTGCCCTGCCATTTATTCTCTTTCCCTCAACGATAACCAATTCCTTTGCCGTTATGCTCCTACCTGCCATTGCACAAGCACAGGCAGAGCGTTCCGATCAAAAAATTAAAAACTACGTCACACTTTCTGGTAAATACAGCCTTTTTATCGGCTACCTCTTTACCTGCATTTTCCTGATTTTCGGAAAAGACTTTGGGACAGTCCTCTTCCACAGCTCAGATGCCGGAACCTATATCTACGCACTTTCCTGGCTCTGTCCGTTTATGTACCTCTCCACAACATTTACCAGCATTATAAACGGCCTTGGAAAAACGCAGCTTACCTTTCTCATTACTGCGGTCAGCCTTCTGGTAAAAATATATTTCCTGGTCTTTCTGGTGCCGCGCTACGGCATCCAAGCCTATCTTGCAGGCTCACTCATCAGCTATATCGCAATGACTGTCCTCGAAGGGCTTTATCTAAATAAATACATGCACTGGTCCATTGTAAATTTCTTTGTAGTCCCAGGCATCTGCCTGACACTTCTTGGAACCACCTTAAAAAAGCTATATACTATGCTTCCAGTTCCAAAAAGCGGACTTCCCACAATATCTGTAATCTGCGCCATCTGCCTGCTAATCTGCATCGGCTATCTTTTTGTCCTGCAGCGCCTAAAATGCATTAATGTCAAGGACTTTCTGTAGTACGTCCATGCCAGCAACATTTACTTAATGACAACACACGTTCAATAATATAGAGGATAATTTTCAGTTACCAAATGTTTTCTGTGTGCCTGCAGTACAGCAAATTCACACATCTTTCCCCACTGCATAAGATATACATAACAAAACATCTTTTGTCTCCCTCTTATTGAAGGAACAGGCAAAAGAGAGCAGGAGGGACTTTATGCAATCCAAATCATCTTTTCACACGGAAACAGACCGCCGGCAACGGTATCTGGGTGAATTTCTTATAGACAGCGGCTACCATGTCATTTTGGCAGAGACCTCACCGGAGCTGGACCTCGCTGCCGCAAGCATCAGCGAATTTGAAAATAAGCTGCTGGTACTGCTCCCTGTCCCGGCTTCCTCGGTTCTCCTGCGGCGTCTCAAGGAAAGCCTAACTCCCCAGCATATTGTACTTGGCGGAAACATCCCAAAAGATTTCACTGCCTTCTGCGATGAGCGGAAGATAGCTTATATTGATTATTTTAAAAATCCTGCCATTGCCATTGAAAATGCAGTCGCAACCGCGGAGGGGGCAATCTGCGAAGCAATCCTGACAAGCGAATACAACCTGCACCAGAGCGAAGCACTGGTAATCGGCTTTGGCAAATGTGGTGAAATTCTTGCCGACAAATTAGAAGGGCTAAAATGCAATGTTACTGTATCCACAAGGGATGCCATCGCAAAAGCCCGTGCAAAGGCATATGGCTATCATCTTCTTTCAGACAGCTCATACCAACAGTTTGATCTTCTATTCAATACTGCGCCGGCACCGGTCCTTGGCCGTTCCATTATTGACCAGCTAAAACCAGATGCCGTGATTATCGACATCGCCTCCGCGCCGGGCGGTACTGATTTCAATTACTGTGCCGAAAAAGGAATTGCCGCGAAGCATTGCCCTGGCATTCCTGGCAGATATTCTCCAAAAACGTCAGCAAAAATTCTATTTGACCACATACAGGAAAAACTGAGCAATTTATTATAAGATTTAGGCGCGTAAGCCGCGCAGAAACGAGGACGATTATGAATCAGACAAAATCTGAACCGGTTACGCTTGGTTTTGCCATTACCGGCTCCTTTTGTACTTACCAGAAGATTCTTGAGACACTCCAAAATATGAAAACAAAAAATTATAATATAATCCCGATATTTTCAGAAAGAGGCGGCACAATGGATACCCGTTTCCAGAAAGCAGGCGATTTCGTATCACAAGTGCAGGAAATCACCGGAAACAAAGGTATCTTTACCATCCAGGAGGCTGAACCTATTGGTCCAGGAGGCTATCTGGATGCACTGGTTATTGCGCCATGTACTGGCAACACCCTTGCAAAACTCTGCCACGGCATTACAGATTCCACTGTTCTTATGGCAGCTAAAGCACATCTGCGCAATGAAAAGCCGCTTATTATATCTATCTCAACAAATGATGCCCTGGGAATGAATTTCGCAAACCTGGGACAACTGATGAACACAAAAAATATTTATTTTGTTCCGTTTGGGCAGGACAATTATAAGAAAAAGACGAATTCTATGGTTGCCCATGTAGAGTTAATTCCAGACACAATAGAAGCGGCACTTGCCGGAAAACAGCTTCAGCCTGTCATCCAGTCTCCTTTTTAACCACCGCTTATCGAACAATTCAAATAGCCCAGATTCCCCAGATAAAGGGAACCTGGGTTTTTATCTATGAAAGCTTTTTTGTAAGATTAATCATTTCAATTGCTCCTAATGCGCAGTCATACCCTTTATTCCCTGCCTTTGTGCCTGCACGTTCAATCGCCTGCTCAATATTATCCGTTGTCACAACGCCAAACATAACCGGAATCCCGGATTCCAGGCCGACAGCGGCAATCCCCTTGGAAACTTCTGCGCATACATAATCATAATGGCTTGTTGCACCACGGATTACAGCGCCAAGACAGATTACAGCGTCATACTTCCCAGACAGTGCAAGCTTTTTCGCCACCAAAGGAATCTCAAACGCCCCTGGAACCCATGCCAGCGTAATATCCTCCTCCTTGACGCCATGGCGCACCAGGCCGTCCTCTGCACCGCTAATTAACTTAGACACAATAAACTCATTAAAACGCGCCCCCACTATAGCAATCTTTGCCCCATCTGCTACAACATTTCCTTCTAATACTTTCATCGCCAACCTCCTTATAATTATCTTTGATTTATTGTTATATTTCTCTAAAGATCCAAAATATGCCCCATCTTCTCTTTTTTAGTCTTCAGATAAAATAAGTCATATTTTCCCGGCTCCATCTCAATCGGGACACGCTCTACAATCTCCAAGTGATAACCAGCCAGCCCATATACCTTTAACGGGTTATTTGTCATAAGGCGCAGCTCATGGATTCCCAGGTCCACCAAAATCTGGGTCCCAATCGTATAATCCCTTGCATCTTCTGGAAACCCAAGCTCCAGATTTGCCTCAACTGTATCCCTTCCATGATCCTGAAGCTCGTAGGCACGGATCTTATTAATCAGGCCAATTCCCCGCCCTTCCTGGCGCATATAGAGCAAAACTCCCCTGCCTTCCTTGGCAATCATTTTCATGGCAGCATCATATTGTTGTCCGCAATCACACCTTGCCGAACCCAGCGCATCCCCTGTCAGGCACTCTGAATGCACGCGGCACAGTACTGGTTTTCCATCTGTAATATCCCCCTTTACCAGAGCCACATGATGCTCCCCATTTAACTTATTGACATACCCATAAATCGTAAACTCACCATAACGTGTCGGCATCTTTGCCTTCGCCACACATTCCACCAGCACCTCATGCTCTTTCCGGTACTGTACCAGATCCGCAATCCTGCCAATCTTTAATTCATGTTTTCTTGCAAACTCCACCAATTCCGGTGTTCTCGCCATATAGCCGTCATCCCGCATAATCTCACAGCACAGTCCAACCGGCTCAAGACCCGCTAGCTTGACCAAATCCACAGTGGCCTCCGTATGCCCATTTCTTTCCAACACACCGCCCTTTTTTGCCTGCAAAGGAAACATGTGGCCCGGCGTCCTAAAATCCTCTGGTTTTACATCAGGCGCAACGGTCTTCATCGCTGTAATGGAACGCTCATACGCTGAAATCCCCGTCTCTGTATCTTTATAATCAATTGACACAGTAAATGCTGTGCAATGGTTATCTGTATTTACCTCGCACATTTGATGAAGGCCCAGCTTATCCGTATAGCTCTCATCCATCGGCATACAGATCAGTCCTTTCGCATAGGATGCCATAAAATTAACATTCTCCGTAGTTGCAAACTGCGCAGCACAAATCACATCCCCTTCATTCTCGCGGTCCTCATCATCTATCAAAACCACAATCTTGCCATTCCGAATCTCTTCCATCAATTCTTCAATTGAATTGAATTCATAATCCATTTTTTTGCCTCCTATCTTCTATTTAAAAGCCATGCTCAATCAAAAAGTCCATTGTAATGGAACTTTTCTGGGCTGCCGCTTTTCCTGCATTCTCTTCCTTGGCATCCAGGCTCATCAACCTCTCAACATATTTCCCAATCATATCATTTTCAAGATTTACTATATCACCTGCCTTTTTGCGAAGCAGCGTCGTTTCCACGCCGGTATGCGGGATTACTGAGACTGCAAAACTCCCACCCCCTACCCGCGCTACGGTTAGGCTGATTCCATCTATCGCAATAGAACCCTTTTCTATAATATATTTGAGAATATCCTGCGATGCCCCAATCTCAACCCAGACCGCATTATCTTCTGGTTTTAAGGAAAGAACCGTTCCTGTGCCATCAATATGACCAGCCACAATATGGCCGCCAAACCTGCCATCAGCCGCCATCGCCCGTTCCAGATTTACAAGACTTCCCCTAGAAAGACCGCCAAGGGAACTCCTTCGCAGGGTTTCAGCCATCACATCCGCAGTAAACCGCCCAGACATCACAGCCGTTACCGTAAGGCAGACGCCATTTACTGCAATGCTGTCCCCTACCTTACTTCCCTCCAACACCTTATCCGCCTCAATAGTAAGGAGCGCTGACCGGCTTCCTTTTGCAACCGAATAAACCGTCCCAATCTCTTCCACAATTCCTGTAAACATACAATGACAACTCCTTTTCCTTTTGCGCCGCAAAAAGGGCACCAACAAAAATACTACTCTGGATACCTTTCCACCACATCAAATTCTAACAATATATCCCTGCCTAGGAACTGAATCTTCTGATTCGCCAGAAAATATGCACTGTCCGGCTCCTCTACGCCAAAACCACTAACTGGTGTATACTTGCCGCTCCCCCCAAAAATCTTTGGAGCAATATAAGCCTGCACATGATTTACAATCCCACATTCCAAAGCACTCTGGTTCAGCGTGCCGCCGCCCTCTAGCAAAATACTATCTATCTTTTGCGCGCCAAGCTTCTCCATCAAGTCTTTTAAATCTACCCTGCCATCACGTTCCCGAACCACCAAAATCTGCACCCCAGCCTCTTTTAACGCCCTTGCCTTTTCACCCTGATCCGAAATAGTCGCAATTATTGTTGTAACCTCACCCGCTGTCTTGACAATATTAGAATCAATCGGAGTCCGCAGCCTACTATCACAGATAATCCGCACCGGATTCCTGCCCCCAGGCATACGGCAAGTCAAACTAGGATTATCATTGATTACTGTCTGCACCCCAACCATAATCCCTTTTAACGCATTTCTAGTTTCCTGCACATGAAAACGAGCCTTTTCATCTGTAATCCACTGACTTTTCCCAGTATCACATGCCGTCTTCCCATCCATTGTCATCGCATATTTCATCACGACATACGGCATCTTGGTAGTAATATAGTGGAAAAATACCGGATTCAGTTCGTCACACTCCTTCTTCATAAACTGTGTCTCAACCTCGATTCCGGCATCCCGCAGACATTGGATTCCCCTGCCTGCCACCAGTTCGTTCGGATCATCGGAGCCTACATAGACCTTCGCAATTCCATTCTCAATAATTGCCTGTGTACAAGGCGGCTGTTTCCCATAGTGACAGCATGGCTCCAGCGTCACATACATCTCTGCCCCTGCTGCATCTTCTGTCAGCCTGGAAAAAGCATGGCGTTCCGCGTGAAGTTCCCCATAGGCAGCATGATAACCCTCACCGATTATCCTGCCATCCTTCACAACTACAGCCCCCACGAGAGGATTTGGATTTACCTTGCCCACCCCATTTTTCGCCAGTTCAATCGCACGAGACATAAATTCCTTATTCAAAATGACACCATTCCTTCCACGTCATAAACATAAAAAAGCGCACCGCCAGCGCTGGTACACCACTATGCTGCAAGCAGTTTCCTATAAGTCAAAAAACCCTGAACGCAAAATAACATTCAGGGCACACTTTTATCACACAATCTCTCTTATCTTCTTTCATCCAGACTATACTGTCGGCTTTGGAATCGCACCAAATCATGCCTTGCGGCTCGCGGGCTTACCTAAAAACAAGGAACACCGCCGGTGGGGAATCACACCCCGCCCTGAAAATAAATAGATTTTTATTTTATTAATTATAGATCATTTTCACAATCCTTAGTTATCATACCACAGGATACACTCTATTTCAAGAGCCCATCTAAAAAAGCTCACAAAGTATGCTTTTATTCCCGCGAAGCAACGAGCCAAGCGCGAGCTTGCTCGCATTTGGCGACTGCCGCGAGGGTCAAATACCCCGCCCCTCTGGGGCGAACTTGCTAAAAAGAAGCTAAGTCATGCCCCGTTGCTTGCAGCGGGGTATTTGACTTGGAACCACCACACTTTGGCAAAGTTTCCGAAAGCTTCAACAATCCTACGGCAAAATTAATATGTCATTACTCCGGCGTAGCATCCGGCTCTTGCTCCTCCCCTTCTTCTTCATCGGGTTGAGGGGTCGCACTTGGCACTGGAAGCGTATCTGGTGCTGTATCAATTCTTCTTGAAATAATAATCCTCACTTTTGCACCCTTCACCAGTTTCCCAAGTCCATTTAAATTCACTTTGACTGGAAGTGAATACATGCCTGATTTCAAGCCAGTACAGTCCACATAGGCTAAGATGGTCGTATCCGAAATTGATTCCAGATCTGATTCTCTCCCCTCAATGGTTAGCTCAATATCTCTAACATTCCCATAGATAGAAGCAATAAACTTATCATCCACATTACTCATCTGAATTCTCGTGGTCTGTAACTGTATTTTCTTTCGGATCAATTTTTCCAATGTAATCTGAACAGAAACTTTTTCATATTCCTCTCTCACCGTGATATTCTTATCCAGATAATCCATAACCTGCACTTCCTGGTCCAACCCGGCAGAAGTGCCGACAAACCCGGTAATATCTATCGGAATCACAAGTTCAGAGATGCCAGCCAAAGCCTTCTCTGTCCCTGCAATCTCTATTTCCTCTGGAACACACTTCGCATCCACCAGCTCATACCCCTCTGCCGGCTTCCCTTTTAGGTCAAGTTTTACCGGAATTGTCTTATTTTGCAGGAGTTTTGCCTTGACACGGATTGTATCATCACTAAACGACAGAGTAGAGGAATTTATGCGGTTCCCCCTCTTATCGTACGCTGCCGGCATCAACCTCCTAAAAAAGTCCTGGCTCGCGCCGTTGACATTTAGGGCAACACGCACAGTGGCAATCCTGTCAATCACAGAGCTTCCTCCGATTACCTCAACTACATTAGGCTTAACCGTACACTCCCCAACCGAATACCCATCGGCCGGAGTCCCATCTATATCTACAGTCACCTTAAACTGTCTTGTGTCCATATCATCCAACGATACCTTTAACACCTGATTACACTCTAATTTTACATCTGATAAGGTATGTTTCCTTAACCCCACCTTAATTGCAACTGCATTTACAGAGGAAAGTTCTGACAAATCCGCTGTCGCCCGGATATCATCAGATGTCAAATTATCTATAATACTGCGCTTGCCACCAACTGTTACTGTCGCAGTATTTCCCTCAACAACCTCAAATACTTTGTGGACAGAATGCAGCGCATCCTCATTAATCGTCTCAACGTGAACCACGAAATTTTTTGTCCGGTACGGGTCATCAATATTTACAATTAAAACCCATACCAGTATGGCTCCTGCAATCGATAACAGCTTAACAGACAGATTGTTAAATAACATCTGCTTCCAGAAATCGATCCCATTCTGTTTTCTCTCTTCCCTGCTCTCCTGACTCACTTCTATCCCTCCTGCCTGTCGCTTCAGCTCTGCCCCTTGGTTCCCCTGCGCAGAAAGAATCTCTTTTTGGCCTTTCCATCATTATTTTTTCCCTGCAATTCGCCAAGCTTCTTTTTCAAGAGTTCCCCATCTACGTTGCGGAGCAGCTTACCACGGATTGCTATAGATATCTTTCCGGTCTCCTCTGACACTATAATTGTAGTGCTGTCGCTCACCTCGCTAATCCCTACACCTGCGCGATGCCTTGTCCCTAGCTCCTTTGAAAGACCTAGATTATCGGATAGCGGTAGATAGCAGGTTGCCGAAACAATCCTGTCATTGCGCACAATCACCGCACCATCGTGCAGCGGAGTATTGTGCTCAAAAATATTAATCAAAAGCTGGCTGCTAATTGCCGAGTCTATATTAATCCCTGTCCTCTCATATTCTGCAAGGCTAATGTCTTTTTCTAAAATAATCAATGCTCCTGTCTTTACCTTGGCAAGCTCCACGGTAGCCTTAACAATTTCATTGATTGAGCGGTCTGAAAAACGAACCACCTTGTCTTTGGAATCATCAAATGGAATCAAAGACGCCACAAAATTTTTGCGCCCAAGCTCTTCTAATGCCTTGCGCAGCTCCGGCTGGAATACGACAGCCAGTGCAGTAATTCCAATTGCAAATGTCTTATTAAAAATCCATAGAATCGCATTCATATTTAGGAAATATGCCATCACATAGCACAATACCAGAAGCGCAATTCCTTTTATCAATGTCCATGCCCTTGTTTTCCTTACCCACATAATAATGTGGTACAGTACAAAAGCAATAATCACAATTTCCAGCACATCAATCAGGTTCATTTTAGGCAAAGACAGAAAATATATGGTCTCTCTGATTACATCAATCACTGAATTCATAATTCCCTCCATTCCGCTTTGCTAAACAAAAGCTGCATCTATTTCTTCTCTTCCTCTTTTTCAGGACCTGCTCCCTGCATCTGCTCTGAAAAATGCCTGACATTAATACGCTTCACTCTTTTACTTGGCGCTGCTACATTCATTTTGGGCACCGCCTTGACATAATAATAGTATTCCTCATCTTCAAACTGAAGATGCTCCACACTGGCATAATTTAACGCAAGGCGCATAAACTGCACAACCCACACCAGCACAGTTGACATGATAATCCCTCCAAAGAAGGGAACCATATCAATATCCATATTTAAAACATAATTTACAATCAATAACAAAATTGTATTACAGAATGCTCCCGAAAAAATAGCAATATCAAACGCGTAATCCCATTTTCTGGTGCGCAAAATATACACAACCAAAAGCACTACGAAAGACACAGCCATCAATGCATACATTTCCCTGCAGTCAAAAAACTGCTGCTGCAATGCATGGTACAGGTTCATACTGGTATCCGCCGAGGTACTTACTACAGATGTAACTGCCTGCAGCAGATAGTAAACACCTACACCACAAAGAAGCGGGACAATTGCCGCCGGCGTCATAAAAAGCCCTAACGCAATCGGAATTCCATAGACAAGATTCAGCGAAAATGCAATCGGAACTGCAAAAATCACATACGCATGTTTCGGTACAAACTTGATATAAATAAAATAAATGATTAACAAAATAATTGCAACTACCAGCGCTAACAGATTCGATACATAAAAAATATGCGCCACCGTAAAGACGGATGCAAAAAACAGCAAAATTGAACCTGGCATTAAAATAGCGGCAAATGCCAGAAACACTTCAACCGTTAGCTTATTTAACGCGGGGGAATATCCAATCATCTGATTAATAGAGGAAAAAACGATAAACCCAATGAAAAAACGAAACAGAGGATTTAGAAAAAGTGCATATTTCTGGTAGAACTTTAGAATATGTTCCCTAAGCACCAGTAACTGTGTCATCCTCTGCCTCCTCCTTGCCCTGCGAATAAAATTCATCCAGTTCTTTTAACTTTATATAATACGCCCGAAGCGCCACACTGTTCCCTGCATATTTTTTCCGATAATGAAAAAAAGAAAAAAACACAGTAAGTACAAAAATTCCCAGATAGATACCAAAAACCGCAAAACCTATAATCTCATAATCCAAACGAACCACATTGACAAAGATATAATCTGCATGATACAGTGCAAACAAAAACAAAATCAGAAGATAGCTGACTGTGATATTCCACACAGCAGAAACCGTCCGCGAACGGACATAATCTGATTTATAATATCCACCTTCGCCAATCTCCTTCGGGTAACGCTTTGTCTCATCAAGGGCAATCTGCGTCATAAGATGCACCTTTTTCTCACTAACCATTCAAGACTCTCCTCTATCTCTTCGCCATATACAAAACAACCCTGCTCTTTATTATAGCAGAGTTGTTCTATTTTTAAAAGCCATTCTTTTGATATCTAATACATAAAATTACATAGAATCCTTTTCTAAAAACTTTGTCAAAAGATACATCAGCTCCTTAATATCTAGCGGCTTTGCAATATGTGCATTCATCCCCACATCCAGTGCATGCTTCACATCATCCGAGAAGGCATCCGCTGTCATGGCAATAATTGGCAATCCCTTATCCGGACGCTCCAGCGCACGAATCGCCTTGGCTGCATCATAACCGTTCATAATTGGCATACGGATATCCATCAAAATTGCATCATAAAAACCAATCTCAGACTGTTCAAACTTTTCTACACAGATTTTACCATTTTCTGCGCGCTCCAGCTCCATTCCTACAGCCGAAAGGATTTCCTGCACAATCTCCCAGTTAATATCAATATCTTCCGCCAAAAGAATATGTTTTCCAGTAAAATCAATAACCTCTTTTGCCTCCACGTCTTCCTGGTCTGTTCCACCGACATACTGGCTTAAACGGGCATATAGCGTTGACTTAAACAACGGTTTGGAAATAAATCCCTCAATATCCAGCTCCTTTGCCTCGTCCTCAATATCAGACCAGTCATACGCCGAAATCAGGAAAACTGGTACATTATTGCCCATTACCCTTCTTAATTCACGGATTGTCTGCAATCCATCCATATTTGGCATTTTCCAGTCAATCAAGACAAAACGGTAACTATCATTATTTTGATAATGCTCCTGAATCAATTTGATTGCTTCCTTGCTATCTGTCGTCCATTCCGTCTGACAGCCAAGTTCGTTTAGATTATAAGCCGCACTGGAACAAAGAAGGTCATTGTCATCCACCAGCAAAATGTTCCAATTCGGCAGCTTCATATCCTCCTCTTTCACATCTGCAACTTCAAAATCCAATGTAACTGTAAATTCTGAACCTTTATCAAGCTCACTCTCCAATTCAATCGTACCATCCATTAAATCGACAATACGCTTCGTAATCGCCATACCAAGTCCAGTTCCTAAAACCTTAGTAACTCTTTCCGTATCCTCCCTCGTAAATGCATCAAAAATCTTACTCTGGAATTCCTTCGACATTCCAATCCCATTATCTTTAATCCGAAACTGTGTCCTAATATATCCCTTCCCAAGCGGAGACTCCTCCTGGTGAAGATGCACATGGACCGTCCCGCCGTCTGAGGTATATTTCACTGCATTAGAAAGTATGTTTAACAGTATCTGATTCAGCCGGACACTGTCGCAGATCACTTCCTCTACCTTAATTTTCTGGATAAAGACATCAAAATATTGTGCTTTTGCCTTAATCTGCGGCTGGATAATATTTACCATATCATCCACGGTCGAGCGCAAGGAAACTTGGTTCTTATTTAATGTCATCTTGCCGCTCTCAATCTTTGACATATCTAGAATATCATTAATCAGCCCCAATAAGTGTTTACTAGAAAGCTTTACTTTCTTTAAACAGTCCTCCATACGTTCTGGGCTTGCTAAATTTTTCAGCGCAATTTCTGTCATACCTACTATCGCATTCATCGGCGTACGGATATCATGGCTCATACTAGAAAGAAACTGGCTCTTTGCATCATTTGCCCTGATAGCTTCCATCCTCGTTTTGTCAAGCTCCCGCATCTGCTCTCTTGTCAAACTATAGTAACGGGCAAAAATCAGAAGCATCACAACTATAATAACAGAAAGACTAAAAAACATAGAAAGCAGGCGGGTAGTATCCAATTCCGTTACCATATCATTCAATTTACTTTTTGGCATAATTGTAATCAAATACCACTGTGTATTTTCTGAAAGCGGGGAACAATATACCTGCCTCTGCTCTCCGCTGACATTGACTGTCATATAGTAATCTTTTCCTAAAGAAATCGCCTGTTGTAACTCCTTGACATACTTTTCAGCGTCAGCCTTTTTATCATCACCAAACTCTTCAATAAGGCGCTGAAAATAACTCTCCCGGTATGCCTCCCCATTTCTAATAACAAATTCTCCCTTTTGGTTGATAATATGAGTATAAATCTGTGTATCGTCAGTATCCAAAAAAAGTTCCTGATTTAAAGTCTCCATTTCAATTCCCGCAACCAGGCCAGCACTTTTTCTTCCGCCGGACATCGGACAAGCAACCGCTTTTCCAAACAACAAGACTTTTTCTCCCGCATCGTCAATTCCCTGCTCAATTAGAGAACCATTTTTATTCAAAGCTTTGATTGCCCCATCCGAATTATTAAAATGCAGATCGCTACCATACACCTTTTCCAGCTCCCCATCTTCTGTAAGAAAGGCCAGATACACAAAATTCCTGACTTCCCCATTTAATGTAAGCTCCTCTACAAAATCATCATCATATACCTGGCCTTCCGGCTGCATTCTGTTGATAATACCTTCCACCTGTGTCAAACGCAATCCCACAATGGAAGAAAATTTCTGCCTCAACTGGATGTTCATTTCCGACATGTAAACCTTATTAACTCCCTCCAAAGATTCCGATGTCTTATGTTCCATAAAAATCGATAAGGACATAAAAACTGCAATACATACAATAATGAGACATACACAGCTGAGTATCAAAAACTTATTTATCTTCATATTCTTCAATGTTGTACTTCCTTCCTTGCAAAATTGCTCTACAACCACAGTTACAAAAATAAGGAAAAGAGAAACAAATATTCAAAAATACCTGCTTCTCTTCTATCTACTGCTTTATTTCTGAATTTTATATAACAAATATTTTAAATTATGTAAGTTAATTGTGTCTAATATTTGCCAAATCCATCTCCTAATGATATCACCTGCTCATTCATCGCAAGCCGGGAAGGCGAGGAAGTTACACTCATACCAATTGCTGGTGAACTACTTCTTGAACCTAAATTATAGATAGACAAAAGCTCCCTCATTCTGCTTGCCTGATTAGAAAGCTGCTCACTGGCAGCAGCACACTGCTCACTTGTAGCAGAATTTGTCTGCACAACCTGAGAAACTTGGGTAATCGCCTGCTCAATCTGCTCAATTGCCGTAGCCTGATAATTCGAAGAATCTGCAATGCCATTAATAATAACTTCGCTCTCCTGTACTACTTTACTAATAATTTCTAATGCCTGAGCCGTCTCATCCGCAATCTTCGAACCTGCACCAACTTTATGGATAGAATCTTCGATTAATTCTGCTGTTTCTGCTGCAGCCGCTGCGCTTCTTGCAGCAAGAGTCCTAACCTCCTCTGCAACTACTGCAAACCCTTTTCCAGACTCGCCAGCCCTTGCCGCCTCAACTGCTGCATTTAATGCAAGGATATTTGTCTGGAATGCAATATCATCAATTACCTTAATAATCTTAGAAATGCTTTCAGATGACTCATTGATGTCACGCATAGCAGCCATCATATCCTTCATCTGCTGGTTTCCACGCTTCACATCCTCAATTGCATTTAAAACAAGATGTGCAGCGGCATCCGCCTGCTCCGCATTCTGCTTTGTCTTGCCAGATATCTCATCAATGGATGATGTAATCTGCTGAATTGCACTTGCCTGCTGTGTAGTTCCCTGTGCCAGGGACTGGCTTGCACTTGCCACCTGTGTAGAGCCAACCGTAACCTGTGACGCTGCATCACTAATACTTGAAAGTGCATTTAAATTGTCATCTACCAATTTTTTCAGAGAATTTCCAAGAAGGTCATCCGAAGATTTCGGATTAACAGCCACCGTAAGATTACCCTCTGAAACTGCTTCCGCAATCTTTGACTGGTATTTTATATTTTCAATTACCTCAAGATACTCATCTACTAATTTGCCAAACTCATCATCGGCATATTTTTTCATATCAATATCAACACGCCCCATTGCAATATCTTTGGCAGCGTTTGACAACTGCGATACCGCCCTGTCAATTGTCCTAATCAAATAAACTGCTACAAATAATGTAATAATAATTGCCACGATACCTAACCCGATTGTGGCAAAAGATGCATTTCTAGTAAAAATTTCCTGTTCTTCTGGATCATTAATCTTAACAGCCATCCTAGTGGTCATCTCACTCACTAAAATGTTGATAAACACCAGCACAATAGGAATCAAGAACCCTAAAAACATTTTTGTCTTAACTTTTAAATTTTTCATAACTAAACCTCCATTTTTCCTTTCCAGCCCAAATTATTATAACGCATCTTATTTTTTATATCAAGCCCTGCTTTCCCTTAAACAGGACGATATTACATTCTTATTACATCGTATTTAACACCGAATATGTTTTCCTTGCAATATCATGAAGTTTCTCCTGATATTCCACAGCCCCGATATCATATGCAACCTTTGGCATGCCATAAACCACGCAGGTTGACTCGTCTTGCCCGATTGTCCTGGCTCCTGCCTGCCGCATTGCTAACAGCCCCTTTGCACCGTCACCGCCCATTCCAGTAAAAATAATTCCTAGCGCATTTGGCCCCGCCGCTTTAGCTACCGACTCAAAAAGCACATCTACTGATGGACAGTGCCCATTTACCTTTGGCCCCTGCCTGCACTCCACCTGGTAATTCGTGCCTACCTTGACCAGCCGCATATGGCAATCCCCTCCTGGGGCGAGCAAAAGCTGTCCTGGCAGCACCTGGTCCCCAGTTCGTGCCTCTTTTACCCGAATCTTACATTCATGGTCAAGCCTTTTTGCATACATCTCCGTAAATCCAGGCGGCATATGCTGCACTGCCACAATGCCAGGAATATCCGGCCCAAACTCCTTCACGACAGAACAGACTGCCTCCGTCCCGCCCGTAGAAGCTCCAATTGCCACAATCAGATTCTTATCCTTGCGGATATACTGCTGCATCTGCGGCTGAGGCATAGTATTCCTCACATTCCCAATCCTCGCCATAGATGCAATCTTTATTTTTGCTAACAGCTCTTTATAAATAAAATCCTCTAACTGCCTCCGGTCCGACACGGCAGGTTTTGCAACAAAATCTACCGCCCCTGCATTAAGCGCATCAAAAACCTTATCACTTAGGGCACTGATCACTACAACCCTTAGCGGAAACTGAGGCATCAGCTTTTTTAAAAATTCAATTCCATTCATCCTTGGCAGTTCCACATCCAGAGTCATAACATCCGGGCGGTACTCTAAGATGGCATCCCTTGCTTCAAATGGGTCTTTCGCTGTCGCCACCACCTGAATATCCGAATCCCGATTCAGATTCCTCACCAGCAACTCCCTGAAAAACATGGAATCCTCAACTACCAAAACTCTAATCGGTCTCATACATCCATCATTCTCCTCCCGGTTTTCTAAAGATTGAAGGCTGAATAACCTGAAATGGAACAGCATCTTTATTTAATGATTCTGTCATTCCAATAAAAAGATAGCCCCCCGGTTCTAACTGGTTATATACCTTTTGCAACAGCTCCGTCTTTGTCCTCTCATCAAAATAAATCATAACATTTCGTAAAAACACGGTATGCATTCTCTTCTTAAATGGGAATGGGTTCATAAGATTAAACTGACGGAAAATCACCTCCCGCTTAAGTTCCTCTTTCACCTGATACATCGCCTGCCCAGTAACCTTTTGGAAGAAACGCTTTTTCCACTGCGGCGGAAGGCTGCTTAATTTGTCTTCACTGTAGATCCCCCGAAATGCCTCCTGCAAAACCTGCATGGAAATATCCGTTGCCAAGACTTTTGTATCCCAAGCCGAACCTTCTATCCCAAAGAATTCTTTGATTACCATTGCAATTGTATACGGCTCCTCCCCAGACGAGGCCGCGCCGCACCAAACACGCAGGTCTTTTGTCCGGCTCTCCTTCTGCTTGAGCCATGGAAGCACCTCTCGTTTAAAAAATTCCAGATGCTCAAACTCCCTCATAAAATACGTATAATTTGTTGTCAGCAAATTCAGAAGCTCACGCTCCAGCACACCAGAAGAATCACGTTCCAAAACATCCATATACTCATTGTAATTTTTCCAGCCCTTATTCTTTATATAATTTGCCAGCCTGCCATCGACAACCGTTTTCTTATTTGCCATATCAATTCCGCATTTTCGCTTTAAAAACACAGAGATCCTCAAAAATTCATCCTCTGTTATCAATACTCCCAACCTTCTTCCCTATTCTATACAACTTTTCTATCTTTTTCATTTTTTCGCTAGCATAACTGCCTGGAGACTTTGCGGAAAATTTTAAAAATTTCAGGGCGGAACTTTTGCCCAGACTCCCCTTCCATAATCTCCAGAGCTTCTTCTCTGCTATACTTATCGCGGTATGGCCTCTCCTCCGTCAAGGCACAAAAAACATCTGCAATTGACACAATCTGTGCTGACAACGGAATTTCCTCTCCCTTTAATCCCATTGGATAGCCACTCCCATCCCAATTCTCATGGTGATATTTCGCAATATCAATTGACGTCATTATAAAATCATTAAAATCATTTGTTGTATGCAAATCCCCTAAAAGCTTTGCACCAATATTCGTGTGGCTTCGCACAATCTCCATCTCTTCTGCGCTTAACTTAGAATTTTTTTGCAATATTTCCTTTGGAATCCCAATATTACCGATATCGCGGAGAGATGCAGCAACTTCCACTGTATCAATAAATGTATCTGAAATCTGTTCTGCAAAAAATGGTGAAAACTGCATACTCTGTGCAAGTACACGACAATTATTACGGATTCTGCCTGAAAACTCTTTGTTATAATGGGCATGCTCCGCCGCAACGCCCGCAAGTGCATACAACACTGCCTTTTTCTCATGCTCAATCTGTTTTAGCTGCTCCTTTACAGAAACCTGAAGGCGCCTGTTTGTCTCTTTTACTTCCTTATTTGCCTCAGACAGACGCAGATGCACCATTACCCTTGCCTGAACCACTTCTGGAATAAAGGGCTTTGTAATATAATCTTCCCCGCCAAGTGAAAACCCCTTCACAATTTCCTTAGAAGCGTCAAATGCCGAAATAAAGATAATCGGAATGTGTCTGGTTTCAACATCCTTTTTTAAAATCCTGCAAAGCTCGTATCCATCCATCTCTGGCATGGATATATCAGACAGAATTAACTCAGGGCGGCACTCCGACACCATTTTTAATGCCTCTACACCATTCTCCGCCATTATCGGGCAGCAACCCATATTATTGATAATCTCACCGAGAATCTCCCTATTCATCTCTACATCATCCACAATCAGGATTTTCGCTGTCCCCATTCCCTTATCGCTACTACCCATACTCTCTCCTTTTAGTTATTCAACCAGAATTTTTAACTCATCAAACCCTGTCACAGCCGTATCATAATCTTCCTTCTGTATCGCCATCTTTAACCGCAGAACTGCTCTGCTCACTTCCCTAGGAGCTCCCGCAGATAACTGCTTTATGGTATCCATAAAACTTTCTGCCTTTTCCCAATTTTCCATCTCAACACATAAAATCAGCTTAGACATATTTTTCTGCAATGCTTCCTTATTGTCAGCCGTGCCAAATACCTTAATATCGTCCTGCTGTTCTTCCTGTGAAAATAAAGACGCCTTGTCAAATGCTGCAATTTCGCCCAATGGATTGGCCTGCTCCATATCCGCCTTTTCCACTCCAACCCATATTGAGAAGGAAAATGTCGTTCCCTGGTTTACCTTGCTCTCTACCTCAATATTTCCACCCATCAACTCTACAAGCTGCTTGCAGATATTTAATCCAAGACCGGTACCCCCATATTTTCTAGAAATGGAAGCATCTACCTGCGAAAAGCTCTGGAACAGCTTATCCTGGTCCGCCTTGTCAATTCCAATTCCTGTATCATGTACAAAGAAAAATAATTCAATCGAATCCTTCATCTGTGCAGTCAACATGATCTCTACACTGATCTTCCCTACTGCGGTAAACTTTTGTGCATTCGACAGCAGGTTGTTCAAAATCTGCACAATTCTAAGCTCATCACCTATAATATATTCTGGTACATGTGGTGATACCGTTACAAAAAACTCAAGCCCTTTTTCCGTAATCCGGCTAATATGGCTTTCCTTTACATAGTCAAGCATATTCCTAAAATGGAACCTGCGCGGCTCCAAAGTAAATTTGCCCGCCTCCATCTTGGAAAAATCAAGGATATTATTAATAATTTTATTCATATCCCCGCAGCACCGCTCAATTAGCTTCAGTGTACGGAGCCTTTTCACATTCTCCTCATCCGGCATCAGCTCTTTTACATTGCCAAGAATACCATTAACCGGCGTCCTAAGCTCATGTGTTACATTCGCCACAAACTCTGACTTTACTTTTAGCGCTTCCTGCGCCTCCTGCCTAACCTTATCAATTTCTCGATTCAAATATTCTTTTTCCAATATATCATTTGCTAAGCATATGTACAAGCCCTGCCCGTCGTTCTTAAGAATACGTGTCTCCACCGGAAAACAGGTAAGATTCTTCCGGTAGGCCATAAGATTCTGTATCCCGCCTCCAAATTGATACTCTGTTTTAAAACTATCCTCACTTTGTTCAAATGAATTTGGAAAAACAGCTCCAATACTGATACCACAAATCTCTACATTATATCCTAGTTTTTCCCTCGCTACAGCATTGGCATAGATAATTGTACCTTTCCCATCAAAAACAAGTATCATTTCCAACGCATCCTCAGCAGGAAAAATGCCAAAATCAATCTGTTTCATAACAGTCCCCCATGCCGCTCTTTCCGGCCTATTTCCGTTTCTAATTTTTTATCCTGGCCAGCACTGACAACTTCTCCCCTATTCCAGGCTATTGCTGCGCCTCCCGTACCTTTTCTCCAACAAACCACAGAAAGACAGTAAAACATAAAAAACGTTTCACTGCCCTTTGTACCTTAAGAAAAATCAAACATATTGATTACTTCTACAATGTTAAAGAAATCTTCTTTCGCCAATTCAAAACATTCCAATATAGTTGGTGAAAACTGGCCGCACTCGCCATTCATTATCATATCATATGCTTCGCTGTTTGCATATGCCCCTTTGTATACTCTTTTACTTACCAATGCATCATAGACGTCAGCGACTGATACTATCTGGGCACTGATTGGAATATCGTCGCCTGCCAGATGATCTGGATAACCGTTACCATCCCATCTCTCATGATGGTAACGGCAGATATCATAACAATACTGATAAAATTCTTCTGTCTGGTTTTTACGGAATGGCTTTAACATATCACAACCAATCGTAGTATGCGTTTTCATCGTCTCAAATTCCTGCGCCGTCAAACGTCCCGGCTTCAAAAGAATTGCATCCGGAATCGCTATTTTACCAATATCATGAAGCGCAGATGCCCTCGCGATTTCCGAAATCTTAAATGGTGTCATTTCATACTCTGGGAAATACTGTGCAAGATATTTTAAAAGAATCCTTGTAAAATATTTAATCCTTCTTATATGCTCACCTGTCTCTGAACTCCTAAACTCAACAACAGAACTAAGCGCCTCTATCATAAAATCATTATTTTCCTGTATCTTCTTCTCTTTTGCAATAAGCTCACGCTCCTGCTCTTTGAGCCTTGCTTCCATATTCAGCTTATTCTGATACAGCTCAATAACGTTACCTGCCCTTCTTTTTACAATGTCCGGGTAGAATGGCTTGTGCATAACGTCAGCAATACCGTAAGCATATGCCCTATCCTCACTATCCCTGACTGTCTCTCCTGTAATCATGATTACGGGCGTGCTTTCTAACATATCCTTCTCTTTCATATATTCCAGCACACCAAAACCATCCAGCACAGGCATAACAACATCTAAACAGATTAATACAAACTTATCATTTGCCTTAATCTGCTCAATTGCTTCTTGCCCATTTGATGCCTCGACAATTTCATAGTCAGAGCGGAAAATGACCCCTAGTATCGCTCTGTTCACTTCTTCGTCATCCACAATTAAAATCTTCTGCTTTTCTAATTCCTCTGTCATTATGTACCATCCTTTTATACTTTTTTATATTATTTTATATCACATGATACTAGGTTCAAAAGTAGATAGCAAGACGTGCCTGCACGTAATTTACTATCTTCTGGCTTGACCCGCCAAACACCGACAAGAAGCAGATTTGCCTGCGATTGTTTGTTGGATTGTGGATGTTGTGAAACAACGCAGCAATCCGTAGTATCAGTTGGGTGCAAAATACATTTTGACCCCAACATCATAACATTATTTTCTTAAACAGATTAAGGTGTCAAAAGGGTGCTTTGCACCAACCGAACACAATATGTGGTGTTGCAAGCTCGCTTGCAAACACACATATTTGTGTTCGGTTTCGCCCCGAAAGGGCTTTTGACACCCTAATCTTAAACAATTACTTCAGATTTTCATATCAAATTATATAACATTTTTCGACCCACTTGTCAACATATTCTTCAACCCCACGCCTGACTAGATTCGTTTTTGTTACGTTACAAAAAGTAAGCGAATATCCATTAGTCAAAGGCTTCAACAGACAATATAAAAGATACATAACAAAGCATCCATTACATACACTAAATGAAAGCCCAATAATTAAAAGCACAGCGGGAGGAAATTAATGGAAAAAAAATTATCTAAAAAGACCATAGACTTCACTTGCGCCCCAGCAAAAATACTGAAACATTTTTACTGGCATACTTCTATACTACGAAAATATTATGATAATAATATAAAAAAATACACCCTATTTGGCGTATTCTTTGTACTGATTACGGGAACTCTATTCCACTTTTTATATGATTGGACAAATCAGAATAGCTTTATTGGCCTAATTGCCCCAGTCAACGAATCCATCTGGGAACATATGAAACTGGTATTTTTCCCAATGCTGTTATATTCTCCGATCCTGAGCCAAAAATTAAAAGAAAACCACCCCTGCATTATATCTGCAATTGCATTTGGGATTTTACTTGGTACTTTTCTAATCCCAATTCTTTTTTACACCTATACCAGCATCCTTGGCAAAAATATCTTTCTTTTTGACCTTGCCACCTTTATCTTAAGCACCATAATCGCATTTATTGCCATATACCTTTTTACGCTATCGTGTAAATTGCAGCCTTATACCATTTTATTGTATGGCTTGCTGTTACTACTTTTTCTATGCTTTATATTATTTACAGGCAATCCCCCAGATTTTTCTATTTTTGATGACCCTGCCGCTTCCTAACCTCCGGCAGGGTCATCGCATATAACTATATTCAAAATCCAATCATACGGTTAATTCCCAAAGAAACTGCGGCCGCCCTGCCCATTCTGAAACGGATTGACAGACTGGCTATTGTCCTGCTGTTCGCTCGCATCTTCCTCATCATCCATGGCATCTGATTTTTTCCCAAGGGTAACAGTAAGTGTTTTCTCCTGATACTCTCCGTTATTTGCACGCTTTACCACGACTTTGATTTTTGTCCCAGCCTTTAACTTGCCTAGCTTTTCTGCCAGACTGTCCATAGTAGCGACTTCCCTGCCATTAAACTCTGTAATAATATCTCCTTGCAGCATTCCAGCTTTCATAGCAGGTGAATCTTCAGAAACTTCGCTTACAAAAATACCCTGTGGAATATTATAACTGCTAGTATATTCCTTTTCCACATCTCTTCCGCGAATCCCAAGGTAAGCCTGATCTTCCTCTGAAACCTTTTCTGACTTTATAATTTCATTAATAATCGGAACTGCCTTGGAGACTGGGATTGCAAAACCCATCCCCTCCACTGACTCATCGGCATACTTTGCAGAATTAATGCCTATTACGGCACCGGAAGCATCTACCAGGGCACCACCACTGTTTCCAGGATTAATTGCCGCATCTGTCTGGATTAGTTTCATAGTCATATCTTCAGCAGATACTTCACGCTCCTTCGCACTGATATAACCAACAGTAACTGATGTGCCATAGCCAAGGGCATTTCCAATCGCGATCGCCTGGTCCCCCACTTTCACCTTTTCAGAATCGCCGAGTGTTGCCACTTTTATTTTGCTAAGGGTATCACTGGACAAATCCTTTACGGGAATTGTCACAACTGCCAAATCACAGTCTGCGTCCGTCCCTTTCACCTGGGCAGAATATACACTCTCATCATTAAACTTTACAGATACCTTGGAAGCATCAGACACCACATGGTTATTTGTAGCAATATATAAGTTATTTTCATCCTGTGCTACCACAATCCCTGAACCGCTGCCCTGTGCATCCTGGCTATATGTTCTCCCAAACATATCATTTGCCTCCTTGGTAACGGTCACGTCAATTGCTACAATTGATGGCAGTACATTTTCGGCAACTTCTGAAACACTTCCGGCAGAAGCACCATTTCCGGTACTTGTCGAGGTTACAACTGGTGACTTTGCCTCAGAATCCGTTTCCTTGCTGGACTCTACCGCAAAATTCTTGTTATAGATATAGTTCGTCCCCTCAAATGTTACACCGCCTACCAGGCCAAAAATTGCAGCACATGTTGTTACACGGATAAAATCTTTCTTTGTCATAATAATCTCTCCTTTCAAGCCATGTTGCCGCCCACTATACAGCAGCAACCATATTACTGTACTTAGAAACTGTAAGTGACTCGCAATTCCTAATTGCTATTGCAATGAAATATCAAACTATAAAAATCTACTATCGCCTCTGTTAATTTGCTGCCTTTGCTTTATAGTTAGTATTGTATACAGCAATTATGAAAGACTTGTGTTCCAATTTTGAAGAGATTGTGTAAAAAATGTGTTCATTTTGTGTACTGCTTCAAAAAGAGCGCCATTTAAAAAATTCCGTTTTCTGTTATAATCCACTGAGGTTTGCGGTCAAATTCCTCAGCCTCTATTTTATCTAATACCTGAAATTCATATGCCAGGGCTATTGTAAGAATGCCCTGACCGCCATATTGTTCCAGGTATCTGTCATAATAGCCTCCTCCATACCCGACACGGTTTTTGTGCCTGTCAAATGCCAGCCCCGGCAAAAGCATCACCCCTTCTGTGGCCGGGATGCTATCTCCATCTTCCGGCTCTAGAATACCCTGATAACCCGCCTTTAAATCTCTGAATGAAGCAATCGGATAAAATGCCATCTGCCTGCCCTCTACCTTAGGAACCGCAGTAGTGCACCTGCCTTCTGCCAAAACGTTTTGAATAATCCCCCTGGTATCTACCTCGGTACCATAGGACACAAATGGAAAAAAGTAAGAAATCTCCTGCATCACGGGATGTGAAAATAAATGCCTTGCAATCGCCTGATTTTTCTCTTTACGCTCTGCGTCGGAAAGCCCCCTCCGCAAAATCTTCATTCTCTCCCTTGCTTCCTGCTTTGTCATGCATCCGTCCCCCCTGCGCCATTCCCTTCTCTTAATTTACAATGTCTTGCAGCACCTCTTAATGGTCCTTTTTCCTGCCACGGGTCTTCCCAAGGTCAACCATTGTCCCATCTGGGTTTACAATCGTTACATTGTCAAGCTGGCTGCGTATATTATTGCGGATAGAAGCCAGATACTCTTCGCGCAAAGCTTTCTGCTCCTTCTTCTCCTCATCTGTCAGTCCCTCCGCCTTTGATTTGTGGTACAATTCATTAATTCTTGCTATCTTTTTCTCGTCCATATCGTTACCTCTCTAATTTTTTAAAGCTATTATGGCATCTGCCACCCGAAGGCCATCCATAGCGGCCGACATAATCCCGCCAGCATAACCTGCCCCCTCGCCGCAGGGATACACGCCCCTGATATTTGCCTGAAAAGATTCATCCCGAAGGATACGTACCGGTGAAGAAGTTCTGCTCTCAATACCTGAAAGCACTGCATCTTCCCTATCATAGCCCCGAATCCGCTTCCCAAATGCCTGAATACCTTCCGCAATAGAATCCCCTATGAACTTAGGTAAAATTTCCCTTACATTTCCTAAAGCATACTCCCCCTTTATCTGGGGAACCACACCACCAAGAGAACTACTCGGCAAATTCTTTTGAAAATCCCCAAAAAGCTGCACTGGTATCTTTCCCCCTGCCTGCAAGTATGCCGCTCTCTCATATCTTCTCTGAAATTCAATCCCGGCAAGCACATCTGTGCCGCCAAAATCCTCCGGAGATACAGTCACCACAACTGCACTGTTTGCGTTGACCCCATCCCTGTCATAGTAGCTCATTCCATTTACGGCAAGCCTTCCCTCCTCTGAAGAGGCATTGACTACATAGCCGCCAGGGCACATGCAAAAGGAATACACGCCCCTGCCGCCGGATGTCTGGTATGTCACCTTATAATCCGCTGCCGGAAGCTTTGTGTAATAAACGCCATATTGATTTTTTCCAATCATCTCCTGCGGATGCTCGACCCGGATTCCAACTGCAAACGACTTTTGCTCCATCAAAATACCTGCCCGGTGCAGGCTGTAAAAGGTATCCCTGGCACTATGCCCAGTGGCAAGCACCAGATTTTTGCAAATGATTTCTTGCTCCTTTCCATTCCTTTTAAACAAAACCTGCCGAAGTACCCCATTTTCAACTACAATATCTTCCAATCTGGCTCCAAACCATATCTCGCCCCCAAGAGAAATAATTTCCTTTCGCATGGCACACACAACATCTTTTAATCGGTCTGTCCCAATATGCGGTTTCTGCAGATACAGAATTTCAGAAGGCGCCCCAAATTCGACAAAAGTCCTGAGTATCTTCTGATTTGCCCCAGACGGGTCTTTGACTAGAGTATTTAATTTTCCATCTGAAAAAGTTCCAGCACCACCCTCCCCAAACTGGACATTACATTCCGTATTTAACTTACCGCCCTGCCAGAACGCATCTACAACCTTTTGCCTCTCCTTGACATCAAGACCTCTCTCCAGCACTATCGGGGCAAACCCTGCTTTTGCAAGCTCTAATGCTGCAAAAATCCCGGCCGGTCCAAATCCTGCCACAACCGTCCGCTCCTTTTTGTCCGCTGCGGCAGCTACCGCATGGCAAGATTCCAAGCCAGACGGAACTGCAATGTCGCCTGGAACCCATTTTACATCATTTTTTCCGTAACGATTTACTATTTTCTCCTCACCGGCACATGCCAGCAATACCTTGTATGTATAATGTATCTGCTGTTTTTTTCTTGCGTCGATTGATTTTCGTTCAATCTTTATATCCTTAATTTTTTCTTGCGGAAGACGAAGCATCCCGGCGGCGGCTTTTTTCACAAGATTTTGCTCCAAAGGACCGATTATCCCATGCCTCACTAGTTCCAAAGGACATTCTTCCAGAATTTTATCTACAGGCACTTTTACCTGGCTCATATGTATCATCTAACTCCCCCATTCTCTATGCTTTCCCGCAATCTCTTCCGGCAAGATAACCGGTCGCCCATGCCCACTGTAAGTTATAGCCCCCACAGATACCATCTACATCCAAAAGTTCCCCCGTCAGATAAAGACCAGGGCAGCAGAGCGATTCCATTGTTTCCTGATTTACCTCGTCCACACAGACTCCCCCCGCAGTCACTTGCGCTTTCTCAAATCCACTGGCTTCTTTCACATCTAGGCGCAGTTTTTTTATATTTTCCGCCAATACTTTCAAACCTTCTGGCGCTACTTCTCTTGCCAAAATAGAGACTTTTATTCCACTTTGCTTTAACAGCACACCAGCTAATTTATCTGGCAGCATCCCCTCCAGCAAATCTCCCATAGACTGGCCGCCGTCGCGCTCCTGCCTCCGCAAAAGCTCTGTCACAACCCATTCCTTATTATAATCAGGCATACAATCTAGATACAGAACAATGCGTTTTCGTTCCTGTATTGCCCTTGCCGCGTAACGGCTTACCTGAAATACTGGGATTCCAGAAATCCCATAAGAAACCATCTGAATCTCTCCCCGGTCCTCAGCAAGAAGATTACACCTCTTGCCACTAACCTGGTAAAGCGACACCTTTCCCTGAACACGTACACCACTCCACGCCTTAAAATTCCCATCCAACACCAGAGAAGTCAACGCCGGTATAGGCGTTATCAAATGATGCCCAAACTTTGCCGCAAAACCATACCCATCCCCTGTGCTTCCATGCACCGGGCATGCCATTCCTCCAGTGGCAATCACAACCTTTGCAGCCAGATAACTGCCCTTATTTGTTGCCACAATAAATCCATTGGAACCATTTTTACTCTGGCGCCGGATATCCGACGCCTCTTCCTCGGTATGTATCTCCGCCTTTAACCGCAAAAGCTCCCGCTCCATCGCGTGAAGGACAGACGATGCCTGCCCAGAAGCCGGGTAAAAGTACCCGTCCCTCTCTTTCGGGAGAATCCCAATCTCAGAAAACCATTCCACACTATCTTCCCAATTAAATTTCTGGATGACGCTCCACGGAAAATCTTTTTGGCCGCTATGATAGCACTCTAGTTTCTGCAATTTGTTTGTAAAATTACACTTTCCGTTTCCGGTCGCCAGAATCTTTTTGCCCAGCCTGTTCTTTTTTTCCAACAGCAGTACCCCCGCGCCGCCGCGCCTTGCCATAATTGCCGCCATCATCCCGGAGGCACCGCCGCCAATCACTAATACCCGCACACTTCTCATGTGTTTCCTCTCTTTTTGTTAGGACGAATAATTTTCAAGAATACTATAAAGCGCTGCATCATCCTTTACTTCTAATCCCTGCTTTAACATTTTTCTGTCCTCTTTCGACAAATCCTTTGTTTCAATTCCGGTATATTCATATACCGTTTTCTTATCACCATAATATACTACAACTTCCCCGTCAACTGCAATAAGATAATAGCGGAATGCCACTTTAGTACTGTCAAATATTTTCTTGATCACAAGTCGCTCCCTTGAAAAAGCAACTACGCCGATGCTCTGCAAACCGTCAAGATATTCCTCAACCGGGAGCTTGTCCATATACTTATTGCAGTAATCATCCACTTCATCCCTTGTTAATCCCACCAACTCTTGAGGCAGGGTTTCATAGTCTGTCGAGGTATTTTCTGTATTGACATCATAACACTGTATCTGATACACCGTATCAACACTTAACTTATCCTCACTGGTACTTGCAAGGATACTCTCTCTCTGGTCTTCCACAATCCGCCCAACAATTTCAGCCGCCTTATCTTCTAACCCTGTCGTCACTTCCACATCTACCTGTTCTGACAAACGTCCCTCGTAATCTGTCTGCATCTGCTCCATCTTATTTACAACAAGCTGGTATCCAATATAGTCGCCAATCATAATAGCAATCACAATCCCAAGTGCAGTTAGTCCATATGATAATTTTCGGTTCATAATCTCACCATGCCTTTCTAATGCAGTATAAATCTATACTCCTTTAGTATTGCACGGTTAAATGAATTTATTCTTACATATATTGCTAATCCAGGCAATCCCACCTTAAATTCCTATTGCCATACACCCTCATTCAAAAATGTTTCTACCCTCTTTGTTGACTGTTCCACTAACTCATCCCTAAACCCGACCATAGCAAGCAGCCGAATTGCATTTCTGGAATCTGCCCTTCCTTCCTTTATGCGGTAATCAAATGTAATATCTTTTTCCTCAATATGTTCGGAAAAATGGTAATTAGAATACTGCTTTTCTAAAAGATAAGTCAATTCAATATCGTGTGTCGCAGCAAAACACATTGCATTTTCCCCGGACAATGCCTCTAAAAGCTTAGAAGAAGCCGCCACACGCTCTACTGTGTTCGTCCCCCTTAAAATCTCATCAATAAAGCATAACACTGGAACACCCGTTTCCTCTGCCTTAGCAAAAATGCGCTTCAGCGATTTGATTTCTACAAT
Organism: uncultured Lachnospiraceae bacterium; assembly: GCA_910585905.1. Classification (GTDB taxonomy): domain Bacteria; phylum Bacillota; class Clostridia; order Lachnospirales; family Lachnospiraceae; genus Butyribacter. Next base: position 118,741 of record CAJUID010000004.1, read on the forward strand.
AAAATAGCTCTCACTCGACATAATATCATCCCGAAGCGCCATTGAAGAATAAATCCGGTAAAAACAAGCCTCATAGGAATCTGCCGGAACAGTATGAATTGTCTGCGCAAACAGTGCACTGACAGCCACCGCCTTAATAAACGTAGATTTTCCCGAAGCATTCGATCCCGTCAAAAGCATGCACCTGTCTGTTACAATATCATTTTTTACTGGATGGGATAACAGCGGGTGATACACCCCCTTAATCTCCATTTTCCTAATATCTGTATGCCCATGCGCTTCATGAAGCACTGGAATACCATACTCCCCCAACATTGTGCGATAAGACGCAACCGCCAGCATACTATCCAAAAATCCAATCAGCTCATAAATTTCCAAAAGCTCCTTTTGATACTTTCTGGCTTCCACCGCCATCGTACCAATTTTAATCAAATCCACATGAAAAAGAATCCTGATATAGTCAAAAATAGAATCAAATAGGCTGCCTGACATAGTATTACCCCCAGAAACCAGAAAATGGAATCTGCCAAACCTGCGGAATTTTACCGCCAACTCCTTTAACCGGATAAAATATGCCTCACATTCTGGAAGGACAATCTCCCCAATCTGGTCACACTGACGCACTGTCCCCAGAATAAATTCATATAGCGCAATATCCTTTAATATTTTTGCCTTTTCCCGGTAATAAGTCCATGCATTGGCGCCCATAATAAAAAAAAGCAGGAAAAGCACTGCAGGAGAGGAAAAAAAAGCTACAACAATCCCGACAAGCAGAACAAGAGCGGACAACACATGCGGCCATCTTTTCATAACATAAAGATTTTTTGCCCCGCACAAATGCCTGTATACAGAAATGCGGTCTGTCTTGCCAATATCATAGAGCGACAGCTCAAATTCCTCCCGAAGCTCCTCATGTTCCTGAATACTTCGGATGACCGCTTCCCTTTTTTCTAACTCCCCCATAGAATACTCCGGCGTGCGAAGCAGCTTATAAAGAAACTCCTCACCTGCTGAAGTTCTTGTATGGTTCATCTGCTGAAAAACCGTCTCCATATTTAAGTCGTTCCATGTAATATCATCTAAGGAATTTTCCGTTTTTTTCTGCCCATAATAATACTTTATATTGTCCATAACCACATCCGAGTATTCATCACGGGTATACAAGCCCCACTCCTGTTTCAGTACCTCTTTCAGCCGTAGGCGCTGGACTCTTCTATCCCGTCTTGCCGCATATACAAAAAGAATGCCAAGCACCAGAATCCCTACAATAATCTTAACTAACACAATTTCCCATCTCCCCTCAATTCAAATGTCTGCTGTGGAATATACTACAAAACAAAAAACTTTCCTTTCATTTCAAAAAGGGCAAAACTAGCGTTTTGCCCTGCAAAGTATTCACTATGTTCATGTTATGTTTTTTTACATCACCCGGCCAATTTTTAATGGCTGGCGGTAATATGCACTAGAAATCTTAATTCCGTCCCTTGCATTGCTGGCATGAATAATCTGTCCATTACCAATATACAATGCAACATGACTGACAGAGCCGCTTCCATAGAAGAACAGATCACCAATCTGTACCTCACTGCTGCTTACAGAACGGGTAGCCGCTGCCTGCGCGGAAGATGTACGTGGAATCGAATAACCAAAATGGCTATAAATTCCCATGGTAAAACCAGAACAATCTGTACCATTTGTAAGACTTGTACCACCCCATACATAGCGGTTTCCTAAAAACTGCATCGCATAACTTACGATGGAACTATAAATTGACGACTGAGAAGAGGATGAATCGGAAGAAGACCTTTTCTTGCTCTCCTGCTTAATCGTAACAGCACGGTTCAATTTGTATTTCAAGGTAATAAAATCCTTGCTGACAAACATTTTTTCATTATCAATCGAAAGCATTACCCAGTTTTCAAGATCATCATACATCTCATCTTTATTGACATCCTGCGTTGCCCTCTTGCTGCAATGCTTTGAAATATAAGAAGAAACAAATTCCTTTGTAAGATGCTCCTTCTCCACAGTGTAATCCTCATCTTCAGATAACTGATCATAAATCGGGGAATCTGTCGATGGAAGGAAACGCACATTTAATGTTTCTGTATTAACTACCGCTTTTAATGTAGCAACCTTAAGCGCTCTCTCCTCCGCCTCTTTGCCCTCAATTAAATATTCTGACTTTACATACCCCTTCACATTTCCAGACTCAATCTTAGACCAGCCCTTTTTTTGTGATATAATATTACAACCTGTGTTCCTTGTCATTTTTCCGATAATCTTATGCGACTCACCGGCACGTGCCCTGACATTCAGATACGTATCTACATTCGCAATCCCCAGCTTATCATACTTGAGATTCAGTTTAATGCGCTCTTCTTTCTCTTTCTGTTCTTTGTCAGAAGTATTGGAAGTCACAGTCGTCTTATCATCCTCAGAATCCTGATTCTGTGCCTTCAATTCCTCTTCCCTTGCATTTTGCAATACAGACTCACAATAACGGTCTAATGACAAAGTAATACCAGCTAACGGCTTTTCTTCTATTGCATGCGCAGCCTGTCCCGGAACGGAAAAACATCCAGATGCCATCACCAACACTGCACCAGCCGCCAGTATCTTTCTATTTGTTTTTTTCATTTTGAACCTCTTTCTTCGTAAGCCGGACACCCCAAAGCAGGCTACGAGATATTTACCCCCCTACAGAAACAGACTGACACGGTACGATTGCATCCAACCTGTTTCAAATTATTACAAAATTGTTACATTTCATAATCAAATTATAACAACCTAACGAATTTTTGTCAATATCAAGATTTTGGGTTGGCTTTCCCCATTTTTAGGAAGAGGTACTCTACAGTGAGGATTGAGAGAACATATCGTTTTTGTGCATACAGTATTTTCACTCTATGCAGTGAACTATGGTTCCCCTCTTTTCTAATTTGTGAATCACTTTGGGTGTCACCGGAACAAAGCATAAGCGGACGCTTTCACCATAGGCAAAATACGGGTACACGCCTATCCCCTCCCGATAAAAAAGATTGCTGGGAGGGTTTCCGCTATCAAATCCCTTTGCGTTAGGAAATATATTTTTATATGCCAAACGGTTCAACCTTTTATAGAGTTTAGTAATCTCTTTGTCCGATAAATCTGGATAAAATACTTTCAAAGTGTAAAAGCAGAGTTCCTCATACTTCTGATACATCACCTTGGTATAACTATGGTCGTCAAAATTTACAGTTAGCTCTCTAATTGCTTTCTCATTTTGCAGCGTATAAATTGTAATTGTTGGCAGAGTCCACATCTTTTTATCCGCTGTATATTCGTAATGAACCCTTCCAGTATGCTTTCCAAAATCTTGAATATACGAATACCATTCTGAATATGGCAATATATAGTCAGCCCCTTTGTCACGGTGATAATATTTATTGTAATCTTCTATAAAATCCTCAATTGTAATTGTAAATTTTAAATTCCCTTTTTTATCCTTTCTGGCCTCAATCTGACGCTTTTTTGTGTATTCCTTTTGCTCCTCTCCCCCATCCCTGTTAATTTTCCTAATGTTTGTTGTCTCTGTAACTTTAGGTTTCTTAACCGGGGTAATCACCCTATCCCCATTTTTCGGAAAGAAAATAATACAAATCATAATGGCTGCTATCACCATTCCAACAAAGGCCGCACATATTCCACAAAACCATCTTTTCATTTTTCTGCCATTCCCATATTTCATATAAATCTCCATTCCGCCTTTGGCGGCTCAAATAGTGATGAAAAATGCTGATTTTGCATTTTTCCTGTGTGAAATTTAATATATCTTAGGTAGCTTTTTTGCGCCTTAGATATATTTTTCACACTAACCTCTATCAGATCCAAATACATGTTTTATCGTCAAGTCAAATACCCCGCTGCAAGCAACGGGGCATGACTTAGCTTCTTTTTAGCAAGTTCGCCCCAGAGGGGCGGGGTATTTGACCCTCGCGGCAGTCGCCAAATGCGAGCAAGCTCGCGCTTGGCTCGTTGCTTCGCGGGAATAAACCTATTTTAAATTTACAGTTATCCCATCAAAAGCATGTCTCTTTATACAACTATTAAATCTGTAATAGTTTTGTATCAAGCAGTCAAATAAAAAACAGCTCCACTATCCTGTTATTTACGGAATAATAACTACTCTATATGAAAATACTTAAAAACGTACAACTTCAACCACCTTCACCGGCTCAGCAGGTGTAAGGTCATTTACAGCAGAATACATATTAGAGTAAAATACATCCCGCCAGCTGACAGATGCATCATCTGTCAGATAGTATACAACTTCTGATTCACCCTCTTTTTTTACCTTGCTCTCTAACAAATACTTTGCCTGTGTTACCCCACCCTCAAGATCATGTATTCCATCTGAACCAACAAAATCTTGTAATATATAGTACCTTAATCCATCATAGCAAATATAACTATAATATATGGACCCTGCCTGATCTGGCTGGGCATTTTCCAAACTATTATAGTTTCCTATAATAATGGACGCAGATTGTCCTTTTTGAACTTTCTTGTAAAATGCATCCCACACTTTACGATTAAAATCCCTTGAACCAGCGCTAGAAAGATATTTGCCCACATAAATATTTTCACATTCTGTAGCTTTTTTGTAAGAGTTCGGAAGCTCCATAAGCTCTTTTTTCATTTCTGCCTCTTCAAATGAAGAGGGCAAATTTTTGTCCAAAGGCATTTTCCCTTTTTCATAATAGGCAGAATGATCCATCAAAAACTGCAAATCAGACGCACTTGCACCAAAACTTTTAGCAACAGATAATTTCGCTGCATTACAAATTTTGCGGTCAATAAAACCTTGATCCTGCACCATTGACCAGTCATATAAAAGTGTCTTCATCTCTGCGTACCCACCAGCCTGAATTTCTGGATACTTCCACTCTATCTGGCTGATACCTGGCATCAATGCCAAAATAATTGCAGAATAATCCCCCGTCAACCTCTGAAAACTATTAGGACGGTTTATATTAACATAATACTGTATCTTCAAGATACCTTTCTCCACAGCAAAAGTAAACGGTTCCCTATCCCCGTCAAGTCCCTGATACAAAAACACCTCATCAATCACTTGATACAATAGCTCCTCGATTCCCTGCTTATTAGAAATATCTAGTACCTTCAAGGCATATAGTTGCTCCGCCTGTCTTGTATGCCTGCCATCCCTGCGCATCAAAATTCGGTTTATGCCCTTTGACCAACCATCCGTTCCACAAAGAATTCCAGCAAAAAGCAGAAAAAATACCATTGTCAAAATAAGTCCCATTATACATTTCTTCAATAACATCTTCATTCTAATCCTCCATGCCGCCTTTGGCGGCTCAAATAGTGATGAAAAATGCTGATTTTGCATTTTTCCTGTGTGAAATTAATATATCTTAGGTAGCTTTTTTGCTGCCTTAGATATATTTTCACACTATTCTCCTTACGCAAAGTTGACTACTCCTAATATCGTATACACGTCACCAAAGTTTGACTTTCCCCATTTTTTGAAGAGGAAGCCAAAGCCATCAAAGGACTTGAAAGCCCTATTAAATTATATTATAATATAAAATTGTTGTTTTACAAACATAATTTGGGTGATACGCTCACCCAGATTCATTGAAAACCGCTAAGGGACTGTAAAAACATGATTTTAAGTACATGAATAATTTATTAATCCAGTTCCTAATAAGCAGCATGGAGGTTACCTATGGCAAACAATACCATTACGAATGAAATAGAAAAACGCAGAACCTTTGCAATTATTTCCCATCCAGATGCCGGAAAAACAACTCTCACAGAAAAGTTTCTTTTATATGGAGGTGCCATCAACACCGCTGGCTCTGTCAAAGGAAAAGCAAACTCTAAATATGCCGTCTCAGACTGGATGGAGATTGAAAAGGAACGTGGTATCTCGGTCACATCCTCGGTACTGCAATTTGACTATAATGGATTCTGTATAAATATCCTAGATACGCCAGGACACCAGGACTTCTCAGAAGACACTTACCGTACACTGATGGCAGCAGACTCTGCAGTTATGGTAATTGATGCATCAAAAGGTGTGGAGGCACAAACTATCAAGCTCTTTAAAGTTTGCGTCATGCGGCATATCCCAATTTTTACATTTATTAATAAAATGGATAGAGATGCGAGAGATTCTTTCGAGCTACTGGATGACATTGAATCCGTGCTTGGCATCCGCACCTGCCCGGTTAACTGGCCTATCGGCTCAGGAAAAAGTTTTAAAGGAATCTATGACCGTAAAGCAAAAACTGTCCGCACATTTGAATCGGTTTCAACTGGCGGCTCCAAATCTGCTGCAGAAACAGACTTTAATATAGAAGATTCTGAATTAAAGGAACTCGTAACAGACGATTTATATAACCAGCTTGTGGAAGAAATTGGACTTTTAGACGGAGCCAGCGACCCACTTGATCTGGAGCTTGTGCAAAAGGGGGAGCTTTCCCCTGTATTTTTCGGTTCTGCACTTACTACTTTTGGTGTAGAAACATTTTTAAAATATTTCCTTGAAATGACTACTTCCCCTCTTCCAAGACTATCTAATGAGGGAATCATTGACCCGGTTGAAAATGATTTTTCTGCCTTTGTTTTTAAAATCCAGGCCAACATGAACAAATCACACCGAGACAGAATTGCCTTTATGCGAATTTGTTCTGGTAAATTTAATGCAGAAAAAGAAGTATTCCATGTGCAGAGCGGACGGAAATTGAAGTTATCGCAGCCTCAGCAAATTATGGCTCAGGATCGCCAAGTTATCCAGGAAGCATATGCCGGAGATGTAATTGGCGTATTCGACCCAGGCATTTTCTCTATCGGTGATACCTTAACGCTGCCTGGCAACAAATTTGAATATGAAGGAATTCCAACTTTTGCGCCAGAACATTTCTGCCGTGTTGTACAGCTAAACTCTATGAAACGCAAGCAGTTTGTCAAAGGAATTACACAGATTGCACAGGAAGGCGCTATTCAGATTTTTCAAGAATACTCCGCTGGAATGTCCGAAATTATCGTGGGAGTAGTCGGCGTTCTACAGTTTGATGTATTAAAATACCGTTTAGAAAATGAATACGGCTGCGAAATCCGCCTAGAATCCCTGCCATATGGATATATCCGCTGGGTAGGCGATCCATCAACAGACGTTACAAAACTAAAAAGACTTAATAATGTCAAAACAGTAAAAGATATGAAAGGAAATCCTCTCCTTCTTTTTGTGAATGATTGGATGATCCGAATGGTTTTAGAAGATAACGAAGGATTGGAACTTCTGGAATTTAAGAAAAACTAGATTTTTTACAGAAACTACTTCACAGAATCGCCCCAAAATCCAGAACATCTATCCAAATATCACCTTTAATTTAAATATTTCCAAATCACCAGATAAACTCAAAAACCAGATGCTAAGAACTACCGCATCTGGTTTTATATTTATATCCCCAATTGCTTTACAATCTCTTTTAACTGTTCCCAATCACAAATTTGGGATTGCAATGTTTCTAAACCTCTCTCAGTAATATTATAATATTTTCTTTTCGGCCCACCCGATTCCTCACCATAATAAACTGCGGCAGCCCCCTCCTTCCCCAATCTTCTTAAGATTGCATAAAAGGTACTGTCATTCACCTCTGGAAATAATACCCGCATTTCTTTCATTAGATGATATCCATAATAATCTTTTTGGGACAGTTTATATAATAAACACATCTCCAAAACGCCTTTTTTAATCTGTGCATTCAATAATTTTAATTCCTCTCTCTATGTTTTATAAATAACCCATAAAAGAACAACACGATAAGACAAACTAGATAAGGCATAAATACAAATTCTGCTCCCATTACAGTATCTATCCTTTTTAAAAAGTCAATATATAAAAATAGTCCACAAATAACAGATATACCCTGCATGGCAAGAAAGAACATTTTTATATTTCCACAAATCATCTTTTTTAGAAAGAAAATAGTCGCAAAAAAGAAGACAGTGATCAAAGCATAAATTCCGCATATAATATAGTTCCCTGCAAGCATTGCAGATGATGTACGTAAAATTCCAGGCACAATCCCCAAAGTACATACATGCAAAAATAGTACAGCCATAAAAAGTACAAGCTGTCCCCTGACAAAGGCATCCGTCTTTGCTTTTGTTTGTTCCAAAACCCCAACAACACAATTATTTCCTGCCAAAAACCAAATAAAAATAGAACATAATAGAACAAAAAGATTCGTGGCAATAGAAAATGAAAAAACAGAAAAGCAGATAATAATAGAAGCAACACATGCCGCAAGCAACAACCCTTTTGCCATTACAGCCCGCCTTCTCTTTTTCTCAACCAAATCTCGTTCCCCTATCAACTCCTCTGCTACTTTCTCTGGCAAACCACATTGCTTCATCACTTCCTCCTCAGATAATCCACTAAAACGTGCAGATTCAAAGTAGGAATTAAATTCTTCAATAGTTTCTCTGATTTCCGAAGAACTAAAATGCCAAAACATTGCTCTTTTCACATCAAGCAAATATTTCTCCTTCCCCATCATAAGCACTACCTCCTTCCACCGCATACCTATAGCTTGATGCTGCTTTCATCAGCATCAACATAAGTAAAAAACATTTCCTAAGTTATTTAGTTTTGGAGAAAACATCTTTTGCCCCAATACCTTATAAAACCATTATAACAACTATTATTCAAAAGTCAATAGTAATAAAAAGTAGTTTTTGTCAAGCCAGAACGTTGACGAACGGCAATCTCCATGCTATACTGTACTTACTATACATGAACAGTAAGGCAGAGGCTAAGAGAAGGAAAGCACAAGAATGAATATTATTATCTCAAACCAATCGGGAGTACCAATTTATGAGCAGATTAAAGAGCAAATCAAGGTGGCTATTTTGTCGGGGACTATAGCCGAAAATGATCCTCTACCATCGCTTCGCCAGCTTGCTCGTGATTTGCAGGTGAGTTTGGTGACTACTACCAGAGCATACAGTGAATTAGAATTAGAGGGGTTTGTCCAGACAATGCCTGGAAAGGGCGTGTATGTAAAAAAAATCAATGATGTTTTTATTCGAGAAAAATACTTGAAAGATACCGAAAAAGCCTTGTCTACTGCTATTCAGTGCGGAAAGCTGGCTGGCTTATCAATAAATGATCTTCATAAAATACTTGACACGATTGAGGGGGCAAGCGAATGAATAATGTAATTGAAATATCCAACCTTAGAAAACAGTATAAGAATTTTTTACTGGATGACATCAGTTTTTCAGTTCCCGGCGGTTTTGTCTGCGGTTTTATCGGGGAAAACAGCGCAGGGAAAACTACTACTTTGAAACTTATTTTAGGTATGGTAATGAAAGACGGCGGCAACATCACTCTGTTTGGCAAGCCCGCGGATGACGTGTCATTAAAAGAAGATATCGGTGTTCTATTTGAGCAACCATATTACCAAGAAGACTGGACACCTATTTACATTGAAAAGGCGATGCGCCCTTTCTATAAAAAATGGAGTAGCACAACCTTTCATCAATACTTGGAGCGATTTTCTCTTGACCCGAAACAGAAATACAAGACAATGTCGCGTGGTATGAAAATGAAACTGGCTATGGCCGTCACATTGGCGCATGACGCAAAGTTGTTATTACTTGATGAACCAACTTCCGGGCTTGATCCTGTTGGCCGTGAAGAAATACTTGGAATTTTCCGGGACTACATGATAAAAGAAAACCGAACAATATTTTTCTCTACACATATAACCAGCGATCTTGATAAAATTGCTGATTATGTCACCTATATCAAAAATGGTAAAATTATTTATAATGGCCTAAAAGATGAATTAATTGATAGGTATTGTTTAGTTCGAGGCGGAACTGGGGATTTGCCACAATCAACAACCCCGCTGCAAGCAACGGGGTATCAAACTTGCAACGCTGCAGAGCAGCGGGGTATGTGACCCGCGCGCAGTCGCCAAGTGCAAGCAAGCTTGCGTTTGGCTCGTTGCGTACGCGAGAATCAAAGCGTAAACAAATATTGGGACTGCGAGAACATCCAGGTGGTTTTGATGGCATGATTGAGATAAAAGATATTGCAGGATTTCCCACAAGTGTGATAACGGAAACCGTTTCACTTGATGATATTATGGTACGAATAAGCAAGGAGGTAAATAAATAATGATACAAATAGCTCTGCTTGATTGGAAAGCGATAAAATACTTTCATCTGCGAATTTTTTTACTCCCTATTATTTCGCTGGCTGCCGGTTTTATATTGGCATTATTAGTTATTCCAACAAATGTATTTATGTTCTTGTTTTTTTCGGTTAATACGTTTGCGGTTGAGGAAAAAGGAGACCTAAACAAGCTTTATTTGACACTGCCAATCAAGCGTTCTTCTGTTGTGGGCGGCAGATATGTTTTATCCATTGGTATGGGAATGGCTGGGTTAATTACTGGTATCCCTCTAGCTATTCTCGCAGACCACTTTTCGCTGTCACATTATTATGGCCCGATTGGATGGTTTTTGCCCATTGTGTCGATAAGCTATCTGCTATTTTCTGTTTTCAATCTTTGCATGTTCCCAATCCTGTTCAAGTTGGGATACAGTAAAGGGAAATTCTGGGGAATGCTTGTACCGCTCGCTCTTTTTTCAGCGCTGTATGATGCGTGGATCATTATTTCTTCTCTGCCGGGAAATGAATATCTGCTCTTTAATGCCCTTGAATATGCCAGTAAGAATATGTTCTTAGTTAATGGCTGCATTTTTCTTGCTGCTACTTTGATTTTGCTATTTTCATTTTTGCTCTCAAAAAAGCTATATACCAATAGAGAATTTTAATTAATAAGGTATCTAAATAGAATGCTTTAAGAAAGTTTACCAGCAAAGCGTCGTTGATGCGGTTGAGATTTAGATTAATACAAAGACCGACATCAATTCTATATTTCTATATTTCACAGAAATAGAAACGCAGCGGGCTTTACGCCACTTCCCGATAAAAAAATTCTCTAAATCAACTATGCAGCAGACCTTTCCTCTACTAGCAAACACCCCTTTATCCCATTCAAAACTACTTAATATTTTAGTTTAAAAAACATATGTTCAATTCGCCTCTCCAAAATAGCTATCCTCGTCATACTCCTCTTCTGGTGTTACATGTAAAGAGCCATATGATTTGATATAGCCACAACCCTTAATCCCAGCAACATCGCGCATCTCTTCCGTAAAATAATAAGCACTAACCACATCATTTTTCTTTACTTCAATTGGTTCATACCCTGTTAAAGCTTCTTCTAAAATGGGATCACGGAATGAATAACCATTGTATTGAATAGCTAGGCTGCTTCCTTTTGGATAATCCCCCCCAGATCCCATATTATATCTACCAATACTAGATTATCTTCTACAATCTTTGTTACCCTGCCAATCACTGACCAGCCGTGGGCATTTCCTACCATCTCGGATTTCTTTCTTCCTGCTTATCCATGATGTACCTGATACATATTACACTTGCTATTACAAATATAAGAACACTTACTATTCGTAACCGCTTTCTTTTCATTAAATACCTCCCCCTCCTCCTAAAGAACATGACGCTTTATGTGGCATCACCATATGTAAAAGCCGATTGCTTCGTGCTCTGCAATTTCGCAACCGTTCCCCACATTTTTAGTCCTTTTATTTCGCCCAAAAATAGGTTGCACTTCAGTCTGTCATTACAACGGTTGAGTAATTCAAATATGCCGGAATTCCATCCCAACCATAAAATACTAAATATTCTACTAATTATATTTCTTCTCTCCATACTACTTCCTCCCTTTTGAACATAAAAGAACCGACCATACAAGTGCTAAGTCAAATCCCCTGCCACAAGCTGCGGGATGACTTAACCTCTTCTAACCAAATTCGCCCCAAAGCAAGCAATCCTTTGTTTGGCTCGTTGCATCCGTGAAAATATAACATTAATACGATGACAACCTCACATTTCTGGTAACAATACTACCGATTACTTATATTTTATTGCACTCGTTATTTGCTTACTAAAATTTTAGCCCTGCTTTGTCGAACTTTCAAGCAAATTGCTACAAAATGCACGTTTTTGCTACAAACTGCATATTTTATCTTTTTTAAAGACAAATAATCTTAATAAGGATAGTCTTTTCCAAAAAAAATTTCTCTTTTTACAAGCCGCTATTTCCAAATACATTCTAAACCATATATTAGATTGACTAAATCAAACATCCACAGCTTTTTATGTTCACTTCCCGCCTCGCCAGCTTTGCTGACGCAAACAAACCATGAAAGAATACTCCTTCTTCGTTCAAATATCAGCGGGTAAACAAGCTTACTATTGCCGCTCTTACGGCTTTAGTCACACTTCAAAACTGTGGATGCCTATATTATCTTTCGTATTTAACCTGCAGTCTTTCCGAAACGTATCTTTATTTTTAAATAATATGTACTGTACGGTTATTACATTGTTTCTCATCCGAACCCAGACAGCTTTGTTATTAAGCTGTTTTATCAATTGTAACAATTAAAAGTTAAGGAGCTATCTTCTGTACTTATTTGGTTCTACTCTACTTAAAAAATCCAATCACGGCATGATGCCAATTATAAATACTAAAGCAACTCATTGTTTCACCTCTTTTCCTAACGTATATCCCAATTTTTTTCAAGAATTGATCGCGATTTCATCCCTGCATCCTCATAGTAACACAGTATAAGACTATAAATCCAGTCTAATGTTCTGAATTACATAAATTTGTTCTGAAAGGTTAATAAAAATAATATTTCCAACTTTTATAAAAAAAGTTTAAAAAATAGATTGACCAAATCAAATTTTTAAGATACACTTGCTTCTATCAACAGAAGATTATTTAGGGACAGTAAGGGAGATGCCAATGATGATACTTTTTATCCTAGAACTTGTTGCATTAATAGCTACATTCTATCTTTTGCTCGGTTCTAACTTTACTAATAAACCATTAAAGATAATAGGTGCATGTTTGATTACATGTGTATATTGTGTATTTATTTTATTGAAATCATTCGTAATACCTTTTACATTTATTTACATATTTATTTTAGCTTTACTGTTTAAGGAGAAACTATCTTTCATTATGTCGTGGATTGTAATCTGTACCCTTATAGAAATGATTGTTGGTTATTCATTTATTAATGTCGTATATATGATTACAAGAGATATAGATAGAAATATTTTTTCTTTCTCACCACAATTGGACTATTATCTATTTGCATTCCAAATTGCCCTATCTTTTCTTGTACGAAAAAGGCGTAATATACATGCAAAATTCCTTCATGAAATTGATTCCAAAAGTTACTGGTATCTTTTTACCATTTCTTTACTTTCTATTTGTTTTATTTCATTTACGGAGGCTTTCCTTTACTCTGAAATTGACAAATCAGGATATTACTTTACTGCATTATCCGTTATGATTGCCATTATTGTAATTCTTTTTGTTACTTCCATTGTGGCAATTATATTGCGCCGATACAATATAAAATTACAGCATATTAACTATTTAAAACAGAAATGCCTTGATCTCGAAAAGGCAAATTATTTTGATTCCATAACCAGTTATGAAGAAATCAGGGCATTTCGCCATGACTATAACAGCCACCTTCTCGCATTAACAAATCTTGCAGAGCGAAAGGAATGGGACAAATTAACCAAATATATTTATAACCTATCAATCGATAAAAACAGTTTTAATTTGTATAATATATCTACAGGTAATGTAACTGCGGATGCAATCATTAATCACTTCCAACATTCTCTGGAGGATGATATCGTGTTCAAAATAAATGGCCAATTTCAAAAAGAATGCTTTGTAGAAGATATGGATATCTGTATTATCCTATCCAACTTATTGAATAATGCCCATGAAGCTTTTGAATACATAGAAAGGGCATGTGCGAAAGAAATTATTCTTTCTATAGCCGTAGACTCCGGAAAAATGGTTTTCATGGTAGAGAATACTTCAAAACCTTACTCCGATAAGGAATTAGAGAATTTACAAACTTCAAAACCAGATAAATTAAACCATGGGTTTGGGCTGATTAATGTGCGTCAAGTTTCCGAAAAATACCATGGCGAATTGCTGGTTAAATTTTCGGATGGCTTTTTTATTACTACAATCATATTGTACGAAAGATAAATCTTATGGCTACAAAATTCTATAACTGCACTTAGTACACAACACAAGAAAGGAGCGGATTTCTTATGGTAATTGGAATTTGCGATGACAACACAAACGAACTGGAACGGTTAAAAGAACAATGTGAAAATGCAGGTTACACCGATATCTGTACTTTCACATCCGCAGATGAATTCCTGGAGATGGAGGATAAACCAGGCTTGCTTTTTTTAGATATTGAGATGAAAGGCATGTCTGGAATTGATTTGAAAGATTTTTTGGAACTCAGCGGAATCCAAACTTATATCGTTTTTTACACAGCCCACAGTGAATGGATGCCGGAAGCATTTGGAAGAAATGTAATTGGATTTCTACGGAAACCAGTTATTTCTCGCGAGGTTCAGCGTTGTATCAACAAAGCTATTTTCCTTCGTAAAGAATATTGCATTATCAACCTAGATCAAACCAGGCTCTACTGTGGTCAAATTCTCTACATTCAGGCAAATGGAGTATATACGACATTTATCTGCGAGGATGACAAGAAATATTCCGTCCGAAAACCACTGAGAAGTTGGGAAGATGAATTAAGAGACTTTGGGTTCTGCTGCCCACATCGCTCATATGTTGTTAATTTTCAACATGTAGAGAGTATTGATGCAAATTATGTCACGTTGAAAAACGGTATAAGTCTTCCAATCAGCCGCCGTCACGCCAAAAAGACAAGAGATGCCTATAAAGATTACTGCTTAACAAAACTAGCATAATAATGACATTCTCTAACCTTTTAAGAAAGGCATCAGCAATACCAATACGCTGATGCCTCTTTATTCTCGCGTAAGCAACGAGCCAAACGCAATGCTTGCAAGGAACCGAAAGTTCCTTTGCACTTGGCGACTATGCGCGGGTTGCTGAACATCCGGTGGATGTTCGTTTAGCAACAACCGGAGCGGAGACCTAATACCCTATTTTGCGATTGAATTTCTCATAAAATCGAAATCAACACAGTAAACAATGTATACCCAAATGAACTAAGTATGGGTACACACTTTCTTACATCTGCTCTAAATATGCACTGTAACCAACCTCTCCCAGCTTCTTATCCTTTGCAACGACCTGCTCTTTTAAGGATTCTTTATAATCTGCCAGTTTGCTGCGAAGTGTCTCGTCACCGATTGAAAGCATCTTAGCTGCAAGGATTGCCGCATTTGCAGCACCATCAATCGCTACCGTTGCTACCGGAATACCAGATGGCATTTGGACTATGGAGTACAGAGAATCCACGCCCCCAAGCGACTTAGTATGAATTGGCACTCCAATGACCGGAAGAGGAAAAATTGCCGCACACATCCCTGGTAAATGAGCTGCTCCGCCAGCACCCGCAATAATCACTTCGATACCGCGCTCCTCTGCACTTTTTGCATAATCAACAAAAACATCAGGCTCACGGTGTGCTGAGATTACTTTCATTTCATATGCAATGCCAAACTCCTCTAACATGTTTGCCGCCTTACTCATAATTGGTAAATCTGAATCACTTCCCATTAAAATTCCAACTTTTGCCATAATCAATATCCTTTCTTCTGTTTTGCCGTCATCTGGGCATATGGTATCACAAACACATTCCAGTATACGCCCTTACAAAGCCGACACTCTATCAATCTAATAAAAACTCCGCCAGCACGACATTACTCACATCAATTCCCCGGCTGGTCAAATAAATTCTATCATGGTTTCCACTTTCTGCCAATAGGCATTTTTTAATCATGGAGTCCAAGGTCTTAGCATATATGGTTTTAAAATCCATACCAAAACGCTTCTTATAGTCCGATAAAGAGATTCCCTCTGCCATGCGAAGCCCCAAAAATACATACTCCTCCATCTCTTCTTTCTTGGAAAGCTTATGTCCTTTACTCTCCCTCTTGTCGCCCTGCTTCCTAAGATATCCTTCCATATCACTAACATTTTTGAAACGGTATCCTTCCAAATAGGAAGATGCCCCTAGCCCCAAACCAAGATACTCCCCCATCTTCCAATAAGTCAGATTGTGAAGGCATTTCTTTCCGTCGCTGGCATAGTTTGATATTTCATAACGCTGGTATCCCTCTCCCTCCAACATCGCAAGAGTTAATTCGTACATTTCTCTGTCTGTATCCTCATCTGGAACCGAAAGTTTTCCTTCTTCCTGTAACTGAAAAAACGGTGTCCCCTCTTCCACAATCAAGCTGTAGGATGAAATGTGTTCCGGCCGCAAAGCAAGCACCTGTTCTAATGTAGAATGATAACTTGCCAATGTCTGTCCAGGAATATCTGCCATCAGATCGACATTAATATTTTGAAAATCATAATTTCGGAGCATCTCATAGCTTTTCACAAAATCCTGAAATGAATGAATCCGTCCAAGTTCTCTTAGTTCTCTGTCCTGTGCTGACTGCAGGCCAAGACTGACACGGTTTACACCAAGTTCTTTCATAACCTCAATATGGGACAAAGTAATTGTTCCGGGATTAGCCTCCACTGTGAACTCTAAAAAAGGCATTTCATCACTACTGATTATCTCACATAACTTCTCTCCAATTCGCAGCAACTGCCTCGGAGAAAGGCAGGTAGGTGTCCCACCACCTATAAAAACTGTTTTTATATAATACTTCCCAAAAATCCTATCTCTCCAATAATCCAGTTCCTCTACAAGTGCCCCGATATAGGCATTTTTTACTTCTTCTGACGCATTTGCCGACAAAAAATCACAATAAAGGCATTTCTTTATACAAAATGGAATATGCACATACAGCGATAGTGGCAGTTTACTGCCTGTCCTATTCATCATCTAATTTCAGCACGCTCATAAACGCCTGCTGTGGTATTTCTACACTTCCAAACTGGCGCATACGCTTCTTTCCTTCCTTCTGCTTCTCAAGCAATTTTCTCTTACGAGAAATATCACCACCATAACATTTTGCAAGAACGTCCTTCCGCATAGCCTTTACCGTCTCACGGGCAATAATCTTGCTTCCAATAGCTGCCTGAATTGGTATCTCAAAAAGCTGCCTTGGAATTTCTTTCTTTAATTTTTCACACATTTTTCTACCGCGCTCATAGGCCGTATCTGCATGAAGGATAAAGGAAAGTGCATCAATTTCCTCTTTATTGATCAGCATATCCAGTTTCACCAAAGAAGACGGCTCATACCCCTTCATTTCATAATCTAATGAAGCGTACCCTCTGGAGCGCGACTTAAGTGCATCAAAAAAATCATAAATAATCTCATTTAAAGGAAGGTCGTACTTTAAAACAGCCCTTGTCTCCTCAATATACTCCATTCCAAGGTAGACACCGCGCCGTTCTTGACAGAGCGTCATAATGGAACCTACAAATTCTGTTGTCACCATAATCTCTGCAGAAACAATCGGCTCTTCCATATGGTCAATTTCAGATGGATCTGGAAGATTCGACGGATTTGTTACTTCTATCATCTCGCCACTTGTCTTGTATACATGGTAAACAACGCCTGGAGCTGTTGTGACAAGGTCAAGATTATATTCTCTCTCCAGCCGTTCTTGAATAATCTCTAAATGCAGCAGTCCAAGAAAACCACACCGGAAACCAAATCCCAGCGCAATCGATGTCTCCGCCTCAAACTGCAACGCCGCATCATTTAGCTGCAGCTTCTCCAGCGCATCCCTCAAATCATTATATTTTGCACCATCAGCCGGATACATACCGCAGTACACCATAGGCTGAACCTTTTTATAGCCAGGCAACGCCTCCTTACATGGATTCTGAGCCAAAGTAACAGTATCACCAACACGGGTATCTTGTACATTTTTTAAGCTTGCAGTAATATATCCAACCATCCCGGCGCTAAGCTCATCCGTAGGGATAAACTGCCCTGCACCAAAAATTCCAACCTCTACTACCTCTGCTTTCGCACCTGTTGCCATCATTAGAATCTCCTGCCCTTTCCTGACAGAGCCATCAAAAAATCTGCAGAAAATTATAACTCCTTTGTAGGCATCATAGATAGAATCAAAAATCAGAGCCTGCAAAGGCGCGTCTTCCCTGCCCGCAGGTGCCGGAATCTTAGTAACAATCTGCTCCAGCACTTCCTCAATATTTGTTCCCATTTTGGCAGAAATCAATGGGGCATCGGAGGCATCCAGTCCAATTACATCCTCTATTTCTTCCTTTACTCTATCTGGTTCTGCACTAGGCAGGTCGATTTTATTAATAACTGGCATAATCTCTAAATCATGATCCAGTGCCAGATAACAGTTTGCCAAAGTCTGTGCCTCAATGCCCTGTGCCGCATCAACAATTAAGATTGCACCCTCACAAGCTGCAAGGCTCCTGGAAACCTCATAATTAAAATCCACATGCCCAGGTGTATCAATCAAATTAAAGACATACTCTTCCCCATTTTTCGCCCGATAAACAATTCGGACTGTCTGTGCCTTAATGGTAATACCGCGCTCTCTCTCAAGTTCCATATTGTCCAACACCTGTGCCTGCATCTCACGGCTAGTTAAAAGTCCCGTTTTTTCAATAATACGGTCCGCAAGCGTAGATTTACCATGATCTATATGTGCCACGATACAAAAATTCCGAATATGTGCCTGATCTATCTTTTCCATGTCCGCATCCTTTCCGATTCTAACTTTCCGGTTTTCCGCCTGTTACTTTTGCCAGATAAACCGTATTCTCTTTGCTATGCAGCCCGTATTATTTTCAATACTGCACAGCACAGCAAATTGCATCGCGAACATTTTATCATATTTCTATTTTCCAGTCAAAACAGCATCTAAAGCCATTGCAAGCGGTGCCATCGCATTCTTTGCCTCTTGTACAGTATTATTTTCATTGCCAAGCTCTATCAATGTGTAACGCTTACGAAGATGCATATTATAACGGTATCCCTTTAGATAAACAGGTCTTGCAAAATCCTCAAAACGTTTCATACACTCCATCTTAAGCTGTAGGCTAAAGGCAAGATTTCCTTGTAAATTATCATTATGTAAATATGCAATATTACCAGAAGAGTTTCTTGAAAGCCCATTAAAAAACATTACCTGGGCAGTCCGTTTTCCGGCAATCCTAGTTGTACGCTGCACCTTATTTCCTACGCCGTCCCTGTGCAGATCAATGATAATCTGGATGGACGGATATTTTTTTAATGTCTTTTGCAGGCCATTATAAGCATTATTATAAGCCTTGTTGCGATCAATACTCCCATTAATCCTGTCATATTCCGTTTTGTCATGTAGAACCTGGTATCCATATTCCTCAGACAAAATTTCAGCCAGAACATTCCCAACCCCTATAATAGAATCTTCCTTTTTTCCTGCCTTACTGTCAATAAATGCTTCTGATGCCCCATGTGTATGGAAAATCAGTATTTGGGGCTTGCTTTCCTTTTTTAATGTCAAATCCATCTCCACCAGTTTTTTCACTTGAAATACATGATTATCCACTGATGTAGAGGAATCCGCAATATAAAATTTACGAAGCAGATAAGAGCGGCTATAACTATTTTTTAACTCATTAATTGTTTCTAAGTTGGCCTCCAATTTATCTCTGCTATCACAAAGTAGTGCATTTGATATATTTTTCTTAGAATCGCTCTCTTTATTTTGCCTTGTTATATCAGGGCTCCCATTTCGAAAAAGCAAAATATTTTGAACTGGCACAGCCAACGTTTCATCAAGCGTGTCCAATTCTTTTTCCTCCTGCTCTTCTTTGGTATCGCTCGCTACCACGGTCTCCTTCTGCCCTTTCTTTCCACTTTTCTCCTGTGCAAGCAAGTCTGGAATTGTCTGGTCAGACTTGGCAAAAAGTTCATATTCCATTGATTTCTTGCCAGCCGCTGCACACCAATGTGCTGTATCAGCATTTTTCCCAGAAAACAGAGCGGCAATTTTTACAATATCTTTTTCCTCTCTTTTAGGAAGTTTGCCCTGATGTTCTAAAAGATAGGAAAGTACACCTGTCTGAGATAATGTCTGTCTGGCTAAATAAGAAGCTATCCCTGACGGCTCTATCTTTTCAAATTCTTCCATCTTGGAACCACCATGCTCCAGAAGCAGCGATGCTACTTTCTTTTCTATTTTTTCGCTAGAATAATACTGTTTAAGGCCAGACCAGACAAGAATACCTGTCCAAACCACAAACAAAAGGCATAAAAAGGCTTTCGACCCCGATATTTTCTTTCCATCTGAGACTTGATTTGTCTCCCTAAAATTTGCCATAAATACCCTCCATTTGACCACAACCTGCAAGTTCATGTAACCACAAACTTGTGAATGAAACGTTTATATTTCACTCTTCCTAACATGCCGCTTACAGTGGCACAAACATAGGGAAGAATGCTGCCTTGCAGCAAGCCCGCTTTGCGGGCGTTCCTTCCTGTGTGAATAATCTTTTCATTCACACGTTCCTCCTATCTGGTAAGCCATCCATAGATTGACTTTGCACTACAATATCAGTTTATGCTTCCCGAAAAAGAAGTATGCATAGAAACAAAGTCCGACAATCCCACTGCAATCATCTTCCCGACCTGACGAATTTCTTCATCAATATCCTTTGGTGTGACAAATAGATTTTTAACATCTTTTCCGGTAATACTCCGAAAAAAGCTAAAGATTTCCTTTTCACTGTAACCTTCCTTTGACAATGCATTTTCCAGTGCTTCATAGACAATCGTACCAGCATCAACAACAGTAGGTACACCAATTGCTATTACTGGAATTCCCATCGTCTCCTCATTAATCTGGTTACGATTATTTCCGATTCCGGCTCCCGGTGAGATTCCTGTATTTGTAATCTGTATTGTACGGCATAATCGTTTTACACTGCGGGAAGCCAAAGAATCTATCACCAGCAAAATATCTGGCTGAATCTTACCAATAATTCCTTTCAAAATCTCCCCTGTTTCCATTCCTGTCTGTGACATTACGCCTGGGGCAATCCCGCACAATGTATAATCGCCTCCGCCCCAATACTTTCCAAATTCCTTTTTCATATGACGGTTCATACTCACATTTTCTAAAACATAAGGCCCCAGAGCGTCCGGCGTGGCAAATCGGTTTCCTAGCCCAGAGAGTAGTATTAATTTCCCCTCTTTACCTTCTTTCTGGCCAACCTGGCCAATCATCTGCTGTAATATACCGCCAAGTTCCTTTGCAATAGATTCTGTATCCTCCTCCCATAATATCCCCTCTGGAATATTGGAATCAAACTCCAGGGTCACATATGTCCCAATTGGTTTTTTCATTTGCTTTGCACCATTTTCATTTTTTATTTCTACAGTAGTAACTTTCAGATTCCCCCTCGCTCTTCTTTCCTCAGTTAATACTACACCTTCCACCTCAACATTATCTTGCGGAAAACTTTCCCTCACCTCAATCGCTAAATCAGTCCGTTTTTCATATTTTTGGTTCACCTTAATTTCCCCCTTCTCTTCCCCTAGATCATCTTTTCCATGCAAGAAAGACAACTCTGCCATTGTTCAAAATCAGCCTGTCAGTCACTATTCATAGCTAATCCAATAATATGTGTAAAACCTGCCAAACGCTACAAAAACAGAATTAGCCAAGAATAGTAACAAATAATAACAGTATTTCATAAAACATGAAAATTATGTATTGACAAAATCTTCATCTTCTTATATCATGTATGAGTATGTTTATTCAAAGTGACCGTGTCCGCTTTGTAGAACAAAAGATTTCACAAACGGGGAGGTGTAAAAATGGCTAATATCAAATCAGCGAAGAAAAGAATTTTAGTTCAGCGCAGAAATGCAGATAGAAATAAGGCTATCAAATCTAAAGTAAAGACAGCTATTAAAAAGGTCGATGCTGCTATCGCTGCTGGCGATAAGAATGCTGCTACTACAGCATTAACATCAGCAATTTCTGAAATCAGCAAAGCTGCAGGCAAAGGTGTATATCATCACAAGACAGCTTCTAGAAAGATTTCCCGTATGACAATTGCTGTTAATAAAATTGCATAATGTATATTAATAAAGAAAGACTGTCATGGTGTGGGCAGTCTTTTTATTTTCTACAAACCACTTATCGCATTGCTATACTGAACAGAAAGGATATGCTAAATGAAAAAAGAAAACTATTTAAAATGGGATGAGTATTTTATGGGAATCGCCCTTCTTTCTGCTGAGCGCAGCAAAGACCCAAATACCAGCGTAGGTGCCTGTATCGTCAGCCAAGATAATAAAATTCTCTCGGTAGGATATAACGGAATGCCGCGCGGCTGCTCGGATGATGAGTATCCTTGGCGCCGCGAAGCTTCTTCCGATTTAGATAGCAAATATCTCTATGTGTGCCACGCAGAACTCAATGCTATCTTAAATTATACTGGCACAAATATGGAACATGCCAGAATATATACGACTCTTTTTCCATGTAACGAATGTACCAAAGCATTAATTCAAGTCGGCATCTCTGAAGTCATCTATCTCAGTGATAAATATTCCGAACAATCATCCTTTATTGCTGCAAAACGGATGATGAAATCAGCAGGAATTACATATACAAAATACCAAGCTGCCGGAAAATCCATTCCACTTGAATTATAATATTCTCCAGCCAATTTCCCTTTGCCTACCGCAGAATACTGATAGATGCATTTTTAACAGACTTCTTTAGCATTCTTTGGTAGGCTTTCTTTCTGCTTTTTGGAATTTGGAATACTGCCCTCTGATTAATTTTCACAAAAGCCTTTTTCCCTATTTTAGTAACCCTTTTTCCCTTAATCACAATCCTGCAAAGCTTTTTATCCTTCCAAAATGCTTGTTTTCCTATACTTTTCAGCCCAGTTCCAAGTATTGCTCTTTTTAAAAATTTCATATTGGCAAACGCTTTAGTCCCCACCTTAATTATTGTTTTTGGAAGTGTAATTTTAACTGCCTTCGACTGAACAAATGCTTTCTTTGCAATTGCCGCAACACAGAAACGCTTTTTTGCATAAGTTACTTTAGACGGAATAGATACTTTCTTTGCTTTCTTCTTAACCGCAATTACATTCACCTTTTCCTGCCCCTTCTTTTTTGATACAATCTTATATTTCAATTTTCCTTTCCAAAATGTAATACTTACCCTATCTACATCTTTCCCTACTTGCTTTTTCTCATCCAACGGTTTATTCGGATTCTTTACACTGTTTCCATTCTGCCCATTATTTCCTAGATTAGATGTACCTCCATTCCCATTCTGTCCATTGTCTCCAGAAGTCCCAGCTCCATCCCCAGTCTGCCCGCTGCCACTGTGATCAGAGTCCACATGGTTATTGCCCACTTGATTTCCATCGCCGGAACCGGATGAGTTTCCACTTTGATTTCCATTACCAATGTCCGAAGAGTTTCCAGCCTGATTTCCATTTCCCTCTATCGGCTTATCTTCATTTTGATCATGATTCCCAGAATTCTGATTGCTGTCTCTTTTTGACAAATGAGGTTTTAAAATCCTGTCCCCGTATTCTGTGGAGACAATTTTACTAAACAGCGTCTTTTGGGTATCCTGGCTGTCATACCAGCCATCAAACTGATATCCTTCTGGAACAATAACCTGGTTTGCATCTGGCAGAACAGCCCCCTTCGTATATTGATAATAAGATACATGGTTTTCCAAAATCTTGACGCCGCTGCCTTCTAGGTCATATGTTATCTGGTATGTCAATGGCTCAGACCATCTCGCGTAGAGTTCATACCGTTTTGCAACATTTTGTATCGCCTGCCCAGGTTTGCCAATGCTTTCTCCCATTGAGTCAGACCATTCCAAAAGCTGGTATCCATTCTGGGTGAGTTCCGGAAGAATATAATCTGAGCCGCGGTTTACATAAACAATACGATCCTTTTCCCCACCCTTTTCATCATGAAGGTGAATTTCATATTGAAGATACAATTTCATATTTCTTTCCAACACAATTTTATCCCCAGGAAAATAATGCTTTCCACTTCCATCCTCATACCGATCCACCTTGGTTCCATCAGCAAGAGTATCTGGAAGAATAAATTCCTCATGGTATTTTCCTATAACCTCCGGTAACAGACTTCCTTCCCCTTCTTTGCCAGTCTCAAAAGAAATCGTACAAGACCTTTCTTTCATGGTTAAAGAAATTTCTGTATCGGATTCCAAAGAAATAATCTGCTGCAACAAATCTGCATTTACTACCTCATATCCTTTATAAAAATAAATTACGCTCTCCCCAGATAACTCCTTCTGAAACAGCCGCATCAGTGACACACTAATACGCTCCCCTGGCCTTCCATACAATTTTAGTGTATCAATAACCTCTTTTGTGCCATTTTCCTCTTTCCATAATTTTAACCAGAATGAAACGTACTCATCACTATCATTCCGTTTCCAAACAGCATACAGAGTCAAATCATCTTCTGAATCAAATAATCCTTTCATATTAGTACCCGGAAGAATAGATACTCCACTTCCATCCGGCTTTGTATTCCAGAAGATCATCTCCGCCTCATCCGAATAGAACAATTCGCTGCTTGCAAAAGAGTCTTTTTGATAGACATAATCTGTATCCCGTACTGCCCCAGAAATATCGGTAATTCTCGTAAACTCCTTATTATTGTTGTATTTGACCTGAAAAGATGTCTTTTTCCACTGTGCACAAAGTACCACATCATGATTCTGCATGACATAGCTGTCCCTTGGCTGATACAATGTAAGTGTCGTATCAGAATCCTGATACCAGCCCTGGAACAGATAACCATCCCGGTGAGGGATGACAGCCGGTAAAATCAGGTTTGTGCCAAATTTTATCCGCTCTTTGCAAAGTTCATCTCCTTTATCCAGAGAACCACCATTTAAATTATACTGGAACTCATATGAATTTCTTCGATAATAAGCACATAGTATTAAACTTCCATCCGCCTTAATCCTGCCAGATAATTTAGAAGATGATTCATCCAGCGTAAACCCTGGCGAAACTTTATCAACCGATTCTACACTCACCTCATCATCAGTATAACCATCAAACTGGTAACTTGAGGCCAGATCATATCCCCCGGCAAGATTCTCTTTATAATATTCCACATGGTATTTTACAACGTCCCTTTTCCAGACAGCATAGAATTCATCAGAATCAGCAACATTTATCTGCATTAATCCTGTCTGGGCATCCGCTGTTTTTGCCCATCCCATAAAATGATATCCCATCGGTGCTGCCAGAGAAGGTAAATCAACACGCTCCTCACTCCAGACAGCATATAGCGTCACTGTTCCACTCTGCGCAGAAATATTCTTAATACTTTCCCCATCTGCATAACGCACAACTCCATTTTTCTGTAAAGCCCATCCTAAAAACTTCTGTTTTACAGTGATAATTGTAGTCTCTGTGGGATTTTTCTGCTCGTTCTGATATAAGGCTATCAGGCTATTTTTACGAAAGCAGTTTTTTTCCAATGTAATCATTCGATCATATTCACAATTTCTAATTTCCTGCATTTGGCCCTCTGTAGCGCCATTTCCGTCCATCACAACCGTATACTGGACTGGCTTAAAAAAACGGTATACAATCGTTCCCTGCTCCCTGACCTGCTGCGATGTACATCTTGTGTAATAATACCCCTTATAATACGTGCCAGGAGATGCATCCATTCCAATATCAGAACCCTGAGCCGTTGTAGAATACTCCCTACGCTGAGAACAAGTGCCAAGATTTTCTCCCCTCCGGCTTCCCTCTTCAATCTGGTCTATGTATTCTACCGGGCAGGACTCATAAGAAAAATACCGATATACTGTAGCCCCATTTTCCGTAACCTGTGCCGTTGTGGAATCCTTATAAAAACAATGTGGGTAATATGCCCCAACCGCTTTGTTTGTGCCTGCCTTTGATGCATTTGCCGTAGTTCCAAATGCCGCCTTCCAGCTAGTCCGCCCTAAAACCTGGCCATTTGGGTTGTCCCCGCGGACATCTATACAAGTTACATCATACTGATTTGGCGTAACCGTCCATCTGGCATGAAGCTTATCACCCTTTTGCAGAATATCCCCCACTTTATACTCCGTTCCGCCCTGCGCAGCGCTATACCAGCCTTTAAAGGTACAAGTATATCCTGCCCTTGCCATACTAACTACTGGCAGGTCAATCAGATAAAGCCCTTCCCTTCGATAATATGCTTTTCCGGTCTTTTCCACCGTCCCGCCATGGGCATCCAGTGACAATTCGTCGCCATCTGGTTCAATAATCCTCGGATCATATACATGATAGACAAAGGACATCCCCTCCGCATCATACCCGCCAGCCTGCATATTATCCAGTTTAAAAGAACGGCTTCCACAGTGAATAGTACCATGCCCCAAATTGACATCCGCCATCTCATAACCCGTCCAGTCTAATTTCCCATTTAAATAAAGTTCTACGTATACACTATAATCGGTGCGTCCCTTCTTAACAAGATTCCCACGCATCAAAAAACGGCCCGCTCTGTCAAAATCAGGATTCTTTAACCAAAATGGGCTTTCACTGCCACGATACGAATCTGCAATCTCCTTATGCCCATTAATATTTGACATAAGATATTGCCAAATACCACGCTCATTTTTCTTATAGGTATCCAGGGCATAACATTCCAACTGATCTTCCCAATACACCTTTATCCCAACATGAGAATATCCGCCAACCCGATCCTCAAAATGGCCGATATCTGACGCATCCCCTACTTCACTAGTATCCAGCCCAGATGCAATTAAACTGCGGCCTCCAAACAGAATGCCCGCTGCAATCAATATCATAGCAAACGCAATTTGTAATACTCTTCGTTTTTTCATTCTTCTGCTTTTTCTCCTCTCTTTTCAATTATAAAATTCATTTATTCAAATGACATTGGCACCAAAAAACACTTCGTCCCAATTAACACTACAGGTCTATGGTATAAGGTTATTTATCGCATGATACGATAGCTCCTCCACCTGCGGCATAACGAATTCTCTCCACAATAACATCTTGGCATCCCCTGCCTGCCACAGCATCACATACCATCATCTCTAAGCATTAACGCAAAGGCTATCCTTCTCTCCCATGCCTCTGCATAATTTCTTATAAACATATGTTACATTTTATTCGTTATATTACTCATTTTAGCACCTGCTATAAATTATGCAAGAGAAAATATCAACAAAAAAACAGAGATAAAATCTCTGTTTTTAACAAACATATGTAACGATATTTTATAATATTCACTTAAAGCGTATCCTAATATACTGTCAGCAGAATGTAAGATTATTCATTCTTTTTTATGATAGATTTCTTTAAATAGACGTCTACATCTGATTTTAATTTTTCCCATGCTTCCGGGTGTTTCACATAATATAATGGGCAGAGTTTGCCCTTCACATCATAGTGCCTAATTATCTTTTCCGGCTCCAGCTCATATTTATCACAAAGATAGGCTGCCAGATGGATTAATGCCTGATAAGTCTTTTTCGTATATTTTCCGTTCTTTTTGGGATGACAGCATTCTATAGAAATTGTATCGCTATTGCGGTCATTAGAAGCATATGCAATCTCATTTTCTGGTATACATTGTATAATCCTGCCATCCAGTCCAACAATATAATGACTGCTTACCTTATAGCCCGCCTCATTCGGAAAATCTTTTCTTGACTCAAAATAATTCCTGTTCGCTTCTGCGTCTGTCCCCGGATTTGCCGTATAGTGAATCACAAGGCCATTTATCTTTTTCAATGCTGTTCCTGGTCTGGAGTTGACATTTTTTGTCAGAATCATTTCGGAGATGTCTGGTTTTGCAACATCTATATCTGAAAAGTCGTATGCCATTACTTCCTGCGTCTCTTTTCCACGCCCTTGAAAAAGATGGGCAATGCCCACAAAAAGCAGGATAATTAGGAGTGACACCAAAGATGCCCCTCCTATTACCACTGCTAAATATTTTATTTTTCTCTTTTCTGCCCTTGTAAATTTTCTCATAATTCTATTCTACGCTATAATTAGGTGCTTCCTTTGTTATGTGAATATCATGTGGATGGCTTTCTTTTAAGGATGCTGCGGAAATCTTAACAAACTGCCCATTTTCCTGCAACGTCTTAATATCTTTCGCACCACAATAACCCATACCAGAACGAAGCCCACCCATTAACTGGAATACTGTATCCTCTACGGTACCTTTGTATGCAACACGTCCCTCTACACCTTCTGGAACCAATTTTTTTGCATCAGTCTGGAAATAACGGTCTTTGCTTCCATTTTCCATTGCTGCAATAGAACCCATACCACGGTATACTTTATATTTTCGGCCCTGGAACAATTCAAACTCTCCCGGACTTTCATCACATCCAGCAAAAATACTTCCCATCATGCACACACTGGCTCCTGCTGCAATTGCCTTTGCCATATCGCCAGAATATTTAATTCCGCCATCTGCAATAACCGGGATACCATATTTACTTGCCACTTCATACGAATTCATAATTGCTGTAATCTGTGGAACACCAATACCAGCAACTACACGAGTAGTACAAATAGAACCTGGCCCAATTCCAATCTTAACACAATCAACTCCTGCCTTAATCAAGGCTTCCGTAGCCGCCCCTGTTGCCACATTTCCAGCAATAATCTGCAAATCTGGATAGGCGTCACGAACCATTTTTACTACTTTTAATACATTGGCGCTGTGGCCATGTGCTGTATCAATCACAATACAATCAACATGTTTCTCAACCAGCGCATCTACACGATCCAAAATATTTGCAGTAACGCCAACACCTGCACCACAAAGCAGACGCCCCTGTGAATCTTTTGCGGCAAGGGGATATTTAATCTGCTTCTCAATATCTTTTATGGTGATCAGCCCTGTTAAATTGCCCTCGTCGTCTACTAATGGAAGCTTTTCTTTTCTGGATTTTGCCAGAATCTTTTTTGCTTCGTCCAGGGTAATGCCCTGTTTTGCCGTAATCAACCCTTCAGAAGTCATTGATTCTTTTATTTTTTTAGAAAAATCTGTCTCAAATTTTAAATCACGGTTTGTTATAATTCCTACTAACTTTTTGCCTTCTGTAATCGGTACACCGGAAATACGAAACTTTGCCATCAGATTATTTGCATCTTCCAGCGTATGTTCCGGAGATAAATAAAATGGATCAGTGATAACACCATTCTCTGAACGTTTTACTTTATCAACTTCGTCTGCCTGCTCCTCAATTGACATATTTTTATGAATAATTCCGATTCCACCCTGCCGTGCCATGGCAATTGCCATGCGATATTCTGTCACAGTGTCCATACCTGCGCTCATCATTGGAATGTTAAGCCGGATGGATTTTGTTAAATTAGTTGCTAAAGAAACTTGATTTGGAATTACTTCTGAATATTGTGGGACTAGCAATACATCGTCAAATGTAATTCCCTCACCAATAATCCTGCCCATTTTAATTATCCTCCTTTATGTAATTATAGTAGTAAGACACGCAGGAAAATCCTGCGTGCCATAACTGTTAATATACCGCTTATATTACGAGCAGCTTCAATATTTGTACAAGTATACACCATACCTGCTTTTATTGTCAACTCATTTATTTTTGACTTTCCCCATTTTTTAAGAAGGGATAATCTACAGTTATCAATGACACTGATATTTCGCCAATTTCTCTCTGTGATAAGAATACTGTAAGCAATTCAAACCGCAAACATTCTACAAGTGGAGCACGCTCTAAAGCATGTTTAAAACTCCTCGTTTATGATAGCACCAGTTCCACCTTGTACTCTCTTAGCCAGAAATCTATCTGCAGCAGATATGCCAACATCTGCGGCCCTGCCATTAACTGCCCATACCACGGCTTTCCGTAGTCCTTGACACTTTCGATAAAGGCAAGCACTTTCTTTTTATCTACAAATTGCAGAAGCGGTGATGCGGAATCTTCCAAAACTTCTGCCAGGCGCCTGCCAAGCATCTGTTCATAATAAGGGTTATAGCTTTTCGGATAAGGGCTTTTTCGGCGGAATAAAATATCATCCGGCAGCTTCCCAACGCTGCTCTGGCGCAAAACATTCTTAACCACCCCATCCTTGGCCTTCATTTCCCACGGCACATTAAATATATATTCAACAAGCTTCCTGTCTGCAAACGGCACCCTCGCCTCCAGCCCCCAGTGCATGCTGGTGCGGTCCATACGGTTTAAAAGCGTCTGCATAAAGAAACGGATATTTAGGTAGCCAATCTGTCTCCGGTTCGTCTCTGTCTCATCCTCGCCCGGCAGAGTCTCAATCTTGCTGACAGCCTCTGCATAGGCTCCCCTCACAAATTCATCCATGCCAAGCTCCTGTACAAAGTCATGCTGCAAAAGCTCTTTCCTCGGTGATAAATCCGGTGTCCACGGAAATGTCTCCTTTCCAAAAAATTCTTGTCTGTGGAACCACGGATATCCGCCAAACACTTCATCCGCACACTCTCCTGTTAATACAACCTTATGTGTTTTGCTGACCAGCCTGCAAAAATGAAGCAGCGAGGAATCCACATCTGCCATGCAAGGCATATCATGGGCTTTTACAGATTCCTTAAGCAAATCCGCCTGTGTCTCATAATCACAAGTAAGATAATGATGGTCGCTGCCAAGATAATCTTTCATTCTATCGACATATGGACGATCCTGGGAAGGCTGAAATGCATTTGCCTTAAAATATTTTTCATTTCCGTCAAAATCAAAGGAAAATGTAGTAAGCCTCTCTCCTTTTTCCTTTAAATTTCTGCTGCAGATTGATGACACCAAGCTAGAATCAATACCACCTGACAAAAATGTACAGATTGGCACATCCGAAACCATCTGCCTTGTCACGGCGCTATCTACCAGTTCCCTTGTTTTTTCAATGGTCTTCTCATAGGAATCTTCATGTGGATGGCTTTTGAGCCTCCAATAAACTACTTTTCTTATACCATATTTGCTACAGCTCAAATAGCAGCCCGGCTCTACTTCATGGATACCTTCATAAACACCAGACCCAGGAATCCTTGCAGGTCCTACTCCAAGCACCTCCCGAAGACCGTCCCATGTTACCCTTGGCACACAATCTGGATGGGCAAAAAGCGCTTTTGGCTCTGATGCAAAAAGAATCTCGCCATCCTGCACAGTATAAAAAAGCGGCTTAATCCCAAAACTGTCACGGTAGAGCAACAGCTTTTCATGACGGTTATCATAAATTGCAATCGAAAAGATGCCATCCAGACGCTCTACAAAGTCACTCCCATACTGCAAAAAGGACAGCAGTATCACCTCCGTATCCGAAGTAGTCCGAAACTGCCATCCCTTTGCCAGTAAATCATCCTTTAATTCCTTTGTGTTATACAATTCTCCATTGTACACAACCGCATATGGATATCCTGCGACCTCACGCTTCATCGGCTGTGCCCCATCTTTCAAATCTATAATGGAAAGCCTTGTATGCGCTAGCCCGCACCCGCCATAAAGCAATGTTCCATTGCTGTCCGGTCCTCTTGGAACTAAAGAATCCCTCATATCTGTCAAGATTTTTGTGTAATAATCTATGTTCTTTGTATACTCTCGGTCCGTACTAAAAAAGCCTGCTATTCCGCACATAAGATACCCCATTCCTGTGCACGCTTTCGCGGCACAAATATGAAAAATGCTGTCTCTTTTATAATATCTTATGCCAAAAGGATAAAAACGTTTCTAAATGTGTCTGATCACTTCAAACTAAATCATTTCCCTTAAAATTGATAATCCAATTGTCCCATCAGGCATTGCTACACCAAAATTCTCCGCAATCGACGCGCCAATAACCGCAAACGTATCCTGCTCCTCCAACTGGCCGCGGCATTTCATTGAAGGAGAGTAAGCGAGAAGCGGCACCTTCTCCCTTGTATGGTCTGTCCCTGTATAGGTTGGGTCATTTCCATGATCTGCTGTTAAGATCAACAAATCATCCTCCCGCAGCACAGGAAGTAATTCCCCTAGTTTCACATCAAAACGTTCCAATTCTTCCCCATAGCCAACTGGGTTTCTTCGGTGCCCCCAGAGTGCATCAAAGTCCACCAGATTGGTGAAACAAAGCCCTTTAAAATCACCTTTTGCAATTTCTATGGTCTGTTCCATACCATGAACAGAACTCTTTGATTTATTGGAAACGGTCAATCCCTCCCCATCAAAGATGTCATAAATCTTCCCAACCGAAATCACATCATACCCCTGCTCCTTCAAGGCATCCAAAACTGTTTTCCCAAAAGGTTTTAAAGCATAATCATGCCGATTTGAGGTTCGCACAAATTCTCCCCTCTTCTTCCCAATATATGGACGTGCTATAACCCTGCCAACCTTCCACTCATCCTTCATAGTCAGGCGTCTTGCAATCTCACAATAATGGTAGAGGGTATCAAGCCCCATTGTCTCCTCATTACCGCAAATCTGCAGCACAGAATCTGCGGAGGTATACACAATCAGGTGGCCATTTCTAATCTCTTCCTCCCCTAGTTCATCCAAAATAGCCGTTCCGCTGGCACTCTTATTCCCAATAATCTTCCTGCCGGTCTCCTGCTCCAAAGCTTCAATCAACTCCTTTGGAAAGCCATGTTCTGTAAATGTAATAAAAGGTTTTGTCACATGAAGGCCCATCATCTCCCAGTGTCCAGTCATCGTATCTTTGCCAAGGCTTTTCTCCCTAAGCTTTGCATACCTTCCCAGAGGTTCCGCCACCGGCTCCACCCCTTTGACCGGATGCAGGTTTGCAAGCCCAAGCCTTTGTAGATTTGGTATATTTAACACACCCATCTTCTCACTAATATGCCCAAGCGTATCCACGCCAATATCCCCATATTGCCCAGAATCCGGCATTGCCCCGACTCCAAGCGAATCCAGTACCACAACAAATATCCGTTTATATGCCATATCCTACCTCATTCCTGCGCTGCTTTCTCTATTATATATACTAAAATCACTTACTGTTTGTAGCAGGCAGCGCCCGGGCACAAACATGTATCAACGTATCACCACAGCAGCTCTTCTTTTTCAAATAAATTCGCCACAGTAGCTTGATATTCCCCAAGTTTATTTGTCTTTTTAATCCTTTTAAGATATTTTTCAAAATTTGTAAAACCTGGCGCCAAATAGAGCCAGATTTCTTTCATTTTAAATAGGGCATGGATATCCCCTGACATAACTTCCCTATAGTCTGCAAGAAGCCGCCCCATAAATTCCTGCACCATCTCTTTTGCAACAACTGTCTGCTTCTGCTCTGCATTTCCAGCAAATCCCGGTCTTGCAATTAGTCCTCTGCCAATCATAATAGAAGAAAGTTCTGGATATTGCTCAGAAATCGTCTGGCAATCCTGGACAGAAAAAAGATCTCCGTTATAACACACCGGATTTTTACTGTGCTTGTATGCATAATCAAAAATCTCCATATGCGGTTTCCCTTTATAAAATTCACTTCTCGTCCTTGGATGGATGATTAGCTCACACACCGGGTACTGATTAAACAACTCCAAAAGTGCGGCGAACTCTTCCGGTGATTCTACGCCAATCCTAGTCTTTACAGAAATTTGGCAGGTGCATTTCTCAAAAATAGATTCTAAAAACCTCTGTAGCTCCTCTGTCTTCCCAAGAAAACCTGCCCCCCTTCCCTTTGAAACAACTGTTCCAGAAGGACATCCCAAATTTAAATTTACTTCACGGTATCCAAGCGCTTCCATCTGGTTTGCCGCATTGCAGAAATTGTCCGCCCGGTTGGTTAAAAGCTGCGGCACCAACGAGATTCCCTTGTTGTTTTCTGGAAGAATATCCTTTTTCTGTTTATTTTTCATAATCCCAGTGTCCCCTGTCACTACAAAGGGGCTGTAGTATCGGTCAATACCGCCAAAATAATCTTCATATGCATTGCGGTAGATATATCCGGTAATCCCCTCCAATGGGGCAAAGTAAATCTGCACTTCCTGCCATCCTCCTAGCATCTTAATTTATATTGCCGCGATTCCCTGCCTGTAAATATCTCTGGGAAACATTTTTAGACACCTGCTTATCACACAGTATCGGAAGCGCATACTGATGATTTTTCATTGTCACTTCCCTGCACACACCGCCATCCTCCCCATCTAACGTCCATTGGACATCGTCATCACTGGCAATTGTTATTTCACTGCTGCTAAACCGAAAGATGCGCTCAGTATCAAATTTTTTGGACATCAGGGCATTTAGCGTTGCCTGCAGCTCCAGCGGATTTCGGATTTCCTTAATAAACAGTGCCTCAAACAGCCCATCATCCATCATGATTGCCATTTTGCTGTATGCCTTATATCCCGCCACAGATACGGAATTGCTTACTAAACCCAAAATAAAGTTATCCTCTATGGTATTTCCATCATACGTTATCTTCATATGGTGTGTCTTAATATCTGGAATGTGTTTAAGTGCCTCTATAAAATATGCTGCTTTTCCCAGTGTATTTTTCCACTCCTGCGGCGTCTGATAGGACACTTCCGTAAATGCACCGAATCCCGATACATATGTAAAATAACGGTCATTAAACTGCCCCATATCACATTGGAATACACTGCCATCAACAATAAGCTTTGCCGCCTTTTTCATAACCTTTGGTATTTTAAGGCTTGACGCAAAATCATTCACCGTCCCAGCTGGAATATAACCACAAATCGGACGCCGTTCTAAACTCATCAGGCCGGAAGCTACTTCATTCATCGTCCCATCCCCGCCAGAGCATACGACATAATCAAATTCTTCTCCCCGCTCTATCACAATATCTGTGGCATCTCCTTTTCCCTGCGTTGCAAAAATAGTCACTTCGAAACCGCCGCCGCACAATACCTGTATAATATCTGACAACTTATTTTTAATCTGTTCCTTTCCAGCCATGGGATTGTAGATAAAAAGCATTTTCTTTTTCAAAACTACATCCTCCTTTTCCATTCTGCACTTGTGTATACAGATTCCATAATCTTACTTCGGAAGTGAAATCTCGCAAATTTTTTCTAGAATAAACTATCCGAGCATCTGCCAAAAACATAGGCATAGTGGTGCTACATCGACGCTTCCAGCAGAATACTTGGAAATTTAAGCAAACAAAAACGGTAAGATTAAATAGCCGAAGTAATATATCCGTTTCAAAAAATATATTTAGATTTTATCATGGTTAATACAGTTTCTCAATATTTTTGTTTTCAATAAGCAGAGTTTCTCTATAGTTAGTAACTATCTACGACTAATTTCACACATAATAATTAAAATATCCATAAATAGTTACCATGGATAAACAAGCATTTTATGTTACTTTATAAACATAGCATCCCCAAAGGAAAAAAAACGGTAACGCATGTCCACCGCCTCCTGATAAGCTGCCATAACTTGTTCTTTTCCTGCCAGCGCAGAAACCAGCATTAAAAGTGTTGATTCTGGAAGGTGAAAATTTGTGATCAGGCAGTCAAGCACCTTAAACTGATAACCCGGATAGATAAAAATATCCGTGTCACCCTCGCCTGGCTTTACCATGCCGTCCTCACCTGCCGCTGACTCAATTGTCCTGCAGCTTGTCGTCCCAACGCAGATTACCCGGCCGCCGCTTTTCTTTTTCCCATTAATAATCTCCGCCGCTTCCTCTGTCACTCTGTAATATTCTGTGTGCATATGATGATTCGCCACATCTTCCACTTTCACCGGGCGGAATGTGCCAAGCCCCACATGAAGCGTTACGCGCGCAATAGACACACCTTTTTTCTCTATTTCCGCCAAAAGCCCTTCCGTAAAATGCAGCCCTGCCGTTGGCGCTGCCGCTGACCCCTCATATTTCGCATATACGGTCTGGTAGCGATTTTTGTCCTTTAACTCATGTGTAATATACGGCGGAAGCGGCATCTGCCCCAACTGGTCAAGAATTTCTTCAAATATCCCATCAAATGAAAACTGGATCAGACGGTTTCCCTCTTCTACAACTTCTAAAACCTTCGCACTAAGAAGCCCGCCGCCAAACAAAATCTTTGCCCCAGGTCTCGCCTTCTTTCCAGGCTTCACCAAAGTCTCCCAGATATTATTTTCCCTGCGTTTCAAAAGAAGGACTTCCACCTTGCCCCCAGTTTCCGCTTTCTCACCAATCAGCCTGGCAGGGATAACTTTCGTATCATTAATAACAAGACAGTCCCCTTTCTGAAGATACTGTATAATCTGGTGAAACTCTGTATGTTCCCTCCTCCCCGTTTCCTTATCTAAAAGCATAAGCCTTGAGGATGCCCTGTCCACCAATGGGTCCTGTGCAATCAGCTCCTCCGGCAAATCATAAGCAAAATCTGATGTTTTCATAAAATCCTCTTTTCTTAACAAATCCAATACAGCAAAAAAGGGCACAGACCTCGCTTGTGCCCTAACAAAAACACTAAAAGAACTTTCGTTCTTTGCGTTTCTTGTTGGTGTACCACTACATTTAGCACAATTCCCCATGATACAAAATAGGGGAATATAATACATTCCCCTAACAAACCTACTTATTCCATATCATAATTGTTTTTCCAATGCTCTTATGGATATCCATTTCAAATGCTCTGTTCATATCGGCAATCGTCCGCACCTCAATTTGTGCCCCGACAATATTACTTAAATACCCAATAATCTCTGGATGCTCTTTGTAAAGGGCAACTGTCTTTAAGAAATCCTCCCTGCCGCTCCTGCTGCTCCCAAAAAGCCGAAGCCCTTTCTCCAATACCATACGGGTATTGATTGGCACCGGATACTCTGATACCCCCAAAAGAGAAATCGTCCCCTCTGGCTGGATGTGGTCAATAATTTGGCTGATCGCCTTTTGCGATGGCTCCCCGCCGACACACTCAAATGCATGGTCAATCAAAAGACCGGATGGAATATCCATAACAGAAAACGTGTCATCTGCAAAAGAAAACTGCGACATCTTTTCCTGGTCTACACCAAAAATGTAAAGCTTCACATCCGGGAACATTGCCTTAAAAAAGATAGCAGTAATATAACCCAGATTCCCATCTCCCCAAATTCCGACAATATTTCTTCTGCTGTGGGCAATCGCATCAAAACGGCGGAGCGCATGGACACTGACCGATACTAGCTCCGTAAATGCCGCCACTATTTTATCAATCGATGGGTCGAGCGGCACAACACGGTCAGGAGCCAATGCAACATGCTCCTGCATAAATCCGTCAAAGCCACTGGCACGGAACTTACTAGAACGCAGATAATTTTCAGCGATTACCTGGTCCTGCTCCAACGGGGTATTTGGAATCATAATTACGCTGTCCCCACACTGAAAATTTCCAGCCGGATCATAGACCACTTCTCCAATCCCTTCGTGGATCAAAGCCATCGGGAGCTTGCTCTTCATAACCTCCGCCGGGCGGAGTCCCTGGTAATAACGCTGATCTGCATGGCAGATTGACAAATGTGTCGGCCTTACCACAACTTGTCCAGCATGCAGATTTATATCATTAAATTCAACTTCAAAACGTCTTGGTGCTACCAGACGGTACACTGTATTTAACATCTCAACTCCATTCTGCCAAAGCCGGCACTGCCGCCTGGCTAATGCACTGACATGCCGATAATTATCGTTTTATCAGGCAAAAATATACTACTTCGCTTTATTCTGCTCCTGGATCAAGGACTCTGCTACCCTCAAATCATACGGATAGGTAATCTTAATATTAAAGACTTCACCCTCAACCAAATGCACTTTTTCGCCCTTTATTACAAATATCTTAGAAGCATCCGTCAAAATTTCTTTTTCTTCCTCTGAAAGGGAAAGATATAACTCCTTCAATTTTTTCGCATTAAACGTCTGCGGAGTCTGACCCTGATACATTTTTTTCCGATCCGGCACAGAAGTAATCGTCTTTCCATCCTGGCTCTCAACAATGGTATCCGTTGCCGCAATTACTGTATCCACAGCACCATATTCCAGGCCATACTTAATATTCTCCTCAATAATACGGTATGTTAAGAACGGCCTCACTGAATCATGCGTCACAATTAAGGTATCATCCTCTAAGCCATATTCTTTCTCAATATAAGCAATCGAATTCATAATTGTTTCATTTCTGGTAGTTCCGCCTTCCAGAACCACAACCCGCTCTGCACCATCCGCCAGATATTTCTTGATCAAATTTTTAGTATTTTCCATCCACTGTTTCGGGCAAAGTACAATCAGCTTTACAAAGGCATCATGTACAAAAAATTTCTCAATCGTATGGATAATAATGGGCTTATTCCCAATCTTTAAATACTGCTTCGGCTTCTCAACATTACCCATACGGCTGCCAACTCCACCGGCAAGGATCACTCCAAATACCATAACGCGCCTCCTATTTATTCTCATTAATGTAATTAATCAATCCCTCTGATTCAATAATTTTCTGCATAAACGGCGGAAATGCCTGCCCTTTATACTCCGTTCCTTTTGTCTTGTCATAGATCATGCCACTGTCAAAATCAATTTCTACTGTATCCCCGGCTTCGATCGCCTCTGCAGCCTCCGGGCATTCAATAATCGGAAGACCGATATTGATTGCATTGCGGTAGAAAATGCGGGCAAATGTCTCCGCAATCACACAGCTTATGCCAGATGCTTTAATTGCGATTGGCGCATGCTCCCTTGAAGAACCACAGCCAAAATTCTTATTCGCCACCATTATGTCGCCCTTTTGCACGCGTTTTACAAAATCCGTATCAATATCTTCCATGCAATGTCCTGCAAGCTCTGCCGGATCTGAAGAATTCAGGTATCTTGCCGGAATAATTACATCTGTATCTACATTATCTCCATATTTATGAACAATACCACATGCTTTCATATTTTAATTTTCCTTTCTTCCTTCTACTACACGAATCCCCATGCCACGCCTTTAGCGGCACAAGGTAACAAAGCGCACCGCCAGCGCTGGTGCGCTAGCTGTACCACTACGTTCGGCGCAATTTCCTATAACATAACAAAGCAGACACGTCTGCTAACAAAATGCTGTTTTTGCATAATTCAACCTATAACCCCAATTCTGATGGCTGTGAAATCTTTCCTGTCACAGCACTTGCCGCAGCTACCGCCGGGCTTGCAAGGTATACTTCCGAATCTACATGCCCCATTCGCCCAACAAAATTGCGGTTTGTCGTAGAAACCGCCCTCTCTCCTGCCGCAAGGATTCCCATATATCCGCCAAGGCAAGGCCCACAAGTTGGCGTGCTGACAATTGCGCCTGCATGAATAAAAATCTGGACAAGCCCTTCTTCGATTGCCTGCATATAAATCGCCTGGGTTGCCGGAATTACAATTACGCGGATACCGTCAGCAACTTTACGGCCCTTTAAAATCTCCGCGGCTGTGCGTAGGTCTTCAATCCGCCCATTTGTACAAGAACCAATTACAACCTGGTCAATCTTCACTTCACCTGCCTCGCTAACCGTCTTTGTATTCTCAGGAAGATGCGGAAATGCCACGGTAGGCTCCAACTTACTAAGGTCAATTGTATATTCAGCGTCATAAATTGCATCCTCATCCGCCTCATAAACCGTATATTTCTTTTTAGAATGTTCTTCCATATAAGCGATTGTCTTGTCATCAACCGGGAAAATACCGTTTTTTGCTCCTGCTTCAATCGCCATGTTTGAAATCGCAAAACGGTCATCCATAGAAAGGTTTGCCACTCCGTCTCCGGTAAATTCCATAGATTTATATAATGCGCCATCTACACCAATCATACCGATAATATGTAAGATGACGTCTTTTCCGCTCACCCATTTAGAAGGCTTTCCAGTTAAGATGAATTTGATTGCAGAAGGCACCTTAAACCATGCCTGTCCTGTTATCATACCACAGCCCATATCCGTGCTCCCTACTCCTGTAGAAAACGCCCCCAGCGCGCCATATGTACAGGTATGGGAATCTGCACCGATACAAGTCTCCCCTGCTACAATCAATCCCTTCTCTGGCAAAAGTGCATGCTCTATTCCCATCTGCCCTACTTCAAAATAATTGGTGATGCCATGTTCCTTCGCATACTCCCTCACACATTTACAATGTTCTGCGGACTTTATATCCTTATTTGGTGCAAAATGATCTGGCACAAGAGCCACCTTGTCTTTATCAAACACAGTCTTTTTGTTTAATTTTTCAACCTCATGAATCGCTACTGGCCCGGTAATATCATTTGCAAGCACCAGATCCAAATTTGCCTCAATCAACTGCCCTGCTTCCACAGACTCCAGCCCTGCATGTGCTGCCAGAATCTTCTGTGTCATTGTCATTCCCATATGTTTCCCTCCATGTTATCTGCTAATTATTTATACTCTTATATATTAAGTCTACTGTTCTCTGAGAACTCTTTCCATCCTTGCCATCAAAGAACCGGTCGCGGAACGCCTCTAGCTTCTCCTGCCCTAAATCCCCTGACAAGATGGATTCAGAAATTTCTTCAAAATGTGAGACAATCTTACCTGGTACAAATGTCTCAAACTCATAATAAAATCCTCGGGTTGCAATATACTGTTCCAGGTCAAATACATAAAACAGCATCGGAATCTTTAACAAAGATGCCTCAAATACAACAGAAGAATAGTCTGTGATCAGCACATCTGTCACAAAGAGCAAATCATTTAACTCTGAATTCATTGATAAATCAATAATGTAATCTTTATATTCTTTTTGTATCTGATTGCGGTTACCAACAAAAGGATGATGCTTAATAATAATCGCATACTCTTCCCCCAGCGCCTCATACAGCCGGTTCACATCAAAAAGTTCTACCGGGTAATAGCCGCTGTTTTTTCCATTTCCACGGAATGTAGGGGCAAAAAGAAGGATTTTCTTCTCTTTTAACTTAGGATTCTGTGCATAAAAAGCACTGACAACTTTTGCCTTATATTTTTCATCAAAAAAGATATCTGTCCTTGGAACGCCT
Source organism: uncultured Lachnospiraceae bacterium (assembly GCA_910585905.1). GTDB lineage: Bacteria > Bacillota > Clostridia > Lachnospirales > Lachnospiraceae > Butyribacter. Next base: position 159,838 of record CAJUID010000004.1, read on the forward strand.
GTCGCAACGACCTTTTCTGGTGATAAACCAAATCCCTCCGCATAAAACTTGGCAATCTCCTTTGAACTGACTGTTGCATAGTCATAATTTCGGTGATTCGGGCTTTTTAAAGTCTGCCCGCCCGGTTTGCCAAGCCTGCTGCATCCAAATGTTTTAAAGGCTCCACAGGCATGCCACAACTGGATTAATGTCGTGCCTTCACGCCTTGGCATCTTAAATAATAGCTCCATAAAATCATCCACCAGGATCACTCTGGATGTGGCAAAATACTTTGCCAGAAGAAGCATATTGCGAAACTTCATTGTCCTAACGCTCTGGCTGTCTAGAACAAAACGGATATCCAGATTTTCATCATCTTTTATCAGATTATAGATAAATTCAAAATTACCACTCAAATCATTCCTGCGGTTTGAGAAAAAGACAATCTGGTTCTTCTTTATTGGCAAGTGTGAAGCCATACGGTTTACCAGAACCATTGCCTTTAATTTAAAAGGCAGGATTCCAAGATTGACCCTGCAAAATGATGCCAGTTTCCACCTGGCATGTTTTAGGATATAGATTACGCGGTTTGAAGCGCGGATAGACCCCCTCTTTGGAGCACACCCAAACGCAGCCAGAAACGCATCCGCCAAAAAAACAGGCACCAGGCATAGCCCCACCAGAAATAGAATAAATTTCCAAATTCCAGCGATTCCTTTCTTTGTTCCCTTTTTAACCCTTGCGCCAAAAGATGCTGCTTCTATCTTAAATTTCGCACATAGCTCAATTTCGCCTTTCTCCTCCAAGAAAACAATATCATAGTAATCCCCGCTGCCGCTTTCTTCCTCCTCGCTGTCCCCCTCTTTATCCTCCGTGCTTTCCTCCTCTGTACTGTCATCATACTTTTGGTGGACAACCTCCCCTAACCGGAACGGAACATGCTCCTGATAGTTATCGTCACCATACATTACATCAAAAGAAACTGTAATCTTACTGCCTAACGGTTCATTATAAAAAAGACTGCGGACATCATACGTATACTGCGCATAAATCAGATATACACCATTTTTCTCTGTATACGACTTTATTACCAGCGGTACTCTGCGCTTCTGTTTCCCGCTGTCAAAAATCACCGTAACCTTAGGATTGCGGACCCGGTTGTCATATTCTCCCCGGATATTAACAGACAGACAAAACTTCCACCCTTTAAACTCTGCCTGCTCTAGAACAAATGCACCCTCATTCATCCCTTTACCTCCCTGTATAAATGCTACAATATCTGATTGTACATCATTTCCTTTGAACTGTCCAGTCTGGGGAATATATTTCCCAGGACAACAGCATCTATTTTTTTACAAATCACAGTCAATATAATAATCTTCAATTATCCATCGTAAAAATTTATCCAGCCTGCATTTTTATCTTTTTCACATTTTTGTTACAACGAAGTAGGCTGCGTTCCAAAAAGAAAGCACTAGCTCTCCAATGATAACTGCTTAAACTTATTGATCATATTGCCCATCTCACCACATGTCATACTTCCCTCCGGGCATTTTCCTGTAACATAACAGCTTGGCCCATACCCCTGAAAAAGCTCTGGAAAAGATGTCCTAACATATTTTAATATATCAACCGCAATATTTCTAATCTCCCATTGCGCCCGGTTACATGCCCTTAATTTAATAAAATGATTCAATTCCCTTGCATTTATTGTTGTCATAATATCCAAAACATTACCGCTTAACGCATAATAATAACTATATTTCTTTAATGCCTGATTCTGGCTCATTTCTTTTAGCAATTGGTTTGCCGTCTCCAAAACATTTTTGTATAGCTTAGCTGTTTCTGCATTATTCTTGATGGTATCTGGAATAATAAATTTACTATGTTCAATCCCCTGGATGGATGGAACCATAACGGACTGCATCCGATGCCGTACCATATGTGTAATTCCTGATAATGTGATATTAGATATCATAAATGTATAGGATAATTGTTCTAATTCCCTAGGACGCCCGATTCTTAATAGCGTATCAACTTTTAACGGGCCTGAAGTATCCGGGTTCTGGATGCGGTACGCCGCATCCAATATACCGGCAGGGTCCGACGGTTTATTAAGCAGACGGACCGCCCCGATATCTGGTGCCTCGATCAAAACAGCCCTATCCTTGACTTTGACAATATCTGTCGCCACAGGCGCAGATACATTTTCTACAGAAGGCATATGATCTATTTCAGAAGATATACATGGAAAAACCGATCCGGCCTGCTCCCCCAGCTCCGCCGCTAAATCTTGCAACTCAGGAATCCCTTTTCCCCGCCCATATCTCATTTCATTAATAATCTGTATAAGCTCCCTCGCATTTAGGGTACAATAAAAATTGCTGTGAAAAGAATATGGCAGCAAAAAGCGGGCATCCTCCTTTGGAATACCATTGTCTAACAAAACATGGTATGCCGAAAATAAAGCATCCATATATTTGCAATATTGATGGCGGTTTTCCTCCTCTAGATCATTCGGTATATAATAACCAAAATTACTAAAATCTACATAACGCCTTGACTTTACCGTAAAGGAAGCAAGCCTGCTTTCTATGAAAAATTGCTCCACAAAGGCGGAAACATCAGTTAAAGCAAAGTTAAAGACAGCATGCTCAATCACCGATCTATGCCCAGAACGCAAGACTTTCTGCACCAAATCATGATTCTTTTCATTCTCTTTTGCCCTCTCAAAAATTTCTAAGGCATTTCCCTGCGTAGTCGATAACCTTGCCGCACTAGCACATACTTCTTCATTATTCAAATTGTAACTGATTAATTTAACTTTTGATTTTTTAGAAACCATATCGTAAACTCCAATCTAACTTTATCTGGCAGTCTGGTCTGATGCCTTTTTGCCGCTTTTTCCTGAACTATTTTTCTTAGAAACCTTGCTGATTGTTTTTTCACTCTTCGCACCATTATCCTTTTTATCTAAAGTATTATCCTTTTTGGCTGAACTGTTATTCTTAGCTGTATTGCTTTTCTTATCTGGCGCATTCTTTTTCTTTGTTGTATTGTTCTTCTTATCTGACGCATTCTCTTTCTTTGTTGTATTGCTTTTCTTATCTGACGCGTTCTTTTTCTTTGCTGTATTGTTCTTTTTGTCTAACGCATTCTCTTTCTTTGCTGTATTGTTCTTTTTGTCTGACGTATTATCTTTCTTTGCTGTATTGCTCTTCTTATCTGACGTATTATCTTTCTTTGTTATATTACTCTTCTTATCTGATTCATTATCTTTCTTTGTTGTGTTGCTCTTCTTGTCTGACGCATTATTTTTCTTTATTTTCCTATTCTTGCTATCTGATGTACTATTTTTCTCAACTTCGCTATTATTCTTTTTTGCCGGCTCCTGCTGTTTCACTGTATCATTCACCTTAACAGCAGGTTTTGCTACATCCTTACTTGGCAGATAGTTATAACAGATTACTGGCATTCCCTTTTTTACATACTGAAAAAGCTTCGCCGCTTTATCTGGCGGAAGATTCACACATCCATGAGAACCATTATACTTATAAATCTCCCCACCAAAGCTACTTCTCCAGCTTGCATCGTGAAGGCCGATATTCCGGTTAAATGGCATCCAATATTTAACTGGTGTAGAATAGTTTTCTCCATTTAACGTGGCATTTCTTTCCGTATAAGTAATACTGTATGTTCCTGCAGGAGTATCATAACCTCTAGAAGCATTGCCCGTAACACAATCCGTCTCCAATATTTTCTTCCCATCGACATACAAGAAAACATGCTGGGCTGCCAAGTTAATTTCCACATACGTATTCCCATAGTCTTTTTTTCCATAGCTCTCTGCTTCCTGATAATATTCCGGCGACCTATTCACTTTTTTCCCCGCCTTAATCAGCTTAAGGAGTTCCTTTTTTTCCTTCTGCGAGTTCATCCACCATCCATAGTCCCCACCATCTACTGTAACTATTTTTCCATAACTGGTCTTAAACTTCCTTGAACTAAATATAGTATCATACTTCCGTCTAAGTTTTAATATGTATTCCGCCGCTTTTTCCTCTTGGATCGTTACCTTTCCTTTTTTATTCACTTTCAGCCATTTAGAAATAGTCCTTCCATCCAAAACTTCTTTTTTTGAATCAAAATGATATGTAATCTTAGCACCTGCATAAGTATTCAACTGCTCCAAAGCCCTGTTTAACCTTTTATCATCTGAGGTAATCTCCGCTTTTTGATAACAGTCTTCCTCTGACAAGTTGATTTCTCGTTCCATCCCCTGCACAGCATTTATAATCACTTGATATGCTTTTTCCTTGTCAATTATATTTCCAGCAGTTTCCTCAATAATCCGGTAGCCTTCTGCCTTATCATATTCCGAAATATATGCATTCTTTGGGCGAATAGACTTCTCTATATCAAAACAAGTAAGCTGTTCCACAGAAGCGGCAAGCTTTGTTTCGTCATATTGAACCAGTTCATCCAGCTTATGCTCCCCGCCATCGCCAGTCAGATATTCCCATATTCCCTGCTGATTCAGTATTTTAGAAACAGCCTCCTCATTTTTTCCCAGACTCATGTCAAAGTCGGTTCCGTTCACCTTCTCAGACACCTCTTTGCCTTGTTCATCCCGATAAGTAACCGTTAATGAGTAATCCCGAATCTCCTGCTCCAGATCCTCTTTTGTCATTCCAGACACATCCATCTCATTGACAACGGTATCTGAGGCAAATATCTTCTTCGCCCTGCCATTTATCATTAGAAAAACGGCCGCCAGAACTGCAAACACTCCTGATGCCGCCAGCACTACTACTTTTCTCATTCTTCAATCCTGCCTTTCCTAAATCATCTTTGAAAGCTTCTATAGTATATACCAAAGTTCTTTCAGATGTAAAGCCCATTATTTTGGTAACTTTAGGATACTGGCAGAAGGAGTTATTATTTTTAGGCAATTCATATGTCCAGGGCAACATTTGTACTTTCCCAATTCAAACTATTGCTGTATTGCATTTGGATAAATCTGCTCCATCCTATCATCATCAAAGGATTCATCCATAACCCTTTCCCACTTATGTACTGCCGGATTTCCGGCTGCCCTCGTATCATAGCGGATCAGTGCCAAAACGGAAACACAGATATCTACAGCGATAAATATCATAAAAGCAATCGTCAAAACCCGTCCTGTCTTTTTTAAGATAACTTCGATCAAACGGGAAAACTTCGGGTACAGCCCTTTCATCCAGACAACCGCAGCAATCCCCCAGAAAAAACAGTAAAGTAAATTAATTCTTCCCCCTAAGTTAAAAGGCATCTCGCTGTAATCCCAAAAAACTTTTCCAAATAATATTTCAGTAAATACACTACAGATATATTCATATGCTCCGCCGAGAAACATACCTACCCAGAAAATATGATGCTCCTGCTTATCTCTATCTTTGTAGAGGAGCGCTGTCACCAGAGCAATCGCCAATCCCCAGACAATGCTAAAATGCCCCCATACCAGACTGCTCCTGCTCATCCATACCCCCGCTGTAATTCTGCAAAATATTGTCTCCACAACATCCCCCAAAAAGGCTCCAATGCAGAACAGCCAAAATAGCTGAACAAAACTACACTTTTCTAAATCTTTCTCCCTCTGTTCTGTTCCCTCTCTCGCAGTTGACGGATATGCCCTTCCGATTCTATCTTCGATATGTCCCGCCACTTTTGCTGCAAATCGATAAGTCCACCCCTGAAGCCTGTTATTCCATCTAAGCACACGCGGAAGCTTTTCCTCCACATGATAGACAGACAATAGGGAGCCAAAGAAATCTAAAAAACCGACAGCCAAAAGCCCCCAAATTGCTATTATCCTAACTAACTCCGGCAGGATATGGAACAGGGCAAGCATAAATCCATTAACATAGCGGACTGCAAAAAATCCAAGTAACCCCCAGAGTAGCGAATACTGCAGGCAGATATATCCATCAAAATTCCATTTCTTGCGCGAATAATCCCACCATTTCTTTTGTTTCATCCTCTCTAGGCATTTTCCGGTAAACCACTCCACGGCAGTTGCAACCACCATACTTCCTAAAAATAAAAAGAAAGTGTCATTTTTTAATTCCTGCAAAAAAACAGTCAAAAGCACTCCGGTAAACCCATAGATAAAACAAAACGGTCCCGATGCAAATCCACGGTTCCTAAAGTCCTTTTCTTTTATCGTTGCAACAGATGTCTCAGCTAGCCATGCAAAAAAAGAATAGGCAAAAAAGAGCATGGCGATTTCATAATATGAGTAATTCATAAGATTCCTTTCCTTTGCACCATCTGGAACTGTCAAATATTAATTTCTTAATATTGATACTGCTTTCTATACCTAAAAAACATCCCAGCCGAGAGGACAAGTGCCATAAACTCTGCTACAGGAGTTGCCAGCCAGATCCCATGTACTCCCAAAAGTGCCGGAAGCACAAGCATCGTAATAAACATAAACACAAAAGACCTAGAAAATGCCAGGACAGCCGAAATCACCCCATTTGACAATGCTGTAAACATTCCGCTGGCAAAAATATTAAATCCAATAAAAAACAGTGCAACCGTACAAATTCTATTTCCAGTTACAGCAAGATTATACACTGGATTGTCTGGACGGGCAAATATTGATACCAACGGCTTGGTAAAGAGAAAGGACGCTGCTGCTGTTAACAAAGAAATTGCTGCAATCACCCTTAGGCTAACTGCCATCATCTTTTTTAATTTCCCGTGGTTCTGTTCCCCATAATAAAAACTTATCATAGGGGCTACTCCATAAGAATACCCTGTATACAGTGAACTTGCAAACATTAACACATACATTATAATTGTAACAGCCGCCACTCCATTCTCGCCCACATAATGCAACATTGTCCAGTTAAACATCATTGTAATGATTCCAGTAACTAGCGCAGTCGCCATTTCGGAACACCCATTTGTGGCAGCATTGATAAGAACCTGAAACCGAAAGACAGGCTTTTTAAAATGCAGCAGGCTCTTTTTCTGGCAAAAAACTACAAGACCCACCACAGCTGTTACAGAATATCCTAATCCTGTCGCAAACGCAGCACCGCCAATCCCCATGCCGCACACAGATATAAACACATAGTCAAGCACCATATTCAGCACACCGCCAGCCACAGAACAAGCCAGGGAGAGTGTCGCTTTTTCCGATGCAATCATATATAAGGTAAAATTATTCATTAATAAAATAGGAACTGTAAACAGCAGATACCTGCTCAGATATTCTACACAGTACCCTTCTACATCTGCCGATAAGTTCATTCCTGCAAAGATAGGCTTCATCACCAGATAACCCAGGCTGCACATTACAACCCCAACTACTACATTAACCAAAATCAGAAAGGTAAAATCCTCTTTCGCTTCCTCAGGCTTTTTCTGTCCCATTTTTCTCATAATCACAGCGCTTCCCCCAGTCGCAAGCATTGTAGATATTGCTGTGACAAGTTGGATCACTGGTGCTGTCAGATTAATCGCCGACAATGCATTTGTGCCAATCAGGTTCGACACAAACAGGCCGTCAACCATTGTATAAAAAGACATAAAAACTGTCATCGCAATAGTTGGAACCGCAAATTTCAAAATATTCTTTAAGTTGACAGGCTTTCCATAAGCATTTAAATTCTCCATAGTCTCCTCCCTTCGTGCATCCTTAATTTGACTTTCCCCATTTTTTATGAAGAGATACTCTGCAGTTATCCATAACACAT
>CAJUID010000005.1 GCA_910585905.1 uncultured Lachnospiraceae bacterium
ACCACGCTTTCCACATCTTGTCAACAACTTTTTTTATTTTTTTGCTTTTTTCTTTTCGTTGCGATAAAAATCTATTTTTTTCGGCAACGAAAGCTATATTACCATGCTTTTAACATCTTGTCAACAACTTTTTTTAACCTTTTTCAGGGCAACCAAATCTATTGTTATAAAGCAAAAGAGCAGGATTGTTATGCTTACACATAAAATTCTGCTCTTTTCTTTAATATTTTAACTTTTCACTTTAACTTTTTTATTTAATCCTTTTTGTCTAAATATCTTTTGATAAGATGCGCGTTTAGATTTTGGCACTTTGACAATGGCATTCTCAGGTACCCCGGTGAATACATTTGCCCCCATTTTTTTCGCCGTAAGCTCACTTGTTTTAAATATCACTTTTTTCAACTTTGTACAGCTAGCAAATGCCTGCTTTCCTATTTTAGAAACATTAGACGGAATGGTAATCTGAGACAATTTTTTACATTGATAGAAAGCTCTTGCCCCAATATTTTTTATCTCCGTTCCTAGCTGGACTTTTTTGAGGTTCTTACAGCCACTAAAAGCCTTTGCACCAATTTTAGTTACATTATCCCCGATTGTGACACTTGTTATATGCGCATTATTTTTAAATGCACCATCTGCAACCGAAGTGACATCGTACGTAATGCCTCCTATCTTAACCGTATCTGGAACCTTTGCCGATGCTTTCTTTGTTTTTGGTCTGAAATATTCCACCGTACCAAATGTGTCATCTGAGTCTGTTACTATATACTGCGCACTGGCGTTACTGAGCGAAGCCCCCTTCTCTGGTACAAAAATAGGAGTATCGTTATCATCATCACCAGTATTGTTGTCATCATCATTGTTATTGTCTTCTACATCCTCTGTTGTGCTGGAATTAATATCATCCCATGTTGGATTGTCAGGGCCGACATCATCATTATTTTCTAAATCGCTATCATCCGGCACTACTTCATCATATGGCGGATATGGGCTTGCAGTTGGCCTTGGCGTTGTGACTGGCACTGGCGTCCCAGTTGGCTTTGGTGTTGGTCTTGGCGTCGCCGTTGGACGAACAGTAGGAAGGATCGAAGGACTAACAGACGGACGAGCCGACGCACTGGCAGACGGAGTTACAGAGGATGACGGTGCTGGCGTTGCTGTTGCATTCGGATCTGTATTCTTTTCTGTAATCGTATTTGTCGTAAGATCTAACGTGTAAAATTTAGGCATACTATTATCAGTGACATACCAAATAATCTTATTCCCAATAACAATCGGCTGGCAATCTGATAAGCTTCCACTTGCTGTCTGTACACTTTCCATATGATTTCCTGTCCCATCCAGCTTAACAAACTGGATCGTATTTGTTCCTTTGCCATCTGGATTTGTATCAGATGCCTGTTTCAGATCATATTTTTCCCAAAGCATTACAAAAGAATTATTTGACAGCTTCACCAAAATAGGATTTGATACAGAGCCAAAATCACTAGACGTATAAGACGTAATCCTCTCGCTCTGTACAAACGGCTGTTCATAATCAGCACGTGGTATCTTACTTAGATAGATATTTCTTCCATTTCCATGAAAATCAGCTTTCTGGTCTACTGATTGATAGGCAACCAAATAATGGCTTTCTGAAACTTCAAAGCCACCAACCGCTGCACCCGTATACTCCTCGCTCGCATTTCCCTGTAATGTGCAGGCTTTTACCAGACTGCAAGCATCCGCAAAAATATCTCCATTGGCTGCAGCATTATAGCGGAACAGCATAAGTGAACGCGGATCATCTGCCATATGGTCCAGTGCGACTACTTTTCCATTATCTATCTTAATAAATTGATTATAAGACCGATTGACACAGCCAATCTCTGGGAGGTTTAGACTTCCCATATATGCTGTCTTGATCGCCCCGGTTTTTTCATGAAAAGTAAATGTAACATTTGCCTGATGATTTACCCCGTCATTAGAGCGATACATCCTATGGCTGGTTCTGACATATACCAAATCCTGATACTCACAAAAACGAAGGCTGCCCGAAGCAAATGGCATAGTTGTATTTACATCCGATAAACTTGCACTTTTTACCCTATTCCAATCCTTCCTGTACTGAACAATCCTAAATACTTCTGTCTCATTGCTTTCATTCGGGTTTGCCTGCCCAAAAACAATGTAATTATAATCATCACCTGCATAAAAGCCGCCAAAAAGAGGCAATTCCTTTGAAATGGTCTGGCTGCTCTGCAATGTAAACGTTGAACTGTTATATGTTTCCACAATAATAGAAGAATCTACTTCCTCCACACGGGTAATGCTTCCATTTCGATTCTGAAATAAATACGATTTGACATTAGAAGCCCAATTTCCACTATCCTCATAATAATCCTCGTGATGGATATTATGGGAAACCACCCCGGATGCAGCATTTACAACTGGCGTTTGTTTTCCACCTAAAGTTAGCAGCAAAATTGCTGCTAAGAACAAAGCTGTAGATTTCCGCCATTTCTCCTTCATTTTTATATTCATATCTCACCCTCCATTTTAAATACTCCTGCAATAATAGTACATCAAAAATTTTAGCTAAGCTTCCGCGCAGTTACTATCCACAGCTATTTATCCCTCCTGCGATAGACTCTCTGCTAACCTATTGTCAATCTATAAGATGACTAAAAACTTTCTATATATTATACGATTTTCTTTACACCATTTCAATATAAAGTTGATTTTGACTTCCCCATTTTTAAGAAGGGATAATCTGCAGTTATCAATAACACAAATATTTGCCAATTTTACTCTGTGTGCATGATTTTCTTTCCGTATCCAAATGGATCAATCGGAAAATACAGCCTCATATGACAATGCTACACTTTGAGGAAAGCCTAATACTTTGCAGCTTCGATATATGATTTATGCACCCCTCCCGCAAACTATTGGTCTTTCGAAGAATGTAATGCTGCCTTGGGCATTTCCCTTGGTATCGTAATAATAGATTTGGTTCCTTCTCCCTCCCTGCTTTCAATCTGGAGCTGATATTCTTCTCCATAAAAAAGCTTGATGCGCTCGTTTACATTCCGAACGCCATAACCTCTTGTCTTAAATTCCAGTATTGAGGATAAAAGTTCCGGCTCAATCCCAACACCATTATCTGCAACACAAAGATAAATTTTGTCCTGATCCATCTGCCCAGTAATTTTTACAATCCCTTTCCTATCCTCTAACAAGTCTATACCATGTTCGATAGCATTCTCTACCAAAGGCTGCAGCAAAAGATTTAATGTCTGATATGGCAAAATGCCCTTATCTACGTCTAATACTACATCAAAAGAATTATCATGCATACATAACTGGATTTCTAGATAGGATTTCATATTTTCTAATTCCTGTTCAATTGTCAACACATTGCTGCCACGATTTAGAGAAGTACGGTAAAAAGACGATAATGCCAAGGTAAGTTTACTGATATCCTCCTTCCCTGCCTCCAGAGCCTTCCAATTAATCAGTGAAAGTGAATTATACAAAAAATGAGGATTAATCTGAGCCTGGAGTGCCCGCATCTCATATTGCTTCTGCAGCAGTTTCCCCTCATATACTTCATTGATTAAATGATTAATCTTTTCAATCATACTGCCAAAGCCGCGGATTAAATCACCAATCTCATCCGCAGCATCACTTGTAACCTGAATTGCCAAATCCCCCTCTTCGACTGACTTCATATTCCGCTGCAATTTTTCTATGTCGAGGACAATGAGTCTTGAAAATACAATAGAAGCCAAGATAGATATAAGAATGCAGGCAGCGATAATCCCCGACGCAATCACAATTAAGTCTTGCCCAGCCTCCGCCACTATCTGGTTTGGGCGATATAGAAGAACCTTCCACCCCTTAACTCCCATACCGCTTGAAACAATTGTGTAATCTCTGCTTTTCTTTTGCTTTGCCTTCTGATATTCTGCTAACAGCTCCTTCTCTGAAAGTTGGAATTCTTTGTTGTCAGCCCCAAAATGAACACTTCGGTATACTGGGCAGTTTTCTTCATCGTAGACGCACAACCCATAATCATTCTTAAAAATTTCATCAAATCCTCCAAAAAGTTCTCGATAATTCACTTCCAGATATAAAATCCCGTTGCTGCCAGATTGCTCCATAATCGGCATTGTTCGGAAACAAAACACTCTCTTTTCATCCAACTGCGCTTTCCATTGTATATTCTGGTTTAGTTCTTCCTCCTGATACCATTTTTCCTGCTCAATTTCCCGAAGTGGTGCCACAGTTGTGTCATGGGCAGTAATATCCCTGTCAACGTATATTGTAAACTTCATAATATCAGGGCTAAAATACTTGACAGATGACAATACTGGGTCAACATAATCCCTATACTGTTCGTACATTTCATAAATCGTCCCATACTCTCCAATCAACACATTGGAAATCGGACTATTAAACGCAATATAGTCCGAGAGATTTTCATAAATCAACATCTGGGAATGAAACCGGGATACCCCCTGGGACAGCACATCCGTAATATTTTGCTGCTCCTTTTCCATTAATGCTGTACGCTGCTGGTAATATGCAAAAATCCCCAAAATTAGAATTGGAATTGTCCCAATGCACAAATAAATTCCCATTAACTTATGACGCAGCTTAGCATTTCGGAATCTGTTTTTAATGGACCTCATTTCCTTCCCCCTGATTTCTGAATTTTTGCGGGCTTACGCCAAAATATTCCCGGAAACTCTGACAAAAATAAGATACATTCGGATATCCCACCGCATAACTTATATTTACAATTTTAATATGTGATTCTGTAAGCAGCTCCCTCGCCTTCTCCATTCGCAATGTCTTTATAAATTTACTTAAATTCTGCCCTGTCTCTTTCTTAAAAATATGGCTTAAATAACTTGGTGCCATATACACCTGTTCCGCCAACATATCTACACTAAGTTCCTTGTCATAATTTGAATAGATATACTTCTTAACTGTTTCAATCTCCCTGTGCATCATCTGTGGATTTAGGGCAAATGCCTTCTCCAACAGATCAATCCCTTCCTTCAAAATATCCATGACCTCAGAAAAATCATTGGCACGGTAAAGCCTATCCACTGCTACGCTTAATTCAGGTCTTTCCTTCGCTGGAAGGATATCATAGATATCCTTCATTAAATTAGAAAAGATAAATTTAACATACATCTGGGACAGTGCCTGTTTGCTGCGGTATTTCTCACAAAGCAGGCTAAAATGTTCTCTAAGCCCAACCATATCCTTGACTTTAATATCTTGGTGAATCTGCTTCATCAGCACATCATCTTCCAGAGCAATTTCTTCCCCTTCTTCTTTCTCTTCATTTTCCAAAAACACCTTACTCTCTGGCTGATAAAATTTATTCTCCATTAACGTTTCTAATCCCTCATAACAAGATGCCAAATCAAGCGCCCCATTGGAATATCCGCTCACAGCAATATAACAAGATTCATGATAACGATGATATATTTCCATTTCTAATTTTTCGGCAAATTCCCTCCAACCAGATTCCATATTATGGTCAAACAGAAGAATACCCTGCTGCTGGTTCAGATTTAGATAGCACACCTCCTTGTCCCCTAAAATCTGCTGCCGGAATTCAGCATCCCTGCGCCCAAAAAATTCGCTATCAAATTCAATCAACATCATGCAGTGATATCTCTCTAAAAAATCAACTGGAACAAGTCTCTCCAATTTACCCAAAATATCCTGTAATTTTCCTCCATTAATAAGCGAAAGCAGAATATATTCTCTAACAAATTGAATACCTTCCTCCTGAATCTCCCGTTCCGCTTTCTCATCCTCAATTTCCTTAATTACTTTTCTCATAGTATGTTCAAATTCTTTGGGGTCCACTGGTTTTAATATGTAATTATTCACATTATACGTCATTGCCCGCTTTGCATATTCAAACTCCCCATAACCGCTAAAAATTATTATTTTAATCCCCTTATATTGTTCTGCAACATTTTGGATTAAAGCAAGGCCATCCATAAAAGGCATTCTGATATCCGTCAGGAGCAAATCTACCTCTTGCCGCTCCAAAAGTTCCATTGCCTTCACCCCATTGGCAGCCTCATATAATTCTGCCTCAATTCCTATTTGTTTCAGCAGAAAACGGATTCCGTTTCTCTCAATCTTTTCATCGTCCACTATCAGTATCCTAATCATATATTGCCTCCCATTGGTCAATACCCCGGTTTATCCCCGCATGAAATATACAAAAGAGCTGTCTCATATTATTTTTGAACAACTAGCTCCTAAAGCAGACAAAGGACGCAAAGTATTTCTCTGCGTCCTTCGATACTTCTATTCTATTTTACACGGTATCTTCCAATCCGTAAAGCTTCTTTCCCTTTCTTATAATTCTAACATCCTGTTTTCCAGATATCCCTGTCATACTCCGCAATTGTGCGGTCAGATGAGAAGAATCCGGCTTTGCTGATATTGAGTAACATCTTCTTTGCCCAACCCTTGCGGTCCGCATAATCAGCAAACATCTTTTCCTTCACCGCTATGTAATCAGCAAAATCAGGGAATGTCATAAACCAGTCTTTTTCTAAAAGCTCATGATAAAGCCGTTCCAGGTGCTCCTTATCTCCAACAGAGAGAAGTTCCTCGCTGACAATAAAGTCCACTGCCTCTTTTAAAACTTCATCCTTATTATAATAATCCTTGGAACAATAGCTGCCCTCCTCATAACGCTTAATTACTGTATCGCTATCTTCACCAAAGACATAAATATTTTCTTCTCCAACAAGATCCGAAATCTCCACATTTGCACCATCCAATGTTCCCAGAGTAACAGCGCCATTTAACATAAACTTCATATTTCCCGTACCGCTCGCCTCTTTTGAAGCCAGGGAAATCTGCTCAGACACGTCACAAGCCGGAATCAGTTTTGCCGCTTTGCTAACATTGTAATTTTCCACCATAACTACCTTTAAATATGGATTGACACTATCATCCTTCTCAATCAGCTTCTGCAGACAGAGAATCAAATGAATAATATCCTTTGCAATTGTATACGCTGGAGCTGCCTTTGCACCAAAAATAGCAGTAATCGGAGTCTCAGGAAGCTTGCCTCCTTTAATCTCAAGATACTTGTGAATAATATAGAGTGCATTTAACTGCTGTCTCTTATACTCATGCAGGCGTTTTACCTGAATATCAAAAATAGCATTCGGGTCAATTGTAACATTCTGAGTTTTCTCAAGATATTCTTTTAATTCTTCTTTTTTCTTTGCCTTAATTGCAAGAAGCTTCTCCAAAACTGCTTCATCATCGGCAAAGCCTGCGAGTTTCTCTAATTCATCTGCATCCTTCTTATAGCCATTGCCAATGCAATCTGTAATTAGTGAAGTCAACTCTTCGTTGCAGTGCATCAGCCATCTTCTAAATGTAATGCCGTTTGTTTTATTATTAAATTTTTCAGGGTAAATCTTATAAAAATTATTTAATTCGCTGTTCTTTAAAATCTCCGTATGCAAATATGCCACGCCATTGATACTATATCCGTAATGCATATCAATATGTGCCATATGGACGCGCCTGCTGTCATCAATAATATATACTGATGGGTCATCGTATTTCTTACGCACTTCATTATCCAACGCAAAAATAATCGGAATAAGCTGAGGAACTACTTTCCAGAGATAGTCAAGCGGCCATTTTTCTAACGCCTCCGCAAGAATTGTATGATTGGTATAGGCACAAGTTTTTGATACAATATCCATTGCTTCCCCGATACAAATACCATGCTCCATCAAAAGACGGATCAGCTCAGGAATCACCATAGTCGGATGGGTATCATTTATCTGAATAGCAGCATAGTCAGCCAGATCATGTAAGTTAGAACCTTTTGCCATACATTCTTCCAAGATATACTGTGCACCTGCAGATACCATAAAATACTGCTGATAGATACGGAGAAGCTGTCCCTTTTCATCGCTGTCATCTGGATAAAGGAACAATGTCAGGTTCTTCTCAATATCATCTTTATCAAAAGAAATTCCATCCTGTACTGAATTTTCATCTACATTCTCTATATCGAATAAATGAAGCTTATTTGTCCTATTTTCATAACCAGTCACTGCGATATCAAAAAGTTTCGCCTGAACCGTATGGTAACGGAACTGTACCGTATAGCTTTTCCCAGCATCTGTAAGCCAACTCGCCTGATCAATCCACGGATTTGGGTATTCCTTTTGCAGATTCTTTTCAAACACTTGTTTAAAAAGTCCTAAATGATAATTTATGCCAATGCCATCCCCATTAATTCCCAGTGTTGCGATGGAATCCAGAAAGCAGGCAGCCAAGCGCCCTAACCCGCCATTTCCAAGAGACGGTTCATTTTCAATTTCCTCAATATCATAAATGCTTTTTCCATTTTCACTAAGCTCTTTTTTCACTGTATCAAAAATACCAAGATTAATTAAATTATTGGACAATAATTTTCCAATTAAAAATTCTGCTGATATATAATAGACTTTCTTTTTTCCCTTATTGCTTTCCTTATCTTTTGCCAGATCCTTTGTCATCTCTAACAATGCAACATATAACTCCTCATTGCTGCACTCTGAAATACCTTTGCTATACTTTGATTCTACAAATTCTTTTAACATTCCGCCTGCGTCCTCCTTCAAACTTGTTTAAATCCCTTCATGTTCTTTATAAAATATATTAATCATTTATGGACAAATTTTCCATATACTTTTTTTTAGATTTATGTTGTTTTTCTTTTTCTTTTTTATCCGTCCACAGCATTTTTAATAAAACACTACATATATTGATAATAAAACCACATACATATTACGAACTAGAAATGAGGATTTTTTATGAAACATTTTTCTAAATTTTTTTCGGAATATCATCTTCCACCATCATCAGAAAAAAATGTGCCGAAAGTTACAAAAAGGCAAGTTTTATCAAATGATAAAATAGATAAAGAACTTAATAAAATCAATTCATTTATCCGAAGTGGACTGTTTGTATTATCCGCCATTTTAATTTCCAGTATTGCCATTGCATACGGACAAAAAAACTTTATGGGCAGCTACACTTCTACTTCTGGAAACCGGATTTCAAACAAA
This sequence comes from uncultured Lachnospiraceae bacterium, assembly GCA_910585905.1. Taxonomy (GTDB): domain Bacteria; phylum Bacillota; class Clostridia; order Lachnospirales; family Lachnospiraceae; genus Butyribacter. Next base: position 9,108 of record CAJUID010000005.1, read on the forward strand.
AAGCTCCCCATCTACTGCGTAGAACAGGAAGAGAAAAAAGTAGCATTAAGTTTTGATGCAGCATGGGGAAATGAAGATACTGCGAAAATCTTAGATATTTTAAAAAAGAAAAAAGTACATGTTACTTTTTTTATGACAGGTGGATGGATTGAAAAATACCCCGATGATGTCAAAGCCATTGCCAAAGCAGGACATGAGCTTGGAAATCACAGTGAAAACCATAAACAAATGTCCACACTCTCTGCAGAACAATGTAGGGAAGAAATTATGATACCGCATGAAAAAGTCAAAAAATTAACCGGTGTGGAAATGCGGGTTTTTCGGCCGCCATATGGCGACTATAATGACACCTTAATTGAAACAACAAATGCCTGCGGTTATTACCCAATTCAATGGGATGTTGACAGCCTGGACTGGAAAGATTATGGCGTTGATTCCATTATTAATACCGTATTAAATCATAAGCACCTTGGAAACGGTTCCATTATTCTATGCCACAACGGAGCCAAATACACCGCACAGGCACTGGAGCAATTAATTGACGGATTGCAGGAAAAGGGATTTAAACTTGTGAAAATGTCTGACCTGATCTATCAGGACAATTACGACATTGATGTTGAAGGACGGCAGCACCTAATCTCAGCGGCAGAGTCCCCAGAGACATCCCCTGCTCAGTAATCACATGATAGCTGACGGGTGATTGTTTGCTAGACTTGATTGACATGCCACGAAATCCCTGTATAATACAGACAAGGGCAGAACCGGAAAAACTGGCTCTGCCCATTTGCAACTATTCACAAATCTTATATCGATTTTTTGAGTTTGCACAAAACTTGAAACAGTCTCTATCACTTTGATTTTGACCTCGAACGAACTGAGTATTACCAGACATATTCGATAACTATTTCAAAAAAACCAAAAAGCAGTTTATTAATAAAACTCCAAAATATTTCTCCATACTTCCGCAATATACAACAGTGATTCTTTTTGTTTCCTAGTTAAAACAATGCATTCTTGTTTCTTAACCCCTTCTATACTAACTTTAACTTTGTTTTTGCTTTTTGCTATGGTGCACATCTTCTCTGCTTTACTTTTTAAATCATCTACCAAAATATTCTCCGAATCCAAATATGGTATATAAAGGGAATACCATTCACAATTTATATTCTGTTGTTCTATCACAAGTTCTTCTATTCCATCTGATATTTTTATTTTCATCACATCGTAGTTTAATGAACGCAATAAATCCAGATAGAAATCAAATTCAACAAACTTCTGCTTTCTTGAATGTAGTAATCGAACTTTTACTTCGCAAGGTTTTCCAGATGTCGTCTTATTTTTAATATACGCATCTGTAGTCTCAAACAAATAGTATTTATGACTATTTATAGGCACGAACTCAGGATTAATATGAACTGAAATAGTTTTCTCAGATATTTGATCTGCATAATTTATTATATATCTTATAATTTTTTCTGTTGGGTAATCGTTTTTTTCGTCTTCTTCTTCCTTTCGAGAAATATTTGAATTGCTTTTTTGTATTTCCTCCTCCTCATTATTTTTTACACTTTTATTAACCTCTTCTATTTTCTTTGCATACTCTCTACTATTCTGCTTTGTCCAATTTTTTCCATACATTATAATAAAGACAATAAACAAAGAAATACATATTCCCCCTATAAAACATAATAAATATTTCATTATATTGTTTTGAGCTTTATTTTTCTTGTCAATTTGCAATTTGTTCTTGTTAATGATACCTTCTTTTAAGCTATATTCTTGCAACTTTTTACTCTGTACATTACCACAAGAACACTTCCAGAATATCTTTTCATTTCCATTATCTAAAGGCACACCGCACTCCTTACACCTTAATAAACTTGCAGCACCATTAGAATTCTTCTTTTCCTGTATTTTTTGCAAATAAGACAACTTAACTCTATATGCCTTACCGCATGAAGTACATTTCCATGCTATCTTATCTGTTTCCTGCGGATCGTTACCGCATTTATTACAATTCATCATAAATTCCTCCCATTTTCCATTTCTTTCATATTTTACCATAATATTTCTTTAACAACAATTTATTTATGTAATGTGATTATTAAAAAAATAAGGACATCTACATTGCAGACATCCTTATGAAGGTTTGTACAAAGGAGGATACTTTTCAATCAAAAATATTAATCCTATACATAAGGGTATACCCCCATATAAAATACTATCCCTTTACATACTAAATGATGTTGTAGCAAACCTGTGCTAAATTTTGCTATCCTAACAACTTACCAATTAATACTTTTATTGAAAGTATTAATATAGCTTAATATTTTTTTAGTATTTGCTTATAAGTATTTAGTAACTTTTTCCAATAATTTCTATGCCTTTTATCTGTTCTCAGTTCAAAAGAAGCTCCACCCACATCCACAATTTTTAATGATAATGTATTCTGATCGAACATTTTTCCTAACTTATTTATCTTTAATTCAGGATTAGATATACTTGATAACAAAGTGGTATTCCATGTCGATTTTCCAATATAAAAATGCTTTTTGTAATTATAATAGCTATTTGAATCCATTATGTTTGCATCATATGACAGTCTCCTATTGTTTGTTTTCAACTTTAAACTTAAATCATCAAATACTACAGAATTAAAATAATCTACTTGCACAAACTTACCCCAAAAACCAAACTTTGTAACAGTGCTATTTGCTTTTTTTACCAATTCAATATATGGGACATATGAGCAACCTGCCATAAAAGCCTGTGAATACCAATGCTTATCAGAAATAGAATAAATTCCTGTTGCATATAATCTGCACTTTTTCCCAACGTCTATAACATCTAAAGAAAAATTTTTTCCCTTACATTTTTTTAGTATAGAATAAATCGTTTGGTAAGTAGGCATTCTTTTCGCAACGTGTACTTCACACTCATACACCTCACCACTAATTACTGCTTTAATAACCGCACTTCCCACCTTTTTCGCCTTAACAGTACCATTTTCACTAACTGCCACAACCAATGGATTACTGCTGCTCCACTCTACATCAAACAATACCCCTTCCGGTTCGCTTTCTATTGCCAATACTGCACTTTCCCCAACATAAAGATCAAGCAATTCTTCGCTTATTTCAAATTCTGGATGCTTTATGGATGGTTCATATTCAAAATATGCTTGTACTGAAAACTCAACCTCACCCTCTGTAGAAAAGACAATAGTATAGTCACCTTCTGAAAGTTCTACATCAAAATTGCCATTCCCATCCTCAAACCAATCAATCTGCTTGCTATATACAAGAACACCATAACTATCTCTTATACAAACAGAGTAATCATCATCTGCTATAGTATCTTCTAAATTCACAAACAAAATTCCAAAATTAGAAATATGAAATGAAAATTCTTCTGTCCCTCCATCATAATATGACTCATACCAATCAATAATAATTTGTTTTGATAACGCCTCTGCTTTTATACTAGCTAAATTGAATCCCAAAAAGCAAATTAAAGCCATAATACATCTCTTACATTTCTTAATATTTTTCATACTCTCCCTCCAAAATGTTTTTTCTATTTTTTCATTTCTTTCATAATTCTACCATAATTTCCCAATAACAACAATTTATTTTGTTATATTGTGATTATTGAAAAAAAATAAAGATATCTACATTGTAGACATCCTTATGCATATTTGTACAGAGGGGATACTTCTCAATCAAAAATATAAATCCTATATATTGGGATACTCCCATATACGATACCACCTAATCAACTGATAATATTATCTATGATTAGGTTTAATATTACCATTACACAATACTGTATATCTATGTTTCAATACCAGCCTTTTTAAACACCGCCTTCATTCCAATAAACGAAATAATTCACAAAATATTATACTCCAAAACTTAATTTCTATTATTCTTTTCATCATCCATAATGTTAAACGCATATTCTCCTATTATTTTAATCATCATTTTACGTCTTAGATTATACAATAATTTTCTATAATCAATTTTATAAATTTGCGGTTTATAAGACAATAAGAAATATGTTATCGCAATCATCATCTGTACAATAGAAAACAACAGATACCAAACAAATATTTTGTAAATAATTGCGTATATTATTTTACCCATTATACAAATCAGCCCAATATACATTAAAAGTGCCTTCTTTTTATACCTTAAAGAAATACTTGTGATAAATGAAATCAAAACTATACATTTCATCCCTAACATAATTCTAGGTATTTTTCCAAAGCAGGCAGTAAAAAATAGACAAACCATACATACTATCATTGCTAAATTCCATGGATCCATCAACTTACATTTTTCACGCAAAGGCATAATTTCTCCATTTACAAGATGACCTTCCCCTAAGAGATACCTATCTTTAATAATACATTGAATATACTCAAAATGCTTCTTTTCATATGAAACTGGAAAACAATTATTTTCCCTTTTAGTCTGCTTTATTCTTTTTATAACTTCATTAACCCATGCCAAAATTGAAGAAAATGATCCATACGCTAATAATGCCAGTATAAAACATACCGTTTGAACATTATATAATATCAATTTTGATGATGTTACTGAAAAAAAACCTACAAAGAAACGAAGTGGGTATCCTATACCAACCAAAACAAATATTAGCCATGTTATTCTTTTTGCTCGTGCAATTTCATATAAGACTGTTGAAATGAATAGGACAATCAAACTTATTGTTATAGATTTTCTTATTGTTCCTCCGAAAAGCATTGTTATTAGTATACAAGCAATAATTTTTATAATTGCCACAATAAGTGATATTTTAATTATATGACCCGGATTTATAATATCTTTTGATAATAACCTATTTTCACATCTAGCTTCCTTATCTTCTTTCAAACCACGTATATCATTAATCTGATATCTTGCTTGATATGCCAAAAAATCAAAGACAATCAAAACGAAAAAAAGCCTCCAAATATGAAATGGGGTAATTGTAATATTCATCAATATAATACCATATATAAATCCCACTATAATTAAAAGCGGCTTTTGTGGATCCTGTCTTTTAGGATATATTAAATAGATTAATATATTTTTGAAGGATTCATTCTTTTTATACAGCTCTTGTTGATATCCTTTTAATCTGATTTTCTGATTCTCATGTGCCATTTCCCAAGCAAACTGCGCAACCTTTTTTGCTTTAGATGATGTTCGTAAAAACAAAAAAAAAGTTAATATCATAACAATAATTGTCACTATCATTATGCCATAGTCAAACCATTGTCTGTGTTCAATTTCTAAAAACAACGATAAAACCATCCCCATACTAAATAAAATAGCAAAGCAAGTTGCAGCAACATAACAAACAAAATATAATGCTGTATGACTTGATGTAATATGTTTAATATTTTGCGTTATAATTGGCGCAATATATGCATTCCAATGTAAAAAATCTCCTCTATTAGTATCATCAACTGATGCAGGAATTAATTCATGCAATCTGTCCTCCAAATCTTGAATATAATAGTATCTTAAAATATTATTTATTCCCAATACTACAATATACGCAAAAGCCGTAAAAAATATGAGTAAACTAAGCCAAAACATAACTCTACTATATGTAATACTTTGGTTTATAATATTACACAACTTAGTTACATAACTTGTATCATTAATGCTAACATTTTGAAAAATAATAAATGGCTTTTGTTTATTATTATTCAGATAAGATGCACTAAACAAAATTCCTAAAATTGTTCCTGCAACAGTAATTACTTGTAATATCTGATTCTGAGTATTACGCTCATCTTCTCTACAGTCACTTAACTCAGCAATAAGTTCACTGATTCTATTTTCAACATTATCCATATTTATAAAGCACCTTCTCAACACTTTTTATAATACTTATTATCTATATAAAAAAATCACGCTTATAAGGTAACAGATAAATATATGAGCTATACTTTGCTATTTTTTAGCATCATTTTAAAAAAGGCATACCAGACTTCTACATCCAGTATACTTATACATCAACATTAACTCTATTTAAACTTATTTCCCAATAAGCATAAAGTATCCTTCTAAACTACGGCAGATATTTATCCAATAAATATATCTATATATCATTACCAGAAGTATTTTTACATTTATAATTATTATTCACTATTCCATACTATATTTTAATAGTTTCCTTCACTAAATTTCGGTATTTCTAAAAAGTTATAATATATTAATTATTGTAACACATAATCATACCTCCATCCGACACCTCATCCGACACTTTTCGACACAGCAATGCTTTATTGATTCAATAGCAAGTTTTAAAAGCACACCAAGCTTTTACATTCGATATACCTTATGACCATTATCTACTCCTCTATATATGGTTTCACTTCAAATCTTAACAACGCATCACATACCTTTTTCGTGTTTCTTACAGTTTGACAGCATAGTATTTAATGTCTGTGGAAGGATGCAGCATTTATCAGGTGCATATTCTTTATTTCCTGGAAACAGTATATTTTTATCTATAGCCATAGATTCACCGCCGCACTCATAATATTCTGCACTCCACCACTCAGCAAAGATATCTTTGTTTTGTTTCCATAAAAGAATCGTTATTTTCTTTGTAGCATCTGATATAGATACCATTCCAGATTGAATATGCGGTATTGGACTTTAATGTAATATACGGCGTATACTCCTGCTGTCTGCCTAATTCTTCCGTAAGCAGAATACCACGCTCCAAATCAATGTACTCATCATCACTCACCCTTACAAGATTCCTGTAGAAGCAGTTGTTCTTATCCCCATCTAAATGCCATATTTTATTGTATCTGCCAGTTTTTTCAAGGAAATGCTCTGCCACTAATTTATCTGTATATGTTTCTATTTTAGTTTTAATCCCACTAATGGTATAATGTGCATCGCCTGACTTATGCATATAAAAACTGTTACGCAAATTATTGGTCAGCCTGCTATAATTAGATATCAAGTAATTATTGGTGCCATTTTCAAGCACGAGAATTCAACATTGGCAACCAATTTTATACCAGATTTTTTAACATCTAATACCCTCTTATCTGTTATGGACAAATATTCTTTAAATTCTCTTCTTTCTTGAACTTTCTTTTTGCTACTCATTTTACCTTTAATTTTTCCTTTCACAGATAATAATAGACAACGTTCGTTTCGATACGAACGCTAAAAAGGGCATCCAGAAATGGACACCCTGATAAATTTTATATTTGTTTTAAACATCTCTCCATAATAGGCGACATCACATTTGTGTGTAACCGTAACAATGACCATGCATCAAGTATGTTATGTAAAACTCATCAATAACCACATTTATTACTGTTTCACATATAGTAGTAATCTGTTAAATCCTTTTTCTCTTTAAACTTCTAGAAACAAATATATTTAAATTCAATTCACTAAAATCCTAACCGCTCAAAAAGGATATATATGATTTTCTTCCATATATTTTATAGAGCGCTGCAGATCTTTAACCCCCCTGACTTCCACCAGAACAGAAGGCTTCTGGCGGAAAGAACGAACCCACTGATCATAAATATCCCAACTAAAGCTGCCGCTCCCAACTGGCTGGTGTAAATCCTCCCTGCCATTATTATCATTGATATGGACATGCTTCACATAAGGTTTTAACCCCGAAAGCCATGTTGCCAGCGGGCTTCCTGAGATCAGTGCATGGGCAGTGTCAAGACAAACGGCAAACCGCTCCTCATCAGCCATCCGCTTTGCAAGCTCTGCTAAAAGCCCTGGTGCATCGTCAAACATATTTTCCATAAATATTTTTTGCTCTGGATAATCTCGGAGAATTCCACGCCAATATTCTTCATTCCTGTCCAACCATGAATTTATGTAAAACGGAAGACGGAAATTTACTATATAATTTGTATGGAAAACCACAGCACATAACCCCATTTTTCTGGCAATTTCCATGCTTTGGCGCACACGCAAATCACTCACCTCAAAAATTTTCCGGTCAGAACTATTGACACACACATCAAAAAATGCCCCATGAAGCGTATCTTTTGAACAATCTCTTCCAGTATCCAGATATCCCTTTATTATCCTTTGTATCGCCGCCGAATCATCTAGTAAGTCCGGCATATAGAAATCATTATACTCAAATCCTGCCTGATATTTTTCTGAAAACTCTAAAAAATCCCCAAGCTGTTCCAATGATGGTATACAATATAATCTATTCATCTTCTCCTCCGATAAGCCCCTCAACCGCATATACTGGCACAGCAAGCTTTTTTCCCTTTAACTCATATTCCCCTGCAAACGCAGTACGGATACGCTCCTTCAACCGCTGCCTCATGTCCCCACTGATTAAAATCTGCCCTGGTGCAGCGATTCCCTCAAGCCTTGCAGCTGTGTTTACGGTATCTCCAATTGCAGTATAGTCCATACGCGTTTCACATCCAATATTTCCAATAACTGCCTCACCACACTGAATCCCTATGCCAAACATTACCTGTTTACCATATTCCTTCTCACATCTTTCGCTTAAATAAGATGCATTGGAACACAAATCCAGCGCCGCACAGACCGCTTTGTACTCATAATCCTCTAAATCTACCGGGGAATTAAATACTGCCATAGCAGCATCCCCAATAAACTTATCTAATGTGCCCTCATATTTTGAAACAGCCTGTGCAACCAGAGACAGATAATGGTTTAATATTTCCACAACTTGGACTGGCGGCAGGCACTCCGACAATGTGGTAAAGCCACGGATATCAACAAAAAGCACCGCAATATCCCTGCTTTCTACACCAATATGCGCCTCAAAAAGCCCATCCTTGCCCAACTCAGTGACAACACTTTCATCAACATATTTTTTAAAAACATCTTCTAATGCATATTGATTCTGCAATGCAATCATATATCGGACGACTAGATTATATAGTGACACAACCACAATCAGTATAACCGGAACAAGAATATGGATATAATACCCCAAAAGATTCAGCCCCCAGCAAGATAATAGCTGCAGCACATTAACCAAAAGTGCAACCATAACCGTAAATTTATCGGAGCTGTATGATGTAGCAATAAAAAATACAGCCATAAAAAATGCATAGTACACGGCCATAAACCCTTTTGATACCTGCTGTCCTGTTCTTTGTTCCAATAATGCCTCCAGAATATTTGCCTGAATCTCCAATTCAGTCATCTGAGTCTCACGCTGATTTGGCGCCATATAGGTATCAGCATCATCCTCTGTATAATCACCAACCAGCACTATGCAGTCTTTAAACGCATTTGGAGAAATCTTTCCGCTCAAAACATCGCTAAAAGAATACAATGCATACTCTTGTCCCTGCCTGGTATATGTAAAATTAAAGGAGTCTTCCTCATCAAGCTTTGGAAGCTGATATTCTTTACCTCTGATGTCCTGATACATCTTATAAGCGGCAATCGCAAAACTGTCAATCTCTTCCCCATCTACCGTGACACCTGAAAACGCATTCCTGACAAAACCATCATCTGAACTTCTTGTATTATTAATAATTCCGGCAGTAATCTCATTTCTTAACTCATCAAACGGCATTTTGACGTAGGAAATTTTCTGCCCGCCCATCATGTTCTCATTCTCATCCCAAGCATTCTCTTCTGATGAAGGCTCCTCCTTCAAGTCTATTGTAATGGGGGCATCGGGCAAATCATCAAATAACAATGCACCTTCCATTATAGCAAAAGCACTCATACAAACATTCTTATGCTGGCTACAGGCATCCACCAGCCCCTGGTCCCCAGCCTTATCTTTTCGGATACTAAAATCCAGGTCAATCCCAATGACGCTTGGGGCCATATCCTTATCCTTATTCAAAATATTGATCAGTTGTGCGGTTCTGTCCCTAGACCATTCCTTATATTTTCCTAATTTCTTTTCGGTCTTTTTATCAATGGAGATCATTTTAATGACCTGGTCATTCTGTTTTTTAGCAAATGCGTGGTAAATCGTATCGCTAAACTTCTGGTCAACCTGCTCAATAACACCACTGTAACTTAACCCTGCAGCAGCCATTGCAACGACCAGCGTTCCTAATATCAAATGTGTTGTCCCAATCATCCGCCGCCAATTATGCGCTTTTTCCCTTGCAATCCGCCTTGCCTCAGCCTTTGCTTCCTTTGTACGTTTCTTCACCTCAGCCTTTGCACGCTCCGCCCGTTTCTTGGTTCTTCCTAAAAAGCTCACTTGAATTCTTTCTCCCATTCTACATAATTTACTATATACTTATCCTGCTCTTTTAACACCTCATAAAGATTATCATATACTGTTTTCAACATATACTGAATAAACGGTGTAATATCAAAATAATTATTTTCACTATTTTCTAACGCCTGATAATATGCATCCGCTGTCTCATTAATTGTTTTACTGAGCGTCAATGCACTAAAATTCTCGAGTTCTGACCGGATAAGGAAATCGGAAGAAAGAAGCCTTGCAATCCGCCCATTCCCATCACAGAAAGGATGCATATAGACAAAATAAAAATGTACAATAGCCATTTTTATATATGGAGACTTAATGTTTTCTCCATGATAAAATTCAAAAAACTGTTTCATACAGTAATCTAGCAGCTCAACATCTGGTGCTTGATGGGTTCCCACCATAACAACGCCCTTCCGGAACTTTTCGCCAGAAAGATGTGCATTGTCGCAAACGCCATCGGTCACAATGCTCCACAAATCCACCAGCGTATCAACATCACGTTTCCGGCTGACATTTAAATATTTAACAGCACGGTATGTATTTAAAATCATTCTATCCCCTTTTGATTCACTGCGTTTTGCCCGGAATATTTCAAAAAGCTCATCAATTGATGTATCTGCCCCCTCAATTCTGCAGCTATGGAATGACTCTTCTTCAATACATATATCTGTATCAATATTTGTAATAGAAATATTTTGATACATCGCATCAATATCTTGCAGCAGTTTCGCCGGAACCGCCTGCGGACACCATGTCAGCGAATTTCCCATTGCATCGCGGATCGGAAGTTTTTCAAGCATTGCGCTCCGCTCTTCCAAACGCTTTGCTGCCCTTTGGTTTCCTAATTTTGCATCCCTCTCTAACTCTTTATAATCCATTACTGCCTCCTTATTATTAAATAATTTAGTACCAGTACAGCATAATTTATAAACTGGCCTACCATATAATAGTTATAATATAATAAATGATATATTCAGTACAACAAATTGTCTATCACGCCCCACCCTTGCTCAAACTGTATACTAAGTTACTAACAAACACAGACATTATTAAAAAGCATGACAGACAGGCAAGCAACACGCCCTTTATAATTCTCCAATAAAGTGGGAGTTCCTGAACCTGCTCCCCTTTTATCTCTCTTCTTTTGCTGCGGCGCAGCAGTATACAACAAACAGTTATATACAATGGCGCTCCCGCAAGATTAAACCACGAATAACTGTTAATTGTCTCTGACATATTGTCCAGCCCATAGAGACCAGAAGCAATCAGCGCACAAAAGTCGTTTAAACCATGTAAAAATGCCACAAACCAAAAACTATTTGTCCTTAAATAAATAGCCCCCAGCATAACCCCCAACAAACCAGCCATAATAGCCTGCACAATGGCACTCTCAAGTTTTACACCACTCAGCACATTTCCCATATGGCATACGCCAAATATCGCCCCCTGTATAAATAGCACAGTAAAAATTCCCTGGTCTGTCTTAGTAGAATATTTTTCACGCAGCAGATTTGTAAGAATCCCACGAAATACAAGCTCCTCTGCAAATCCAATCCCAAGCATGGCAAGAGTGAAACTTAAAATCTCTAAAAACGGAAGCGGCGTGCGGAATACATGCCCCTCTACTAAAAGATATGTCCCCAGATTACTTGCCAGGGCAATCCCGCAAACGGTCAACGGATAACCGCCTGTTCCTACATTATATAAAAACCCTCTGCTCTTTGTGGTAAAAATCCAGCCATAACCAATTCTCCACACTATCAGGATCATAAAGGCACTGGCCGCCGCTGTCGCTAAAAACTGTAATAGATATACATTCTTATCTGTAATCTCTACCCCAAGTGCTACCAACAATAAAGGCAATAGAGTTAAGATCACAAGGTACAATAACGCCGTCACAATCCCAAAAAGAATCGGAAGCCTGTTTTTCATTCTCTTTAACATAAAAATCCCCTTTCAAGATATAATATTGCATATCTAGAAACGAAAGCGCGTTTAAAGTCCACCCTAAATACACTCTACTTTAGCCGCAGCTCACGGTAAAAAATATGGTTATTATTTACAGTCAAACATGACATAGTAACAGTATACTACAAGATAAAACATTGACAAGACATTTTTTTCCTCGTATGATAAGTAGTGTTATTATTAGAACTTATTATCGTAGTTTATATAAGATATTTATGACGTATAAAAGTTTCAAACTTCCGATTATACCAGCTTTGCTGGCATAAACAACGTATAAAAACTGTGTGGCTCTGTACCTGGCACAGATAGAAATGGAGGATTCGGCTGCTATGAATACTAATCCACTGGGTGAGGAAAAAATAGGTACCCTGCTGAGAAAATTTGCTATCCCAAGCATTATCGCTATGCTGGTAAGTTCTCTTTATAATATTGTAGACCAGTTCTTTATCGGCCAAAGCGTCGGGGAACTTGGGAATGCAGCGACAAATATCAGCTTTCCGCTGTCTATTTCCTGTATTGCCATTGCACTGCTATTTGGCATTGGAGGTGCCTCCTCTTTTAATATTGCATTAGGAAAAGGACAAACTATACCAGAAGAAGCTGAAAAAGCCCCTAATTATATTGGTAATTCTATCACTATGCTGATTAGCTGCGGCATTGTATTATGCCTGATTACAGAAATCTTTTTAGATCCGCTGCTAGTCTTTTTTGGCTCACCAGACAATGTACTGCCATTTGCTAAAACCTACACGCGGATTGTCGCTTTCGGCTTTCCTTTCCTTATCCTGGCAACCGGGGGATGCCACTTAATCCGTGCAGACGGCAGGCCAAAATTTGCAATGTTTTGTAATCTGGCTGGCGCCATAATCAATACTATTTTAGACGCGCTGTTTGTATTTGGTTTTCATTGGGGAATGGCAGGCGCAGCGGCAGCTACCGTAATTGGACAAGCCATCTCCGGTGCCATGGCAATCTGGATGCTTCTCCACGGTAAAAATATTTTTCTAAAAAAATCGCACTTTATACCGCATGGAATCTTTGTAAAACGGATTATTTCACTGGGTGCCGCTCCCTGCAGCAATCAACTTGCCATGATGCTAGTACAGATCGTAATGAATAAATCATTAAAATATTATGGCTCGCTTTCCATTTACGGTGAATCCATACCGATTGCCTGTGCCGGCATTATCACTAAAGTAAACCAGGTGTTTATGGCATTCGTAATCGGTATCTCACAGGGAGTGCAGCCCATTGTCAGCTTTAACTTTGGTTCTGGAAAATACAAGCGAGTAAAAAGTGCCTATCTGATGGCGGCATCCTATGGCTTTGTGCTTGCCTTGATTGCTTTCCTGCTCTTCCAATTTGCACCGAGAAAAATTATTTCGCTATTTGGAAATGGTTCAGATGCTTATTATTCCTTTGCTGAAAATTATTTCCGCATTTTTTTGTTCTTTACCTTTTTAAATTTTATGCAGCCAATCACTTCAAATTTCTTTACGGCAATCGGAAAACCAAAAGGAGGTATTTTTCTATCTCTGACAAGACAAATTATCTTTTTGTTGCCTCTTATCGTTGCATTGCCTCTATTTATGGGAATAGACGGTATTATGTATGCAGGCCCGGTTGCAGATTTTATGGCATGGCTAACTGCCATGGCTATGGTAGGCTATGAACTACACCAGCCAGCCTACCGCGGTAAAACACTAAATATCGAGAAAAGTGAGGTACTAAAATGAAAAAATATTGGATACTACTCCTATTCTGTATTACACTCCTAGCGGGGTGCAGCATGCCTACTGAACCTAATTCACAAAATGAAAAACAGACACAGGATATTTCCCAGGAAAGTAGCAGTTCGGAATCCAAAGACAAAACAGGCACTTCTAACAATCAGAAAACAGATAAAAAACAAAATGCTTCCAGAAAAAAGAAGTCCGCAAAGTCTGGTAAACTGAATGTCCATTTTATTGATGTCGGGCAAGGAGACTCTGCACTTATTACAATTGGCTCCCATGCTATGCTGATTGATGCCGGGGATAATTCTAAGGGTACGGCAGTCCAGCTCTATCTTCAAAAACAAGGCATCACACAGCTTGACTATGTAATTGGCACACACCCGGATTCTGACCATATTGGCGGATTGGATGTTGTCATCTATAAATTTGGATGCAAAAAGATTTTGATGCCTGACTGTTCCAATGATACCGCTACATACCGTGATGTACTCGACAGTATGAAATCCAAAGGATACAAAGCCATTCACCCGGAAACCGGGACAAAATATTCCTTTGGCGACGCATCTTTCACAATTACCGGGCCAGTCCGCAAATATAAGGAAACAAACGACAACTCCATTTCCCTGCGGCTGGTATACGGGGACACTTCTTTCCTCTTTATGGGGGATACCACAGCCGAGACAGAACAAGATGTAATGGCCCAGACAAAAAATCTCCGCTCTGATGTTCTAAAAATCGCCCATCATGGCAGTAAATATAGTACATCAGAGGAATTTTTTAACCGAGTACAGCCTAAATGGGCTGTTATCAGCTGTGCTGAACAAAACCACTACGGTTTTCCAAGCGCAAGAGTCCTAAACTTAATGCGAAGCACTGGCACAAAGGTATTCCGCACTGACGAGCAGGGAAGCATTATAGCGGCAAGTGATGGTAATTCCATTCAGTGGAACACCTCTCCCTCCACTACATGGAAATCTGGCGAAAATACCCAGTCCTCCTCCAACCAGACAGATGGCTTAGGGAAAGCAAAAATATCCTCCCAAAAGCAGCCAAATTCCAATAAGGCTTCTTCCAGCCAGGCAAAAAATGCAGCATACGTCCTAAACACAAGCTCGAAAAAGTTTCATAAATTAGACTGTGGAAGCATCAGACAGATGTCAAGCGAAAACACAGAATATACAAAAAAGAGCAGAGAAACACTGCTGCAGGAAGGTTACGCTCCCTGCGGTTCCTGCAATCCTTAGTCAAATACCCCACGCGCAGCCGCCAAGTGCAAAGGAACTTTCAGTTCCTTGCAAGCTTGCGTTTGGATCGTTGCTTACACGAGAATAAAGCGCACCGCCGACACTGGTGCGCTGGCAAAAAAGTTTCCGACTTTTTTGTTCTCCTGCACACTGCCGTTTCGTCTGCTGTACCAAATTAAAAGATAGGATGGAAATCTATGGAGACAAGAAACTTATCAACCTTTTCTGCACGGCAGAATGAAAGAATTTTTGAAAATATGAGCGACGGCATTATGGCGATTAACCAAAATGGGCAAATCACCTATATGAATTCAGCCTGTGAACAGATTTTCGACACTTCGCTTGCCAATCTTAGGCAGAAATCTTTTGAAGATGCCTTTTTAGGCAACAAGAAAAATAAAGCATTTAATAAACTCTTTCTGGCAAGCCTCCGAAAAAATGTGATTCCAGAAAAAACAACTGTAAAATATGAGCAGGATGCAAAAATACAATATCTTTCGGTCGATATTAGCCTAATCCATGAAGAAGGGGAAATAAATGAAGAACAAGATTTTCCTGGTATGGTTGTGTTGTTTGACGACCTCACCTCAAAATACCAGCTAAAGCAGCATGAGCATGACTTTGCCTATATTTTCGCCGGGCTGATCTTTTGCATCAGTATCTATCTGTCCATCTGGAGCTTGCTCCGCTTTACGCTAAAGCTCCCATTAAAGACACCGTTTTATACCATGATGATAGAGGTCATGGCATTTATATTATTTTTAGAAATCATCTTTTTGACAAGCTTATCCTTAAAAGATATTGGATTAATCCCAAAGATATCAAGAATCAAGAAGAACCTGATAGAAACCTTTTTTATCGCCCTTACCGGATGCGCTGTGCTGTTACTTAGCAAAGTAATCTTCACCCTAATGGGAATACAGATTAAAAGTTATTTTATCGGCGGATCACCAGAAGGGGCATATACCTATCTTTTTACCGCATTTATTCAGGAATTTCTGGCAAGAGGCGTAATCCAGACCAGCGTAAAATCCCTTATGCAAGTCAAATACCAAAAACAGTTTGGCGTTCTTTTAACCTCTCTGCTTTTCTCACTAATGCATCTGCCATTTGGATTTATCTTTATGATTGGGGCATTTTTCTTAAGCATTGTACTTGGTTATCTATTTGAACGCCAAAAAGACCTCTGGGGCTGCGCTTTTCTCCATTGGAGCTGCGGATATCTCGCAATGTGCCTGTACTTCTAAAGCATCTTTTTTCTCTTTAGGAGCAGAAGAAGCGCAATACAGATTGCAAGGCTCATCAAACAGACAATTCCGAAACCATATGGATGTGATGCAAACGGCATTCCATTGCTGTTTACATTCATTCCATATAGTCCAGAAATCAATGTGGGAATACCCATAACAAGCGTTACTGAGGTCAGAACCTTCATAACATTATTTAAGCGGTTATCTAATACCGAAGACATCAGCTCCCTGGTTCCATTAATAATGTCACGGTAGATCATTGTCATTTCAATCGCCTGCCTGTTTTCTACGATAACATCATCTAATAAATCCTTATCATCTGGGTACTGTTCCAGCCTCTTATATCTTGTCAGGCGGTCAAGAACTGCGCCATTTGCGCGAAGCGAGGTGGCAAAGTAGACCAATGTGGACTCCAATGCATGTAAATCTATCAAGTCGGCATCTTCTGTACTAATATCAATCCGTTCCTCAATCTCTGTGCGCTTCTTATCAATAATTCGCAGATGTGACTGGTATAATGAGGCAACGCGGAACAAAATCTGATAGACAAAACGGAGCTTTTTCTTTGTGCTAAATTCCTTTACCCTTCCATTCATGAAAGCCTGCAGGACGGGCGTCTCCTCCGTACAAACCGTAATAATAATATCTCCTGTCAGGATAATGCCAAGAGGTATGGTTGTATAAGTTTCCTTATCATGGCGGATTTCCGTTGCCGGGATATCAACCAGGATCAAAGTATAGCCATCCTCCAGCTCGACACGGGAACTTTCCTCCTCATCCAGGGCTGCCAATAAATCCTGGAGGTCAATATTGTATTCCTTTGCAATCTCCTCCCCCTCTGTCATCGTAGGATTTACCATATCCACCCATACACCCGGTTCTATCTGCTCTTCCTCATGGATAATTCTGTCATCGGTCCGGAAAATCTTAACCATGTCTCACACCTGCTTCCTAATTTTATGTTTTTCTACACCATTATAGATGATTTGACTCTCCGCCACAACCCCAAAAACCGCGCCAAAATCTTATCCCTGCACATATTTCTGCTCCAAAACGCATTTAATCTGTTCCAAAAGCCGATACCGGACTTCCCAAAAATCCTCCGTCTTTACCCATGCTTTTAACTGCATCTGGACTTTTAGCGGCGATAATTTATTAATCACAACATCCATCGGCTCCTCCTGAAAAATCATTTCCTCCTGCCGCATAATGTCTTTTAATATTCCTTTGAGTTCCGAAATATCAGCCTCATATGGCACCATAAAATCAAGAACCAGCATACGTTTGTCCGCATTTGTAACATTGGTAATGGTAGCACCTGTAATCGTGCCATTCGGAATCACAATGGTTTTATTATCTGTTGTTGACACTCTTGTATAAAATATATCAATGCTCTCCACTGTCCCCTCTACCCCTGTTACAGAAATATACTCCCCCACTCGGAAAGGTTTTAATGCCAAGATTAAAACACCCCCAGCAAGATTTGCAAGGCTGCCCTGCAGTGCAAGCCCTACCGCAAGACCCGCAGAGCCTACCAGTGCAATAATAGTCGCACCAACCCCTAAAATCCACGCCACTAAAAAAATCAACACAAGATTGTATCCCACTTTTGCAAAAGACATTACAAAGTTCTGTACGCCAATCTCTACATCGCGCTTCACCATCCATTTACTAGTCAGCCTTAAACAAAACTTTACTACCTTTTTCCCAATAAAATAGATAAACAGCGCAAATAAAAGTGTCTTTGCAAAATCTAGTATGCCCTCTCTCTGCGAGAGAAGATATTCTATTAAAAAACTAGTTTTCTCTTCCCCGCTCGCTGAAGACTGCATTGCCTCTGCGAGCTCTTCCACGCTTGCGTTATCTGGAGAAATCGTTTGTATTGGTGCTGTCCCCCAAAAAAGTGACTCCACCCTGCAACCCACTATACCTTTTACACTCATTTCAATTCCTCCCTCGCCCTGTCTGACTTAACGTGGAATTGCCTGAAAGATGCAAACGCCAAACGAAGGCATATCTAATGTAATGGAATACTGCCTTCCATCCCACTCCACTTCCTTTGCCGTAAGCTGTCTGCGGTTTTGGCATCCCGTTCCGCCATACTGCTCCTTATCACTATTAAATATCTCTTTATATTTCCCCTCAAAAGGAACTCCAATCTTAAAATTCTCATACATAACTGGAGTAAAATTACAGACAACCAAGAGCTGCTCCTTTTCTTCCGAATCCCTTCGCATAAATGAAATAATGCTGTGGTCCGCATCCTGGGAGCTAAGCCATTCAAATCCACTCTCATGATAATCATTTTCATATAGTGCCGGATGCTTCTGGTAAAACTGGTTCAAATCCTTAACATAATCCTGTAAAGCCTTATGATCTCTGTCTTCCAACTCCTCCCAGTGCAGACTTTCCTTTTCATTCCATTCACTCGCCTGGCCAAACTCCTGCCCCATAAATTGAAGCTTTTTACCTGGATGTGTCATCATAAAGCCATACGCCGCCCTTAAATTGCCAAACTTCTGCTCCATATCCCCAGGCATTTTCATCAGCATAGAACATTTCCCATGAACCACCTCATCATGTGAAAAAGCCAGAAGATAGCGCTCACTGTACGCATAAACCATACTAAACGTCAACGAACCATGGCTGCCTTTCCTAAAATAAGGGTCAAGCTTCATATAGGAAATAAAATCATTCATCCAACCCATATTCCACTTTAAGTCAAAACCTAATCCCTCTTCCCTGACTTCTGCTGTCACACCCTTCCATGCTGTGGATTCCTCTGCGATCAGCAGCGCGCCATCCTTTTTTCCATGAAACGCAATACTTAGTTTTTGAAGAAATTCTACCGCCTGTAAATTCTCATGCCCGCCGTTTTCATTTGGAATCCACTCTCCAAACCCCCGCCCATAATCCAGATACAACATTGATGCCACTGCATCCATACGGATACCATCTGCATGATACACATCTTTCCAAAAAAGAGCGTTGGCAATTAAGAAATTTGCCACCTGCGGGCGTGCATAATTATAAATCAATGTCCCCCAGTGCGGATGTTCTCCCTGACGCGGGTCCAAATGCTCATAAAGGCAGGTTCCATCAAACCTTGCCAGCCCATTTTCATCCTTTGGAAAATGCGCCGGAACCCAGTCCAAAATAACACCGATTCCTTCCTGATGCATGTAATCAATAAAATACATAAAATCCTGCGGCGTGCCATAGCGCGATGTCACCGCATAATACCCAGTCACCTGATACCCCCAAGATTCATCCAGCGGATGCTCCATAACCGGCATCAGCTCCACATGGGTATAGCCCATCTGTTTTACATACTTTGCAAGTTCTGGTGCAATCTCCCTGTAATTCATAAAGCCAGCGTATTCCGCCCCGGCATCTGAAGCGCGCCTCCATGAGCCAAGATGTACCTCATAAACAGACATCGCCTCCTTCTCAAAATCCTGTTTGGCCCTCTTTGCAAGCCACTGTTCATCCTTCCACACAAAACGGGACATATCTGTTACAATGCTGGCATTTAACGGGCGCACCTCACTGCGGAAACCATACGGGTCTGTCTTTAAAACAACTGTTTGGGCATTTAACTTAATTTCATACTTATAAATCTCCCCACACCCTATCTCCGGTATAAACAGAGAGAAAACTCCAGAATCCCCAAGACGGCACATCGGATTTCTCCGTCCATCCCACTGGTTAAAATTCCCTACAACACTGACACGCATCGCATTTGGCGCCCAGACAGCAAAATGCGTCCCCTTAACCCCTGTATTTCCTTTCTTACCTGACTGCTTTTGTTGCGGCATAACCTCCGCTGTTTCCCCATTCCCCGATACCGTAACTGGATGTGCCCCGAGGTAATTATAGATTTCATAATTTTTTCCTACGCCAAAAAGAGACAATTCCTTTTCTGGGATCAGTGAAGGATACTGATAAGGATCCTTAAAGACACACTCACTTCCATCACCATACTTTGCAAGAAGATCGTATGGCTGAATCTTCCGTCCCGGCAACAGCACAGCAAAAAAACCAGCCTCATCCGCCTCTTCCATCTGATACAGTTTCCCGTCCTTTTGGTTTCTCACAAACACTGTCTTTGCATCCGGCAAAAATGCCTGCACCAAAATACCATTCCGCACCTTATGCGGTCCAAGCACTGTTTCCGGATGGTCATGTTCTGAGTATACAATTGCCTCAATCTCGGCCCAATCCATCAGATCATATAGCTTCTTTTCCATATAGCCACTATCCTCCCTCTTTATATTTCATGTATAAATAACCCGCTGCGAAGCTTTGGTTCAAACCAGGTAGATTTCGGCGGCATCAATAGCCCTGCATCTGCCACTGCAAATAATTCTGCTATGGATGTGGGATACATAGCAAATGCCACCGCCATATCACTGTCCGCCCTGCGTTCCAGCTCCGCAAGTCCACGAATACCTCCTACAAAATCAATACGGCTATCCGTCCTCGGATCGCCAATACCCAATACTGGATTCAGCAGATAATCCTGCAAAATCGAAACATCCAGCGAATCCACCGCGTCCTCTATGTGAAGCAGTTGATCCGAAGCCTGGAGCAGATACCATTGTTGATCCAGATACATTGTAACCTGCCCTTTCTCCTTAGGAGACTCTGCACCAGACAATTTTGACACAGTAAAATGCTCCCCAACTGCCCGCAAAAATTCTTCCTTTGTCAAACCATTTAAATCTTTTACCACACGGTTATAATCCATAATCATAAGCTGATCATCCGGGAAAAGAACTGACAAAAAGTAATTAAACTCCTCACTGCCATTAAAATCCTGATTCGCTTCCCTCCGCTTTAAGCTGACTTTTACTGCGGAAGCTGCCCGGTGATGTCCATCTGCAATATAAATATCATCCATCCTGTGGAAAGCATCGCCTATCTGCTTTACCTGTTCTGGCTGATCCATCTTCCAGACCGTATGGGAAACGCCATCATCCGCCGTAAAATCATAGATTGGCTCAGACGATTCTATTACCTCGGCAACTACCGTGTTAATCGCCTTCTCTGAACGGTAAGCCAGAAATATCGGTCCGGTCTGTGCACTTAATGTGTCAACATGGCGAATTCTGTCCTGCTCTTTTTCCTCCCTGGTATTCTCATGCTTTTTAATCACATTATTTAAATAATCATCTACACTGGCACACGCAACAATCCCTGTCTGTTTTCTGCCATCCATGGTCAATTGATAAATATAGTAGCAAGATTGTTGATCCTGAATAAAAATCTCCTGCTCCTTCCAGTCAAGATAAAGCTGCTTTGCTTTTTGGTAAACTCTCTCATCATACGTATCCACACTGTCAGAAAGCTGTGTCTCTGCACGGTCAATCTTTAAAAAAGAAAATTCTGCCTTCCCCGTCTCTGCTTTTGCTTCCTCCCTGTTATACACATCATATGGAAGTGCTGCCACATTTGATGCATATTCTTTTTTCGGCCTGACTGCCGTAAATGGTTTTATCCCTGCCATAATCAAAATCCTCATTTCCGCAAAGTAGGTTTTATCTCCTCTTTGCTTACATACTTAATCATTTCATTTCCATTTCATAATTATACCAAATATCCGCGAAAAAACCTATCCCTTTTTCCTACATCTACTTTCACTTTATGGTGTTTTTTGCTATAATTGCGTATAAAGAGAATGAAATGTAGATTCTAACAGATTGCTTTTGGAAGAATCACATTCCCAGTTTGTGTCTGTGCGCTGCAGGACACAGGCTGCTTGATGCATAATCCCAGCAAAATACAGACAGGCAGCGCAGAAATGAGGGTTATTATGTTAAAAGCTATTATTTTTGATATGGATGGTGTAATTATTGACAGCGAACCACAACATGCCAGGGCTGCACTTCGTGTATTTGAACGTCTCCAAGCATCTGCAGACTTAGCATACTGCAGCAGCTTTATCGGAAGCTCCACACGAAAACTCTGCGAAGATGCCGTTTCCCGTTTCCATCTGGCTCTCACTCCAGAAGAACTTTTAAAAGAAATGAACAGCGAAAAAAAGGCTGTATTAAAGGAAGAAGGCTACCAAGTTACATCTGGTATCAAGGAATTAATTAAATTGCTATACCAGAAGGGCGTACATCTCGCCATTGTCTCCTCTTCCTCCCCATCAGAGATTGAGCAGGTGGTGAAATCGCTCGGAATCAAAAAATATTTTACCAAACTAATTTCTAGTGCCCATGTAGAGCAGCCAAAACCTGCGCCGGATTCTTTCTTGCTGGCATTAAAAGAACTTGGCGTAAGCGCAAAAGAAACCGTAGTTGTAGAGGATTCCTGCTATGGCTGCCAGGCTGCAAAGGCTGCCGGCATTGTCTGCACTGGTTTTATCAATCCGCATTCCGGTGAACAGGATCTGTCTTCTGCAGATGTACTATTAGAATCGTTTGAAAACATCGACCACCGCTTCTTTAAAAATGTATTAAAGCGCAGTCTTGGGGAACCGATTACCATAGCAGACACAAAACGCCTGATCATTCGGGAATTATCGACAGATGATGTCAAAAAAATCTATCATATTTACTCTGACCCGGAAGTGCGAAAATATATTCCAGATATTGATGATTACCTGGATGTAGAAATGGAAAAACAAGCGGCTTATATCCGCAATGTCTATTCCTTCTATGGTTATGGAATCTGGGGCGTATACAGCAAGACTTCCAAAAAATTAATTGGCAAATGCGGGATTGAAAATCAGATGATAGACGGCAAAGAAGAGATTACCCTCTCCTACTTGCTTGACAGCAAATATTGGGGATATGGATATGCGATAGAATGCGGCAATGCAATATTTGAATACGCAAAATCACAGCTTGACATCAAACGCATTGTAGCAGTTATTGATAAACACAATTCCCGTTCCATCAACACGGCTAAAAATCTAAATATGACATTTGAAAAAGAAATTACATATAAAGGGCATGAAAGCCTTCTTTATTCAATTACATTACCTTAGGAACTGTAAGCCAAACAGGGCTGTCGCACTAAGAAAAGTATATACAAGATATTATAAATATAATACAATATCAACACCTTATCTTGTATATTTCATGTTTCGTGCGACAGCCCCATCACTTGGCTTTTTATAATCTTCTACTGCGAAAATCCATTCGGATGATTCTTATGCCATTTCCATGCAGTTTCAATAATTTCTTCTAAATCGGCATGTTCCGGTTTCCAACCCAGCACTTCTTTCGCTTTTGCACTGGATGCAATCAGTTTTGCAGGGTCCCCGCCGCGCCGCGGAGCCACAACTGCAGGAATCGGATGCCCAGTTACTTTGCGGGCCGCCTCAATCACTTCCTTTACCGTAAACCCAACACCATTGCCAAGATTAAACACATTGCTCTCTTTTCCATCTATCAGATAATTCATCGCAAGAATATGCGCCTGCGCAAGATCTGTTACATGGATATAATCTCGCACGCATGTGCCATCCTTCGTATCATAATCATCACCAAAAATATTGATTGCCTCACGCTGACCATTTGGTACCTGCAAAATCAGAGGGATCAAATGACTCTCCGGGCTGTGCGCCTCACCAATCTGCCCATCTGCACGTGCACCACACGCATTAAAATAGCGAAGCGCCACATAACGCAGCCCATGTGCAACTCCCGTCCACTTCATCATTTTTTCCATCGATAGTTTTGTCTCACCATATGGGTTTGTTGGCTCTGTACGGTCAGATTCTAAAATCGGAATACTCTCAGGTTCACCATATGTCGCAGCAGTCGAAGAAAAAACAATCTTATCAACACCATGCGCAACCATACTTTGCAGTAGAACTTTCGTTCCGTTAAGATTATTATCATAATATTTCAGCGGGTCCGTCATGCTCTCCCCAACCAGAGAATTTGCCGCAAAATGGATAACACCGTCAATGTCCTCTTTCTCAAAAACACTGTCTACAAATGTTCTGTCGCGGATGTCTCCCTGATAAAAAACCGCTTCCTTTTGGACTGCCTCAATATGGCCAGTCTCAAGGTTATCAACAACAACCACCTCTTCGCCTGCATCAATCAATTCACTAACTGTATGGGAGCCAATATAACCAGCCCCACCAAGAACTAATATCTTCATCTTCTACCTCCATTTCCGCCTGCACACATTTATAATATTACCGGGCCATCACCAACCTCTACTACATAAAAACTAGCCGCATAGCCAATCTTTTCCTTGTACTCCCTGCCTACCTCTTCCATAAAACGGTCCACTTTATCCTCTTCCACAATGCTGACTGTACATCCCCCAAAGCCTGCACCAGTCATTCTAGAACCAATCACACCGTCCTGTTTCCATGCTGATTCCACCATGGTATCCAGTTCAATCCCTGTCACCTCATAATCCTTGCTAAGCGATACGTGAGAATCATTCATCAATTTCCCAAAAAGTGCAATATCATTTCGGTTCAGTGCATCCACTGCCTGAATTGTCCTCTGGTTTTCCAGGACAGCATGTTTTGCGCGACGCACCTTCACTTCATCAGAGATTGCTGACTGGTATGTCTCAAACTGCTCCTGCGTCAACTCGCCAAGACTCTTAATATCAACTACTTTCTGCAGGCTGGCAAGTGCCGCCTCACACTCACTGCGCCGCTCATTGTACTTGGAATCGCCAAGCCCACGCTTCTTATTGGTACAGCCAATCACAATCTTAGCATTCTCCAATTTAAGCGGGGCATATTCATAAGACAAGTCTGCCGTATCCAGAAAAATAGCATGGTCTTTCTTTCCCATAGCAATCGCAAACTGATCCATAATTCCACAGTTTACACCATTAAACTTATTCTCCGAATACTGCCCAATCAGCGCCAAATCCTGATTTGACACATCAAACCCATAAAAATCACGCAGGATATGCCCTGTCAAAACTTCTACAGAAGCAGAAGAAGAAAGACCAGAACCATTTGGAATATTGCCAAACAGCAGCAAATCCATCCCACAGCCAACCGAATAACCCTTTTCCTGAAATGCCCAGATTACACCCTTGGGATAATTTGTCCACTCTGCCTCCTTTTCTGGCTTCAGCCCTTCCACAGAAGACTCCAACACTCCAAGCTCCTCAAAATTCATAGAATAGAAGCGCAGCACCTGATCCTCCCGCTTTCTCGCTACCCCAAATGTTCCAATTGTAAGCGCACACGGAAACACATGCCCTCCATTATAATCCGTATGCTCACCAATCAGATTCACGCGTCCCGGCGCAAAATATACCTTCGCCCCCTCCGTACCACCAAAAATCTCAGAAAACTTATTTAGTAATGTCTCTTTCATTGTAATCCCCCATTTCTGTTCTGCCTGTGTTACAAGACATCAATAAACCGGCCAAATGCTTCCCTTCCCTCAGGTGTACACTTATATACCCCGGCATCCTCTAACACATGGACAAAAACATTTCCAACTTCCTTGAAAAGGATATCCTGAATATTTTCCCGTGTTACCGAATCATATTTTGGAAGAAACTCCTCTACCCAGTCTGCATGCTTTGCAAGCACTTCATCCTCCCGTATTTCTTTATTTGCTAAAATCGCTTCCGCTAAATCTGCCAATTCCTGCTTTAATCGCGCCGGAAGCACTGCAAGCCCCATCACTTCAATTAACCCGATATTCTCTTTCTTGATATGATGGTACTCACTGTGTGGGTGATATACGCCGAGCGGACACTCATCCGTAGTAATGTTATTGCGGAGCGTCAAATCTAACTCAAACAAGCCTCCACGTTTACGGGCAATCGGTGTAACCGTATTGTGTGGCTCTCCGTCTGTCTCTGCAAAAATAAATGCCGCTTCATCTGTATAACTCCTCCATTTTTCCAGAATATGTTCTGCCAGGCTGATCAGCCGCCCTGAATCCTCCGACTGTATGCGTATCACAGACAGCGGCCAATTCACAATGCCTGCCGTCACATCCTCATACCCGGAGACTGTAAACGTTTTCTCAAAACCTGCCCTCTCCATTGCAAACTCATAATGCCCGCCCTGATAATGGTCATGGCTTAAGATAGACCCCCCTACAATCGGAAGATCCGCATTGGAACCCATAAAGTAATGAGGAAACTGCTGAACAAAATCAAAAAGTTTGACAAAGGTCGCACGCTCAATCTTCATTGGCACATGCTTTCCATTTAACAAAATACAGTGTTCATTATAATATCCATATGGGGAATACTGCAGCCCCCAGTCCGAATCATTAATTTGAAGCGGGATAATACGGTGTGTCTGGCGGGCTGGATGGCTGACATGGCCTGCATACCCAACATTTTCCATGCAGAGCAGGCATTTCGGATAACCGCTCTGTTTTGCATTTTTTGCCGCTGCAATCGCTTTCGGGTCCTTTTCTGGCTTTGACAAGTTAATTGACAGGTCAATTACCCCATACGGGCTGTCCACCGTCCACCGCATATCCTTACAGAGACGGTATCTGCGGATATAGTCTGTATCCTGGCTTAACTTATAAAAATAATCTGTCGCCGCCTCCGGTGATTCTCTATACTTTTCCCAAAATACCTGTATCACCTGTGCCGGCCTTGGTGCCAATGTGTTCATAATCCGTGTATCAAACAGATCACGATATACGATACTATCCTCTGTCAGCCCTTTTTCTACTGCAATGTCTAAAAGCTCCTTTAATGTCTCCTCAAGATTCACGCCCTCCGGTATATGTTCCGGGGTCTCATATTCCTTCTCCTGAAACAAATCCAGCAAAAGATTTACTGCATACACCTTCTCATTCTTAGTAATCAGCCCGGAGTCCAACCCGTACTGAACTAATTTTGCAATACCCATATTTAATCTATCCATACATAAATCCCCCGTGCCGCAAAAAACTGCGGCTAAATTAGCTATCCCCATTTGTCTCAATTGTAAAACCCATTAAGCAGAAAAATCCCGGATTGTTTTCAGTGCAGGCAATGCATTGCCATCAAAATCAAACAGCGCTTGATTTGCCCACTCATTTCCGCCCGGACCTGCTTCCTTTGTATAGGCAAGGGCAGCATCGTTTGCCCAGCCACAGCCAGGCACCGGAATCCAGCCGGGCTCCCAGTAAAAAAATCCACGTCCGCCAGGAACAGAAGCAATCCTCCCCATAACATCTTGCATAAAATCTGCCTGCCCAGCCCTCGTCATTGGATACTGTAATTTTTCTACAAGACCCGGTTTCGTTGCCATCCCTTTCCTCTGATCTGGTGCAAGCTTTTCATACTCCGCATAACTCTCCATTGTAAATCCCATAGAAACCTCTGCCACAATTAATTCCCTATGGTAACGCTTGGCCATATCCCGCATATTAAATTCCAGTTCATCCAGCGTCCCATGCCAAAACGGATAATAGGACAACCCAATCACCTGAAAATCTTTCTCTCTTTTTGTAAATTCCCCAAACCATTCTCGGTACAATTCGTTATTCCCCCCATTATCCAGGTGGATCATAATCGGAACATTCTTATCTACCGCCCTGACTCCACGGATTCCCGCACTAATATAACATGCAATCGTATCATATGCAGGTTTCTTGCCAGTCGGCCACAAAAGACCATTCGTCAGCTCATTGCCTACCTGAACCATAGTTGGCGCTGCACCGCTCTCCAAAAGCTTCTCCAAAACCTCCTTTGTAAATTCGAAAACTGCCCGTTCTAACTCCTCTTTATTATAATCCTTCCACGCCTTTGGCACAACCTGTTTTCCAGGATCCGCCCAAAAATCACTGTAGTGAATATCCAGCAAAAATCCCATATCAAGCTCTAATGCGCGCTTTGCCATAATAATTGTCTTATCTAAGTCATTTGTACCCGCACCGTAGGGAGTCCCGTCGTCAGAATACGGATGATTCCAGAGACGCAGACGGACATAATTTGTACCATAACTCTTTAAAATCTGTAACAGATCCCTCTCCTCGCCGTGATCAAAATAGCGCGCACCGCATGCTTCCTCCTCCAACAGTGTTGAAATATCCATGCCTTTTATAAACTCTGCCATCCGCTGCCTCCTCATAGTTATTAATCAAAATCTGTAATGCGCTCTAACATTTTGCGGTAACGGAACCGTATCATCTCATTTTTTTGCAATACATCTTCCTCACTGCCGGTATATTGGCAGCGCATACAATAATATTCCTTTTTATCTTTATCATAAAACATATCAATATCCAAGTCTCGCATAAAACAGGATGGACACCTAAAGTTTAATTTGCCTTTTCCAGATTGAGCCATGTTGAATATACCTCCTTATCACTAATTTTCTTTTGATAACCGATAGTAAACATTGGTGAAAATGCATAACCTTCCCGAATATAGCCTTCTGCATCTGCTGCATCCGTACTTATTGATACTTTTGTCTCAATAGCCGGAATCACAGCCGATGCACTCTTTGCGCCAGTCATAGATTCCTCACGGCACTTATATTCATACGCAAGCGCCTTAGATTCCCCATCCTTGTCAAGACAAAGCGTAATCCCTGTCATATCCTCCGGGTACTCTGTGGTGCCATAACATGCAACCATATATTCATTGATTATCACATCTGCATTCGGATTCGTCATGTCCAAAACATTCCTCTCTATTTTGATACGGGAAGCCCCTTCCTCAAAATAAAGCTTTGTCTGTATCTTTACCGTAAGATCAAAAAACTCAATATCCACTGGATCCAGAGTCAGGATTCTAGTATTGCCCTCCTGTGAGAATACAGCATGTGTGCGGCACAGGCACAAGTCAACCTCCTCGCCCTGATAACAGACCTTAGCACTGCGGACTGTTCCTTCCCCGGCATAATGCGTAAAATATCCGGCACGGTATTTCTCTTGAATCAGGAACGGGTACGAAGCATCCTGAACATGCTTTGTCCCGATGCCAACTTCCCAGCGAAGCTTAGCTGCATATGGCCTTAGGTCTACAATCGCACCTCCCTGGTCCATATTAACACAGGCCCTCATATATGGGTCTGCGTACCAGAAAAGCTGTTTATCCGACCCATATAAAATATCCTTCCACAGTGCACATTCTGGCTCTGTATATGACTTATTCGCACGGTAATAATCCGCAAACTCTGCCATTGTCATATCAACCAGCTTGCCCTCCTCCTTTAACTTGCCATAGTAAGCCATGCCATCCTCATATGACTTTGCAAGCAGTTCATAAGGAGCCTCCCAGCGCCCCATTTTATTCAGCCAGCCAGGACCTACAAACATCATATTGTATGCATAACCATTATTATATTTCTCCAGATGGCGGTATTGGTCAATCAGATTATAAAGATAAGGATATTCCCATGTCTTGCTGTCATAAATCATACCTCTAAGGACATTCTGCGGGTGTGTCCCAAAGTTTGAACCATTCCCGTCATAACATGCCAGCAAATCACGAGAAAGGTGCGGTATCGCCACAATACCACTATCTTCCTCCTCATTTGCCGCAGGTGCGTGTGTATTCTGTTTTGAAGGAATCCACGGATTCCATGGGCCTCCGTCAAACAGTGTATACCATGAGTTATTGCAGGTATGGTACGCCTTTGGCCCCTCCTCCCAGCAAGTTGCAACAGCGCATTTCACCATCGGATATTTCTCTTTAATATAGTTTGTCAAATCCGCATCCATGTAATATGAGCCTGTTGATTCTGGATAAAAGCCAAAGATATCATGAAATTTTTCAAAAACATCATCTACAATGCTTTTTTTATCTTCCATCGAAAACATCCAGATACAGAAATCCTTTGTCTTGTATTTTTCCCGAAACTCTTTACATGGAAGCCCCAGCAAAGAAAGTGCAATCTCATCCCCATACTTTTCATGGTGCTCTTTTGCAAGTTCTACTGCCTCCTCGTTAAATAGGCTCGCATATGTCATCTGAATCGTAACTTTCAAATGATTCTTATGTGCTGTTTCCTGCTGGAACTTAAAAATATCCAGAGATTCCGTAAGCAGTGCTTTTCTCCCGATATCTTCCGCCTTGCCCTGGCCAGTCACTTTTTCTGCGTACTCTGGAACCATTTCCGGGCGGTGGATAATATTAACAACAAATGTATTGTCCATTCTTACATACTCCTTTTACTTTTTTTATTTTGTGCAATCGGTTGCTCTATAATTTCAGTATAAGGAACAAATCTTTGTTTGTCAATGCATTATCTTATAAAATACCATGAAATTTTTATGCATTTTATCCAGAATTTGCGCAACATAACGCGCAACACTTCGCACTAAAAGCTCGTTATACCAGAACCTTTCCAATAGTTGTAAAACTCTCTGTGTCAGTATATAATGATGCTAGTGATAAAAAAGATGGCAAGGCATGCCGGCACATAGTTTATAACAATAGGTTTGCTTGCAAAACCTACAATCCTATATGCCTCTGGCTTGGCCATCCCAACACCAACCATAACGTTCGCTTAGGAGAATACTGCGAAAAACCTCATTAATATGCAAATCCCTCCACAAAGTGAACAGGCTTCGCCATGGCTATTTGCGCCGGGAACATCACAAATAAGCCCTTATCTGACAAAAGAAACTGCATTTATTGATCTTTCTTGCAGTTCCTCGGACAAAATACGTTCTCAGAATGGAGGATTTCTATGAATGAATTAGAAAAATGTATGGCAGGGGAATATTATGACTGCCACGATAAGATATTTTTAGATTTCAAGGCTCACGCAAGAGATCGGTTAAGAGAATATAATGCCCTTGCCTATGAACAGAAAGAAAAAAAGAGAGATGTCTTAAAACAATTATTTGGGGCGATTGGCACAAATGTATCTGTTGGACAGCCTTTCATCTGCGATTATGGAAGAAATATTTATTTAGGGAACAATGTATCTGTAAACATGAACTGTACATTTGTTGACTGTAATAAAATAACAATTGGCAACAACGTACTAATCGCTTCCAATGTGCAGCTCTATACATCAACGCACCCTGTTGAACAATCAGAAAGGCTCACCCCAGATTGGAATCCCGAAACAGGACAATATTTTTGCCGTACCTATGCATTGCCAATTGAAATCGGTGATGGCTGCTGGCTTGGCGGCGGGGTCATTGTTCTTCCAGGAGTGACAATAGGAAATGGCTCCGTAATAGGCGCTGGAAGCGTTGTTACAAAGGACATACCAGAAAATTCACTTGCAGTTGGAAACCCATGCCGTGTAATCCGAAAAATCAATGAAGGAATTGTATAAATATATCAAAATAGTTGCATTTGATGGTGAATGTGTTGGAAAAAGAGAATCCCCGCCATGTAGGCTGCTATTGTGTTGAACCCTTTAACACCACTTCATATCCAAGCAGCACCTTTTTTTGTACTTCTTTTCCCGCCAGATAATCAAACAACGTCTTACATGCCACTATCCCAAGTTCCTTTGGGTCATAGTGGAGTGATGTAATCGCTGGCTGATTATTTTCCAACATAATACTGCTGTAAAATGAAGCCACCTTAAGCTGATCGGGAATGCGAACCCCATCCCGACCAAGCTTTTCTAACACGCTATGGCAGATTCTGTCGTCCGTAGTTATAATACATTCTGCCCGGTTGCGCAAACAGTTATCCACCGCACGCTCCACCGCACTGTCTGTCTCACAATCCATATAGATCAAATCCTGGTTTACCGGAACCCCCTGCTCCATCAATCCCATTTCAAACCCTTCACGCCTTGTCAAGTTTACCACATGGTTTGTAGAGCCTCCAATTAACGCTAGACGCCTCACACCCTTCATAATTACAATGGCCGTAAGCTCTTTGCACGCTTTTACATGGTCATTGTCTATCTGGATGACTCCATCATCCACTGAACTGCCAATCACAACAAAAGGCATATCACTCTTCTTTAAAAACTTTATCCCCTCATCTTCCACCAGCGTTCTTCCAAGGATTATCCCATCCACTTTTCGGTTTTTTACAATGCTCTTTAACTGCGAGATGTCACGGTCAAAAACCATTGAAATTAATATATCGTAGTCCCCCGAAGCAGCAACCTCGCTGATTCCCATCATGCATCTCTGAAAAAATGGCAGATCCGACACATTAGAATCACCAGGCATCACCCAGCCAATATTATAAGTTTTCGATTTGGCAAGTCCCTTCGCCACTACATTAGGTCGATAATGGTTTTCCTTAATATAATCTAATACCCGCTTTGTAGTTTCCGCTCCAATCCTGCCCTTGCCTGAAATCGCCCGCGATACCGTAGTTTTAGAAACACCAAGCGCCTCTGCCACATCGCCAATTGTAATATTGTTCCGTTCTCTCTGAAGCTGCACCGTCGCATTATCAATTGTGGAATCTGCCGTATTTGTATCCTCTTCCTTCAATGCCATAAAGCTGCATTCTCCTTTTTCCATCCTCTACCAACTCTTAGGAACTGTTCAAAAATTACTTTTAATATTACATGTCTTTTCCTCCGATAGCACCACTCAAAAATTAGTTACATAGCCCGCTATGCGCCTAATTTTTAAGCGGCACTCTCGAAGAAAAATCCTGCGCACTATTTAAGTTATTTCTTAACAGTTCCTTAATCCGCTTCCATCAATTTATCTCTGACTATATTAGCAAGACAAAAAAAATCCGTCAAGCTTTTTCACAGTCAATAAATAGATAATAATTTTCAGTTATCTCTTCTTAAAAATGAGGAAAGTCAAATAATTGAATATATGGACAACCGAAGAAATATATGATAAAGTTAGACTATAAAATTCAACATAATAAAGGAAGGTAAAGAAAGGAGTTTAAGCATGAAAAAAAGGAGAAGAGAATGGCTGCTCACCTGGCTTGGCATTCTTATGTTGTCCACACTAGCCATTGCAGTTTTGGGGGTACAAAGCACCTGCGCATTTGCTGCTGCATCAAAAATCAGCAAAGAAAATGCCCTCACCCCATATACCAAAACGGAAGATGGGTACAGCGAGCAAAGCGGCATAACCGTGACAACATCGCTTGACAAACCAAAATACAAAAGCGGTGAAACAGCAAATGTAACCGTAGAGGTCAAAAACACAAACAAATATGATGTCTCAGAGGTAAAGGTAAAATATAAACTTCCAAACAACATCAAACTTACATCTGGCCGCCAGTTTGAGACGATAAAAACACTTGCCGCAAATGAAACAAAACAACTAACACTTACAGCAACTGTAACAGAGGATCAGAATGCACCGCTGGTCAAAGGAGCATACACACCATATATTGTCGGTGCTATCTGTGCCGCCGTTTTCATTATTGCACTGGCTGCTTTTTTCATCGCCAAAAAGAAAAAGGGAAAACAAACGCTCTCCATGCTGCTTGTACTTCTTCTGGCAACGAACAGCTTCCTTTACTTCGCACCCACAAAAGCGGAAGCCGAAAAAGCAGAAAACAGTGATGCAAAAGAAAAAGGTTCGGAAGATACGTCTGGCACCTCCAAAAAACCAACAACAGAAACCGGAAATTATGAAGTTCCTTTGGAACAGTTCTTTTTCAGAACCTCCGTACACGATCCTTCCGTGGTAAAAGATACAAAAACTGGTATGTACTATATATTTGGTTCTCATATGGCATTCTCCAAATCAAAAAATCTGATGGAGTGGAATACTTTTGAGACAAATATCCACACGGACTATAGAACACTTTTTAAGGAACCGTGGAATGAGTGGGCAGGTCCTGCTTCACCAGGCAAAGATTTATCTGGAATGATGTGGGCACCAGATGTCATCTGGAACGAGGCCATGCAGAAATGGTGCATGTATATGAGTATCAACGGCGACAACTGGGTATCATCCATCTGTCTGCTGACAGCCGACAATATCGAAGGACCATATGAATACAAGGGAGTTGTTGTCTACTCCGGGATGAACAACCCAAAAATCAAAGTAGACGAAAAGAAAACAGATATCTATAAAGTATTGGGGGACAACGCTGATTTATCAAGATATACATCAACGGGATTCTCCTGTATCAACGCCATTGACCCAAATGTCCAGTTTGATGAAAAAGGAGATTTGTATATGACTTATGGCTCCTGGTCCGCAGGTATCTACCAGTTAAAGCTGGATGTCAAGACCGGGCTCCGTGACTATGGGACAACCTACGAAACAAAGCGTGATGAGTCAGATGCCTACCTCGGAGTAAAAATAGCTGGCGGTTACTACTGCTCTGGAGAAGCCCCTTATATCTTAAAGACCGGAAAATATTACTACTTATTCTTATCATACGCAGCTCTAGAAGCAGTGGGCGGTTATCAGATGCGTATCTACCGCTCTGAAAACATCTCAGGGCCATATGTTGACCAGAACGGCATATCTGCAATCCGTACGAAAGCGGAAGATGTAAAACTAACCAATTATGGACTGCGTATATTTAGTAGTTATGATATGCATGGCCTATCCAAAGTAGAAGTAGCGCAAGGACATAACTCTGCATTTATAGATGATGATGACAGAATCTATCTTGTCTACCATACAAGGTTCCAGTCAGAAAGCGGAACAATGGAAATGCATCAGGTAAGGGTACACCAAATGTTTATCAACGAAGATGACTGGCTCGTCGCTGCGCCATATGAATACTCTGGGGAAACAATATCGGATATTGGATATGCAATGGAAGATATGGCAGGTACCTATGAATTTGTTTACCACGAACCAACAAGCTTTTATTCTGTAGCTGGTGGAAAACAGTTAGGAATTGTCGGCAAAGGAAGAAAGAGCAATAAACTGCAGCTGCAAAAGGAGATTACAATTGGCAAGCATATCTCCACTTTATCCGCAGAAGTCAGCTTTGTTCAGACTGCCCCAAACACCATCACACTAAATGAAGACGGCACAGTTACAGGCACATATCGTGGCAAGTGGACCTATGACAAAGAAAAAATGTCAATAGACCTCGGCAACGGCTTTGTGTACAAAGGTGTATTTTTAAAACAGGCCGATGAGGACTCACGTGCTATGACCATGACGTTTACAGCGGAGGGAAAGAATGTTGCAGTCTGGGGCGTCAAGCCGCCGGAAAACCAAAAGCAGTAGAATATAATATTTCCTCTAACCAAAAAAAGTCGCTGGTACAACAATAACCGGCGACTTTTTAAATATTTATAAAAACAGATACTTCCCAATTACGCCCAGCACCAAAAGATGTAGCGGATAGAATGCATAATAGACATATTTGGAAATTTTATCCTTTCGCTTTTCGTTGTAACAGCCTATTCCATAAAATGACAATGGTGCCGTAATATACAATAAGCTGATTACAATTCCCAACACGGTTTTTAACACAATCCTTTTGTAAAAAAGATAGAAAACCGCGGTTAAAAGAACCATGCACAATCCTGCCTGCGCTCGGAGCATTGATACCCAGATGACGGCACAAAGTACAATCACAAATTTCGCAATTCCATAGAAAACTCCTCTCCCACCCTCAAATATGCGCAGAAAATAGAGCATCAGAAGACAAATACTCATAGATACCAGCGCATTCTGGCTCGTCCAGTCAATCCATTTTTGGCTGTTTGCCAAATCGTACGGAATTTCACTTAGCAGCGCAACCAGAAAAACCGAAATCAAATACTTTCGGTAAGATGATGTGCGCCGGAATCCTTCAACCAGAAGAAATGCAAAAATCGGAACTGCAAGCCCTCCAACCAATTGCAATACAGAACCGATTCCTGCCAGAACCATAAGGTGTGAATCCTCCCCCAAAGCCTGCGACAATTCTGCCTGTGTATACTGATCCAGGTGAATCATCCCTTTTTCTATGATTGTAATGCCAATACTCTGCACCAACATCGCAATACATGCAAATATTTTCAGCCCATCCGCTGTAACATCCGGTATTTTCCAAATAACACCACGTTTTCCCACATTCTGCATTCTAAATCTGCTCCCTCTTCTTTTTGTAACTTCCATACTGTAATGCGTTCCGGCAAATATCTAAAAAGTCTTTACCAGAACGCATCTCCTTTTTTAACCTTTTACAGCCCCGCCTGTAATTCCTTCTACATAGAATTTTTGCATAATTATAAATAGAATAGAAATCGGAATAGAGACTAAAACGCCTCCTGCACAAAACTGAGTAAAATAATCGTTGATCAATTGCTTATCTAACATCTTGTACAACCCAATAGCAACCGTATATTTAGAGGATACGCCAGCATTCAGGATCATCTTGGCATAGACAAAGTCCATCCACGGCATCAAAAAACTGCTAATAACCGTATATACAACAATCGGGCGGCTCATCGGAATTACCATCTGAAAAAAGATACGTGCCTCACTGCACCCATCAATACGCGCCGCTTCACAGAGCGCTCTTGGCACAGTATCAAAAAATCCTTTTGCAATCAGATAACCAAGTCCAGATGAAGCCGAGTAAACCATTATAAGCCCCGCATAACTATTGGTTAGATTAAATGTTTTTAATACAAAATATACAGCGATCATTGCCAACATGCCTGGAAACAAATTGAGAATAACAGCCATATTCATTAACGGTTTCCGCATAGGAAAGCGCATAATTGATGTTGCATATGCCACCATCAGTACAAACATCGTAGAAATCACACAAGTCGCACATGCTACAACAAATGTGTTAATGAACCACTGTGGAAATTGCGCCACTGTGTCTGGATGAAATAATTTTACATAATATGAAATACTCCATTTTTCCGGAAAAAATGTATGGGTATTCATCCCCGAAAATGCACTGAAGGAGGTACACACCAGCCACACAATCGGAATCAGCCAGATAAATGCAATCACCCCTATCAGCACATTGTGCAATATAATCGTAGACAGACGACTGTCTTTCATTTTCTTTACCTTCATTATTGATACGTCCCCTCCTTATCACCTTTAATCATAAAGTTAAACGCAACCAAGGTAAATACCGCACATATGATAAAAACGATAATACCAATGACTGATGCCATTTTGTAATTATAGTAATCCTGCGTCAGCCTAAACAGCCAAGTTACCAGCAGATCCACTTCCTGCGCCTGCGAATTCCCCATCGCCTGATCCGTAGTAGTATAGACGTCCTGCGTCAGCAGGTAAATCACATTAAAGTTATTTACATTTTTCACAAAATCAGTAACCAAAGCCGGCCCAGTAATAAATAACATATATGGCATCGTAATTTTCCTAAAAATCTGAAACGGCTTTGCACCATCTACCTTTGCGCTCTCCAACTGGTCAGCAGGAATATTCATCAGCACCCCAGTAGCAATTAGCATTTGATAAGGAACGCCAACCCAAATATTGATAATAATAATCATTACATGAGCCCACCCCGGTGCAGACAAGAACGGGATATAAGTAGTTCCTACCAGGCCAATATCATTCAAAAATCCTGTCAGTCCAATATTATCACAAATTGTATTCACAATACCATTATCTGCAAAAAAGTTCCGAACCAGAAGCAGTGACACAAACTGTGGTACAGCAATTGTCAAAACAAACAGGAAACGCCAAAACTTCGGCATCCTTGTCTTTTTGCTATTTAGCAAAAGAGACAGCAAAATCCCTCCTATGTATGTCGTAAGCGTAGAAAAAAGCGCCCACACCAAAGTCCAGCCCAATACGCGCACAAACGCATAACCAAATGTTGATGTCAATCCACCGCCGCCAAAAAGCGTAATAAAATTCTTAAATCCCACCCATGAAAAAAGTTGTGAAGGCGGCATATGGTTCTGGTCATAATTTGTAAAAGCAACAAATACCAGCAGAAGAATCGGTATTAGCGTAAACACGACAATTCCAAGTACAGGGAGCGTCAGAAGTGTAATGTGAAACCTCTCCCCGATATAGGTTTTCATATCTTCCCGGAATGTATTGATATGTTCCCCATTTTCTTCCATCTTCTGGAGTTTATATACATTTATCACATTTTTTATCCAGACAATGATAGCTGCAAACCACACCACAAAACTAAACAGCGAGAATAACAATATTTTAAATGAATGATCATAATCGTTAAACTCACTCTTCATGGTATCCATATTAAAAACTTTCTCCGCCTGCACAGTCCCCAGGCTTCCAAATTTCGGCACATAATCCATTGCAAAAAAGATTGTAAATAAGATTGCAGCTGCTTCTAAAGCTGTCATAATCACTGCCTTTACATACTGTTTCCGGCGGACATAGCCTGCCCCCCACCACAGCAGCGATAATTTTACAAACAAATCTCCCTTAGCAACTGCTGTCCCAAAACCAGAGAAAAAACCGCCAATCGCCTTAAAAAAACCGCTTACTGCTGCAGCAACCGTGCCTTTTGTCCGATTTGCCATAAAAATCCCCCAATCTTGCTCACTTCGCAAATTCAATGAACAGCCTGCTGTTCTATACGCAAGCACAATATTTTAAGCATCCTTTAAAACAAGCAGGCACACTTTCCTGTATGCCTGCCCAAAATAAATAACTACAAACCATTAATCTAATGGCGCAGTTACACCATCTACTAACTTATCCAATACCTTCTGGATCGCAGCATCATCTTTGGCAGAAATCTTGCCCTTTGCAACCATTTCTCCAAATGTTTTTGCAGGATCCCAGTATTTTCCGCCAACTTCCTGGATTACACCAAAATCAGCCTGCGAGGTTGCGGCTGCAACTGCAACATTCTTTTTAATAGAATCCGCTTCCAGTGCCTTTATATTTGTAGGCACCTGCTC
Source organism: uncultured Lachnospiraceae bacterium (assembly GCA_910585905.1). Classification (GTDB taxonomy): domain Bacteria; phylum Bacillota; class Clostridia; order Lachnospirales; family Lachnospiraceae; genus Butyribacter. The sequence continues at coordinate 48,211 of CAJUID010000005.1, forward strand.
CGCCGTCTCAAAATGCTTTGTCTGTGACTCCTCGTTTGATATAAACTCTGCCAAAAGCACTGCCCATCCCATATTCTCTGAATAAGCATTGACAGCTTCCAACTTATATCCATATGCCGGATGCATCTGAACCTGCTTGTCACCAACGGTAAAGGTCGGCAGCTTTATTGCAGCATAATTCTCGCCCCATACTTCTGCCGCAACTCCCGCATCCCATGTTCCAGAAATAATCGCACAGCAGTCACCAGATTTCAGTGTATCCGAAAGCTTGCCGTCCGTAACTGCACGGAACGCAGAATTTGATGTGATATCTAACATAGACTTTACTACGTCCGTTCCCTTAATGCCATCAGGACTTGTGCCATTCCAATCCATTGTTGTAGTCCCATCCGCATTTAACCCAGTAGTAAAACCGGCACCATAGAAGAAGGACGCAACATACCAACCAGAATTCAAGGTCATGCCAACCTTCTTTCCTGCCTTCTTTGCAGCGGCTAAAATAGTATCCCAATTTGCAGCATCTGTCTCAGAAATCTTTGATTTGTCATAGTATAGGAAATACGTATTTGCCCCTGATGTCGGAAATGCATACATTTTACCATCTACCGTCGCAGCTTCTATAGAATCTGAAACATTTGCACTCTTCACATCATCCAGCGTCTTATTTGCTTTTTTAAGCACTTCACTGACTTCATCCAGATTTGCTAATGCACCTGCCCTAACCAAATCGGCAATCTGGTCGCTTGCAAAAGAGTAGACATCTGCAGCAGCTTCAATATCCGTCAGCACAGTATCTTTCGCAGAAGATTCTGACTCCACGCCAATCTGGATATCAAACTTCTGGTCAGAATACGTACTCTGGAACTTTTTTACCACATCTGTCAGGAAATCCTGGTCTCCCTCTGCGCCCCAGAGTGTCAACTTAACTGTTTCGTCTGACTTGCTCCCTTCATCTGTTCCTTTCTTTACAGATGTGTCGGATGTATCCTTGTCATCCGACGCTCCACATCCGGTAACTGCTGTTGCAACCATTGTTGCGCATAGCAACATACTAATGAGTTTTTTTCTCATAGCCTTTTCCTCCCTTAAAATAATTTGAGAATCATTACGATTCGTTATTTTGTACAATTTGCAGTGTTGTTTTCTGCTTTTGCTGTGCATATTATACCATTAACGTTTTGGTGGCTGTTTGCATTTTCGACCACATATTATGCATTTTCAACTATAGGACAGTCGATTTTACCATCCTTCTTCGGAGTGAATCTCATATTTGAGCAACTGTTGTTCAAAATTTTCAGGATTTTTCCTCCACTCAAAAGGAGAACAGCCTACCACCTGTTTAAAGTTGCGGTTAAAGGTAGAAAGTGTCGAAAATCCACACCGAAAAGCGACCTCGGATACCAATGTATCTGTTTTCCGAAGCAATTCACATGCATTTTGAACACGCACCAGGTTGATATACTCTAATGGACCCATGCTCATACAGGACGAAAAAAGCCGCCTAAAATGTGTCTCGCTAATATGGCACCGCCCAGCCAGCGCCTCAATACGAATCTGCTCCATATAATGCCTGCTGACATAATCAAGGGCATCAGAAATCAGATCATTCACCTTCTCATCTTTTGCATTCTGCGTCTCGTCCTGGTTCTCTCTTGCGACTTCAATCAAAAAGGCTGCAAGAACTCCTTTTGCCTCTTCCGCGTAAAATTCCTTTGTCCCACGCATAATATCAAGTGCCTGAAGAATTTTTCCAGCCATCTCTGGTGCATCCTTTGCTCCACAGAATGTGCCCCTTGCATTAATCCTATGGATTACCTGCTCCATTTTTTTCTGGTTTCCTTCCGGCAAAAACCCCCGCAGTACCTTATCCACATCAAGAAAAAGATATTCCCACCGACTCATGGTTCCCGGATCACTGGTTGTCGTATGTGGGCAATTATGCGGGATAACAGAAAACTGATTCCCCGAAAAGGGATAGTCTTTTTCGCCAATTGTCAAAGTCCCTTTCCCCTCATAGCAATAGCCAATTTCCATACAGTTATGAAAATGCAGGTAATCAATCCCCTGCCCATAAGACCTTACCCACTTTTGCCCCAGAAGCGCTAAAATAGGTATGTCTGCCGGCATTTTATAATATCGAAACTCCATTTTTGACTTTCGTTTCTTCCCCATAGGCTCCCCCTTTTTTAGATAGCAGAACGCAACCGTTTGTCCAGTTTGCGCAATCGCTTGTCCTCATATCTTAATTTACCAGTTTATCATAATTTCGTCAATAATTTTTTAGGATTTCTTATAATATAGAGCAGGAGGCAGAAAATCATATGTAAGATTTTCTGCCTCCTGCTCTATATTATAAGAAATATCCCACGAAAAATAGTTTCCATCTTCCTTAAATAATCTATGTAATCCAATCAATTCCAAATTGTACTTGATTAAACTTCTCTTACCTGCTTGTAAATCTGTAACCTCATTCTCTATGGTATCTTTAAAACTTATATCATTATTATTCAACTTTCTAGATAATAACTGATTTCACTCTATGAACTTATTCAACAATACTTCTCCACAAACCTCGATGGCGTTAGAATCTCTGGCTTATCAATATCTACATCACTAAAATCACTATCTCCTGTTACAAGTACATCCACATCTTCCAGTATCGCTGTATACAGAACCGGATAATCTTTCACGTCTCTGATTTCAAATAAAGTTTCATCTAATGTATCTGGTGTGTACACATACTCATAATTCATCTTAGCAAGCAATGTATCTACGACTCCAGCCTTGCCAGGAAATTTTCTTTTAACAACATCTTTTAATTCTTCTACAAGATACGAAGAAAGAACTAACTGATGTTCTGTAAAAATGCACTCCATCATTTGGTTCATTTTCTTACTGGAAAACACCAATAACGAAATCAGTACATTTGTATCAACCATTATCCGCAATTATTTCACCGTTTTTTCCTTTCGCAGCTCCTTAACCATCGCCACAACATCTTCTTCTGTCTCCAATCCAAGCCTCTCTGCCTCCCCTGCAAATGCAGCCTGAGCCTCTCTCAATGCTTCCATAGAAGAATTTGCCAAATAAATCCGTCCTGCTTCCTCCAAAAAAAGCACCTTACTCCCCTCTTTAATACCTAACTTTTTTCTAATCTCTATTGGTATTGTAATCTGTCCTTTTGATGTAACCTTTGCAAGTTCCATACAATCCTCTCCCTTCATAACATTCCTTACTTTCCTTACTTTATAAGTATATCTATTTTCGTCCAATTCTTCAACAAGTTTTATTCCGTCAATTCAAAGAATAGGAAACTTTAAAGATTACACCCATTCTTCAACAGTATTCCCTGACTTAAATCTATCATAATCACGTGTAAAGAAAAAAGTTAATCGACTGCAATATAACTCTTTATCCATACATTTCTCACATAACACAATCCTCTGCCACAGACTGCCCCATAGACTCTGAAAGACTGAGCCCATTACTAATCAAAAGCCATAGCTTGCAATACTGCGAAATCGCAGCGCTTTCCCGCAAAGGCTGTATCCCAAGTTTTCTACAACAACCTACCGACTCGTATTCTGCCTCCCCTGTGCAAAGCCCGGTCAGATAAATCGGAATCCCTAGCTTTCCCGCATCCGATGCAAACTTTTCCAGCCCTGCACTTGCTGCAATCGCCCCAGAGTGAAAACTCTCATGCAGCACTGCCCTAACATCCCCAGAAAGCTCTGGATATGTCATTCCGACATATGGCACAATTCGCAAAATCCCACTCCCATCTGGATTTAACTTCGCCTTATCCTCCCTGCCAAAGAGTGAAGTCAGATTTTTACCAACCCTATAATTGGGGTTTGGGATATATTTCTTTTGATGGAACGCCCCATAATACATTCCCGCTACACTCTCCACGGCTGAAGAATACTCTTGATGTGCGAGAATCTTTGTTCCCCTATGAATTCTAGGAATATCTCCGGGATTACTATAGCTTACAAAAACACCCTTTCCATACCCTCCTTTTATAAATTCCACCGCATAACGGAAATTCATATAACCATTTGCCCTCTCATCCTCCAGAGGAAAGTCACTGGATACCAACATGATCGGAACAGGCGACCAGCCAAAAATATAGCTAAGAACCGCTGATGAATATTGCAAGGTATCTGTACCATGCATAATCAATATGCCATCCGCATCTCCCTTTAACAGATGCCCCCTGACACACTCTATCAATTTATTTAAATTTGCAGCCTGCAGATTTTCACTCAATATATAGTATGGTTCCTCCACCTGAAAAACAATATCGTGCCCAAACTGTTGATACCATTCCAGCAAATTGTGCTGCATCTTATGTTCTGGTGCAATTCTGCCATCCCTTCCCTTGCTGCTGCCTATTGTCCCACCAGTAAAAATAGCTAATATTCTCATAAATCAATCTCCGTTTCTACCTGTTTGAAGTCCTAATTTGTTATAAAGCCCCTGCCTCTCCAGTCAATGCACTGCCAAATCCAGTGCATACATGCTTCCTACAAATCATACAATAAAAAGAACACACTGTATACAACAAACGAGGCATCTCATGCAAAAAATTATCAGTTCTATTCTTTTAATTGCCAGCCTTTTTCTGCTGCTCTTAACTATGGCCGCTAAAACAAATGCAAAGCTTTCCTCCGCCCCGCCATTTAGCGGAATTACCCCTGCAGACACGCCAAAGGACCAGAAGATTAGCGGGCAGGATTTCTCCATTTCATCCAAAAAAACTAAACCTTCTGGCATGTATGCGCGGGCATATTGCCTGATTGATGCTGACAGCGGACGGACGCTGTATGGGGAAAATGAAGACCAGCAGATGCCAATGGCCAGCACAACAAAAATCATGACCTGCATTATTGCACTGGAAAAAGGGGACCTGGGAGGCAAAGTTTCTGTCTCCCCCTACGCCGCATCCATGCCAGATGTCCAGCTAAACATGCAGTCTGGCGATACTTTTTACCTAAAAGACCTGCTCTATTCCCTGATGTTAGAATCCCACAATGATACCGCGGTTGCCATTGCAGAAGCGGTAGGCGGGTCAGTGGAAGGATTTGCCGAGCTGATGAACGAAAAGGCAGAAGAACTTGGCTGCGCAAAGACTCATTTTGTAACACCAAATGGCCTTGACGCAAATGAGCACTACACTACCGCAAAAGAACTTTGCATTATCGCAAGCTACGCCATTCAAAATGAAAAATTCCGAAAGATTATCCAGACGCCATCACACCGTTTCAGCAATTGCAAAGGAACTAGAAGCTATTCTGTCCGCAACCATGATGCCTTCCTCACAAGCTATTCTGGGGCAATCGGCATCAAAACAGGTTTTACCGGAAAAGCAGGCTACTGTTTCTGCGGTGCGGCGAAGCGCGACGGAAAAACTCTGATCACAAGCGTTCTTGCTTGCGGATGGCCGCCACACAAAGGCTATAAATGGGTCGACACAAAAAAATTAATGGACTATGGCTTTGCGAACTTTGAAACAGCCACCTTAAAGCCAAAAAAACTCCCAAAAACACTGCCAGTAATCGGAGGCACAAAAAGCACAGTTGCCATAAAGCGAACCTCTTCCAAGCCCCTTTCCCTAATGCTTTGTGAGAGTGATAAGATTACTATTAAATATAAATTATCCAATATTCTAAAGGCACCAGTCCGCCAGGGCGACATCCTTGGCTATGAAAAATACTACCTAAACAACCAACTACTCTGGCAGTCCCCAATCGTTGCCAAGGGGAATGTACCAAAAAGAGACTGGAAATATTATGCCCAGATGATTAAGCAGACATTTTTCTGGAATACTACCAGTACCTCTTCTTCTTAAAAATAATAAGGCTTATAACCACAACTGCCGCACTAATCCCGATTACTGCCGGATAAGAATACTTCCAGGAAAGTTCTGGCATATGAGAAAAATTCATGCCATACCATCCGGCAATCAGGGACAGCGGCAAAAAAATCGTTGTAACGATTGTTAGCATTTTCATTACATCATTTTGCCGGATACCAATTTCTGACTGATACACTTCCTGCACCTGCATGGAATACTCCCGTAAAAGCTTTGCCTCCTCTGAAAGCCGGAATACACGGTCAGAATAACGCCGGAACATATTTAACTCCTCTTCATCAAAAAATTTCTGTTGATTTTCCAGTATTTCCTGCCCAATTTCCGTCAACTGGCTGTAATAGTGGTAAAATCTTGCAATCAACTTTTTCATCTGAAGCATCCGGTAACTGTATTCACCAGTCCTGCCCTTTAATACGTCCTCTTCAATACCAGCAATCTCCTGCTCCATTTTTTCCATAAATAAAAGATCATCCACTAAGAACGACTGCAAAAAATCGTATACAAACCGTTCCATCGAATATTCTTTCTTTCGTTTGTCCCTGGAAAGCCTTCCAACCTGGTCTGCTATTTTTCCGTCCCTATCTAAAAGAACCACCCGTTCCTTCTGAATATACATGGCAAAGCCAGTTTCCCGTTCCCTTTTCTGCTTAGCAGGCACGCAGATTGTCCCAAAAAGAAAATCAGGGTGGCTTTCCATTTTACAGTAGTGAAGGCTATCCACCTCATGCCACAGCCTAAAACGCTCCTTCCATCCTGCATCCATCTGCCATTCATCCAGAGTAAGAATACAGATTCCCACAGGATTTTTCAAAAACTGCGCCTTGTCAATCTTTCGTATCCCATCCTCCAAAATGGCATAAAACATATGCAATCTTTATCCCTTTCCAAATTTATTCTGTCAATTCCATATTTTTAGGAAGGACCAAATTCAAAATAACTGCCACCAAAAATACAACTGCTACACAATTTTCCGCAAATACCGTTTCCACAATCTTTGGAAAAATAGCAAAAATCTGCGGAACTTGTGTAAATCCAATCCCAATACTGATGGAAAGAGCTGCTATCGTAATATTTCTCTGTGTAAACCCACAATTTCCAATCATCTGAAGGCCGCTTATTACAATTGTCCCAAACATCATAATTGTACAGCCGCCCAACACAGCATCTGGAAGTGTTGCGAGAACCGCCCCAAAAATAGGAAATACGCCGGCAAGTATCATAATAACCGCCCCTGTTGCAATGGTAAAACGATTTACGACTTTTGTCATCGCCACCAGCCCGACATTTTGGCTAAAAGAAGTAATCGGCAAACACCCAAAGATCGTTGAACATGCGCTGACAAAACCATCACAGGCTATGGAACCAGCCGTCTCTTTCTGTGTAGCCGGACGGTTTAACCCAGAAGAAGCCAGTGCAGAAGTATCGCCGATTGTCTCTGTCGCAGACACCAAAAAAATAAGAATTACTGAAATAATTGCATTTGCATGGAATTCTGGCCGAAACGGAAGAATCGAAGGCAATGCAATCACAGCTGTTCCCTTTAGCGATGAAAAATCGACTACCCCCATACACACCGCAGCAATATATCCTGCCAACAGCCCAAAGAGAACGGAAAGCTGCTTAAAATACGACTTTGCAAATATGTTAAACAACAGGCAGCAAAGCAACGTAAACACTCCTAAAATCCAGTTTGTAGCTGAACCAAACTCCTTGCTCCCACTTCCACCGCCAAATGAAGACGCCCCTACCGAGAGCAGCGAAAAACCAATTGCCGTCACTACGCTTGCTGCCACGATCGGCGTAATAATCCTTGTCCAATACTTTGCAAAAAGGCCAAGCACTCCCTCCACAATACCGCCGATCAAGACAGCCCCCACAATAGAATTGTAACCATATTCCGGCCCCAGATAACAAAATACTGACACAAATGTAAAACTAATCCCCATCACGATCGGAAGACCCGAACCAACTTTCCAGATTGGAAAAAGCTGAATCAATGTGCCAATCCCCGCTATAATCATAGCACTCTGAATTAGCATGGCACTCTGCTTCGAGGAAAGCCCACAGGCTCCTGCCACAATAAAAATCGGCGCAATATTCGCTACAAACATAGCTAAGATATGCTGCAATCCAAATGGCACTGCCTTGGCAACTGGAACTCTTCCCTCCAGCTTGTAAATATTCTCCACATTGGCTGTATCTTTCTTATTCATTCTTATCTTTTCCCTTCTTCTAAAAAAACATTCTTTTTTTCAACAAATAGCCCAAAATGCGACAGCCCCTTAATAATCCCCACAAACAAATCTCCGTTTAACTCTCTGCAAACCGGACCGTTCCTGTTTCCGCATCCATGCTTTCCACAATTGCAAGTGATTCTAAATGAAATCCAAGGTTTCTTATTGTCCTTCCCCCAGGCTGGAATCCTTTTTCAATCGCAATCCCAATCCCTTCAATGCTTGCCCCGGCTTCCTGAACAATGGAAATCAGCCCCTGAAGGGCACACCCATTTGCCAGAAAATCATCAATAATCAAAACTTTATCCTCCGGCAGCAAAAATTTCTTTGAAACAATCACCTGGTTTTTGCATTTGTGGGTAAAGGACTCTACCTCCGCAATATACATTTCTCCCTCAATGTTAATGCTTTTGGATTTTTTTGCAAAGACAACCGGCACATGGAAATGCTGTGCCACAACACAGGCAATCCCAATTCCAGAAGCTTCAATCGTAAGAATTTTTGTTATCTCCTTCTCAGCAAAACGCCGCCGAAATTCCGCCCCCATCTGGTCAAACAGCCCAATATCCATCTGATGATTTAGAAAACTATCCACCTTTAACACATTTCCCTCTTTTACAATCCCATCCTTTACAATCCGTTCCTCTAAAAAATTCATAGTATGCACCAAGCCTCAAGCGAAAGGATACCATTCATAGCTAATTTTAGAAAATAGCCAGACATGCCTGCACGTAAGAGAATGACTATTTTCTGAAATTTGCGTGTAGGCGATTCTAAACAGTATCCGTAAAACAAAAGCTGCTGATTTTGTAACAGCAGACGGCATAAACCGTCTGGTTTTACACATACTGTTTCGAATGGACTTAAATAGTAACAGCTAAAATACTTATACTTTCATTTGAGGCGCAAACACAAAAGGTGAAAGATGTGTGTTTGCATTTTGTCCTTCCTTCTTTTTTTCTTTCACCCTTTTACTTTTCCTTTCTTAATTCCTAACGCATATGATACTCCTTTGCAAGAGAGCTAAATTTTTCACAAAAGCCACTTTTTATGTGTGATTCACTTATACCAAATACCGCTCCAAAGTATCATACAACACCCTAGTATCAATCGGTTTTGCCAGATGGCAATTCATTCCCGCAGCGTCTGATTTTTCTCGGTCCTCATCATAGGCATTTGCAGTCATCGCGATAATCGGCACACTTCTGGCATCCGGGCGCCTTAATGCACGGATTGCTTTTGTCGCCTGCAGCCCGTCCATTTCAGGCATTCGGACATCCATCAAAATCGCATCAATGCTTCCTGGCTCATTAGACAAAAATTCTTCCACACCGAGTCGGCCATTTTCGGCAAGCAACACTTCCGCCCCCTTATTTTTCAGCAGTTTGGTTATAATCATCTGATTCACATTGTGGTCTTCTACCACCAAAATCCTCTTTCCTGAATAATCAACCTCCGGCGGCTCTATGCTCCTGATTTCCCTCTTATATATGTAATCCTTTGCAATTGGAATCGTAATACAGACGCAGAATGTTGTCCCTTTTCCGATTACACTTGTCACAGACAACTCACCGCCCATCTTATCTACAATCCCCTTGGCAATTGACAGCCCCAGACCAGTCCCCTGGCTGGATGCCACCACCGTATTATTTTCCTGTGTAAACGGTTCAAACATCTGCTCCTGAAAATCCTTGCTCATGCCAATCCCATCATCTTGAATGATAAACTTAATATCTATATTATTTTCCCTGCACTGATTTAAAATCACAAACTGGATTTCCCCGCCAAGGTCTGTATATTTTACTGCATTATTTAGCAGATTAAATATTACCTGATTTAGCCGCATCTTATCTACCATCATATCTGGCTGTTCTCCATATTCCTGAATAACAAAGGATATATGCTTCTGCCCACATAACGGGGTAAACATGGTAGAGACATTTTTCCGCAAATCCTCAAAAGAATATCGCTGGGGATGCAGGGAAAATTCTCCTTTTTCAATTTTTGACATATCAAGCACATTGTTTACCAGATTTAGAAGATGTCTGCTAGAAAGACCAATCTCATCAATATACTCTAACACTGCCTCATGATTGTCTGCTTCCTCCTTGGCAAGCTGTGTCATACCAATAATTACATTCATAGGTGTTCTGATCTCATGGCTAATGGTTGCCAGAAATTCCGACTTAGCTGTATTGGCCTGTTCTGCAAGATTTAGCGCATCCTCAAGTTGATGCTGTTTCTCCTTCTCCTTTAGAAGCATATTGTTAATGTCAACCCGAGTAATCAAAATAATATTTTTCTCTTCGTCCGCATAGACAAACCGTATCTGCTTTCTGGAAAGCTGCTGCCCATCAAAAAAATCACAGTCCACAGTATAAATGCTTTCTGCCTGCAGCATCCTTTCTACATTTTCAAAGGAAATCTGCTGTAAAAGCAAGTCCGCATCTTCTTTGCGCATCACATCATAAAAACACTGCAGCTCTGTATCGTAATCAACCGACATCCTGGATGATCCCTCAATATATCTCCCACCATTAATCACCTTAAACTGCCTTGTATTGGTAAAAAGAACCGCCGTCATTTCATAATCCCTCTGCAAAACCGCATTCATTGTAAGCTGATGGATATAGGTAACCGTCTCGTCCCTATTATAGAAAAAAGCAATAATATCACCGCTTTCTGGCCGTTCCAACATTCTGCAGTTTACCCGCACACAGACTGATTGCCCGCTGTTCTTTCGAACCGCAAAAAAATGTTTCTCACACTCCTGCACACCTGATTTATATAGGTGATATAGATTTTCAATTGAGAGTTCCCTGTTATCTTTTTCGGACAACTGAATCTTATCAAAATACCAAGAGATTCTCTCCCTAAAGTCTAACAGATGTATTACCTTCTCTACTGGAATATTTTCGCCCTGGATAATCATGCTTTCTACCCGCCTTTTTGAAAGGTTCACCCTGCTAGAAGCAAATAGCGTATCATCCGCCACTAAAAGAATCTTTTGTTCCTCCCTATAAAGCTGCTCAATCTTTTTTTGTGCCGTAATATCCCTGCTTGTCCCCAGCGCACGGATCGGAATACCATTTTCCTTCTCAATAATAGAAAAATTGTACTCGTACCAGATATAATCTTTATACTTTTTTGACCAGCTCCTGCACTGCGCTTTTACGTGTTCCTTGCCGCGGTAAAGGTCTTCATACATTGTTCGGCAGACATCCCAGTCCTCCTCCAAAATAATATGTTTCTCAAAAAGAGATTCGGGAACATTTAAAATGCTCTCCTCATGCATCCCAAATGGATCTCCAATCCCAAAATCATTAATGCGCTCTAGCTTATGCTCCACCATGTCAAGCTCCCATGACCAAAGACCGTTCTGGTTCATTACCTGGCTCATGCACTTTTCCAGCTTTTTATAAGCGACAGCATCCTCTGATGTCGCAATCGCATAGGATGGTTTTCCATTCTTTTTATAAAATGTCGTAAACTTAATATTTTTCCATTCATACCGCATGGTTCTTCTATTTCTAAGGCGCGCTTGAAACTTTACATAATGCACGCCGTCATTGACCCTAGAAACTCCCTCCCGAAATACTTCCATATCTTCCGGGTATACCATACCCCGCTCGAACCAGCTTTCCGGAAAATTCGTCTGCTTGGTATCCAGCATAAGTTCCTCGCTCGTCTGCTCATTCATATAGATACACTGGTTTGTCAAATCATAATTCCAGTAATGTATTCCAGAGTGCGCAATTGCTACATTTAGGCTCTGCTGGCTTTCCACCAGCCTTTCCATCACATTATCCATTTTCTCGTGGTCACTGATCTTCTGCTCTACCCTCTGTTTCTCCGACAATACACTTGGAGTAATATCATTTGCCATACATATAATATAATTTTCCTGGCGATACCCAGTAATATCAATATAATGCTGCTTTTCTTCATCATAAAAAGTATGGCAGACAACAGTATTTTCACCGCGGTATATTCTATTTAAAAAATCTGCCTGTTCTAGATGTGCCCTGGTTCCCTTTTCCTTCATCATCAACTTCTCTGCGCAGTCTGCATGCTGCTGCATTGCAGGATTCATATAAACCACTTCACATTCAGGATATTCCCCATCCCCGGACAAAACCTGCAATATAATAACGGCAACCGGATTCGGCCCAAAAACAAAGCGATATTGTTCCAACCGATTTTCCCCAACACTATGATCCACTTCCTTTATTCTCCCCTGCATAGTAACTATCACCCTTTCAAGACATGCCGCTTTTCGGCATAACATTCTCACCTCTCTATCATACCATCAAATTGCAAAATCTCCATCATTTTTTTACATTTTTCTGCTTTTTTTCTATACGAATTCAAAAGAATAGGCCACCGCACAGGATTTTCTTTCCCGCACGGCGGCCTATTTGTCAACCACTCATACACAACTAAACTAATCGTAACTTACTCTTTTCCGCAAGATATCTACTGTATGTGCACTGGCTCCAATTAAATCCTGGCGCTCACAGGTAGCCAGATGGTATTCAATAAAAAGCTGATATGTCTCATTATCCATTGCATTTAGCACTGGGCGGAGATAGTTTGCAGGACCATCTGCCGCTATAATCTGAATACGCTCCAATCCTACTGCCCTATTTAACGCATTGATCTCCTCAATTCGAATATAGTCGTATAAGTCCTGCTCCGAGGATATACTCTGAAAATCCTTTGTAAGTTTTCCTTGCTCCATACACTCTTTTACATAATTTTCTTTAAATGCATGAGTAATTACACAAAACTCATTCATACAGTATGCTGCTAGAATCACACCATCTGGCCTAACTACCCTTTTTGCCTCACAAAGTGCCCTCTGCTTATCTGTAGAGCCAAAGAGATGGTACAGCGGCCCGAACAGCAAAACCATGTCAAACGTATCGTCCTCAAAACGGGATAATTTTAGCGCATTTCCCTGATATGCTTTTACATTGCTGTTTTTCGATTTTAGGATTCCTAAGTTATATTTGACTAACTCTACTGCCGTAACATCATATCCCTCTTCCGCCAATGCCACGCTATACCGACCGGTTCCCGCACCTACATCTAATATTTTGGCTTCCGGTTTCCCTTCCAGATATTTATGGATATATTTCATAGATGTGACAAACTCAACATTTCCATGCCGCCTTGTCAGCCTCTTTTCCTCATTAAACTTATTATAATACTGCTCTAACGCCGTCATATCTGTCTAGTCCTGTCTTACATGTCTCCATCTACAATCTGCACTTTTAACATATTTGTTGTCCCCGAAATCCCAAGAGGCACCCCGGAAGTCAACACAACAAGGTCCTCTTTCTCCACAAGCGACTTCTCTTTTGCCACATCAATCGCATGGGAAAATAGATCAAAGATATCCTTTTTCTCCTCTACCAAAATCGGGATAATCCCCCATGACATGCTTAACTGGCGGTATACCCTGTCTTCCGTTGTCCCGCTGATGATCATACATGCCGGACGGTATTTTGAAATCATCCTGGCAGAACGCCCCGACTTTGTTACTACTACTATTGCCTTGGCATCCAAATCATATGATGTGGTACAAGTTGCATGGCTGATTGCCGCAGTAATGTCTTTTCCAGCTCTTGGTGTATTGTGCTCAAACCGATGCCTATAATTGATATCTGCCTCTGTCCGCTCTGCAATGCGCACCATCATCTTTAGCGATTCCACTGGATAATTCCCTGCTGCTGTCTCGCCTGAAAGCATAATTGCACTAGTTCCGTCGTAAACTGCATTTGCAACATCTGTAACCTCCGCCCTGGTCGGCCTTGGATTTTTCATCATAGAATCTAACATCTGAGTAGCCGTCACTACCTGCTTGCCCGCTTCATAAACCTTCCTGATAATCAGTTTCTGGATCGCTGGCACTTCCTCCGGCGGGAGTTCCACTCCCATATCACCACGCGCAACCATAATACCATCGGATCTGCGGATGATCGCGTCAATATTTTTTACACCCTCCATATTTTCAATTTTTGAGATAATATGGATACCTTCGCCGCCATTTTGGTTTAGAAAATTACGTATCTCTTCCACATCTTCGCCAGTTCTGACAAAGGACGCCGCTACAAATTCAACTTCCTTCTCAATCCCAAAAAGAATATCGTTTTTGTCCCGCTCACTCATATATGGCATATTCAGATGGACATCTGGCACATTAATCCCCTTATGCGCAGAAAGCCATCCGTCGTTCTGTATCCGGCAGACAATATCCTCCCCCGCAATCTCTTCAACTTTTAATGAGATTAACCCATCATCCAAAAGAATCTGGCTTCCCACAGAGACATCACGGTACAAATCCGCAAACGTAATTGAAACACCATGTTCATCACCTAACCGCTCCTTGGCAAACAGGGTAAAGGATTCTCCGTTTTTCAGAAAAACCTTATCCTCCTTCATCTCCCATGTCCTGATTTCCGGCCCTTTCGTATCAAGCAAAACTGCCACTGGCAGGTTCGCCTTCTCTGATAATTCCCTAACTGCCTGTATCCTTTGCCCATGCTCCTCATGGGAACCGTGCGAAAAATTCAGCCTGGCAACATTCATACCCTCCTGCACCAAAGCCTCTAATACGCCCTCCTGGTCTGTCGCCGGGCCTAATGTACAAACGATTTTAGTCTTTCTCATAAACCAATTTCTCCATTTCATATCTTCATAAAAAACTGCCTGCTATCATTTCTATGAACGAATCGTAACACCTTTTCCCAAGAAAGGCAAGCAGTTTTTAGCATGGGACCCGGTGCAACAGCATTTACCTTTTCCATATCATCACATGGTTCTTTCCCGCTTTCAGGCTCTCTAACGGCCCGGCAGCCGGCTTGTCTCCCCTGTTGTTCCCAATTAAATCGCAATCCAACGAAACTGGGCTTCCATCAGAATTTTCATAGCGAGCCTCTGTAAGCCTTGTCATTCCAAGCATCTGAGTATCTACCCTGCAAGTATCCATACAAAACATTTCCTCCGGCAAAATAATATCTAAATAAACCTCGCCATCCTTTTCCACAATTGACATCTCTGGGTTTATGTTAGAGATTACTTTTTCACATTCTCCCAAGAAAGCTTTTGCCCCGTAAAGATACGCATTGCCGTTAATATATGCCGGCTGCGGAACCATCGCATACTGCTCCACATCTCCATCACCGAGCGCTCTTACCCTCTCAATATATTCCTCCAAAGAAATCGGTGCATCACTGTAATCTGCGGTTCCATAATTTCTATTCTCTTTATCTCCTCCCACAAAAATATTCTGATACCATCTGTCATCATTGCCATAAACAAGCGATGTTCCCAAAATATCCGTTGAATGCGGAAGATGATACGGTGTGGAACGGTCTAACACTGGATAATGGTTTGTAAAACCGCCGCAGAGATTATGGACAAAAGCCGTTCCCTGCGCTGCATTGTCAAATGTATATTCGTCAATAAAAATATTATTATCTACAAGGCACGGCCCATGTGTCACCTCAATCATAAAATCCCGGTCATTTTTATTATATATATTACAGCTAATTCTTGTCCCCTGCGCCTGCCAGTCAAGCCACGTCCCAAGAGTACAGTCATGAATATAATTATGGTGAACCGATACATCAATTGCCGCATGAAGCTTAATTCCCGCAATCTCATGCCCATAGAACTCATGTTTCACTGCAATATTATATATCTCATTTCCGTATATCTCACTAAAAATACATCCCAAATGCCCAACGATACCATTCTGCCCACAATCATAAATTAAATTATTCCTAATAATATGAGAACCAATCCGTTCCCTGCCCCAGCCAATATGCCTAGCCAAGAAAACAGACTCCATCTGGTTGTGGTATCCGGGCTTTCTTCTCCATTTCGTAAAGTTATTATCCCCTGTTGTTTTTTCTTTACCAAGGCTGACAGCACAGCACTTCGCATCATGAAAAATATTGTGTTCAATCACCCAATATTTACTCCAATGAGGGCCAATCATGCCAACCTGCCAGGATGTAGGCGGTGCCCAGCCCGTTGCAGCCTGTGCCATCTCAAAACCGCGAACCGTAATATAATTCAGTCCTGTTACTTCTGGAAAAAAACAGCACTTCCGAACATTAATCTCCACGCATTCCCTGTTAGGGTCTGCCCCCTGAAAATTTGCATATAGAACTGTTTTATCCCCTCTAATCTGTGCAAACCATTTATATACCGTCTTTTCCGGCTCCTTGACATACTCTTTTTCTCCCCAGGTAGGATTGGGACTTTCATATATTTTATGGGGATGGTAGACCTCTTCTAAAGCCCCAGCCTCATAAAATGACGCCCCATTTAGATATACCTCCCCCAGATGGACAGGATGTTTCAGCGGGGCAACCAGCCAGTCACCTGCCACTGGGATAGCAAATGGATTGAAATCCCCAAATATGGAAGAATCCACCTCGGCGCGCCACACATTCTGTTCATCCTCTACCCAGCCCTTGATAATTTCTGAGCCCTTAATGATAACTTTTTCATTTTGTGCTGCCTCATAAACGATTCTTTTATCCTCAGAAATACCGCCATTTATAGGTTTCACCCACTCCCGGTAAGTTCCCTCCCTAACAATTACTCTATCCCCAGCTTCCGCTATATCGGCGGCACGCTGAATTGTAAGAAATGGACTTTCTTTTGAGCCGGCATTACGGTCATCCCCATTTTTTGCTACATAATAATCCATAATAGTTCCCCCTGTACATATTTTGCCACCATTACTTAAGATAATGGCTAAGTACCTCTATAAATACCTTAATATCAATTGGCTTTGCAAGATGGGCATTCATGCCGTTTTTCAACGCCGCCTCTTTGTCCTCTTCCAATGCATTAGCCGTCATAGCGATAATCGGAAGATTCTTGACATCATTCCTCTGCATATTTCTTATTGTCCTAGTCGCCTCATAACCGTTCATAATCGGCATCTGCACATCCATAAGAACCGCATCATAATAATTCTCCGGTGATTTCTCCACCATAGATACCGCATCCGTTCCGTCTGGCGCCGATTCTACTTCAAAACCTGCCTCCGTAAGTATCACTTCTGCAATCTCACGGTTTAATTCAATATCTTCCACCAGCAGGATACGTTTTCCGCTAAAGTCAGCTAACGTCCATGCCGCAGCTTCATCCTCCTCCTTGCCAACAAGATTATTTGCCATAAGAAGCGCAGATTTCAAGTCCGACATAAACAGCGGCTTTGCACAAAAAGCAGTAACTCCTGCACTCCTTGCATCCTCCTCAATATCTGACCAATCATACGCTGTCAGTATAATAATCGGAGCCTCCTCGCCTACTACCTGGCGGATTCTTCTTGCCGTCTCAATTCCGCTTGTCTCTGGCATCTGCCAGTCAATAATATAAGTATGGTAGGAATCTCCTTCATCATGTGCAATTTGTGCACGGTACACTGCCTCCCTTCCAGATGTTGTCCACTCAGCACGCAGTCCAATCTGCCTTAGCATTTTACTTACGCTGTCACAGATATGGAAGTCATCATCAACAACCAGTGCGCGCAGGCCATCAAGCTGCTTAATCTGCTCCTCATTCTTCTTGACATCCTGAAGCTTCAAGGTAATCTCTACCGTAAAGACACTGCCCTTGCCTGGCTCACTCTCCACCTCAATCGTTCCGCTCATCATCTCTATGATATTCTTTGTAATCGCCATTCCAAGCCCAGTGCCCTTTATTCCTGACTGTGTTACGGTTACCTCACGTTCAAACGGCTCAAAGATATGTTCTACAAATTCCTTAGACATCCCAATACCATTATCCTTGATAATAAAAATATAATCACCATATCCATGGCGGAATGTCGTTTTCTGCATAATCCGAAACGTAATCGTGCCGCCTGCAGGCGTATATTTCACGGCATTGCTAAGCAGGTTAATAAACACCTGGTTCAGCTTTAGGGAATCAGCGATCACATCCTCATTAGCAACCTCAAATGTATCAATAAAAAGCTCAAGCTGTTTTGCTTTCACCTGTGGCTGGATAATGTTTACGAGATTGTGCATCAATTCCGAAATATTACATTCCTGCTCCTTAATCTGCACCTTCCCACTCTCAATCCTGCTCATATCCAATATATCATTAATCAGGCTGAGCAGATGATTGCTGGATGAAAGAACCTTCTGAAGGCAATCCCTTACCTGGTCTTTATTATTAATATGGCTCACCGCAATCGTTGTAAACCCAATAATCGCATTCATCGGTGTGCGGATATCATGCGACATATTGGAGAGAAACGTTGTTTTCGCCCTGTTCGCATGCTGCGCCTGCATCAATGCATCCTGAAGTGCCTGCGTCTGTTCTTTCTGCCTCTGTACCTGACTTGTGATCTCCTTAGTCACGACCATAACCATAATATCTTCTGTAATGTTGTCCTTTGTCATAATAAACGACTGCCTTACACAGACATTTTCATCAGGAGGAACCTTTTCCCAATATTCGACAGCCACCTCTGCCTCACCTTGTTCAAATTGCTCTCTCAGATATTCTACATTTACCATTGTACTGTAGTCGTCCATAGATTCCTTTAAAACAAACTGTTTCCACTTCTCCAAGCATTCTGAAGCTTTACACGGGGCTTCAAGCCCCAATCTTTCTAACTGGGAAACCTTTTGATTGTCCACCATCCGAATAATATCATTTTCAATCAGATCCTGTGTCAGGTTAAATTCAAAGGTACAGATAGCATTAGAAGTAATCGCTATGCGGTACTGTCTCTCCTTTCGGTTTGCATGTGACATTTCTGTCTGGATCCGCAGTTCTCTTTCTTTTACTTTAGTAATATTCTGGCGGGTAAACAGTATCTTTACCGCCCTGCCCTCCTTCCTCTCAAGACAAATTACATTGACATGCTCCCACTCTGGTTTCCCATTTCGAAGTACATAACATTCAAAACGAGTGTCATCCTGCCCCTGCAAAGCTTCTACAAGAGATTCCGGTTGAATCTGCTCCGCAAACTCTACCCGTTCCTCTTCCTCTACCAAAATAGAACATAAATGCTGAACCAAATCCCCGTAGTTTCCGCTGTCCTCCAGGCCACTGTCTTCTGGCCTCGTGCCTGACAAATACTGGTATGTATCTGTTTCAAAATCCACCATAACAAAACGGATAAATAGTTTATTAACACCGTTAATAATATATCCCATCTCCCTGTTTTCTTTCTCTAATCGTTTCTTCTCGCGCTCGGCACGGACAATCAGTGTAGCAATATAAAAGAGAAATAACAAGATCAGGATTGCTTCAAGATGAATTCCAATAAGATTTTCATCCCGTATCATCTCCTGCGTTACATTTTTCGGGAATGTCTGCGTCAAAACAAATTTATTATTTGGAAGATACCTCACACAGATGTTATCTGTCTTACTGTCAGAATCACATAAAAAGGCACCTTCCCCGCCACTCATAAAGACTCCTCTTGCATCGCCTGCTGTTTCTTTATCAATTACGCCTTCCGACTCTAATTCGTCAAGCACATTTTTCTCGTAATTCTGCCCGTTGGAGCTTGCGACAACTGTCCCATCCGGCATACTTAGATAGACATCCGCCTCCTCCCCAAAATAAGTTGTAGACAGCATATCCTTCAAATATTCTTCTGCCAGATATGCCCCTCTCAATACACCGATCACCTTACCCTCAAACCGGACTGGCGTGTAAAAGCATACCATAATCTCATCATAAAGATCCGAATCGAAAATAACAGATATGCCGCTCTCACCCTGCAGCCCATTTACATAATAATCACGGTCTAACGCGTTAGAAGTACGGCCATCTGAAACATAGTTTACCCCTTCTAAATCCGTATACACTAAAGCATCATATAATGCGTTTTCTCCTATCTCCTTAAGTGCCTCAGAACTGACTTCCGGCTTTGTCAGGCTATTTCCCAGAAAATATGAATATGTGCTGATTAAATCTAATGCATGGTCAAGCTCCTCATCAATCCGGGTAGCAATCTGCTTTGCAGAGTCTGACGCATAATTCTTATTTCTCGTTTCCATGCGTCGGCTATTCTGTGTAGTGTACCATTGAAATAAAATAATAATAGCTACAAGAAGAATTAGGACATAGCCAACTTCTTGTAAAGATTTCTTTTTTTCCTTCATTTAGAA
Source organism: uncultured Lachnospiraceae bacterium (assembly GCA_910585905.1). Taxonomy (GTDB): domain Bacteria; phylum Bacillota; class Clostridia; order Lachnospirales; family Lachnospiraceae; genus Butyribacter. The sequence goes on from CAJUID010000005.1 coordinate 68,481, forward strand.
TACCCCCATAAATTTATTGTACTCCCTGCAACTTATCAAATTCTGCCATACATTCCTCTACGGTAGCCCCTCCTAACAGTTTCCGCACAATAATGCAAGTATTTCCCCACTGCTCCACTTCCATATTTGCATTTGAAGCCAAAACGTATACACCTTCATTTATTTTGTCATTTAATGGTTTTAGTGCATCAATACATTTTACCTCCACATTTTTAGACGGGGAGATTACCTTATTCTGATCCGCATACATCTGAAGCGACTCATCAGACACCATCTCATCCAAAACTTTCATTGCATCCTCCAGATGCTCCGCCTTTTTGCCAATCCCATATCCCGTAAGCGTCAATAATGGCATCTGGCCCAAACTGCTTGGAAACCCTATCACCTGTAGATTAAAATCTGGATTGCCATATGCCGTCTCTGCATTGGCAGCCCCCCAGTATGCCATAACGATTGGCGTTTTCTGTGCCATAAAATCCGGACCTTCCCCATCAATCGCCTCATACATATATGCCGTTTTTGCATCAATATATCCTAAATCCATCATTTTCTTAAGATACTCAAAACCAGACCGCATATAATCACTGTATTTTGCCTTTCCACTGTTAAGCGCCTCTATTTCCGCCTCCGTATCATTTCCATTATACATATCTGCATATGCCTGTGCAAAAACGAAGCATTCCAGCCACCAGCGGTTCGCGCCGATCGGCGTTTTTATCCCATTCTCTTTAAATACTTTACAGCACTCCAGTAAATCTTCTGGTGTCTCCGGCAGTTCTAATTTATATTTATCAAACATATCTTTATTAACAAACAGCCCATATGCCACTATTTCCTGTGGAATCGCCACCAGTTTCCCATTTACAGTATTTGCAGTTTTTACCACTTCCCTCAGATTCTTTACATTTGATAGCGAAGATAAATCTACCAGAGCCCCCTCTCCACCTAATAATTTAATTGAATCCGAATTCATCAGGTACATATCATCCATATTGTTGTGCGCACGGTCAACCAACACCTCATCATATGTCTTATCCTTATAATCATCTGCTGTATAAGATCTGTAATCAACATATAGGTTTAATTTCTTCTCCACACTAATCACAGTCTTCTCCTGCGCAAACCTGGCAATATTATCTGCATTTGCATCCGCTTTCCCCATAGGAGTAAACATTGTAACAACTTTTTTTTCTTCTTTCTCATTCTTTACCAAATTGTGGTTGGAATCCTTCTCCTTTCCGCACGCGCTTACCATAACAATCAGAGCACCAGCTATAAAAACCGCTACAAACTTTTTCATGTTTTTTTTCATTTTTTACCCTGCCTTTCCCCATTCCAATTATTTTCTCAAACCGACTCCTTTTCCTTTAAATATTTGCCTAATGTCCTCTTTACAATCCCCATATCAATCGGCTTTGCGATGTGCTCGTTCATACCAGCTTCCTTTGCTTCCTTTACATCTTCTGCAAATGCATTCGCAGTCATGGCAATAATTGGTATTGTCTTTGCATCCTCCCGCTCCAGTTGTCGGATTGCTTTTGTCGCTTCGTAGCCATTCATAATCGGCATCTGGACATCCATCAGGATCGCATCAAATTTTCCTGCCTCAGAATCCCAAAAACACTCCAGGGCTATCTGTCCATTTTCCGCAATCTCGCAGGATGCGCCTTCCATCCCTAAAAGCTCCCGCAAAATCTCAGAATTCACTTCATTGTCCTCCGCCACTAGGAAAAACTGCCCTGCCAGACTGAAATCTTCTTCTGCCTGATCTTGTTCCTTTGTAGCATGTTTATCTGTAACTTCTAATATTTTTTCCCGGAAAGCAGATACAAAAAATGGTTTTGACATAAATCCGTCAATTCCGGCATCAACAGCCTTCTCCTGCACCTCATCCAAATCATATGATGTCAAGAACAAAATCGGAACCTCATTTGGTATAATTTTCCTGATTTCCCTTGCAGTCTCAATACCGTCCATGCCGGGCATCTTCCAATCCAACAAAATGACATTATAATAATTCCCTTTCTCATATGTTTCCTTTACCAGACGGATGGCATCTTCTCCACTAAGTGACATATCACAGTGAACACCAACATCCTCCATCAGCATCTGAATATTTCTTCCAATATCCTCCTCATCGTCCACAGTTAATATTCGGACAATTCCATTCTCCTTCCAAAATTCCTCATCCGTTTTTCCATCTGCAATACGAAGTTCCAAGTCAACTGTAAAGAGGCTGCCCTTATCTACCTCACTAGATACTGAAATCGTACCGCCCATTAACTCCACAATATTTTTTGTAATCGCCATCCCAAGGCCAGTACCCTGGACTTTATTTGTCGTACTATTCTCCGCTCTGGTAAATGCATCAAAAATCACCGCAAGGTACTCCGGCGTCATACCATATCCATTATCCTGCACCTCGATGCGGATATGCTCATACTGGCTAGAACGCTGTTCCAGCCCTATAATACGCATCCAGATACTTCCACCCTCTGGCGTATACTTGACAGAATTAGAAAGAAGGTTGATCAATACCTGATTCAGCCTAGTCTCGTCACCAACCAGATTTTCATTCTGAATCCCTGATACCGTAACATCAAATTCCTGCCTTCTCTCCTTTGCCATTGGTCGGATAATAGCATCAACTGCGGAAACCATGTCTTTTAATGTAAATTCACCAATCGTAAGCACTACCTTTCCACTCTCAATCTTGGATACATCTAAAACATCATTGATCAGGCTCAAAAGATGCTGGCCGGAAGAAGTAATCTTTTTTGTATATTCCCTGACTTTTACCGGATTATCCGCATCTTTTGCAAGCAGTGTAGTAAACCCAAGAATCGCATTCATTGGTGTTCGGATATCATGAGACATATTTGACAGAAATGTTGTTTTTGAACTGCTCGCAATCTGAGCGGCCTGCAGCGCCTCCGCCAATTGTTTTTGATGCATCTCGCGTTCCGCCTCACGCTCTTTTCTAATTTTATACTGCTGTCTGTTGTTTATAAAATATAGTACGCAGCAGCCGAAAAATGCCATCAACATTACAAATACTACAATCAGTATATTTTGGTTAACAGCATCTCCTTCTCTCTGAATCGCCTCAATCGGAACATACCCTATCAGATAAATAGCTCCTTCATTAACAGACCAGACAAAGATTAAGGAATCCTTTTTCCGGACTTCATGATAAAACATAATGTTCTCTCCAGCCGCAATGCTCTGTGAAACATTTTCATGAATCTCTTCTTCCAGAATTTGGTTAGCACGGTAAAAATCCTGCAGATCAATATGACCTGCTTCGCGCTCCCTAATCCCTTTTGGCTTTAGCACAAACCGCTCACTCTCAACATCCATTACATAGCGTGACGCACTGCCATTATAAAACTTTTCCGGCAGCGCTTTCTCAAAGGAATCATAAATATATTCTATATAGAGTACAGAAGTCTCCCTGCCCTCCTGCATCACCTGACATTTCATGGTATATGCCCATGTTCCCATATCATTGACATATGCGGAAGAAATCGGCAGTCCATCTACCGTATTCCCTGCAGAAAAATCCAGCTCCGCCGCTGAAAATTGTTCCCCGTTATTGGATATCCCTTTATATTCCCCTGATGGCACGATGGAAATCTTTACCATAGTAGTATTCGTGTCATAGGACTGGATAAAAGCAACCGGATCCTCTGTTAGAGAAATTTCCCTTGCCAAGAGTTTCTGAAACTCCGCCTCTTTATTTAAAATAACCTGAATAGTGCCTTGGATCAGATCCAGACTCTCACTCAGATTTTCTATCGCTGATTGTGACATCTCTGATGAGATTCGTTCTGCTACAGAATATACAATCATACTCAAAACGCTGAAAATCAATAAAAAACAGATAATCAGCGCTAATCTTGTCTTATTAATAAATTTTTTAACCTCATTTAATAATTTCTTTTCCAATTTTTCATCACCCTTACAATAAAACACAACTACTCCAATTTGTAAAACTCGTTATAGCACAATTTATCTATTTAGTTGGAAAGGACACCAGCGAAAGCGGTGCTCTTTCCAACTACCGCAGATTCTTTTCCGTCTCCTAAAAAGTATCCTTGATAATAGGCGGAATTTGGGACAACATATTATCAATATCCTCAAACATCGCACTTTTTGTTGTACCAAGGCTGCTTGCACGCTCTATGTGCTTTACAACTTCCTGATACTGAAGTTTTATATCATCAAAGAAACGGCTGATCACCTGAAGCTCTTTTTGGGATTCCTCAATAACATCCGAAATCTCTGACTGGACAGACGAAGTGCCTTCCGCTGTCGCAGTTATTTTATGAAAAGAATCGTATGTATTATTTACTGTATCAATATTTTGGTTTAATGCCTGCTGAGATGCCGTAATACTGCTATTTAACTGGTTCGTACCACTCTCTACATCGCGAACCCCTGCGTCAACCGCACCAGACAAATCTTTAATCTCTTCTGCAAGCTCTTTTACTTTGGAGGCAACAACTGAAAAGCCTTTGCCATCTTCCCCTGCCCTTGCCGCCTCAATAGACGCATTCATCGCAAGGATATTTGTTTCATCTGCAATGGAAACAATCTTATTCATACACTTACGGATGCTCTGCACAGCATTCTGGAGCTGCCCAAAAGTCTGTTCCATATCACTGTAAGACTTTTCTACCTTCATAGAGGTCTCCTTGAGTTCCTCCACCTTTGCCTGTGTCTCCGTTACAGTATCCGTAATCTCACTCCGTACTTGCGAAAACTGCCCTGCCACATGATTAATATTCGAAAATGTCTGCTCAAAATTCTGAAGCTGTGTATGAAAATTATCTGCCTTTTGCAGCACACCGCCAAAAGAGCTTCTAACCATACTTAACTCTGACAGAGATTCTACCTCTCTGCCAATCAGGACATCCTTATAATCTTTTAAATGATCTGTTACATATAGTACCGGATAAAGGCTTTCCTCATTGCGGCGCGCCTGGCCTGCCCCCGGCCTGCCATTCTTCTGAAACAACATTTTGTACCCTCCTTTATTCAAATACTACACAAGTCATAGACTGATTGACAAACCGATTGTTATAATGTTCCCCATATCCCACAAGCCCGGCATGGTTGCCAAGCACAGACATTTCCTGCAAGTATTTCTGCATGTAATTGCGCTCACTAAAAAGTTTATACCGGAACAGGCAGTTTACGGAAAAAACAGCAGACCGCTTTGGAAAATCCCTACAGATTGACTCTATCGTCTGTCTTGTAATCGCCTCATAATCTCCAAGCTGCAAAAGAATCAATACATCCGAATCGTTTACCTGGCGGAAGCATGCCAATGCATTTCCTTCGACTTCTTTAATGGAAATAATGCAGACATCATCCCCGTTTATTTTTCCAAATGGGTTCTGAAACGTCTGTGTCAGTATTTCCTGGTCCGTCACATGAAGAATGCTTTGATATACCTGCTTAGCAGGTTTTCCATTTAATGCGCCAATTATGTATTTTGCCCTATCTGTATTAGAAGCGATAAAACGGTAATTGCCAAGCTGATGATATATATTCTCCTTATAAGTCTTTACCCTGCCATTTAGATTGCGGACCAGTCCGTAAGCCACTGCATCTTCATAAACTTTTCCGTTGACTGATACCTTGCCAGCATCACCGGTTCCCCCGACAAGAGGAATTTCACTGCGCTTTAAGGCTGTATTGATTGTGGTCAGTGCACAAGCATCATTTCCAGTACAAAAATCAATACATACCGTATTTTGATGGTTCGCACCAACTTTACTTAAATCCTCCTCCAAACGCTTAATATACTTTATGGGCATAACCGAAACCTGTTCCAACACATTTGCCGTAGCTTTGACCCCATCTGTGAAAGCAACAATGCCAACCCCCTCTTCCACTACTGCCGTATCATAGCTCATTCCAATGCATCCTATGCTTGGAACGCCGGGATATAGCTTCTCCAGCTCCTTTACATGCTCCTCAAACCGTCCGGCATTTGACATAAGCATAATAAACTGTGGGCTGTTAAGCCCCTGTACTGCCTCTTTCAAATTACCGTGCCGGCTCTTGCCAAAAAACTGCCTCACCCTGCCGCCTCCTTCCTTTGATCTAATTTAGCTGCTTACGAAATATCTACACAGCTTTTCTATAATAACTGCATTGATTATACTTGAAAACCCCCTAAAGCGTCAACGGTGATTCTGAACTTTAAAATGCCAATTTCGTCAGAAGCGGAAGGAGTAGTTTGGAGAGACAAAAAATATTTGAGCCAATTTCTATAGTATGATATAATAAAAAGGTAGTATTTGGAACTTTCACGTATGTATAATTAGGAGGAGACTTATGGAGAATCAGATTTTAGAAGAGTACAGAAAAAAAGTGGTTATCTTTTTGCTGGCAATCGTAATTATGAGTGCCACTGCAGCTGCAGTAGTATTTCCAGTTTTAAAGGGCCTTGGCTTATACCCCACAGTGCCAATTGCGGCGCTTGCGTTTTTTATAGCTGTCGTTGTATTGGAAGATGTGCTAGGATTATATTTAATTAAAAGAAGCCTGGAGTATACCGTACTGCCAGATAAATATGGATTTTGGATTAAAATATTTTTATTATCACTGCTGACCATTAACTTAAATATGATCATATGGATCTTCCCATCAAAGGAATCGTGGATGTTCGCATTCTATTTCTTAATTTTAATGGCGTTTTTCCTAGATATGAAATACATAATAACATGCTGCATTACAGAGCTAGTCTCACTGCTGGTATTCTTCTTTGCAAACCCTTCTGCAAGACCTGCAGCATCGCACTTCTGGTCAGATACGGTCCTTCGGGCAATTTGTATTGCTCTTAGCCTAATCGGTGTAATTGTACTGATGCTCTTTATCAACCGCTTTTTGCTGAACGCAAAAAAAGACCAGTTAGAAAAAAATACAGATAAAGTAGACCAGCTTTTGCAAAAGATTAGCGAAATATCAGGAAAACTAAGCGAAGCAAGCCAAATCTTGGTGAGCACTGCGCAGACAGAGAGTGCTTCCACAGAAGAACTTTCTGCTATTAGTGAAAATCTGTTAGAGGGCAATGCGGAGATGTTGGAAAAATCAGAACAAAGCCAAGAAAACCTTGCCAGCCTTGAAAAAAGCAGTATTGATATGGAATTAAAAATGCAAAATATAGATTCCATATCAAAAGAACTGGTAGAAATCTCAAAATCAAATGAAACTGCATTAAACCACTTGATAGCCTTGAGCAAGGAAGTAGAGAACTCCACGAACCAGACAATTGAAGTGACCGATAAACTTTTAGCGGAATCTGGTGAAATTGGCAAAACTCTGGACATCATCAATGAAATTGCAGAATCCATTAATCTTCTTGCACTGAATGCTTCGATTGAAGCAGCACGTGCCGGTGAAGTTGGGCGCGGCTTTGCCGTTGTCGCACAAGAAGTTGGGCATCTGGCAGATAATACAAAAAATTCTCTGCAAAATGTAAATGATGTAGTAGAACGTGTTCAAGTAGGTACCAATGATGTTTCCAAGTTTATCAGCCAAAATGCAAAACAACTTTTAGAACAAAACAAAGTAATTGCAGAGACTGTACAGACCGTCCGCACTATGATGGACCTTTTAAAGAAATCCCTAAATGCCACAGAACAAATGGACTCCATTCGTGGCATACAAAATGATGTAATTCATGGTACTGTTACGATTAATGAAGATATCGCGCAGCGCATCCAGGCAGAAAACGAAGGATTTACCAATATTACCAGCATGGTGCAAAACAGCAGCAAAGAAATTGTTGTGTTATCCAAACAGATTGAAAATATTAATTCTATGGTAGGGCAATTAGAAGAACTGCTGGAAAGTTAAGAAAAAAGACCTGCCGCATTCTGGAAAAAACCGAAATGCGGCAGGTCTTTTTCTGCTACTATACCTAGAGTATCGTTTATTTTATACTACGGTTGTAATTCAAATTTTTGAACCATCTCATTTAAAGAAACCGTCTGGGTCGCAAGCTGCTCTGATGTTGCATACGTTTCTTGTGAAACTGCTGAATTATCATTTACTCCCTGTGAGATCCCGTCTATTCCAGCGCGAATCTGTTTTACATGTTCTGCCTGAGTCGCTGCGCTTTCGGCCGTTTTACGTATCATTTCATTTACCTTTCCTACTGCGCTAACTGATTTTTCTAGGGAAACCATAACACCATTTGCAATTTCATTTCCCTTATTAATCTCATCCATAGAAACTCCAATCAGCTCCCGTGTTGTACTTGCAGCTTTAGAGCTTTCCATTGCCAGCTTTCCAATTTCATCGGCAACCACAGCAAACCCTTTGCCTAACTCACCTGCGCGGGCGGCCTCGATTGAAGCATTTAATGAAAGCAAATTTGTCTGCTCTGCAATCTCTTCAATGGTCTGGATAATTCCCACAACCTTCTGTGATGTTTCGCGGATTTCATTCATTGCCCCCATCATCTGTTTCATCTTATCCTGGTTCTGCTCCATCATTTTTGTAACCCGCACTGTCGCCTGCGCTGACTCTTCAGCATCTTTTCGGCTCTCCTGCACTTGCTCTGTAACTGTACTCGTTGTCCTTGCAAGCTCCTGCACTGCGGCTGCCTGTGCCTGAGCGCCCTCCGCAAGCATCTGGGATGCTTCTGCAAGCTCAGATGCACCAACCGAAACCTGTCCAGAGCTTTCTGAAATATTTTTCATTACGTCATTCATCGAATCAGAAATATTAATTAACGCATCCTTTATCTTCTGGAATTCACCGACATAATCATTTTTTAACTCAATGCTCAGTTTTCCATCCGCAATCTGTGCAAGCACTTCAGCCGTCTCATCTATGTACACAATATATTCTTTCAGCCTGGCTACAGTTTTTCCAATTGAGTCTCCTAATTCCCCAATCTCGTCCTCCGATGCAATATCAAGCAGGACATCCAAATCTCCCTCTGCAAGCTGCTGTGCAGTATGGTTTAGTTCCATAATCGGTTTGGAAAGACTTGCTGCACTTTTCCTAATACTTAGGACAATCAGTACAATACCGACCACAAACAAAATAACCAATATGATAATCATCTGGATTAACAGTGCATAGTATTCAGAAAATGGCATATTGCTGATTACTGTATATCCTGTCTCGCCAACCGGCTCCGCCACGCCATATTTTACCGTACCACCTACCTTATATTTCAGATATTGTTCCTTTCCTGCTTTTACTGCGTCCATAACGTTCTGCGATACATCCACATCTGCCAGATTTTTCTGCCTCATATCCTTCTGCGGATGATAAATAATCGTTCCCTCTGATGACAACAGCAATACATACCCATTCTTCCCAATCTTATAACCACCCATTACACCCGTAAGATGCTCCATAGAAACATCAAGCCCAGTCACACCAAGCAATTCTCCGGTAGTATCGCTATAGACTGGAGTAACAGCGCTAAGGATTACCTGCCCAGTTGCCGGGTCCTCAAACGGCTCTGTCATAATTGATTTGCCTGTCTCCACACATGCCTCATACCATACACGCTTTGTAATATCCCAGTCATCCCCTGACGTGTAACCATCTGACTGGGTCAGCACACTTGTATCCAAATCCGCAATCCATGCTGCCATTATATTTTCTGCATCCGTTTTTTGGACATTTAAGAGGTTTTGCCTGACCGTTTCCATATTCTCTGCCTCTAAAATATTATCTCCAGGCTTTGTCTCTAACATCAATTGCTTTATTTCTGGATTCACCGCAAGCTGCGCCGAGCCATGGGCATACTGCTCGAAAAAGCCGGACAACTGATGTGACGCCGATAATGACTGCAGCGTAAGCTCCGACTCCTTCGATGAAACAATAATCCACCGAACCATTAAAATAGCGACTACCGCAACCACTAGAAATACCAGCAAGACACTCTTCCCAACCTGAAATAAAATTTCATCTGCAATGCGTTTCTTTCTTGGTTGCGCTAACTTCTCTTTCCCTTTGATCAAAAAAAATTCCTCCTCTTTTTCATTTTTGTATATACTATTGTACTACTTTTTTCTCCTTATTACAAGCACAAACGCTGCGTAAGACTCCCCATTTTCTTTAATGATTTCGGCAGGCTTCTTAAACAAATACTACAAACAGTTATTACTTTTATGAATAATTCAGAATGGGAAATGGCACATTAAAATTATAAATACTACTCTGAAAGGATTAGGCACTATGAATTACCTATTACAAAAAAGGAAACATTTCACATCTTTTCAGATTATTATATTTGGATTTTTGTCTGTCATCATCCTGGGATGCCTACTGTTAATGCTCCCATGCGCTACTAAAGAGGGCAAAGGGGCATCTATGGCAGATGCATTGTTTACTGCTGTTTCGGCTACCTGCGTCACTGGTCTTGTCGTCCGAAATACCGTGACATACTGGTCCATATTCGGGCAGGCTGTTATCCTTCTTCTGATACAGGTCGGCGGAATGGGTGTTGTCACTATGGCGGTCTCCGTTGCCATGGTCTCTGGGAGGAAAATAGGGCTGATGCAGCGCAGTACGATGAAGGAGGCCATTTCTGCCCCGAACGTTGGGGGGATTATCAGGATGACTGGATTTATTATAAAAACTAGCTTTTTATTTGAATTATTTGGAGCCATCGCCATGCTGCCGATCTTTTGCCATGATTTTGGATATGGAACCGGAGCCTGGTACGCCGTATTTCATTCTGTCTCCGCATTCTGCAATGCAGGCTTTGACCTACTTGGGCATAATGTCCCATATGCATCCCTGACAGCATATCAAACGAACCCAGTTGTTAATATAACCATTATGATTTTGATTATTGTCGGCGGCGCAGGTTTCTTTACCTGGGAAGATATCAGGAGGCACGGCTTCCATTTTAAAAAATACCGGATGCAGAGTAAAATTATTATGCTGATGATCTTGGTTTTGCTTCTGGTTCCTGCCCTATTTTTCTACTTTTTTGAATTCTCCCAACCAAAATGGGACAGCCTTACAGAATCTGGAAAAATTTGGAGTGCCCTCTTTCAAGCAGTAACACCCAGGACGGCAGGATTTAATACCGTTGACCTGACAGAATTTAGAGAGGCCGGCAAAGCCGTTATCCTCGTGCTAATGTTAATCGGCGGCGCTCCCGGTTCCACAGCGGGTGGAATGAAAGTAACAACCGTCGCCGTCCTTTTCCTGATCTCCTTTGCCGCATTTAAAAGAAGAGAAGCCGCACACTGCTTTGGAAGACGCATTTCAGCAGACACTGTAAAATATGCGGCCGCCATTATGATGCTTTACCTAGTCCTTTTTCTATGCGGATCTGTTTTTATCAGCTATATCGAAAACCTGCCGATGCTTGACTGCTTTTTTGAGACAGCTTCCGCGATTGGGACAGTCGGCCTCTCTCTTGGGCTGACCCCAGAATTAAGCCAATTATCAAGGCTCATACTAATCATACTAATGTTTTTTGGCAGAGTAGGCGGACTTACCCTAATCTTTGCCGCAATATCCCCAAAGGGAGGCGGGGCATCAAAACTCCCGCAAGAAAAAATAACCGTTGGGTAACAAAAAATCAAGAAAGGCAGAGTATGACTATGAAATCAATTTTATTAGTTGGTCTTGGAAGATTTGGAAAACATATTGCTTTAAAGCTTAACGAACTCAATCACGAAGTAATGGCAATTGATAAAATAGAAGAACGTGTTGAAGAAGTTCTGCCTTTTGTGACAAACGCCCAGATTGGCGACAGCACAAAGGAAGACTTTCTGCGGCCGCTTGGCATACGAAATTTTGATGTATGTATAGTTGCGATAGGAAACGACTTCCAGGGCTCGCTGGAAACGACATCGCTCCTCAAAGAACTTGGCGCACAGAAAGTAGTATCGCGGGCTGCCAAAGATGTCCAGGCAAAATTTTTGCTCCAGGTCGGGGCAGATGAAATCGTCTACCCAGAAAAGCAGCTCGCTAGATGGACAGCAATCCGGTACAGCGCAGACCATATTTTTGATTATATTGCGCTGGACCACGATTATGCCATCTTTGAAATAGAGATACCAGAATACTGGATTGGAAAAACCATTGGAGACATCGACATCCGCAAAAAATTTAATATCAATATTATGGCAGTCAAAAACAAAGAAAAATTAGACATGACAATTACCCCAGAAACCTGCCTGTCAGAAAACCAGACCATGCTTGTACTTGGAAGTAACCAGGATATCCAAAAATGTTTTCACTTACAATGAAATTATTTCACACAGCCAATTAGCTCCTGGATATCCTCCACCTTGTTATTTCGCATAAAATCTTCAATGCCCTTGATAATGTCAACCGTAGCGGTAGGATTATGGAAGTTTGCTGTCCCTACTGCCACCATCGACGCACCTGCCATAATAAACTCCAACGCATCCTCCGCCGTGCAGATTCCCCCCATTCCAAGAACCGGAATCTTAACCGCCTGTGCTGTCTGATAAACCATCCGCACCGCCACCGGTTTGACTGCTGGTCCTGACATTCCCCCAGTTTTATTTGCAAGAGCAAATGTCCTGCGATAAATGTCAATCTTCATTCCAGTCAGAGTGTTAATAAGCGATACTGCATCCGCTCCGCCGGCTTCTGCCGCCTTTGCCATCAATGCAATATCTGTTACATTTGGGCTTAGCTTCATGATTACTGGCTGTTTTGCCACATCCTTAATCCTTCTGGTAATATTCTCCACCATCTTCGGGTCCTGCCCAAAAGCAAGCCCACCAGCCTCTACATTTGGACATGAAATATTGATTTCCAGCAAATCCACATCCTCTGAAGCCAAACGCTTTACGACCTCCACATATTCCTCCAGTGTCCTGCCGCACACATTGACAATAATCCTGGTATCATATTTTCTTAAGAAAGGAATATCTCTCTCCGCAAACAAATCAATTCCTGGATTTTGGAGGCCAATCGCATTCAGCATTCCCCCATAAGTTTCGCAAATCCTTGGTGTCTTGTTTCCTGGCCAGGGAACACTTGCCACCCCCTTTGTAGTTACTGCGCCAAGAGCTCCCAAATCCACAAATTCACTATATTCCGCGCCAGAACCAAATGTTCCGGACGCCGTTGTCACAGGGTTTTTCATCTGTATTCCCGCAAAATCAACCGATAGATTCATCCGCTCTCCTCCTTACAATTCAATTTCCTGCGCATCAAATACAGGCCCATCCTTGCAGACACGCTTATTATTCACATTGCTGTGCGTATCCGTCTCCTTGGACTGGCAGACACAGGCAAGGCAGGCGCCAACCCCGCACGCCATTTTCTCTTCCATAGATATCTGCGCCGAAATCCCATTTTTTGCCGCATAATCCTTTACTCCGCGCAACATTGGCAGCGGGCCGCACGCATAAATCTGGTCTGCGGATAACCCTTCGTTCTGTATGGCATCAATTACATTTCCCTTCGTCCCCGCACTGCCATCCTCCGTAGAAACATATACTGCTGCATATGGCTCAAATTCCTCTTTTAAAAATAGATTCCCATCTCGATATCCGAGTACCACGCTAACCTCCCCTTCCAGGGATTTTGCAAGCTCAAGCATAGGCGGTATTCCGATTCCCCCGCCAATTAATATGCTCTTTCCATCTTTCTTCTGGAACCCATTCCCCAATGGCCCTACAACTGCAACCGTATCTCCGACAGCCAATCTAGAAAATTCTTCTGTTCCCTTTCCAGCCACACGGTAGACAATGCGGAGCCTGCCCATTTCCCTATCAATTTCACAAATACTGATTGGCCTTGGGAGCAGACGGCTTCCATCCTGGCAGTACAAAGAAATAAACTGGCCCGGAACAGCAATCGCCGCCATATCCTGCTCCTTTGGAAAAGAAAGCCACATACTATAGATTCCCTCTGAAACCATTTTCTGGCTGATAACTTCTGCGATACTTTTTTTCTTATCTGACATTTTATTCCCTTTCGCTCTTAATCTATAATTGGTACTCCTCTTATTAATACATTACAAGCAGCCCCGGATATCTGCGATCATATCTTCCGCCGCTTTTCTGGAAGCCTCTGCATAATTTTCCTCTCCAAATTTTGCGTAGGTATCATTTTTATAGGCAGCAATAATTCCCCTGGAGGAATTAACAATCGCACCTAACCCATCTTCATTAAAATATGGAACCAAATCCTTCGCTGTACCGCCCTGTGCCCCATATCCCGGCACAAGAATATAACTCTTTGGCATAATCTTCCGAAGCACCTTACCCATTTCTGGATAAGTCGCCCCAACTACGCAGCCGACATAACTGTAAGCATCGCCCATGCATTCTTCGCCCCACTCGGCTACTTTTCTGCCCACCAGCTCATAAAGCGGCTTTCCGTCTATTTTCTGGTCCTGAAATTCCCCGCTCGAAGGATTTGACGTCTTAACCAGCAAGAAAATACCCTTCTTCTCCTCCTTACATACATCAATAAAAGGTTTTACGCCGTCAATTCCAAAATACGGATTTACCGTAATAAAATCCTCATCAAAGCCATAATATGACTTACTGCCCACAGCTACTTTCCCGAGATGCCCCGCGGCGTATGCAGCAGAAGTAGAACCGATATCCCCCCGCTTAATATCGCCAATCACAACCAGCCCTTTTTCCTTACAATAATCCACTGTCTTCTTAAAAGCAACCATACCAGGTATCCCAAACTGCTCATACATTGCAATCTGCGGTTTAACAGCAGGGACCAGATCATAGATAGCATCTATAATCCCTTTATTGAACTGCCAGATTGCCTCCGCAGCCCCCTCAAGCGTCTCGCCAAATTCCTCAAATGCCGCATCCTTTATTTTGCCCGGCACATAATTTAACATCGGGTCCAGCCCCACTACTACCGGCGCATTTTTCTTCTGTATTCCTGCAATTAATTTATTAATCATACTATACCTCATTTCTGCAAGGCATGGCCTTTGCTCTTCATTCTATCCACAAACATATTATGATGCAGAATAGACAACTCTTCCATCCACAATTGTCGTCTCTACTTTCCCATACACTTTCTTTCCGGCAAATGGAGTATTTTTTCCCTTTGAGAAAAATGCTTCTGGGTCAATCTCATATTCTCCCGAAATATCAGCAATAACCACATCCGCCGCTTTTCCTACTGCAATATTTCCCTTATCAATCCCAAGAACTCTAGCCGGGTTGACACTCATTTTTTCAATCAGCCCGGCAAGTGTAAGATATCCACCCCGGACAAGCTCTGTATAGCCAATCGCAAATGAATTCTCAATTCCTACAATTCCAAACGGCGCTCTCCGCATTGACTGATTTTTTTCCTCCTCCCCATGCGGTGCATGGTCTGTCGAAATCACATCCATAATACCGTCGCGCAATGCTTCTTTCAACGCCTGAACATCCTCACTGCCTCTTAGTGGGGGATTCATTTTAAATCTGCCGTGATCCTCTGTAATCTCCTCATCCGACATCGTAAAATGATGCGGGCAGACTTCACCTGTCACTGGAAGCCCCTGTTTTTTTGCCAATTCAACCAAAACGGCACTGTCTCTTGTCGAGCAGTGGCACAAATGCAGCCTGTTACCTGCTTCCTTTGACAGAAAAATATCCCTTGCCACAATCACATCCTCCACTGCATTTGTAATTCCCGGCAGCCCAAGCTCCTCCGCCTTTTTCCCGGCATTCATCACACCGCCGTCCACCAGGCATTTATCCTCACAATGGGCAAATACCGGAATGCCGCATTCCGCAGCCTGACAAAGCCCTTTGCGGTATACCAGCGAATCCATTACAGATTTTCCGTCTTCGCTAAGCGCAACCGCGCCCGCCTCCTTCATCCCACGGATATCCGCAAGTTCCTTTCCCTCCTGCCCAAGAGTAACCGCCCCAACCGGAAGGACATGCACCGGCGCATCTTTTGCCCGCTCCAAAAGATCCCTGACCCTCTCCGGGCTGTCAATCACCGGGTTTGTATTTGGCATCGGGCAAATTGAGGTGACACCACCGTGTGCCGCCGCCTTCGTCCCTGTCTCAATCGTTTCTTTATATTCAAATCCTGGCTCACGCAGATGCACATGCAGATCAATCAGCCCAGGCATCACAATTTTACCGGATGCATCCAAAACGCTCTCTGTCTCCCCCGGAATCTCCTCCGCAATCTCTGCAATCTTACCATCATCTATCAGAATATCGCATACCTTGTCCGTGCCATCCGCCGGATTGACAAGACGCCCCCTCTTAATTAGTATCCGTCCCATATTCCACCTCCTTAAGAACCGTTCAAATATTACTTGTCCATATTAATAACATGGTATAGCCATCTTTCTTCCCTATATATACAGAGAGCACCTGCCAAACCGCCTTTGGCAGATGCACCCAACATCTCTCTCGGAACTGTAAATTATCTCTTTATCGTTCCTTAATATAATTCTGCAGCTTCTAAGTCCTCCAACATCCGCTTATTGTTGATATACTCAGAAAATTGTTCCGCCTCAATCCATTTTGCCTCATGCAGCTCTTCAGAAAGAATAACGGAGTCTTCATCCATATCAGTCAGGCAAAGATACGCCAGACCTAAATTGCACTCATTTCCAATCATAAAAGTCCATGTATACAAAATCCGGTCTACAATCGACGTAAGCCCTGTATGCTCCTGAATCTTCCGAACTACTGCAGAATCCGGTGATTCTCCAAACTCAGCCTCCCCATCTACAAATTCCCACTGGTATGGTGCAACAATATTATCATCATACCACTTCTGGACAACGAGATATTTATTCCCCCTCTGAACGATTCCTTTTACCAGGATACGATACTTATTACCAGCCATAAAAATCCTCTTTCTGCACACGTTTTTTGTACAATGCCATCTTCTCATAGCATTTTCATGATCTGTGCCAAGTGTGCGCAGACACAAACCCTAGAAACCATCAATAATTATTATCTAAGTTTCTTGTATACCTACTTTGCTGCAATATATTTTTGTGCTGTAAGAAGCTCTGCAGTTAATAAAGCACCGCCTGCTGCCCCACGCACTGTGTTGTGGGAAAGCCCGACAAATTTCCAGTCGAACACAGTATCTTCCCTTAAACGCCCCATTGACACGCCAAATCCATTTTCAAAGTCTACATCCAAAGATACCTGAGGACGGTTATCCTCCTCCAGATACTGGATAAACTGCTTTGGTGCACTTGGAAGGTCTAACTCCTGCGGAAGCCCCTTAAATTCTTTCCATGCCTTTAAAATCTGTTCTTTTGAAGGCTTCTTCCCCTCCTCAAATGATACAAACACGGCCGCTGTATGTCCATCTAGCACTGGTACACGGATACACTGTGTCGTAATCACTGGACCATCTGCCTTTACCACTTCACCATTTTCAACATGGCCCCAAATACGGAGAGGCTCCTGCTCGCTCTTTTCTTCCTCGCCGCCGATAAACGGAATAATATTGTGCTCCATCTCCGGCCAATCCTTAAAAGTTTTTCCAGCACCGGATATTGCCTGATATGTCGTGGCAACAACTGTTTTTGGCTCAAATCCTGCTTTCTTTAATGCAGTTAGGGCTGGAGTATAACTTTGTATAGAACAGTTTGGCTTTACTGCAATAAAACCTTTTTTTGTGCCAAGGCGCTTTTTCTGTGACTCAATCACTTCAAAATGCTCTGGATTCAGCTCTGGCACTACCATCGGTACATCTGGTGTCCATCTATGTGCACTATTGTTGGAAACAACTGGAGTTTCAGCCTTCGCATATGCCTCTTCTATCTTCTTGATCTCTTCTTTTGTCATATCGACTGCACTAAATACAAAATCAACTTTTGAAGCAACTTCATTTACATTACTTACATCTTCCACCACAATTTTCTTTACAGCCTCCGGCATAGGGGCCTGCATCTTCCAACGCCCGCCAATTGCCTCTTCATAAGTCTTCCCAGCACTGCGCGGACTTGCTGCGATCACTGCCACCTCAAACCACGGATGATTTTCTAATAATGAAATAAACCTCTGTCCAACCATACCAGTACCGCCAAGGATACCTACTTTTAATTTCTGATCCATATTTCCTCCATAGTCGCTTTCTCACCGGACAACCCGGCTTTATTCCTGCGAAACAACGAGCCAAGCAGACATACTTGGATGTCCATTTGACAACTGCCGCGAGGTATTTGATTCTCGTTTGTCATTTTACACTATCTAGCACAAGAAGTCAAAAATTAATTTTATATTACATATCTGTTCCCGCTCCATTATTATTGTTCGCCGTACACCCGATAATAACTGTACTTTCAGCATGGAATACATATATTCTTAATTATTTTGAAGCAAGCGTAAATTGCCCCACCAATTCCTTAAGACATGCAGCCTCAGCGGAAAGCTGTTCACTTGCAGCCGCACCTTCCTCCGCAGTAGCGCTATTGCTCTGCACAACAACCGAAATCTGATTGATCCCATCTGATACCTGCCCAACCGACTCAGACTGCTCATTAGATACAACCGCAATATGGTCAATGGCATCCACCACAGACTGAATACTATTTACAACACCAAACAAAACATCTGCCGTGTTTTGGGCAATTTCTGTACCAGTACGCACCGCACTTGTAGAATTTGCAATCAAATCGGATGTATTTTTAGCCGCCTGTGCAGATTTGCCCGCCAAATCACGAACCTCCTCCGCAACAACAGCAAACCCCTTTCCGGCACTGCCGGCTCTTGCTGCCTCAACTGCCGCATTCAAGGCAAGTATATTTGTCTGGAATGCAATGTCATCAATTGTCTTTAGAATCTTTTCAATCTCCTCGGAACTGGTCTGAATCTTTTCCATAGCCTCTACCAAACTCTGCATCTTCTGGTTACACAGAAAAACTTCTTCACCAGTCTGATGTGTCTGGCTCCTAACATCCAATGCTCCGCTCGCCGTATTTTTAACCTGCTCAGAAATCATGCTGATCTGCGCCGCCAATTCCTCTACTGAACTGGCTTGTTCTGTCGTACCCTGACTAAGGGTCTGTGCGCTTAAGGATAATTGATTGCTGGCATTCGCCACCCCTTCTGCGGAATGATTAACTTGGCGCATGGCACCACTTAACTCAATCCTCATATTGCGCATTGAAAGCAAAATATCTTGAAAACTGCCAACATAAACTTCCTCATGCTGCGTATGGATATCCAGATTCTGATGTGCCATCTCATTAAGTAAATAACTGATGTCATTGATAACGATACGCAGTCCTTCCACCAGAGTCTCCGTTGACCTGACAAGCACACCCGTTTCATCCTTATTGGTAACCTTAGGCATCGGTGTTTCCAAATCACCCTCTACAAGCAGCTTCATCCGATTTACACAAGCCTTCATCGGTTTGCCAATGTTAAGAGCCAGGGTCAAGGCAACAACAATGGATATCAATATAGAAACCACAATAACCGCGATATTGATCACCATTGCATCCCGCGTGGACGCCAGATAATTAAGCTGTGGCGCAGTCACTGCGATACTCCAGCCGTCTGTATCCGGCACTGGGGCATAGGCTGCAAACATCTTATCTTCTCCATTTATGTAACTTCCAAACCCATTTTTCCCCTGACGCATCTTGGCATGGATTGCCGCCAGCTCCTTTAACGAAGCGTCGCTCTTTGCCTCCGCCTCTATATTCTGAACCGTGATTGTGTCAAGCACGATGTCGGCAATCGTATCGCCTGACTTATTAATCATGTAAGCTCTGCTATTTTTACCGATCTGAATCGCTGATACAATATCATTCAAAAAGGTTTCATGTGGGACAAAATAGACAACACCTACAATGGATTTCCCATAGTTTCCCCCAGAATAGATAGGCGCTGCTACCATAATGGATAATTCCCCTGTGACCTTACTGATCAAAGGCTCGGACACAAAAACATTTCCCTGCATGGCTTGACGTACATATTCACGGTCTGAATAATCATTTCCGTCAAAAATACTAATCCCATTAGCGCCAACAACATTTCCTCTCTGGAAACCATGCATAGAAACACGGCCGTTAATAATGGCTTCTTTTTCTTTTACTGACACGCCCGGATCAGACAACTCAGGAATACATCCTACCTCCATGACAACGTTCTTATATGCCTCCAATTCCTTCTGTGCACGGCCCGCTGCCAGGACTGCCGTCTGGATCATCATCTGCTCTACTGTAGACATAGTATTGTTGTAGTTTAGCATGATGCTGGAAGATCCGGATGCAACCAGTCCAATCAGAACAGTCAGAATAAGACATAAGGTAATTTTGGTTCGAATGCTTTTCATTTCAATGTTACCCCCTGCTCACATGGCTGAACTATGAGATATTCCGATCAACATATTCAACCGTTCTTATTAATATCGTAATTATTATATAAGTTCCTATTCCAGATTGTCAACCACTATCTGATTTCACATCCACAAAGTCGGCCAGTTTTACACATGATGCTTAGAATGGCTGTAAATAGTGTCTTTGACTTTCCCCATTTTTTGCAGAGTATCTCTTTATAAAAAATGGGGAAAGTCAAAATAGTGTCAATTTGCTTATTGCATGCTATTATGGTAGAATGTGGTTATTTAGAATGGTTGTGATTGATAACAGTTATTTATGTTAGACGGAAAGTGAGGATACACGCTATGAAATCAACTCCAGTGAAAGGAACCAGAGATTACCTGCCACAGGAAATGGCAATACGGGACTACCTGCAGAATGTGATTGCAGACACCTATCAGGATGCCGGATTTTCCCGCATTGCAACACCTATTATAGAAGATGCTGTTAATTTAGATAAAAGTGAAGGCGGTGAAAACCTTAATTTAATTTTCAAAATTCTAAAACGCGGACAAAAACTTTCTTCTGCCCTACAGTCAGAAAATATTTCAGAAGCCGCCCTCTCAGACATGGGTCTGCGCTATGACCTTACTTTGCCGCTCTCCCGTTACTTCGCCGGAAACCGAAATTCACTCCTAACACCATTTAAAGTAATCCAGATGGATCGGGTTTACCGTGCAGAGCGCCCACAAAAAGGCAGACTGAGGGAATTTACCCAGTGTGATATTGATATTATTGGAAATGCTTCTCCAGACGCAGAGATTGATTTAATCCTTACGACCGCAAAGGCACTGAAAAAAATCGGCATCACCAAATTTCAGATAAAGATTAATGACCGGCGCATTTTAAAAAGTATCTTCTCCTACGCAGGATTTGCAGAGACAGAGAACGAAAAGCTTGCCATTATATTTGACAAACTGGACAAAATTGGGATAGAGGGCGTAAAAAAGGAGCTGACGGAAGCCGGATTCGATATATCAGCAGTTTCAAAATTTATCGGACTCTTTGAAAGCGGCACACTTGATCTAAACTCTATTTCAAAAGTATGCGATGCAGAGTATGCAGCAAATTTAAAGTATATTATGGAGACAGTAAACGAGGTGACAGGAAATGAATTTCCAATCGTCTTCACTCCTTCTTTAGTGCGCGGACAGGGCTACTACACGGGAACTATTTTTGAGATAGAAGCCGAAGGCTACAGCGGGGCTGTGGCAGGCGGCGGACGCTATGATAATCTGATTGGCAAATTCCTTAATGAAGATATTCCTGCTGTTGGCTTTTCCATTGGATTTGAACGTATCTTTGGCATCTTAATGGAACAAGGCTACCAAATCCCAGGCCGCAAGAAGCGCATTGCAGTATTCTACGATAAAGAAAACTATGCCGGGGCACTCACTTATGCGGAAGAGCTCCGCAAAGAATATATGGTTTCCGTTCTGGAGCGCCCAAAAAAACTTGGCAAATTCTTAAACAGATTAGAAACAAATGATTTTGACGGTTTCGCTGTTTACGGGCAGGAAGACGGAGTAAAATGGTTCTAAAAAAGCGCACCGCCAGCGCTGGTGCGCCAGCAAAAAAAGTCTCCGACTTTTTTGTTGGTGTACCAGTACGTTCAGCACAATTTCCTATAACATAAAAAGGGGCACCGGCAATGCTGGTGCCCCTTTTTTATCCGCTCATATTAATTCACTAGTAAGAACCAATCTCTATCAGGTTCCC
This sequence comes from uncultured Lachnospiraceae bacterium, assembly GCA_910585905.1. Classification (GTDB taxonomy): domain Bacteria; phylum Bacillota; class Clostridia; order Lachnospirales; family Lachnospiraceae; genus Butyribacter. The sequence continues at coordinate 90,526 of CAJUID010000005.1, forward strand.
TTCTGGATCTGCTATATAGCATACCCGCTGTCCCCACTCTCTTGTTACTGGTGCAAGAATCGGTTTTGCACCCGCCTTTATAGTATTTTCATATGCCGCATCAACTGCTGCGTAATCCCCGGCGCTAATGGCAATCTGATGGCAGCCATTTAACCCTTCTACATACTGGAATTTCTGGGAAGTCAATACCTCAAAATCATTTCTACTGTACATCATAAGCACCATTCCATCTTTTTCTAGGCGGGCATAGTCCTGCGCTTCTGCATAGGCAGTATGGAATCCCAGCACATCACGGTAAAAATCTGACATTGCCTTTACATTTCTAACTACAATTCCAACCCCTTCCCGCTTAATTTGTTCTATCGCCTTTTCTGGCGCCTTATGCCCAGCCTCTGTATCTGCGGAAACTTGCTCCACACTTTTTTCCACCTTTGGTAATGATGCAAATAGGGCAACAGATTCTCCTGTACCAGCCTGGTATTCAGAATCCTGTGCCAATGGTTTCTTTGATGTATCGTTTGTTAAAAGAACCACCGTACCGCTGTTCGCCTCAAGGCTAATGCGCAGACGGCCGTTCTGGTATTGTACCTCTTTTGCACCACCTAAAAGGTCAACTGCACAAGAGGAAGACACTGGTACATTCATCTCTAATACCGCATCACTGTCATCACAGTTTAATACAGTCACACAAGCGGAATCTGAGAGCAGCCTTCCAAGTGCAAACTGGCGGTTCGTCAAAAGCAACTCTTGATAACGCCCCTCCGACAGCTCAGAATATTTTTTCTTTAGAAAACCAAGCTGTTTACAAAGTTTTGTCACAACATTTTTCTGCAGCGCATCTTCATAATCAGGCAGTTCAAGCGATGGACGGAGGTTCCAGTCAGAGCCGCGCTCCTTCTTTCCCTCAATCCCAAATTCAGAGCCATAGTATACAGAAGGAATGCCATAGATAGTATACAAAAGCATAGTCACAAGCGGAAGGTGTGCTTTATTATTTAATTTGCTGGCAATCCGCTCCACATCATGATTATCTAAAAACGTATAAAGCTTCCTGCCGCGACAGATATCATTTAACCGTTTAATAGAATGGGCAATCTCAAAATAATTGTGGTCATTATGCCCAGAATACAGCCCCTTATGAAGCTCATAATTCGTTACTGAATGCAACATCTCATCATTCGCCCATCGGCTGTAATCCCCATGAATCACTTCGCCCATCAGCCAGAAATCAGGCTTCACTTCATTTGCCACGCGGCGCATCGCCTTCATAAAATCAAAATCCAGCACATCTGCAGCGTCAAGACGGATACCGTCTATGTCAAACTCTGACACCCAAAACCGTATTACATCAAAAAGATAATTCTGTACTTCTGGATTTCTCTGGTTCAGCTTGACAAGCAAATTATAACCGCCCCAGTTGTCATAGCAAAAACCATCATTGTACTCGTTATTGCCACCAAAGTTTATATTGCAAAACCAGCCACAGTACGGGGAATGTTCCCTCTTTTCTTTTACATCCTCAAATGCAAAGAAACGCCTCCCGACATGGTTAAACACGCCATCTACAATTACCTTTATGCCAATGCTGTGACAATAAGAAACAAACTCTTTAAATTCCTTATTACTTCCCAGCCTGCAGTCCACTTTTTTGTAATCTGTCGTCTCATAGCCATGCCCAACCGACTCAAACAGCGGCCCAATATATATTCCTGTAAAATTAAGTTCTTTTGCATGCTCTGCCCATGCCTTTAACTTGTCAAAATGATGCTCCTCCACTCCCGTATTTTCTTTCTCACATCCGCAAAGCCCCAAGGGATAGATGTGGTAAAATACCGCGCTATCATACCATGCCATGTTTGATACCTCTCTTTTCAAAATTGTAATGCACTCTCATTAAAACTCTAACTCTTTGCATAAGTAATCTTTTTCAAATTCCTCCACCGCCACCGGCTTAGCAAAATAGAAGCCCTGAATATAATCCGGCTCCAGCTTAAGCACACACTGAAGGTCCTCATAAGTCTCAACGCCCTCATAGCAGACTTTTAAATTCAGGCTGTGCGACAATTCGGTAAACTGCTTTACCACCAAATAATCATACTGGCTCTCCGTAATATTGCGGATAAATTCCCTGTCAATCTTTACCAAGTCAAACATCATCTCTTTAATGTACCGAAGATTAGAATATCCTGTTCCAAAGTCATCTATACCAAGATTTAAGTTCCGTCTCTGAAAAGCCTGCAGGATGCGCTTTGTCATATATCCCTCTTCCAGTTCCCCACTTTCCGTCACCTCAAACAGAACATTGCGGCTTTCAAAGTGAAGATCCTGCATACAAGAATCAATATCCTGAATCACGTTGCTCTTTTTAATCTGAATAAACGAAAGATTAATATTGATGCGAAAATCCTCATCCTGCTCTTTCCACTTCATACACTGATTCATAGCAGTCCGGATAATCCAACGCCCTACTGGGATAATCAACCCGCTCTCTTCCAAAAGAGGAATAAACTCTGCAGGGGATACCATGCCAAACTCTTTACTCTTCCAACGTAACAACGCTTCTGCACCCAATATCTTTCGTTTTTTAATATTTACGATTGGTTGATAATACAGTTCAAAGCCCTTAAAATTATCCCGCACAGACAGCCTTAACTTTTCCTGCATATCAAGACGCTTGACAAAAAGGTCAAATTCATTCTGGTCATATGTAACATATGTATTCCTGCCCTTCTGTTTCGCCTGGTGCAATGCAAACTCTGCCTTCTCCATTAGAGTAAATACATTTTTAATCCCTTTCCCAAAATATGCACTTCCACCAGATATCGTATAGAAATGCTGATAATCACTCTCTGAGATAGCGGCATCCACCCTGCTCCTGATTTCATGGTACAGTATATTTGCCGGGTCCTCATTTTCTCCCTGGATCTCCTCTACGATTACAATCATCTCATCGCCATCCATCCGGTAGATTGTTCCGGTATCTCCAACACAGATGCGGATACAGTCTGCCACAGAAGAAAGCACTTCATTTCCAAACAATTTGCCGTATTTATCATTAATCTCTCTAAAATTATCAATCCCAATCTGCAGCAGATAGCCATTCTTTTTATCTACATTCTGCATATTGGAAAGATCCGAGCGGAGCTTGACCTCACGATAAAGCCCCGTCACATTGTCAATGGTATTTTTGCGCCCCAGCTCCGCAATTCTCCCGACCAGATATCTTACATTGCCCTCTTTATTTAAGATTACCTGGCCACGGCAGCTAATCCAGATTGGAAATCCCTTTTTCCCCATCCAGCGGTATTCCATATTATGTTCAGACAATATCCTATTTTTAATATCCGCTATATTTTCCTCCAACATCGGCCAGTCATCTGGATGGCAGACATTCTTTAACACCTCCGTTGCATGAAAAAACTGCGATGACTCCAATGCAAACTGTTCTACAGCAGTCTCTGAAATCGTATACTGATCCTGCTCCAAATCATAAATATACAAATAATCATCTGTACTTCGCCCAAGCAAAGTAAACACTTGATGAAAATGCTCAAAATCCAAATTCTCTACATTTTCCTGCAATCTTATCTCCTCCAATCACCTGCTTAAAACATAAAAAGCAATCTTACATACAAAGCATGAAAAATGCTACTTTATTTACAACCATATAATAAAAAATAATTATAACATATTTTACAGAAAAATGCAGTATTCTTTGACTTTTTTGTTACTTTTGTATAATTATTTTTTTTCTTTTTGTTGATATATTCCTAAAAGATGTAAAAAACCTAGTACAAAAACCAAGGCACCGATTAAAACCAAAACGACAACCTGCAAAATCTGCATTTCCTGCCCTTCTGGAAACAAGAAGTCCAATGCATAAGATGTTCCATTAAATAAAATATGGGTAAATATAGAAGCCAGAATACTTCCTGAAGCATGGCAGATCATCCCCAGCAAAAATCCTAGGCAGAACGCATATAATCCCTGAATCAGGTTCATATGATAAAGGCCAAACAGTGCAGCCTGTAACATGTTAGCGATAAAAAAAGGAAATGCCAGATAGAAACGGTCTAAAATAGCCCCACGAAATATTAATTCTTCTGAGATTGGCCCGACAAGCAGGACATATACTATAGTTACCGTGGTACTGCTATCCGTGAGCTGATCCATAACCGTATTATAAAATAAAAATGCCTGAGGGATTATAGAGGCCAAAAACGTTAGGAACATTGTAAGGACAATACAGCCGCCAACACCAACCCCTATTTCCGATAAGACATTTTTTAGACAGAATGCCTTCTTATAATCAAACCCCTTCTCCCTCCAACTGGACTTCCGATATAAAATCCCACACCAGATCATTGACAAAATAGCGCTGACTAATGATACCCAAATCAAAAAACTGCCCGACATATTAATTCTCGCAAGGGATGATACGAGCGAAGCACTGTCTTTCCCTAAAAAGGCAGACCATACAACCATCCCAGCCACACAGACCAAATAAGCAAGCATCTGCATCAGTATAATCCCAAGAAATATAAGAAGCGCGCGGACACAGACACGGCTCCTAACAATTTTCCAATTCTGCCCTGCATCTTGTTTCAAATTATTTTCCAAAGTTCTCTCTCCTTTACTAATCTACAACACTATGTCAATGTTTCCTTTAAATTTCAAAGGGCACCGCCTGCGCTGGTGCCCTAATCAAAAATCTGCCTATCTCTTTCTCTGCAAAAACTCTGGAATTTTAATTCCGCTATCATCAGCTCCCTGACGGCTAAAACCACCTGCCGGAGCAATCGGTGTACTGCCCACACTCTGCATACTCGCCTGACGTACAGCCGCCCCCTGCGGCACTGTCCTGACTGTCTGGCTATGCTGCTGTGCTGTAGGAATCTGTGATTCCCTTGCATGGAACGCCTGTCCTGATGATGGTGCAGCTGCCTGCCCAAACAAAGGCTTTGGAGACGCTCCCCCGCTTAACCCATCATTTTCCAGCCCCGTCGCGATCACCGTAATCTGAACGCTGTCCGAATCATCATCACCATTTACAACACCAAATATAATATTGGTATCCTCTCCTGTCAAATCCTGTATGTAAGAGACCGCTTCATTCGCTTCCTGCAACGCTACCGCACCGGAAACATTGATGATCACATGGGAAGCTCCCTCAATCGTAGTCTCAAGCAGCGGGCTTGAAATCGCCTGCTTTACTGCATCTACGCACTTTTCATCCCCTGTGCCTGACCCAATACCGATATGGGCAATCCCTTTATCCTTCATAACTGTCTGGACATCTGCAAAGTCAAGGTTAATCAGCCCCGGAACATTAATTAAATCCGTAATACCCTGAACACCCTGCTGCAATACCTCGTCCGCCTTTAACAGAGCATCCGCCATAGATGCACGGCGATCTACGATATCTAACAACCTGTCATTTGGAATAACAATCAAAGTATCCACACTATTCTTTAGACGCTCAATTCCGGAAAGAGCATTATTCATACGGCTTTTTGCCTCAAAGGTAAATGGCTTTGTCACAACACCTACTGTCAAAATCCCCAGGCTCTTTGCAATCTCTGCCACAACCGGAGCTGCACCAGTACCAGTACCGCCTCCCATACCACACGTGACAAAGAGCATGTCCGCCCCCTTGATCAGTTCTGTAATCTCTTCTTTATTTTCTTCCGCCGCTGCTTTGCCCACTTCAGGATTTGCTCCTGCACCAAGGCCCTTTGTCAGTTTTTCGCCAATCTGCAGTGTCGTAGAAGCCTTGCAGTTGAGCAAATGTTGCCTGTCTGTATTGATCGCAATATATTCAACACCGGCAATTCCTTCATCTATCATACGGTTGACAGCATTATTTCCGCCGCCGCCAACTCCTACTACAATAATCTTTGCAGCAAATTCTGCATTTCCTGATTTTATCTCTAACAAAGCTGCTCCTCCTTCATCCTGCTTCTTTGATTCCCATAAAAAATTTTACCCTAACCTATATAATACCTACTTATAAGCCAATAATCAAGAGAATATTTGTTCTTTTTTTCAGATTTTCGGCCAATCTTTTCGCATAAACTGCCTAATTACTTTTGGAGAAAAGATTCTATTCTTCTTTCTCCGGTTTCTTTTTTTTCTTCACCTCTTTGCTCTTAAGTATTATTTTATCGCCTTCCTTGAAATTTTCCATATGTATCGTACCGCTTAATTTTTCTTTTTTCGTGGTTTCCAATACACTAGATAGCGCTGACATCTCATCATCATACATCTCTTTTTTTCCAAGAATTACCAAAATATCTCCAGAGTACACTGCAACCGAACCATCTGACATATGAATCCGGCTGACTTCTATCCCATAATGGGCAATTAGCTGAGAGAGATTCATAATGGCTGCAAACATTGAATCATCTTTGACATGAAACGCCTCGCCAACAGTAAATGTCCCAAATTGGATTCCTGTGACCACTGGAACACCTTCCTTTTTCGTATCCATGCTCTGCAGCACAATCCCATCTTTATCAAAATAGACATACTGTCCCATATACCGGATACATCCACTGACGGCTTTATCATAGACATGAAGCGTCACTGTATGCATATTTTCATAAGTCACCTCAATATCCTCCACAAGAGGCAGCTTTTGAATCCCGTACATTTTCTGGTAGATTGCAAAAAATAGCTCATTATCTGAAAATTTTCTCTGAAAGACTGCCTTTTTGATCTCCTCCTCCGAATATGCCTGTGTTCCTTCTACTTTTACCGTATCAATCTTTAAGCCAAAAAAGATAAACAAGGCAATTGCCAATATAACTCCCACCACAATAAAAAATTTGTGATACCAGCGCATTTTTCCTGCCTTCCCCTGTCTGTAAAACTGTATATAAATTGCCAGTTCCTACTTCTGTTTAATCTGTCTGGAAACTCCAAGTACCAATCCCATTTCTACCATAATGATTGCAGCGGAAGTACCTCCATAGCTGATCAGTGGCAGTGGAATACCTGTTGAGGGAATAGAATTTGTGACAACCGCGATATTTATAATTACCTGAATCGCAAGCTGGATCATAACCCCCGCACAAAGCATCGTTCCAAACAAATCCGGCGCATGGCAGGCAATCACAACGATTCTCCAAAATAATGCCAAAAAAGCCAATATAACTAATACAGCCCCCACAACGCCAAGCTCCTCGCAGATTACCGAAAAAATCATGTCATTATATGCCTCTGGAATAAAACCAAGCTTTTGCATACTTTGGCCTAACCCCTTTCCAAAAAGCCCGCCTGATGCGATAGCGTACAGCCCTTGCCGAATCTGGAATGCCTTAACATGATTTTCTACATCCATCCATATCTTTATTCTCTCCACGCGGAAGCCTTCACCAAGAAAAATAACTGCCGCAAGCCCTACTGCCGCAAAAAAAACAATAACAAGAAAATAGCCTTTTTTCCTGCTGGCGACAAAACACATCCCAAACGTAATACCTGCCACAATAATTGCTGAACTTAGATTTTCCTTTAAAATCAGAAGAATCAGCGGCGCCATATATAGAAGAATCCGGCAAAACCCGGCAAACCGGTCTAAATCCCTTCTCCTCTGGTATACAGCATAGGCAATAAACACAATTGCAGCAATCTTTGAAATCTCCGAAGGCTGGAACTGAATCGGGCCAATCTTAAGCCAACGCTTTGCACCATTTATTTCCGCACCGGCAACCAGCACAATTCCCTGCAGCATAAGCGCAAGCACATACAAAAGGTGTACCAGTGTTATCTTTGTCCGAAACATCTTTTGCATAAATACTTGATAATCCACCAGGGATACCACAACCATGCCAACCGTCCCTAGCACCAGACCAGATAACTGGGATTTGACATAGCGGAGTGGGCTGTTTTTTAAAGCTGCCGTGTAGTAGCCGGCACTGTATATCATGATCACTCCAAACAGTGCAATTCCAATCGTAAGGAACAGAAGGGCAAAATCATACTGGCGCGTATACCGAACCTTTTGTCGGCGGCCGCTGCCTGATTGTCTCCGGCGTTCCTCCAAGGACGCATTACGGTAGGAATATCCTGACCTCTCCATACAAATCCCCCAATCTACTGCTATTTCAAAGCATAAACATACTCCTTAAATAACCTCCCCCGTTCCTCATAGCTTTTAAACATATCCCAGCTTGCGCAGGCCGGGGATAATAAAACTGCATCCCCAGAAACTGCCTGGACACTGGCTGTTTGTACTGCCCCCTCCAGATTCTCCGCCAATATCACGTTGGAAAAACCGGCTCTCTCAGCGGCATCCTTAATTGTATATTTTGTCTCACCAATCAATACCAGACACTTCACCTTATCCCCAAAAGAGGCAATCCACTCATCATAGGAAGATTTTTTGTCATAGCCCCCGCCAATTACAATGGTAGGCGCTTCCATTGCTTCCACCGCCTTGATTGCGGCATCTGGATTTGTCCCCTTAGAGTCATTGTAATATTTTACTCCATTTATTTCTTCGACATATTCAATCCGGTGCTCTACCGCATTAAATTCCTTAATTGCCCTGCGGATACAGTCAACAGGCACTCCGGCATGCATGGTAATGGCAATGGCAGCCATAACATTTTCATAATTATGTTTACCAAGGAGTTTCATATCACGGATACTGCAAATCGGAATCCGTTCCGTATCGCAGTAAATAATCTGCTCCCCTTCCATCCAAATGCCCCGTTCTAATATATGCCCGCTGCTGAACCAAAATACATCCGCTGGGATATCCTTTGCAATTTTCTGCAAATAGCTATCTTCATAATTCAGCACACAGATCTGATTTTTTGTCTGATTTCTGGCAACATTCGCCTTCGCCTCTACATAACACTGCATCGTATGGTGGCGGTTTAAATGATCTGGTGTTATATTTAGAATGGCACTCACCTCTGGACAGAACTTATGGATTGTCTCTAACTGAAAGCTGCTGACCTCGGCCACTGTAACAGAATCCTCCGCCATCTCCAGTGCATACTCTGTATATGGCAAGCCTATATTTCCAACCACAAATACACTGTCATAGTACGTTTTAAAAATCTCCCCCGTTAGGGCAGTTGTCGTTGTCTTCCCATTCGTGCCAGTAATTGCAAATACCCGCCCTTTTCCACAGAGATAAGCAAGTTCAATCTCACCCCATACCGGAATGTTCCGCTCCTGCATCTCTACTACAAATGGCAGGTCAACGGGAACCCCAGGGCTTATTACAGCGATATCAACCCGCTCCATCACCTGATCTGGAAGCTCCCCCAAAATCAGGCTAAACATAAGCCCCTCTGGGAGTTTCTTCTTAATTTCGTCATACTCCAGCTTTGCATTACTGTCGAACAGAATAATCTCCGCTCCCTTTTCTGCTAAAAGTTTTACCGCGGCAATCCCACTGATCCCAGTCCCGACTACCAAAAACGTCTTGTCTTTCAGCTCCATGTTCTTTCCTCGATTCTGTGCCGCTTTTTCTCTCTAGTCACTTGCGCCGGCAGCACTCAGGCACAAGATAAAATGCACTTATAGGTAAAAATGCACATATAAAGTTTATTATACCGCGGCTCCATTTGAAAGTCAAATCTCTCAAAATATCATTCATTCGCCGTTTTCTCTTTTGTTTCCTCCTCTTTTCTCTCTATCCCAAGATATGGCAGCGCGTCATCTAACAATTCTGATATAACCGGGGCTGCAATTTGGCCTCCATAGTATATTCCCTCCGGCTCATCAATCAGGACAATGGCCAGCACAACCGGATTTTCTACCGGGGCAAATCCAAGTGTGGAAGCAATATATCGGTTGCTGCTGCGCGGAAGCTTTTCGGATGTACCCGTTTTTGCCCCAACCTTATACCCTGAGACCGCTGCCTTGCTTCCAGAGCCCTCAGAAACAACGGACTCAAGGATCATCCTCATATTATCTGACGTCTCTTTAGAGACTACATTTTCCCTCTCCTCATATGTCAATTTCTTAACCACCGTCTTATCCGCGCTTTCAATCCGCACGCCAAAATGAGGCGTAACCATCCGCCCGCCATTAATTACTGCACTAACAGTTGTCAAAAGCCGAAGCGGTGTCAACTGGAACGACTGCCCGAATGACATAGTTGCCAACTCCACAGCACCTACATTTTTCTTTTGGTGCATAATCGTAGCTGCTTCTCCTGGGATATCAACACCAGTCTTTTGTAAAATCCCAAGCTTTTCCATATGGGTATACATTCCATCCACGCCAAGGCGCGCGCCAACCTCCATAAAAACTGGATTACAGGAATTTTGCACCCCTTGCACAAATGTCTCTGCACCATGCCCTGTTGTTTTATGGCATCGTATCCTTCTATCTTCCACAATCTTAAATCCTGGACAGCTAAAGGTATCTGTCAGCTTCACCACATTTGCCTCCAAAGCGGAAGTTGCCGTTACAATTTTAAATGTAGAGCCCGGCTCATAGGTATCGCTGACACAATGGTTTCTCCACATTTGGTTTAGCAGATCCTGTTTTTTCTTGTCGCTCACCTCCTCGTCTGTATTCAGCTCATATGGATTATTTAAATCAAACTCTGGCACATTTACCATAGCGTAAATCTCACCATTTGACGGGTTCATCATAATAATTCGGACATTTTTAGCATTTTTGGCCTTCATCACTTTTTTTGCCGCCTGCTCCGCAAACTTTTGCAAATTAACATCAAGACTGCAGTACAGATTGTCTCCAGCCACTGGCTCTATCCTGTTTTCTACTGCCCCATCAATCTCAATTCCCCTTGCATTCGTTGTAGTCAGGATGCTGCCATCCTGACCCGCCAGATTCGCATCATATTTAACTTCCAGCCCTAGGATGCCCTGATTATCTCCACCAGCAAAACCAATAACCTTAGATGCCAGTTCATGATATGGATAATACCTTTTGTAGTCCTCATCTACCATCACTCCATCCAGGTTCATTTTCCGAATTTTGTCAGAGATTTTTTTCTCAACGTTTGTCTTAATCTTTTCTCTGGAAGACTGCTTTTCTACACGGGCGCGTACTTTCTCCTCATCTAACTCCAAAAGATCCGAAAGAACACTTATCACCTTTTCTGGCTCCGTAATCTGGTTGTGGATTACCGATATCGTTGATACTGGTTTATTTCCTGCGATCACCGTTCCATTCCTGTCATAAATTTTTCCCCGCTCCGCCTTTATCGCACGTTCCCTCTGCTGTACCTGCTCTGCCTTTTTTCCATAATAATCCGCTTTAACTAACATCAGATACGACAATCTGCCTGTCAGCGCCACCGTCAAAAAACATATAACGGCAAAGGAAAATAAAATCCTTTGCCGCTGTCCCGTCTTACAATTCCTCATGCTATCCGCTCCCCGCAAAAAGACTCTTTATTAACCATATTTTACTGGAAGCATACTTATTCCGGTTAATTTGAAATTGCCACCTTATACTCCTCATCGCTAAATCCTCCCTTTGGCACTTCCCTCGTGGAAGGAATCTTAATATCCGTCGCCTTTGTCTTGTCCTTTTTCTTAATATCATCGCTCTGGTAAATCCCTAGAAGCGGGAGGATCTCTTTCATCACTTTACTGGAAAATTCCGTCGCATAGATACTATGTGCCTGATCTTTCACATGCGGCTCATCTACTACCACGTAAATCATAACTTTTGGATGTTCCACCGGGGTAAATCCTGCAAACGACAGAAGGTAATTTCCACGCCCTGTAGGATGCTTCTCCGCTGTCCCTGTTTTCCCCCCGATTTCATATCCAGGTACGGCAGCGGGATTTGCAGTCCCTTCCTCCACAGTTTTATATAAATAATTTCTAATCTTATCGCTTGTACTCTCTGTAATAACCTTGCGGACTAACGCATTATCTTTTGAAGAAATGAGAGCTCCCGATTCACTGGTGATTTCCTTTACCACATGCGGTTCATAATAATTTCCACCGTTAATCACCGCAGAAAATGCTGCCGCGAGCTGAATCATCGTAACAGTCTGTCCCTGCCCAAAGCTGGACGTCGCAAGCTCCACGGAATGGAGCGTATCTTTTGTAAAAACACCACCTGCTGCTTCCCCTGGAAGGTCTATTCCCGTCTTCTGTCCAAAACCAAAATCCTTATTGTAATTCAAAAACTTTGCACCGCCAAGGTCTGCGCCAAGCTGCATCATCACATCGTTACAAGACTCCATTAATGACTGGCAGATATTAATGGTTCCATGGCCGCCCTTTGAAAATCCAGTACATTTAATTTTATGTTCTGCCACCTGCTGGAATCCGTCGCACACGTATCCTCTCTTTGGATTTGTCACTCCCTCATCCAGACAAGCCGCCACCGTTACTGGTTTATATGTGGAACCCGGCTCAAATGCGTCACTAATGCAGAAGTTTCTCCAAATCTGGTTTAAAGCAACTGATTTTTCTTCGTCCTCCATTTTTTTTATCTCTTTGTCAGAGTAAACTACGGACAATTCCCACGGATTATTCAGATCATATTCTGGATAAGAAGACATGGCATAAATCTCGCCATTCTGCGGATTCATAATAATGCATCCCATATTGAGCGAACCGACTCTTTCCTGGAACTCTCTCATATGGCGTTCTAGAATTCCCTGCACATTAACATCAATTGTAGAGACAACGGAATTTCCATTGACCGCCTCCTTTACCGTCTCGACTAACTCTAAATTTGAATCAAAATAGCCGTATCTGCGCCCATTTTCCCCGGAAAGCTGTTCATTGTACTGGTTCTCTATCCCCCAGATACCAATATTTTCCTTTGAACAAAAGCCAATCACTTTGCTTGCCGCCGTTTCATACGGATAATAGCGCTCATATCTCTCGTCAAATGTAACCCCTTTTATCTTCTTGTTTTTTTCTGCCAACTCCCTAAATTTTTTCACCTTATCTTTGGAGAGTCCTTTATATTTTTGCATAACATAATATTGAATACCAGAATTTTTATTTATTATCTTACGAAACTTTTCTTCCGAAATCCCAAATACTTTTTTCAGTGCTGCGGCTGTCGGCTCCACAAAGTCTTCTTCACCCTTCGTATTTTTCGTTAAAATCAAAACAGGGTCCAATACCAGATCGTAAACTTTCCTGCTTATTGCAAGTTTATTCCCGTTACGGTCTGTAATATCGCCCCTCTTATAATTAATTTCATTGCTGCGGTAGCTTTGCTGGGATAATACCCTCTTTTCATAGGCATTTCCTTTGTCCTTATTTAAAAAGAGAATTCTTCCAACCAAAATCATAGTACCTATTATAATAAGAAAAAATACAATCAGGATGCGCCCGAACATTCTCCTTGTCCCAATCTTATTATATTTTCTGGTATCTACTGCACGTCTGCCCATATGCCGCTCCTATGTATCCCTTTCCCAGGCTGGAATTTACTCGCCTGAACCTGGTATGTCTGCATACTGCTTTACCATATCACTCTTCTTATTTTTATAGGTATAAATCTGATTATTTTCAGCTTGTACCATTCTCAATTTTTCTGTTGCTTTTTTATAGATTTCCGATATCGCTACGGAATCTACAATCTCCTGGTAAGCAGCATCATTTTCTTCCTTCTGCTCTGCAATCTCAGACTGCATGGCAACAATCTTTTTCTTCATGCCACGGACATCACTCTGGGCTGTCAGATAAGTAAATCCTGTTGCCGCAATCAGACTAACCATTGTTGTCAGAAAAACAAAGTTCTTGCCGCTGATTCCTGGTATCACTGCCGGCTGGCGCTCCGGATACCTTCTAGGCTCCGGCCTTTCCTGTACTCTCTCCCTTCTTTTTGGCAACGCATCTGCTTTGCGGACCGTATTGCCCTCAACATAAGAATGCATACGGTTTTTAGAGGACTGTGCATGTATATTGCCCTCACTTTTCCGGTCATACCGGCTGCGTCCATAATTTTCCCAGTCAATAGCCATACCCTTTCAACTCCTTTCCATTTCCCTTTCATTCATCCCGCGTGCGCAGCAGGCCAAACACATTGCTTATAAAGAGCTAAAAGTCCCTTTGCATTTGGCGGCTGTGCGCTGCTCTATTACCTCACTGCTTGCAAGTAAGATAATAGGCTTAAATCCGCTCGAATATCCTTAATTTTGCACTTTTAGAACGCGGATTTTGCTCCATCTCTTCTTCTGATGGCAAAATCGGCTTCCTTGTAACCTGCTTTCCTTTTGGCTTGTTGCCACAGACACAAACCGGAAAATCCGGTGGACAGGTGCAAGGATTCTGCGCCTGACGGAATGCCTGTTTTACAATCCGGTCTTCTAGTGAATGGAAAGTGATAATACAAATCCTTCCCTTCGGATTTAGCAAATCAATCATATCACTGATTGTCCTTTCCAAAACTTCCAGCTCATGATTTACTTCTATCCGTATCGCTTGAAAGGTTCTCTTGGCAGGATGTCCACCCTGCTTTTTTATTTTCATAGGAATCGAATAGCTGACTATCTCAGCCAGCCTACCTGTTGTCAGTATCGGCTCCTTTTCTCTCTCCTTTACTATATTTTTTGCAATATTCTTTGCAAATCTGTCTTCCCCATAGTCCCTTATAATATGAAAAAGCTCACTTTCTGAATAATCATTTACAACGATTGCAGCCGTAAGCTCCTGGCGATTGTCCATCCGCATATCAAGCGGTGCATCCATCCGATAGGAAAATCCTCTTTCCTGAGTATCAAGCTGAACTGACGAAACACCTAAATCCAGCAGGATACCGTCTACTTTCTGAAAACCAAGGCTTTGGACAACAGAAACCATATCCGAATAATTGCTTCGGACAATTTCTACCTTCTGCCCAAATTCCCCCAGACGTTCCCTGCCTGCGGCAACCGCATGGCCATCCTGGTCAATCCCTATAAATCTTCCATCCGGGCCAAGCCTGGAACAAACCACACTCGCATGCCCTGCACCCCCAAGAGTGCCGTCTACATAAACGCCGTTTGATTTTATAGCAAGTCCCTCTATTGTCTCCCAGAGCAGTACCGATTTGTGATGAAAATCCATATTCTCTCCATTTCTGTCCATTTTATATTTCATTTCAATGTCTACAAAGAAATATCTAGTTCATCCATAGCAGCCTCCAGGACTTCTTCATCTTCCTCCAACTCCTGTGCCTCTAATCTGCCCTTATCCCAAACTTCTACCCTGTTCATCATTCCTACAAAGACAACTTCCTTATCCAATGCCGCTGCCTCGCGCAACATAGAAGGAATCAAGATTCTTCCCTGCTTGTCCGTAACAACTTCCATCGCCTTTGACAAAAACTGTCTCTGTATCTTTCTTGTATTTTGATTGGACGGAAGCTCTTTGAGTTTATCAACAAAAATCTGCCACTCTGTCTGCGGATAAAGAAAGAGGCATCCATCTAAGCCTCTCGTCACCACAAAAGTTTCTCCCAAATCTTCCCGATATTTGGCAGGTATGATAATCCTGCCCTTGGCGTCGATCGAATGATCATACTGGCCCATGAACATGATTATCACCTGCCTCTCCGTTGCATGGTAAGGTATCCCGCGTTTCCAGCGCGTTGTAACTGCTCTGCATTTGCTGCAGTCACTTCCATTTGTATTCTAAAACCCTCCGCTTTGGAATGCCTTCCCCAAAACACTCCTCCACTTAGTAGGATTTTCTCACCACTTTGTCCCACTTCCCACCACTTGCTCTATTATTTTAGCTCTTTTTTGGGAATTTATCAAGTTTTTTTTCAAATTTCTTTGACTGGTGTATTGTCAAATATAATATCATCTCCTTTTATTTTATATCTTGTAATGTTGAGTTCTTTAGGGTAGACGAATGTAGTAAAAAATAACTCCACCTATAAACAAAATACTTTTTGTTTATACATACAAAAACAAGGCAATTCCCCGCAGATTAACATCTGCAGGGCAATTGCCCTGTCAATAAAAATACTATATTCTTTTATAAATATATTAAAACCAAACTTACTTCCTGTTTTGCTGTTTTCTGAAATCAGCCGTGAAAAGTAACGATTAAATAACGATTAACGGTTATCTACCCGTTCTGGATATAGATCATGGTGAAACAATCTATCCTGTGCCACCTCTTCCCATTTTGTCCCCGGCCTGCCATAGTTGCAATACGGGTCAATGGAGATTCCACCACGTGGTGTAAATTTCCCCCACACTTCAATATATTTTGGCTCCATCAGACGGATTAAGTCCTTCATAATAATATTTACACAATCTTCGTGGAAATCCCCATGATTGCGAAAACTAAACAGATATAGCTTTAATGACTTACTCTCTACCATTTTCACATCTGGGACATATGAAATAATAATATTTGCAAAATCCGGCTGCCCTGTAATCGGACATAAACTTGTAAACTCTGGGCAATTAAATTTTACAAAGTAATCATTTTCTGGATGTTTATTTTGAAAAGTCTCCAAAACCTCCGGTGCATAATGATCCAGATACTCTGTCTTCTGATTTCCCAGTAATGTAAGCGTATTTTCTTGTTCCCTCTTCTCCATATTTCCTCCATTCAACAGTTGTCCCTTATGACGTAGCGGCTGGGTCCTCTATCCCGTTTAACCGGAACGCCTCTGCCCGGTCAATACATGTGCCACAGGCGCCGCATGGCTTTTCTCTTCCCTCATAGCAACTCCATGTCAGCTTATATGGCACTTTATACTCCAATCCCTTCTTAACGACCTCCGCTTTTGTCATTCCTACAAAAGGAGCCTCCACCTTGAGCTGATTACCGCTCCCGAGATAAATCGCCTCCGACATGGCCTGGTTAAAACTGGCACTGCAGTCTGGATAGGCATTTCCGGCAGCGTCGTCCGCATGTGCCCCATAATAGATCACGTCACATCCTTTTGACAGCGCCAGGCTAGCCGCCGAGGATAAAAACAGCCCGTTCCGAAATGGCACATAAGTAGACACCGGCTTTCCGTCTGTCTTTTTTAACTGCTCTGCATAAGCCTCCTCCGGTATTTCCTGCGCAGAATGCTTTAAAAGGGAACAATCACTATACTCAAATATCTTTTCCAAATCCAAACGGATATGTTCTACACCATAATGCGCTGCCACCGCATTACTCGCCTTGATTTCCTTATCATGCTTCTGCCCATAGGAAATAGATAATGCAATGACATTCTCTTTCCCAAAGCGGGATACCGCCATTCCCAGGCAGGTTGTGCTATCAATCCCTCCGCTTGATAAAACCATTGCTCTCATAACTTATGCCTCCAATCTCATCTGTAAAAAACGGTCCTCCCGAAAAGCCCCTCTTAATGTATATGTTTTTGTAGAGGCTGCACCTTTTTTGATACCTCTCGCCGTCATACAGCTATGTGTGCCCTTGATCACCACCGCCACATCCTCGCTTCCAAGGATTTCCTGCAAAATTTCCGCGATATCAGCACCGATTCTCTCCTGAAGCTGCAAGCGCTTTCCAACCATATCCGCAATACGCGCAATTTTGCTAAGGCCAATCACTTTCCCCTTTGGAATATATGCCACTGTTACGCGCATATCGTACATCAAAGCCAAATGATGTTCACAATAACTAAAGATGTCTATATCCTTAACCATTACCATATCCTGTCCAGCATTTGTAAAATCCATTTTATCTTCAAAAGTTTTATCAAACATCTGGGCAATTTCATGGTTGCTGTAATTCATCCCCTCAAAAACTTCCTCATACATCCTCGCAACTCTTTCTGGGGTATCTTTCAATCCTTCCCGGTCCGGATCATCCCCAAGAGCAGCCAGAATCCCCCGAATATGCTCCTTAATTGCTTCCGTATCAACTGCCATAATGAAAAGTCCCTCCAATCTTGTCTCAGACTCCGCGCTTATTAGCATCCCAGATTACTTTATGCATCTGTATCTGCATCCTGACCTCAGTCCAGTGCCGTTGCTTCATAAATTCCACAATCTCCTCCGGCTCTATCTCCCCAAATACCGGGCTTAACAGGACATGACACCGTTCCCCCAGGGAATATTGTTCTGTTACCTGATAGGCCCTTTCTAGGTCTTCCCTTCCAGAAACCACAAATTTTACAGTATCTTTCGCCGTCAACAGTGAAAAATTGCTAACACACATATTTTCTTCCATTCCGCTGCCCGGCAGTTTATAATCCATTGTAAATGAAATATTTGGGGAAATCGGGGCAAACTCCCTAAGTGATACACTGCCATTTGTCTCAATCTCCACCGCAAACCCTTCCTTGATCAGCCGTTTAAGCAGTTTTCCAATTCCCTTCCGAAAAAGAGGTTCCCCTCCCGTCACTGTAACATTTTTAACGTGGTACTTCTCTATCTCCTCAATAATTTCTTCCTCGTCCATCTCCCTGCAGGAAGCGTCCACCTGATTTGCCCACATCGTGTCGCAATAACCACAGCCCAGGTTACAGCCTTTAAAACGGATAAATGCTGCTAATTCCCCAGCCTTCATACCCTCCCCATTTATACTTTGAAATATTTCTACAATTTCATACTTCATATTCCCCTCCAAGTCATATGCTTTCAAATTATCTCTGCATAAAAAATCCACCTACAGCGCTATTCATGATAACTGGCACAATTATTCGGTGTCTCATATACATGGACTGCGGCCACATTATATCCCTTTTTAGCAAAAAGCTCATAAAAATATTTCGCAAAATTTTCTGCTGTTGGCCGGAAAGCAAGCTCAATTACGCAAAATCCCTCCTCTGACAATGCCTCCATCGTCTTGTCCTTTAATGTCCCCTTCTCAATCAACAATGCATGGTCTAAATAGTCAACCATCTTTTTTAATTCATCTTTAATCGTTGAAAAATCCACACACATACCACGTTGCTGAGCATCCTCCCTCAACTGCTCTGATTGCACCTGCAAAAGCACCCTCCAACGGTGCCCATGAATATTGCCGCATTTTCCAACATACCCTGCCAAAAAATGGGCGGAATCAAAACTCTGTTCAATTGTTAATTGGTACATACAACCTCCAAATCTATATACTCTCCTGTGAAAACCTAAAAATAAATCAACAACCCCGCTGCAAGCAACGGGGTATCAAACTTGCAACGCTGCAGAGCAGCGGGGTATGTGACCCGCGCGCAGTCGCCAAGTGCAAGCAAGCTTGCGTTTGGCTCGTTGCGTACGCGAGAATCAAAAAATAGCAGGCTTACGCCTGCTACCCTAAAATCACTGCATAGCCCATAATATTTTCCTATAGCAGTCTAGCACAACCTTTAAAATAAGTCAAATCAAGGACAATCTCCAAACAAGGATTACTGATGGCTCAGCCATTCGGCTGCAGAAACCGCCGCGTTCGCCCCATCTGATACTGCAGTTACAATCTGGCGTAATGCTTTTTTTCTGACATCGCCCGCCACAAAAAATCCTTCTGTCTTTGTTTTTCCTGTCTCATCTGCTATCACATAGCCGCTTTCATCTAATTCAAGCACACCTTTGACTTTCTCTGTTTGAGGAATCATCCCTACCGCAACAAAAACACCTTCTGCATTAATCTTTGTTCCATCCTCCAGAACAACTCCACTTACTGTAGTGTCACCCTCTATCCTTGCAATCTTTGCATCTGTTACTATCTCAATATTTTCCTTCTCGCGAATCCTCTCCAAAGTTTTTGCAGAACCACGGAACTCACTTCTGCGATGAACCAGATAAACCTTACTACATAGATCAGATAAATATAGTGCATCATCCATAGCGGTATTGCCGCCGCCAATTACTACCGTCTCTTTATCTTTAAAAAACGCACCATCGCAGGTAGCACAATAAGAAACTCCCTTACCTGCGAAAGTATCTTCTCCCTCAACTTCCAGGTGCCTGTGCTTTGCGCCTGCCGCATAGATGACTGTTTTCGTCTCAATGCTTTCCCCATTACTGCACAGAACCTTCCAGCCATTTTCGGAGACCTCAAACTCATTTACTTCCCCTGACTTAAACTCCACGCCAAGGCTAATCGCATGTTCCCGAAACTTTTCCCCCAGTTTATATCCGTTAATCCCGGCAAAACCAAGGTAATTGTCTACCTGGCTGCTCTCTGCAACCTGACCAGTTCCATAATACACCTTTTCTATTATTATTACATCAAGCCCAGCCCGCTTTGCGTAAATCGCAGCCGAAAGACCTGCCGGGCCACTTCCAATAATTAATACATCTAATATACCAATCGCTTCCTTTCACTCTAAAGTTTTCAAAAGCGCACAGTCTCCGCTGCGGCAGCTTCCGCTACAAATTATATGAGCATAAAACTTATGCAAGCTCCGTCTCATAGTATCTCCATAATCACACTAAATATGAAAGGATTATATTATTTATCATCAGAAAGTATCTTACTTAAAGTATCAAATAAATTTTTAATATCAATTGGCTTTGCGATATGACTATTCATACCAGCTCTTAATGCCTCTTGCTTATCCTCCTCAAATGCATTGGCAGTCATCGCTATGATCGGTATTGATGCCAGTTTCTTATCCTTTAGCTTACGAATTTCCCTTGTCGCCTCATAACCATTCATTATTGGCATCTGAACATCCATCAAAATCACTTGATAGTATCCCGGTTTAGATTCTTTCAGCATATCCACTGCCATCTGCCCATTCTCTGCAACATCCGTAGTAAAGCCTGCATCCCCTAAGATCGTCACGGCGATTTCCTGGTTTAACTCTACATCCTCTGCCAGCAAAATACGCCCTGTTGGGATATCCAACTGAGCACTGTTATCCGTTTCCTCTTCTTCCTCAGCTGCATTGATCACGGAATTCAAACAATTCCTAAGCTCGGAAAGGAACAGCGGTTTGCTACAGAATGCCGTAACTCCAGCCTCCATCGCCTCATTCTCAATATCCTCCCAGTCATATGCAGTCAAGACAACAATAGGAACATCATCCCCAACTTCAGTCCTAATTCTTCGTGTCACCTCAATACCATTCATATCAGGCAAGAGCCAGTCGATCAGGTATACGCTATAATTATCATTTCTCATAACCGCCTGGCGGGTACGCAGAACTGCTTCCTTACCAGATAACGTCCACTCAGCACGCAGGCCAAGCTGCCCTAACATATATGACACACTGTCACATGTATTAAAATCATCATCTACTACAAGCGCCCTACAATTCCTCAGTTCAGGTATCACTTGTGGTTTCTTTGACTCTGTGTGCAGGCGGAATGTAAATGCAACATGGAATTCTGTACCTACGCCCTGCTCGCTTTTCACTTCAATCGAGCCATTCATCATATCAACAATATTCTTTGTAATGGCCATTCCAAGCCCAGTTCCTTGAATACCACTGATTGTACCAGTTCTTTCCCTCTCAAACGGCTCAAAAATATGCTCCACAAACTCTTTGCTCATGCCGATGCCGCTGTCTTTAATTAAAAACTCATAATTTGCATATCCCACCGGGGCACCTGGCCTCTCCATAATCCTCATACTGACAATACCGCCAGCCCCCGTATATTTTACAGAATTGCTGAGCAGGTTTAATAGCACCTGATTGAGCCGAAGCCTGTCACAATAAATCTCCTCGTCCAGTACATCCACTGTATCAATATACAGCTCCAGCTGTTTTGCATGGATATCTGCCTGTAAGATATTGCGCAAACCATGCAGAATATCCGGCAGGCTGCACAATTTTTCCTCCAAATGAATCTTACCGCTCTCAATTCGGCTCATATCCAGAATATCATTAATCAAGCTTAACAGATGATTTCCTGATGTCATAATCTTTTTCAAGTACTCTTCCACCTGATCTTTACGGTCAATATGTGTAATTGCCAGTGCCGTAAAACCTACAATAGCATTCATCGGTGTGCGGATATCATGCGACATATTGGAAAGAAATATACTCTTTGCCTTATTTGCCCGGTTCGCCTGTGAAAGCGCATCCTCCACGATGCTCTTCTTCTCCATCTCATCCCGAATTTCCTCATCCACACTGTGAAATCCAAGGACAATTCCATGACTCTCTCCCCAGGTTCCTGCACGCACTACCCTCATCTGGAAATATTTTGTTTCCCCTTCAATGTTGGTACGGAAATTAACATAATATAACTTCTTTTCAGACAGCTCCTTTTTAATCACTTCACTGGAAGAAGCTTCCCTAAGCATCCCCCGGTCTTCCTCTACGACAAACTGCTGAATATAGGATTCCATGCTCTCCTTAAATGGTTTATGCCCATCAAAAGAAGTTCCAAAAATCCGGGTACTCTCATCATCTTCCCGAATTTGGCTTCCAACTCCAGTTTCCAGATCAAAATAATAAACTAAATTATAATCTATACTCAATGCCTGAACTAGTTCCATCTGGCGTCTTTCATTCTTCTTTTCCTGCAGCTTCTGGGCGGTAATATCCAACAAAAATCTCTGGTAAAACAGTTCTCCATTTTCGCGGAACAGCTTAATATTTCCCATCACATGCACGATATCCCCATTATTATGCTGTACGCGGTACTCTATGCTGACACTGTCACCCTCTTCTTTTAACTCCTGAATGCGGTGGCGGAGTTTTTCTTTGTCCTCCTCAAGGACAGATGCCGCAACCATATCAAACCCTCCCGCAACCATTTCATCCTGGGACTCATACCCCAAAATTTTAAGCGCAGCCCGGTTTACACTGAGAATACGTTCCCCATCCACAGAATGGCACAGCACGCCACAGTCAATCGTGGTAAAAATCTTCTCAAGCATCTGGTTCTTTTTCAACAACTCCTGCTCATAAGCGCGCTCCCTTGTCACATCAATCGCTACGCCCACTGTCCCCATAACACTGCCATCAATATCATATAACGGAGATTTATATGTAGTAAGCGTCCTCATACCCTCACCGGTCTTTATAATCTCTTCGGACACAAATGTTCTCTGCTTCCTCATAACCTCATTCTCAGACTCAATGCAGGCAGGGTCATCAAATTCGACATCCCAGATATAGGCATGCCTGCGCCCTTCAACCTGCTCCTTTGTCTTATTAACGGTTTTGCAGAAGCTATCATTTACTTTTTTATGTACACCCTCCTTATCTTTATACCAGATAAGATTTGGGATATTATTAATTGTTGAATCAAAATACTGACTCGTCTGCCAAAAATCCTTTCCCACCTTACAGCTCTGCTGCCATCTTAGAAAATGAAATTTAATTTCCTCTTCTGCCATCGGCAGCGTCCAGATATCCTTAACTTCCGGCAATTCTTCTGTCAAAAGCATAATCTGTTCCTTATCCGCAAGCAGAATAAGCTCAGCCTCCTGTTTCTTCTCCAGAGCCAGCATCCTTACTGTTTCCTTTGCATCCATCCCTTGCAGATCAACAAGGATCACGTCTGCCTTTGATGCTAACTCCCTATCAGGAATCTCACTTTCAGAAAACTCATGCGTAAAATGTTGTAATGGCGGCATTTCCTTTATAACCTCAAATGCGCTGCACGAATGCCCTGTCAAATAGAAATGGATATGACAATGATACATATCTGTTTCCTCCCTAGCTTTGCTATTATTCTGTATAGCGATTGCTGTACTTTATGACATTTATAAACAACAAAATATCTTGTGTCATCTGTTCATCATTTTGCAATACGCCTATAGAGCTATTCTAACAAGCTTATTGACCCCTGTCAATGGTTCCAGGCATCTGACTTTCCCCATTTTTTGAATCATCATGCAATCACAGAGTAAAATTTGAGAAACTCTACTGACTACTGATAACAGCAGATTATCCCCTCTTAAAAATTGTGAAAATCAAACTCCTGATACGAAGTATCTATAATATTATTTGCATTTATTAATATGATAAAATTGAAAATCCCCAGACTTGAAAAACATGATTTGCCGTGTTAAAATAATTTAGCTAAAAGGCACCATATAACCGACATTTCTTGTAGGTTAAAATCAGGTTATCCTTCATCTATCAAATCAACAACCCCGCTGCAAGCAACGGGGTATCAAACTTGCAACGCTGCAGAGCAGCGGGGTATGTGACCCGCGCGCAGTCGCCAAGTGCAAGCAAGCTTGCGTTTGGCTCGTTGCGTACGCGAGAATCAAATTTGGGGATACCAATCTAGTATACTTCAGAAGTAAAACGGACGAGATTTCACTACTGAAGTAAAAAAATCTGTTTTTTCAGGAGGAGTTTTCATGAAATTTCTAGCAAATCGTAAGCTTGCCACACGTATCGGCATTATTACCACAGCAATTACCGTTTCTGGTATGCTTCTACTCTGGTTTATTGTATCAAACCGCGTTGCTTCTATGGTAGAAAATAATATTACAAACCAAATGATTGATGCTGTTGAATCCAGGGCTTCCATCATAAATGATTATGTGGCCTCTGCAGAAGAATATATGACAGCATTTGCTCTGGGCAGCGAAGTCCGTGAGCTCCTTTCCAATCCTGAAGATCCTGTACTGCTGCAAAAAGGCCAAAAGTATACAGAAGATTTTGCCGCAGTCAAAGGTATCTTTGAGGGATTATACATCAGTACCCCATCAACCCATGTTTTAACACATACCTCGAAAGATGCAGTTGGGATAACAACCCGAAAAGGCGAATCTTTAGATACATTTCGTGATACCATTCTAGCCAAGCCACAACTGACAAACCTTGGGATTATGAAATCACCAGGAACTGGAAGTATGATTATTTCGATGTATTATCCAATTTTTGAAGGTAAAAAGTGCATTGGCTATGTAGGGGCAGGCGTCTATGCCAGCCGTCTGATGGACTCTTTGCTTAATTTAGATATAGAAGGTTTGCCTCACAGCCAGTATATTTTCTTAAATGCAGAAACAAGTACATACTTATATCATCAGGACGAATCCCTGCTCAACACGGAGACAAATGATATTGGCTGTAAAGAAATCATCCGCCGGATTCAGGCAGATGAAAGCACCCAGGCAGGCACCTACTTTTACCATGATGAAAAAGGAACAGAGCAGCTTGCTGTTTACAAATACCTTAAGGATAGAAACTGGATATTTATGGTCCGGGACAATACATCTGAAGTTTACGGAAAAGTAGATGATGTCCGAGTTACGGTAGGTATTTTATGTGCTGTAGTCGCTATTGTTATTATTCTTATTACACTGCTGATCCTATACAGAGAGGGCAGGGAGCTTATGGTAATGGAACATGCAATCAGACGGCTTGGCAATCTGGAGTTATCCGCTGATCAGGAATTAGATCCATTTTATGACCGGAAAGATGAAATTGGCATGATTGCACAGACAATCCATCATGTCTGTAGCTGCCTGCGAAAGACGATTGAGGATATCGGCCGCATTTTAGGCGAAATGGCAGATGGCAATATTTCTGTAGATGTGGAAAAAAACGAGTCTTATTACATAGGTGATTTTAAGATTCTTGCAGAAAGCCTAAAAAGTATCCGCACTCACCTTACTAATGTAATGCGCGATATTACCTAT
Organism: uncultured Lachnospiraceae bacterium; assembly: GCA_910585905.1. Taxonomy (GTDB): domain Bacteria; phylum Bacillota; class Clostridia; order Lachnospirales; family Lachnospiraceae; genus Butyribacter. The sequence continues at coordinate 115,935 of CAJUID010000005.1, forward strand.
ATTGCAAAGCAGGTAGACAGCAGTGCAGATCAGGTATCTGCGGGTGCCCAGGCATTATCACAAGGAACTGTGCAGCAAAAAGATTCAATTGATAGACTGGTATCCAATGTTACTGATATCACAGAACAGATCCAGAGCAGCACAGTCCGCTGCAGTAATGCCAGCAATTTGGTTGATAAGGCAACTGATTATGCTTCTGAGGCTGATACAAAGATGGAGCAGCTAATCGCTGCCACCAACAATATTGACCGATCTTCCACCAAGATTGGCAGCATTATAAAAACAATAGAAGACATCGCTTTCCAGACAAATATTCTTGCATTGAATGCATCGGTTGAAGCTTCACGGGCAGGCGAAGCAGGTAAGGGATTCTCTGTTGTATCAGGAGAAGTCAGGAACCTTGCCGCCAAATCTGCAGAAGCCGCAAGAAACACAAGTACATTGATTGGCCGTTCCATTCACGATGTAAAAACAGGCACAGAATCTACAAACCTTGCCATTTCTGCGATGCAGGCAATTAGCGAATGCATTCAGTCTATTAAAATGCTGATGGATGAAATTTCACTGGCCAGCGTCCAACAGTCCGAAATGATTGTTTCCGTGGAGAACCGAATCAAGGAAGTTTCCAAGATTATACAGACAAACTCTACCGCAGCAGAGAAGAGTGCATCTATCTCCAATGAACTATCAAATCAGGCAAGGACACTGAACCATCTAATTAGTCAGTTCCATATCAAATAAGCTCTTTCTATGCATTACCTTACCATACAAGAGCAAAACATACCGATAGAAAACAAACACTTAAAAGGGGATTATCTTATTGGGGGATGCTATCTCTAAGGCATAGCGCCCCCCATCCCTGACGTTTCGAAGGAACTGGTTCTCCTGACAGCGGGCGGGCCCCTTTGATTAAGTACGCTTTTACTTTCTCTCCATATAGATATGGGTCATTCCCCTTTACAATCCCCCATTCCATCATTAAAGCCGCACTTCCCGTAACAAAAGGCGCCGCAATAGAAGTCCCTGTCCGCGGTCCATAACCGCCTCCCGGAAGCGCTGTTATCACTCCAACTCCTGGCGCCACAATCGTTGGCATATTTCGCCGATCAGCAGTATTTCCCCTGCCAGAAAAAGAAGCAATACTTCCACTTTCACTGGAATATGCCCCCACCGTTATCACATCTTCGGCCGTAGAAGGAATTGTAAGCGTAGTGTCTGGCTCTGGGCTCAAAAAACCTGTTGAAAGTCCCACTGCCTCTATAGTCGGAAGCCATAGATTCACCTCACCGTCTCTAATATCCTGTGGCATAAAACGAAGTTTCCAGATTCCGCTTTCTACAAAATCCCCAGCGCGCCTTGGAATCCACTCTATATAGATTTCCTGAGCTATTGTATAAGGGTTTGGGCTACCAAAATATATTAGAACCTTATCTGAACCAATATTATAAGCTATTCCGCTGCCCTCCTCCCGGACAACAGAAATAGTCCTTCCAGAAGGAGATTCTAGATTAATCTCAAATTCATCTACATACTGTTTCCAGATTTGCAAAGTCATACTTCTCTCACTATCACCGACAGCAAAAGACACCGTCTCCTCTGTCCTTCCAAGTTGAAGCCTTGCATGATGCCTTGCATCCCCCTCATTGCCCGATGCTATCACAACTACATTTTTCCATACCCCATTTAACTCTGAGATATAGTTCTCAAAAAGGGACTTTCCGTCATGTGCCCCATTATTATTTCCAAAACTAAGATTTATCGCGATTGGCCTCTGAAGCTCTATTGCCTTTCTCATGACATAATCAATTCCCTCTAATACTTCTGTAGTTCCTGCAAAGTCCGCATCGCTCCTCCCTAACTTCACCACGATTAATTCACTTTCTGGGGCAACGCCACGGTAACGGTTTCCGGCTGATCCTGCCCCATTCCCAGCAGACACTCCCGCAACTGCCGTTCCATGGCCGCTGCCGCGGTCAGTAACCGGAACAAGACGCTCTCCCTCTGCCCGGTCTTCCGCCTGCAATGCCCCATTAATATCCTGCATAGAATATTGTGCGCCAAAACTATATCCCGCCGGCGTGCGCCCCTCAGACTGCGCCTCATCCGCAGACTGATCCCACAAAAAAGCAATCCTTGAATTTCCCTGACCATCACGGAAAGTGGGATGAAATAAATCAATCCCCTCTTATGTCAAGTAATTGCAGAAAAGTATTTCAACTTTTTTATTCAAATACTTCCCTGTTTTAGCGGTTTCCCTAACAAACACAAGCCTTTTTTGCATACCTGCTGTCAGATAATTGCTACAAAATCCCATCCGCCATGTTAAGTCATTGCAAAGTCAAATACCCCGCTGCAAGCAACGGGGCATGACTTAGCTTCTTTTTAGCAAGTTCGCCCCAGAGGGGCGGGGTATTTGACCCTCGCGGCAGTCGCCAAATGCGAGCAAGCTCGCGCTTGGCTCGTTGCTTCGCGGGAATAAACCATGTGAATGAAGAATGCCTGTTTTGCATTTTTCCAGTGTGAGAACGGTTTACATGCAACTCCTTCTCACATTTTCCATCTGATTTCTATTTCTTCTTCATTAAAAACCACTATGCTATCAATATACCTCTCCATTACCTCTGGTGTTAACAAGGCATCTTCCCTTGGAGCAAACTTCTCGGATTCCTTCCTGACAAGCTGCTTCTCCACCTGAATGAACTGTTCCTGCAAATCGCTGATAACTTTCTGCTGTTTCTCCATCTCTGCGTGGAGAGAGTGAAACTCTGTCTGCTCTCTCTGAGAATATAACTGGTAACTCTTATAGTGCTGCTTTTTCAACCTGTCATGCTCCCATTCCGCCTGTCTTAAATCCCGCAGCAGTTCATCACGTTTTCCTGCCAAATCATCCTTAACCTTTTGGGAAACTTCTACGGCAAGGTTCTGCCCTTTCAAATATTCCTCCAGCCGGAACAAAACCACCTGTTCCAAAAACATGACATTCACTTTGCTGACACATTCCTCCAATCCGGTCACATACCGGTTATGACAGGTAAAATAGGGATTAAGCCCCTCCTTTAAACTCAGGTTGCGTCTACAGCATCCACACACGACCCTGCCAATCAACGGATGCCTGCTTTTCTGCCTTTTATCGTAGCTTTTCCCCCTGCTTTCCTGGACTTTCTCAAAATCTTCCCTGGCAATGATAGGAGCATGGTGGTTTCTTATCACTTTCCACTCTGCCCTTGCCTTTAGGACATTGCGGCCTCCCACCTGTTCCCTCTCTGTCTTGCCATACTCCACATCCCCGGCATATACCGGATTCCGTAAGATACTGCATATGGTACTGCTGCTCCAGTAAAACTTATCCCCCTTTGGCTTCCTTGAAGTTTTTCCTTTCCTGATCTTAAACTCCACCGGAGTTGGAACCTTTTCTAAATTTAACTTCTTTGCTGTCCGAGAAGATGTCATCCCCTGCAGGGCAAGGGAGAAAATCTCCCGCACCACCGCCGCCTCGTCCTCACAGATAACAAGCATATGCCTGTCATCCGGGGCTTTTTCATAACCAAACGGGGCATTGCCACTGACATACTGCCCGCTATCCTTTCTTGCCCGCAGCGAAGTCTTCACTTTCTGCGATAAATCCTTGCTGTATAAGTCATAGAGAAGATTTTTGAAATTCACATCCAAATCGGTGGTATTTCCCTGAACATTTTCGCTGTCGTAATAATCGTTGACGGAAATAAAACGGATTCCCAAAAAAGGAAATATCTGCTCCAGATAAGAGCCCACTTCCACATAATCCCTGCCAAAGCGGGAAAAATCTTTTACCACCACGCAGTCAAACCTTTCGTTTTTCGCATCCTCCAAAAGACGCTGCACCCCCGGACGGTTGAAATTCGTCCCCGAAAATCCGTCATCCTGATATTCCATAACCTCACATTCTGTAAAATGGGATGCGATATACTTCCTTATTAAAATGCGCTGCATGGAGATACTGTTGCTTTCCTCCCGCATGGTTTCATCTGTTTTAGAAAGGCGCATATAGATGGCAATGCGGATTGCATGGGTTACAGCCTTTTCCTTATCCGTCTGCCTGATTCTTTCCCTCTTTTTATTCACACTTTCCTCCTTTCCCCGATTTGCCATATCCATCAACATATAATAATTCATTCATGCAAAAAGTAAACGTGATTTTTACCCGATGCCCGGCAAACACATCAATCCGACGGATCAGGGTATGTATGACATCCTTTGTCAGCTTCGTTTTTTCATTACATTTCATTAAGTTACGCAGAAACTTCCCTTTTCCCGCTATCTCACGATCCATGCCGTCTAACCTGTGCTGCAGCTCCTCTTTCCTACCTGCCATTTCATGGAGGCATCTTTCCCGCTCCTTTTTCATCTGCTGAAATTCCTCCAGTGACAGGCTGCCCTCACGGTATTTCAGATACAGTTCACTCCCCCTCATTTTCCCGTATTCCTGCTGTTTCCCACAAGAAATAATCTCCTGCCTGATTTTTTCTTTTTGTTCCTCTGCCTGCCTTTCATACTCCTTTACCAGCCTGCCCGGACTCAAATCCGAAAGGGCAAACTCCTGATGCAGTGCTGTTTTTACCAGTCCATCCAACACACTCATGCCGATACTCTTGGAAGGGCACTGCAAATCATCCATTCTGCGGGTGGACGGGCAGTAATACCCATAATACCGTACTGTATGGCCGGAACTAAACTCTTTTGCATTTGCCACCCTTGCCATACGCTTTCCACAGTCCCCACAGAACAGCACCCCGGCATAAATGTCCTCCTCTGGAGGTGTCTTTTTAGAAAAGGCGTCGCGATTACAATACTTTGCTGCAGACTTTTCAAACATGGCAGCCACCCGGTAAAACACATCCTCACTGACAAGGGGCTCATGAGTTCCCCATTTCATGCTGTAATCCCCGCTGTCCACATCATGATGGTTCCTGATTTTATATTGTTTCCCACAGGTTGTCCCCTGCACAAGACATCCCATATAGACCGGGTTTGTCAGAATGAGCTTGACTGTCGCAGCTCTCCACTGCTCTAAAACCTCCCCCTCCTGTCGGTACACATGCCCCGTCTTTTTATAAATCCCCGGCCTGTGGATTCCCCTCGCATACAGTTCCCGGGCAATCTGTCCCATATTCTTACCAGATAAATACATCGCATAAATATCCCTGACAATTTCTGACGTCTCCGGACAGACCATAAGGCATTTCTTCCCCTCCATCCATTCCGCCCGGTATCCATAAGGCGGGATGCCCCCAGTATAGCTCCCCTGCTCCTGACTGCTGCGTCTGCTGGATCTTACCTTTTCGGCAATATCCCTGGCATACATTTCATTCACAAGGTTTTTAAGGTTCAGCGTCATTTCATCCGTACCGGATTTTTCCCCGAATGTATCAATCCCATCCGCAAGGGCAATAAAGCGGACGCCCATAAAAGGGAAAATCTTCTGGATATAATTCCCCGCCTCTATATGATTCCTGCCGAAACGGGATAAATCCTTGACAATCACGCAGTCAATGCGTTTCTTCCGCACATCCTGCATCATGCGCTCAAAGCCTTCCCGCTTAAAATTGGCTCCAGTCCTGCCCAAATCCGTATAGCAGTCATAAAGCTCCATTTCCGGGTGTTCCTTCAGGTATTGCTTTGCCAGCGCAATCTGCGTATCAATGGACTCATTCTTTCGCGCTTGCGGAGCATCCTCCTGTCCGCAAGCCTTTGACCCATCAACAGAAAGCCTTGCATAAACCCCCACATGGAAACGCCTGGAAAGAGGAACCGACCCTGTCTTTTTCTTTTTTGAAATCCGTGGCATATTACGATACCTCCATTCTTTCCTGCGCCATTACCGGTGCGTTTACATTGATGCAGCAAATATCATCCATATCAAAACCGCCTGTATCTACACTTTCTGCCCTACCATCCTGTTGTGGCAATGGACTCTGCCCATTCTCTTTATTCTCAATATAATCTGCCAGCATCAGGGCTCTTGCAAACATATCTTTTGCCCGGAATTCCAAAAATACCCGCTTATCCTCATACACAAGAATGCGGCTGATAAATGTCACAAGAATATCCCGGCTTAATTCTGTAATCTCCAAAGTGGATTTCATCTTTTCCAGATTTGCCCCTGCAGACACCCCTGCCTTAAATAATGCCTTAATTGCCTCCTCCTGCTGCCGTATGGCAGCCTCCGCCGCCTGATACTGTGTTTCATAAATCTGCCGGAAATCCCGAAAATCTTCCTCCGTGATAATTCCCTGTTTCAAATCCTCATACAGCCCGCTGCGCAGGGAGACATACTTTTCCTGTTCCTGATGGAGTTTCCAGATTTCCCTATCAAAAGCCGCCACCTCGTCAAACTGCACTTCCAGTGTTTCAATCTGCGTCAGTACATGGCTCTTATCCAAAAACAGTGCGAGCTGCTGCTTAATGCCTGCCAGAACAAGATGTTTTAGTTCCTCCTCCGGGATGCTGTGCCTTGTGCAGCCCAGCCCCTTGTTTCTGGTAGGGCAGATAAAATAAACCTTTGACCTTCCCTTGTAGCGGTTTACCCGCCGTATCATCGGCTCCCCACAGTCCCCACAGTAGAGAAATCCCGTAAACATATGGCACCTGGCTTTCCCGGCAGACGCCCTTGTGTCTACGGCAAGCAGCTTCTGTACTGTCTCAAAATCCTCTGCCGATACCACCGCCTCATGGGTATTCGGTACACGCACCCATTCCTCCTTTGGCTTTACTACTGGGTGTTTCACTTTGTGGCTGACCTTTTTGTTTTTCCCCTGGACCATCATTCCTGTGTACAGTTCATTCGTTAAGATTCGCTTGACTGCCACCGCTGACCACTTTGCCTTAATATGGGTGACAAACCCGGTGGAGAATTTCTCCCCCTGCGACTTCTTATATTCCATCGGGGAAAGGATTCCCATCCCGTCCAGTTTTTCCGCTATAGCAAGGTTGCTTAAGCCTGCGATTTTCCATGCAAATATCTTCTTTACAATACTGGCGGCATATTCATCCACAAGCAGTTGGTTAATATTCTCTGGATTCTTGCGGTAGCCATACACGGCAAAAGCACCAATAAAATCCCCTTTTTCCCTCTTGGCCTGTTGATGGCTCTTGACCTTTTTGGAAATATCGCTGCAATACGCATCATTGACAAAGTTCTTTACCGGAAGCACTAAAGTTTTCTCATTAAAATCCGCTGTCAGCGAATCAAAGTTATCGTTCAATGCAATGAAACGCACAGAAAAAGCCGGGAAGGTTTTCTGAATCAACCGCCCGGCTTCAATATAATCCCGTCCAAATCTAGATAAATCCTTTACTATCACACAGTCAACGTGTCCAGCCTCAATATCTTCCATCATCCGCTTAAAAGACGGCCTGTCAAAATTAGCCCCCGACCATCCGTCATCCACGTAGATGTCGTAAATCTCCATGTCGTCCTGCTTACGGATATAGGAACGTATCATATCCCTTTGGGAACGGATGCTGTTACTCTCTGTGCTGCCATCCGGTTCATCATCCCGGCTCAGGCGGAGATAGACTGCCACATTATAAAAATCTTTCGCTTTCATTCTGTATTCCTCCTGAATTATTATTCATCAGCATTACCCGCCCTACAGGGTATGGCTTTTCATCAGGATTCCTACTGGTTTAGTCCTGATAAAAGAACGCTCTTTTAACTATAAAAAATCTCAACAGAATTTATGCGAAAAACGCTGGTTTTGCGTTCTTCTTAGGTGCTGGAACAGCACCTTTTTCACATGATGGCAGTCTGCTTTCTGACAAGCTGCACCATGCGGTCATCCAATGTCTCCTGTGCGTCTTCTGCATATCCAATCTGTAATATATACTCCCCCACATTCTGTGCAAATGGATTCTTCATCTGCGTGAAAAAGGACTGTGCCCGCTGGTTCAGACTTTTTGAGGTATCTATTACCACCTCATCTGCGTCCGACAGTTCTTCCCGCTGGAGTTCCATGATAGGAATTTTCTGTAGTTCAGATAACTGTTCCATTGTCACTGAAACACCGCTCCTTTCCATTTCCCATAGGATACCAGGACAAAACCATTTTGCCCCTAACATTATTTTATTAGGATAGCTGCCTGTCTTATGACCGATAATTCATGCCGCAAGCCCGCACTGCACCCCCACCGCATGACCAATCTCTGCCACGGTTGTGATAAGCCAGAGATTCGGAAAAATAACCAGCTAAGGAACTTTTGAAACCTTAATCCTATTATACAAAAAGTGCCTGAAGATGTTATTCTTCAGACACTGTAAAAGTCAAATACCCCGCTACAAGCAACGGGGCATGACTTAGCTTCTTTTTAGCAAGTTCGCCCCAGAGGGGCGGGGTATTTGACCCTCGCGGCAGTCGCCAAATGCGAGCAAGCTCGCGCTTGGCTCGTTGCTTCGCGGGAATAAAAAACTATATATCACTCTGCTGTAATTTCTGATACTGGTATAATCACTATTACTTTAGTCTATGTCTGCCTTACTGCAGCAATTTGTTTTCATCGGGCAGTCCCATTGCTCAAGCGTATCCGTCAGCTGTGCGCCACTATCCGCAAAACCATACGCATTCTGCAAGATAATGGCACTCAGTTAGAATAAAATCCGCTTCAGCAAAAACCATCACTCAATTGTCAAAAAATCAGCAAATCCCGTAATATTAAATATATCCATCACATCTTCATTTACATTTTTTATTACCATGCTGCCCTGCTTATTCATTATTTTCTGCGTTGAAAGCAGTATCCTTAATCCTGCCGATGATATATATTCCAGTTTATCGAAATCAAGTATCAGGCTCTCTATATCAGAAAGCGCCTCAATTTCCCTGCCCAGCTCTGGTGCTGAATTTGTGTCCAGCCATCCCTCGACCGAGAGAATGGCTTTCTTATTTTCCAATGTTTTTGTAATCGTCACTTCTGTCACCTCCATAAAAATTAGCATAAATTTTCGTAGTATTAGAGTGTATCTGAAAATTCATTCTCAAAAAAGTTCAGCCCCTCCAATGCTTTGATTGCATTTGCAAGGTATCTGTTATCCGTTATATTCCATTTGAATCCCAAACGGTAAAGCACTTCGGTTGTAAAGGCATTATCATAATCAATCGTGTAGAGTTCCTCATCATCATGGGAAGTATAAGCTATAAGCCCCGATACCGCATCACTTGTTTCATGTTCTGCCGCATACGCATTGACCGTCTCAATGAATTGGTCTCCAGGCATGATTTTAATGTCAAAGCCTCTCTCACGCATTTCATATATCACATCACTCATAAAAATCCTGTGGTTGTTGCAGGCATGGAATACCGTAAACCTGCTGTCTGTTCCCGCAAGACAGAGCACTGCTGCAGCTGTTTCATCAATTGGGGAAAATTCAGCGCTTTCATTCATGCTATCCATTGGAAATGCGCCAACTGCAGCGTACCCACGCAAACTCCTTAGAAAACCATTTGTGATAAAGTTAATCTGGAACTCCCCATCTCTGTGGCGGCTCATAAGATTGCCGACACGAATCACTTTCGCTTCAAGACCTTTTGCGGCCGCTTCCAGCACGGCACGTTCTGCAAGGAACTTCGTGCGTATATACTCATTGGCAATCCTCTGTCCAAAATACAGATCATTTTCAGCAAGTTTCTGATCCATCGGCGGCCTGCCGTCCATACCCTCGCCGCCTACTGATATGGTTGAAATCTGTACAAGCCTTCTATTTGCTGATGAGCAGAGATCTATCAGATATTTGACACCTGTTACATTGATTTTTTCTAACATCTCACCCGCTGCAAAATGTTTGA
>CAJUID010000006.1 GCA_910585905.1 uncultured Lachnospiraceae bacterium
TGTGTTATGGATAACTGCAGAGTATCTCTTCATAAAAAATGGGGAAAGTCAAATGAACTAGACACCTTGCCGATTCTTTTTTGTGAGAGTATAATTTATAGCATCAATCAAAAAAGGAGGCAGAATTATGTTTCGGGAAATGCGGAGAAAAAAGCAAGTTTTAACTCAAGAAAAGAATATTGAAATTCTAAACAGGGGGACTTCTGGGGTTTTGGCGCTTTTAGGGGATGAGGGCTATCCCTATGCTATTCCCATCAGTTATGTGTATAGAAACGAAAAACTATATTTTCACGGGGCAAAGAGCGGCCATAAATTGGATGCCATTAGAGCGTGCAATAAAGCATCCTTTTGTGTGATTGACCAGGATCATGTTGTGCCGCAAAAATACACAACCTTCTTTCGCAGTGTTATTGCTTTCGGTAAAATTCGTATACTGGAAGATGAAAAAGAAATCCTTAGTGCGGCAGAGTCATTGGCTATAAAATATTATCCAGAAAGTACAAAAGCCAGTAGGCAGAAGGAAATTGAAACGTACTGGGAAGCTTTGTGCATTATGGAATTTTCGATTGAACATATTACTGGAAAAGAGTCTATTGAGTTAAAACCGCAGAATGAAGGCGCTGCAGAGTAATTAAGAAAAAAGGGTTGTTCATAAGTATTTAAGGGCAAAACTATCGTTTGCCCTTTTGTCCTGACTTTTATTCGTATCTGAGTGCTTCGATTGGATCTAGTTTTGCTGCTTTATTTGCCGGGTAATACCCAAAGAACATTCCAATTGCCATAGAAAAACCTACTGCAAGGAGTATTGCCCCAACTGGTACAGCGGCAGAGTATCCGAGAATTGAGGCGGCAACAGCACCCAGAAGAAATCCGGCAAGAATGCCCAGACAGCCTCCCGTTAGGCAAAGAATGACAGATTCAATTATAAACTGCAGCCGGATTGAGCTGTTTTTTGCACCAAGAGCTTTTCTAGTGCCAATTTCCCTTGTGCGCTCCGTTATAGAGACCAGCATAATATTCATTACGCCGATTCCGCCTACTAATAGGGAAATTCCCGCAATAAATGCAATAGCGATGGCTACAGTCTGAATCATTTCACTCATAGATTCTGTCATAGACTCCATGGTGGATGCGGCTATCTCATAATCCTCATTCGCGGCATAATATGGTGCAAAAAATGTTTCTACTTTGTCTGCAAATTCAGATACACTATTGATAGAGGAAGCAGTTACGGCGGTAAACTGGGAATAACCGTTGTTGCTGTGTATCATCTCTTTTCCGGTAGACAGAGGGATATATGCAGTAGTTGTGAGTTCTTGATCGCTGGCGCTGCTAAAATTACTGCTTTCTTCATATTTATAAACACCTACAATATAATATGTTTCATTTATTGTATTGAACTTGATGCTGACCGGTTGGCAGAGTGCTGCATGATTGTCGCCATCAAACAGAGTTTCTACCACCTTGTCTGATACAAGAATTACTTTCCTGCTGCCCTCTAAATCAGACTGCTTAATCTTTCTCCCTGCAAGAAGTGAAATTTTTTTGCCAGTAAAATAACCTTCGTTGATTCCGGTTATAGATAGGTTAGAAGAACTTTTTCCTGATTCTGCTGTGCCGTTTCCAATGGTTTCACTGAGCGATACTGCCTCAATCTGTTCTGGGTAGGCAGACTGCAGTTTCGCTATCATCTCATCTGTAATCAGATCCTCTTCATCTGCGGAAACAGTGCGCCCGGAAGTACCAAAACGCATGCCATTATTCCGCACTTCTTCCTCCTCGCCAGACTGTTTAATTCCTACTGTAATATTATTTGCGCCCATTTCTTGAAAAGAATCTGAGATGGAGGCTGTCAGGGAGGAACTGACTGTCATAATGGCTATGACAGAGCCAATGCCAATAATAATGCCTAACATTGTCAGCAGGGAACGCATTTTATTACAAAATAGTGCCCCAAATGCCAGTTTAATATTTTCCACAATTAGCATATCGTTCCTCCTCTCCGCTCTCCTGCAATTTCACCATCTTTTAAAGTGATAATTCGTTCTGTCTCCTCCGCAAGTTCTTTTGAATGGGTAATTAGTATAACTGTTTTTCCCTGTTCTTTGTGAAGCCTGTGAAAAATATCCATAATATGGCGTCCGGTTTCGCTATCGAGTGCTCCAGTTGGTTCATCGGCAAGCAGAATAGATGGGTTATTTGCCATTGCTCTTGCAATGGCCGTCCGTTGCTTTTGTCCACCGGATAATTCATCTGGCTTATGCCCCATCCTCTCTCCCATTTCCACTAGCTCTAAAAGTTCTTTTGCCCTTGCAGTCCTTTTCTGTTTTGGAATCCCTCCATAAAGCATTGGAAGTTCAACATTGGCAAGTGCACTTGTTCTGGCGATTAGATTGTATGTCTGAAATACAAAACCAATTTTTTGATTCCTGATCCCAGACAACTCCCTATCTCCTGCACTGCCAATATTACATCCATCCAGATAGTAATTCCCCTCTGTGGGATGGTCCAGTGCTCCGATAATATTCATCAGGGTTGATTTTCCAGAACCTGATTCCCCTACTATGGAGATAAATTCCCCAGAATCCACCTGCAGGTCAATCCCATGCAGGATTTCCAGTTCATTGGGTTTTCCGCAGAAAAAACTTTTTCTAATATTCTGCAGGTTGATAATCATTTTTTGCTTTCCTTTCATAGCCGCCCCATTTCTATTCAATAATTAGTGAAAAACTAAGTTATATTATAATTATATTGTCTCACAGCTCCTTAGTTATTTCCCTTTACATTTCCCATATTCTGGGGAGGATTGCCGTTACGTTCTGGCAGATTCCCGCCCATGCCGCCATGCATTCCGCCGCCAAAGGAAAAGGAGGTATCTTTTTCATCCTTTTCCTCAGTGGATGGTACAGTTTCGTCTGTTGGGATTAAGACACGCATCCCTTCCTCTAAATCTTCACTAGAGATTTCCACATAGTAGTCAGTTTCCATACCCGTAGTAACAGCAAGTTCTAGATGGTCTGTTGAGATCTTTTTATTATCTTCTTTCGTCTCATCCCAGTCATTGTTTAGATTGCCATTTTGCACATAGATTACTTTTGTACCATCTTTATTTGTGTGCACTGCGTCATATGGAACAGCAAATACATTTTTTGTTTCTTCCAAAATAATACTACATTTTGCAGTCATGCCTGGTTTTAACGCATCATTTTTGCTATTGACTTGAATCTTAATTTCATACCCACTGCTATCGGACGAGGTACCACCAACCGAACTGCTTCCTGTCTGTTGTGACTGGCTGCTGGCCATTGTCGGGGCTACAAAGGTAATTGTTCCATCTAACTCTTCCTCTCCGGTAGCTTCCGTTAAAATCACTACCTTTTGTCCAGCTTTTACCTTGCCAATATCATATTCATCTACGGAGGACACTGCCACGAAAGACGTGAGGTCTTCTATTGCCATAATTGTGCCGCCGGTATAGATAGAGCCTTCCTCAACAGAAACGGACGTAACGGTTCCATCCATTGGTGCGGTAACAGAACATGCCTTTAGATTGTTGGCAGCTTCTTCTACCTGGCGTTTAGCATCTTTTATACTCTTCTCGCCGCTTCGCTGGGTGGTTTCCAAAGCCTCCTTTGCATTATTAATGCTCGATTGGTTTTGCTTATTGGATGTAGATTGGTTCTCAACTGCATTTTCATAAGCGGTATCTGCCTGCTGCATTGCCTCTTTTGCCTTTGTAAGTTGTTCACTCCATTTTGCCTCTTCATTTGCATCTCTTGCTGTGTCCGATTTTGCCTGTAATTGTGTCACAAGCTTTTTTGCTTTTGTTTTTTCTTTCTTTGCCTCGGAAACTTTCTTTGCAAGTTTTGCCTTATCCGCCTCAAAAGTCTCTTCCGCTTCTAAAACCTTACTATTAGCAGAATCGGCTGACCGCTTTGCTTCATTTCTGGTATCTTCCAGATTTTCTTTTGCCTCCGCCAACGCGTCCCTCAAATCATTCTCATCAAATGTAATCAGGGGATCTCCTTTTTTAACAGAATCACCAGCCGCGGCAAGCACTTTTTTTACTACAATATTGCTGGCGCCTGCTGCCGTAATGGTACTGCTTTTGCTGCTTTCTAATGTTCCGGTAGCACTAATCGAATTTGCCAGATCCATTTTGGATAACCGGATGGCATTTGGCTCTGCTCTGCCCTCCGCAGCACTGTCCGAGGCCATTAGCCGTGGAATCCCTACTGCAGCGGCACCCACCAGCACAAGTATTAAAATAAGGCAGATGAACGTTTTTTTGTGAAGCTTAATAAAAGATGTCATATTTTCCTCCAATCTGAACATTTTGCAAAGACTACTCGCTCGCACAGTCCAGGAATCTACCAGACAGCCCGCATTTTTATGTGCAAGCATGATATTTGCACTCTGTATCTACAACATACTTAACTCATAATTCTATCTTATTGGAAAATTGTGATTAGATTTTGTATAAAATGTGAAAAAAGATTGTTTTTGATTTACAAATCCTGCAATAGAAATAATAAAAAATAGAAAATAAGAAGGTGCCAAAAATACTAATATTGGCACCTGGGTTAAATTTAAGTAAATTTTGCCTTTATGTGGTGATTGTCAACAGTCAAATACCCCGCTGCAAGCAACGGGGCATGACTTAGCTTCTTTTTAGCAAGTTCGCCCCAGAGGGGCGGGGTATTTGACCCTCGCGGCAGTCGCCAAATGCGAGCAAGCTCGCGCTTGGCTCGTTGCTCCGCGGGAATAAAGGTGTATGTTTTTTTGTAGTGCACGAGCGAAATCTGTGCTCTTTTTAATATATTTTGATTAATTTTGCTCCATGTCCTGGAACCAAAATGGATTCTTTGCCTGTCAAGTCTATTTCTTCACCGCTCCAAAGTTCTTTTCCTTTTTTGCCATAAATTCCATAGTCCTCCACTCTGTTCCAAGGTACACAAATAGTAGTCTTGTCCTCTTCCAGATTAAATAAGGCAAGATATCCTGTATTATCTTCGGTGTCCATAGAGCACCAGACTGCATGTTTGTCATCGCGCTCAATCTGCCTTGCCCCATTTGAGTATTTTAAAAGGCGGAGCACCTCTGCGTTTGTTAAAAGTGACTTTGTCCAGTCATCCAGTTTGGTAAGTTCGGTACCAATCATCATTGGGGAACGGAAAATGCTCCAGAGTGTTAACATGGTCACTTGCTCTTCTTTTGTAAACTTGCATTCCCATTCTTCTCCAAAGCCCATTCCAAGCTTTCCAAGCGGCAGCATATCACAGTCTGGGAAACATCCCTCACTTACATGGTTCTGCCACAACTCACACCGCCAGAACATTGGCAGGAGATGTTTCCAGCTATCCCAGAAATCATCCGTAATCCGCCACATATTGGCATAGGTTTCATAATGCCATGCCTCCTCGATTTTTGCTGGTCCTGGAGAAAGGCTGAGCACAATCTCCCGCCCGCACTTTTGGATTGCCTGGTACAACATTTCAATTTCTTTTTTCGCTGTTGGCATATCCATACGGCAAATATCGTCACATTTAATAAAATCTACACCCCACTCAGCATAAAGTGACATTAAGGAATCATAATATTCCTGCGCCCCTTCTGCATCCGGCCGGATTCCATACATATCTGGATTCCAGTCGCAAATATTTGCTGGGTCAGCAATATCATTTGCAGTGGCATTGGTTCCAAGGATTTTAGTATGGGCATGGGCTGCCTCTCTTGGAATGCCACGCATAATATGGATGCCAAATTTTAGCCCCAGGCTGTGGACATAATCTGCCAGTGGCCCAAAGCCTTTTCCATCCTTTGCGGACGGAAATCTCTGCACACATGGAAGAAGCCTGGAATATTCATCCATTTCAACCTTCCAAAATGGAATATACTGATACTGTTTTCTTTGGCTGCCAGCATCATACGCGTACCATTCGATATCAACAACGATATATTCCCAGCCAAATTCTTTTAAATTTTCTGCCATATAACGTGCGTTGGCTTTTACTTGCTCTTCATTTACTGCAGTGTCATAATAGTCATAGCTGTTCCACCCCATCGGCGGGGTAATTGCAAACTTATTTTTATTCATTTTTTCCTCCCTGTGCATTTAAACTTGCCCTAATCTCTGCTTCCCAGACAAATGTTCCCACATTTTTCGTATCCCTGTGGAATTCGCTCTGTAATAATCTGCACATCCTGATACCCTGCAAATGTCACAGAACTTACTTCGTCAAATTTTGTAGAATCTGCCAAAACGTAAACTTGGCTGCACTGCTGCATTGCGGTCTTTTTAACGAATGCTTCGCCGCTGTCTGGCGTACTGCATCCATGCCGGAGGCTAATGCCGTTTGTCCCAAAGAATCCCATTGTAAAATGATATTCCTGTATGGTAAGTACCGCCTGGGCGCCCACTACTGCTTCTGTGGTGCCGCGCAGTTCACCGCCCACTAAGAGCACATGGTATCCCGCTATTGCAAGCCTTCGGGCATGTTCTACTGCATTTGTTACAAATGTAACGCTTTTTTCCATGGGATATTCTAACATATACCCGGTTGTTGTTCCGGCATCTAAGTAAATAAGGCTGTCAGGCTGAATCAAGGATGCTGCATATCTGGCTATGCACCGTTTTTCCTGTTCGTTTACCTGCAATTTCTGTGGTACAGAAAGTTCAGTAACGGATGGCACTGCATCAAGTGCAACTGCGCCGCCAAATACTTTGACCAGCTTCCTGTCCCTGTCTAAAGAAGTCAGATCCCTGCGGATCGTTGATTCTGATATTCCCAGTGTATCCTTAATTTCTGCTACAGTAATGCTTCTTTTTTCCTGTAACATTTCCAGTATAATCTTATGCCTTTTTTCTGTCAACATGATTCCGAATTCCCTTTCTGAATGTCTGAAATTGGCTGTGAATACAACGATTAGCCTTGCATGGCAACAAATAGTCTAGTTTTATGTTTTATTTGGATAGAGATTTCTACTTAGCTTCTGCCTAAATACAAGCAATGAGTTATACCAGCCATTATATATATCGTTCTTTTGTGTGCAGTAGATAATCACCTGTGATTCCCGCGTTATTATTTTTTGTTGGCTGTTCTATGGGATTGCAGAGTAGATTTTAAGAATTATTATATTAAATGTAGCAATTGGTTACATATGGGATTGTTATGCGTTTAGAAAGTTATAAATACGCAATATTGTCCCTGCTATTTCGGCGCGCCACGATAAGGCTGTGGCAAACGAAATAACAGAGACAATACTTACATGTTATATAACGACTTGTGAGTACCTTTTATAGGTTTTCTTGGATGAATGCTGTCACTTTTTCATAAGCAGCCTCTTCATCTTCTCCGTCAAATGTTACAACGACTTCGTTATCCTTTTTTACTCCAAGCCCCATCAGGCCAAAGATTTTCTTGCAGTCACCTGATTTGCCGTCTTTTGACAATGTGATTTTGCATGAAAATTCTTTTGCTGCCTTGACAAGTTCTCCTGCAGGGCGTGCATGGATTCCCTCTGGATCTGTGATTGTGTAAGTAAATTCTTTCATGGTAGTGTCCTCCTATTATTTTTTATATGCGGGTCAAGCAACATACAGTAGTTTGCAGGTTTCGTTAGAAAACCGATTGTCATAAATGACATGTATACTTTGCTAGTTGCTTTTGACCCTGGCATTATATTACTCGGTTACTCTTTTCTTAAATGCACCCAGTAGGACTGCAGAAATTACAGTTCCAACTACTAGTGCCAGCAGATACATCAGCGCATTTCCTACAACAGGGAATACGAAAATCCCACCGTGAGGAGCCATTAGTGTACATTTGAACGCCATGCTTAGTGCACCGGCTGCCGCTGAGCCAACAATGCAGGCAGGTAGTACATGCAATGGATCGGATGCTGCAAAAGGGATGGCGCCCTCTGTAATAAATGCAAGCCCCATAATAAAGTTTGTCGGCCCTGCATCCCGCTCTTCTTTTGTAAATTTATTTTTAAAGAGTAGGGTTGCCAGTGCGATTGCACAAGGAGGTGTCATTCCTCCAATCATAACGGCCGCCATTACTTCATAATTGCCGGACGCAATTGCACCCGCACCAAATACATAAGCTGCCTTGTTGAATGGGCCGCCCATATCAATTGCCATCATACCGCCTAACACAATGCCAAGCAGGATACGGCTCGAATCTCCCATGCTGCTTAGGCCATTATTTAATGCAGTGTTAATTGCCCCCATCACTGGTTCAATAACAAAGTTCATAGAAAGTCCCATCAGCAGAATACCGATGACTGGGAAAATAAGAACTGGCGTCAGTTTTTCTAACGCTTCTGGCAATTTCTCACATACTATTCTTAACGCTTTTATAATATAACCAGCCAAAAAACCTGCTGCCAGTGCGCCTAAAAATCCAGATGTGCCGCTTGCCGCCAACATTCCGCCGACAAAACCAACAGTTAGCGCTGGCCTGTCGCCGACTGCCATTGCAATAAATCCTGCAAGCACTGGGAGCATTAAACCAAATGCTGCGCTACCAATATTTTTAAACAAAGCGGCTACTGGTGTGATGGTTCCAAAGTTAGCACGTTCTGCTACAGACAATGATGACATATCTACCATCATTCCGTCAAGTAGAAAAGCAATTGCAATTAAGATACCGCCTCCAACTACAAAAGGTAGCATATGGGATACCCCATTCATCAACTGCGTATAAATCTGATGCCCAATTCCCCCACTGCTGTTGCCTGCCTGTTGTTTAACCGGGGCATTCGCCGCATGATACACCGGGACATCTCCAGCTACTGCCCGGCTGATTAATCCATCTGCCTTATTAATTCCATCAGACACCTGGCACTCAATTACTTTTTTCCCGTCAAAACGTTCCATTGGCACCTGTGCATCGGCCGCCACAATAATGCATCTGGCCTCTGCAATCTCTTGCTCTGTCAGCACATTTTTTGCCCCCGCAGATCCTCTTGTCTCAATCTTAATACTGACGCCAGCGGCCTTTGCAGCTTTTTCCAGTCCCTCCGCTGCCATATAGGTATGTGCGATTCCGGTTGGGCAGGATGTAACTGCTAATATACCTGCTTTGCTGTTTACGGCTGTGCCCTCCAGTCTCTCGTCAATGTCTGGTTTTTCATCGTCTGCCTGATCAATAATGGCAAGAAACTGATCTACTGATTTTGCCTGACGCAATGACTCGGAAAATTCTTCATCCATCATCAGTACAGATAATTTGCTAAGGACATCCAAATGAACATTATCCTCTGTATTTGGTGCAGCAATCAGAAAGATCAGTGTAACTGGCTCGCCATCCAGAGACTCAAAATCCACGCCATCCCTCACTACCATTGCTGCAAGTCCTGGACGCTCAACCGCATCACATTTGCCATGTGGTATTGCAATGCCCTCACCGATTCCTGTGGTGCTTTCCTCTTCCCTCAGATACACTTGTTTTCTGTACGCATCCAAATCACGGATTTTTCCGCTCTTGCCCATCAAATCCACAATTTGATCCAACGCTTCTTTCTTTGTCTTTGGCGCTGCATCCAAAAGTATGCTTCTCTTGTCCAGCAAATCTGTAATTCTCATACTTAATCCTCCTTCCAAAGATGCTACATTTCCAATTATTTTTGTTTTGTCTTACCTGTTGATTTCCTTCCGTATCAATTCTTAAAAAGATTGCTTTTGATTTGTTAAATGTATTATATGCCCAAATTCAATCAAAATCAATCAAATTAATTCACAAATCGTCATGTTTGTTTTTGTGCATAATGCACAAAATATAGTCGATTTTGTCACTATGAATCATAATTATTTTAAGAGGAATAGGAAACTTTGTTTTGCCCCTTTTTATAGGATTTTTTCAAAATGCTGATAATCCTTCACATTCCGCCAATTTCCTCCCCACGAGAAACCATATTTTGTAAAAAGTTTATAACACAGATCTTTTTTGTCAATCTTATAAGCAAACGGTTTTGAACGGTTTAGATATTTATGTGCCATTGCTGGTTCACATACTTTTTTGCCATTTATGGTATGGAGATATGGATTGTAAAATGGGTTAATATCAACCGCCATTCCGTAGCTGTGCTTAGAAAGGCGTGTTGTACCTGATATCGGGCGGTAATTAAATGCAGAAGTATTATTATCTGCCATGGATTTTTCGTCGGATGCATTGTATGCATCGATAAGAATCATTTTTTCTATTGGGTATTTCTTACAATAAAGCTGATAAAAAATATTACAGATATCCTTTGCGATTCTTCGGTTTACTACCAGTTCGCCAATATGAGTTTTCTTATCAAAGCCATAGTAGAGAACACGGATGTAACGCAGGTCATGCTTGGATATGGTACATCCCTTTTTATAGGATTTCTTATACATTCTTTGGAATATAGCGTCAGATATTTTTTCTTGATAGAACAATTTCTTTATTTGCTTTTTATTAGCATATTTTATCGAAACAATAGTGGTGGCTTTTTTCTTTTTGTATTGTTTTTTATAATAATCTACTGCTTTTGGAGGATTTTCAGAAAATGCGGGTGTCAGTGTATTTTGTTGGTTTTGTACAAGATTCAAATCCCCCTGCTCTGTGCAGGGCGTCTGTCCGTTCTCCGCACTCTTTGCCTGCAACTCATTTTTTATGAAAGCCCCAGATAGTATAACAATAAAGGAAATACCTGCAGCAAAGAGTCCCTTTCCCAATTTAATTTGCAGCGCCCTCTGCTTCTTGCGGCTTACGCTGTAAAATCGTTTATATTTCATAGATGGCTCCTTTCTATCCGAAAAAGTGTTGTTTCTAATAGGGCATAAACGCAGACAGCTCCTTCCTGAACCTTTTTTCCCGATTCAGGAAGGAGCTGTCTGCATAAACAATGGTAACTAATTTAACTCTAAAATTTTCTCTACAGTCTTTTGCATATCTGCTGTGTCACAGACTGTATTATGAAGAACTGCGGCGCTTCGGAGTTCTTCTACAGCATTTGGTATCTTTGTACCAGATGTCTTGCAAAGTTCATCTATCAGTGCAAAATCATCCATTCCGTTATATTTTTTATCAATCGCTGTCATTACACTAGAAGCGAACTTATAGGGGCTTGCGGTGGAAGCGATAATTGTTTTTGTACTATCATTTGTTTTTTCTTTATACTTATGGTAAACCGCTGAAGCCACTGCGGTATGGGTATCCATAACATAACCGCAAGCATCATAAACTCTTTTAATCTCGTCGGCCGTCTGATTCTCTCCTGCCCAGCCGCCAACAAAATCTTTCATCTCTTCTTTCATTTCAGCAGTAATTGTGTATTTTCCATTACTTGCCAATGCCCCCATCAAATCAGCGGTAACTTCAGCATTCTCACCTGCTATCTTATAGATTAGGCGCTCTAAATTGCTAGATATCAAAATATCCATAGATGGTGAAGTTGTAAGTATAAACTCGCGGTTCCTGTCATAGACTCCAGTTTCAAAGAAATCGAAAAGAACCTTATTCTCATTGGAGGCACAGATTAGCTTCCCAACTGGAATTCCCATATTCTTTGCATAAAATGCGGCAAGAATATTGCCAAAATTACCGGTTGGTACAACGAAATTTACCGTTTCACCATTCTGGATTGCACCCTGCGCCAAAAGTCTTGTGTATGAATATACATAATATACGACCTGTGGAACTAGGCGTCCAATATTGATAGAATTTGCAGAGGAGAACTGATATCCCTTTTCATTCATTATCTTTGCCAGTTCCTTGTTGCCAAACATAGCTTTAACGCCACTCTGGGCATCATCGAAATTACCAGTGATACCAACAACAGAAGTATTAGCTCCTTTCTGCGTTACCATCTGTAGTTCCTGAATCTTGCTGACGCCATTCTTTGGGTAAAATACAATGATGCTGGTCCCCTCCACATCTGCAAACCCTGCCAGTGCAGCCTTTCCAGTATCACCAGAAGTTGCTGTCAAAATAACAATCTGGTTGCTTATCTCGTTTTTCTTTGCAGAAGTTGTTAAAAGATGTGGTAAGATTGACAATGCCATATCCTTAAATGCAATGGTAGCTCCATGAAACAATTCTAGGTAATATACACCATCTTTTTCTACGAGTGGAGCAATCTCCTCTGTATCAAATTTCCCATCATAAGCCCGATTTATACAATTTTTAAGCTCATCCTCTGTAAAATCTGTTAAAAACTGCTTCATTACCTCATAGGCAGTCTCCTGATAACTCATTTTTGCTATATTTTCTAAAGATGTAGAAAGTTTTGGGATACTTGTTGGTACAAATAATCCCCCGTCATCAGCAAGCCCTTTTAAAATCGCTTGTGACGCAGTAACGTTCTCTCCACTGCTTCTTGTACTCTGATACCTAATTTCCATGACTGTCTCCTATTCTGCTGCCTCTGCCATATTTAGAATCTTTCCCATCTTAACCTAGTGCAGCTTATCACATAATGCTGTGTTACAATAAAACCAAAACAAGACTATTATATAATGTCATATCTATTTTGGCAAGGTAAATGTCAGAATAAAGCATTGCAACAAAGTTTACTTTTTTACGACAATTCAGAACATGATGGTTTTCGGTTATCTGCCTCTGTGTTTTGGTATGTGCTTGTATTCACTGTCTGCATTCTATCTTCCAGTTGGATATTTCTTAAACGTATCAACAACCCCCTGATAGATTGCTTTAGCTGCCTTTTGTTGATAAGATTCTTTTTTTAGCTTTTTGGAATCGGATTTTCCGGTTAGAAAGCCCAATTCTACTAGAATAGAAGGCACTGTGTTATATTTGTTTACAACAAATCCGGCCTGTTTTACTCCCCTATCTTTATTACCCAGTGTATCTACCAGCGTATTTTTCATTCTAGTAGCAAATGTCTTGCTGGTCAGGCCTGCAGAATTCTTTTTATTATTTTCTTTCGAATAATAAACTTCTGTTCCATTTGCAGAGGAGGTGCTGGCACTGTTCATATGAAGGCTGACAAATAGATCTGCCTGATAGGTTTTTGTCAATGTCGGGCGCGTGTATAGGTTAATGAATGTATCATTATGCCTCGTCCAGTATGCCTTTACTGGGGAATCGTTGCTTTCAAAATACTGTTTTGCCTGCGTATAAAGGATTGCCAGGCAGAGCTTTTTTTCTTTTAAACCATTTTTAGAGGCACCGCCGTCTTTTCCGCCATGCCCTGCATCCAAAAGTACAATGTTTTGGTATATGCTTTGTGGAGAACCAACTGTTACCGTAAAGTAATCGCTTTCCATTGCTAATTTGTATCCCTTTAAGCCATTGGTAGATACAGTAATCTTCGTATCTCCGTCAGCAGTTTTGCCTACAACGGCATTTGTAATACCTGTACTATTTATAAATGGAACATATTTTTTCAAAAAACTTACATGGTTTCCTGGGATAATAACCAGAAATTTTCTGTTCCAGTATTGATCGGTTGTTGTAATCTCTGAAAATTCGACGTCATCTGGCATAATTACTTTTAAAGAAAAGCTTCCTTTCGAAAACGTTGTAGTGCTGCAATTTTTGGCTGTCTTCTGTGAATAGACATATCCAGGATTGAAATATACAGTAATACATGCCTCTGCTTCTTCATTCTCTGTCAATTCAATTTTTTGGACAATATTGCTTCCTATTTCCTCCGTAAGGTTTCCGAATGAATTATATGTTTTAAGATATGTTATAGTGATGCTGTTTTCCTTTGAATTTTGTGTAATTGCAACGTTCTGTTTTGGTATTTCCTGTACTGTAGAAACAATCACATAATTTTTTGTATGTTTATCGTTTTCTGTTACCGCAATGCCAGCCAGTGCATTATCATATTTTTCTTTATCATAAGAGACATCATCATTTTCTGTGTGGAACAGATAATAAGAGTTGATTTCAATAATGTAACTGATTAAATCATCTGCAGAAATGGCATCCTCTATGGAATAAGAATAGCCAAGGCTGCTTAAAACAAATTCCAGAGGAACCATAAAATCAGTATTTCCGTTTGATTTTTGTTTACCAGGCAATACATTGGCAGGCATAGTTTTGGAAGAACCATTTACAAGAGCTTTATCGCTATAAAGCGTAAATACAATGCTTACATTTCTGCCAGGAGTCTTGATTACGAGGTTCTTTTCCTCTTCTGAATAGAAATAATAACAATTGAGCAAATCGGACAGAATACTTTTGGCTGGAATCATCCAGATACCATCTGCCAGTATTGGCGATACGGTGTAAGATTGTGAGTTATCATTGTACTGAATTTGTACTGGATTTACTTTATATTCTTTCTCAGAACCATCTTCCAGTGTAAGGACAACAGTATCTTCCTTTTGTGTTTCCATCCCATCTGCCTGTGCGTAGGATTTCTGTCCTAATATACAGAGTGCAGATAAAAGTAATGAAAATAATAAGCAGCTATATACCCTCCTGTGTTTCATATCTGTTTTTCTCTCCTTTTTTGTTTCCTATTTGTTGCTAATTCGCTATAATAATGATATGGATCATTACAATTTATGGCCAGTTTCAGAAAACAGACAAACCCGTCATGCTTTGTTATATGGAATGGCCATGGATAGTAATTACTGGCATTATGATAATAGAAAGATTGTGCAAAATTATGGCAGAATGCATTTTTTGTCAAAGAAAGGAAAAACAGGGTACAAACATGAAATTACAACAGTTGATGAGTTATTCAAGGCGTGCAATTGATGATTATAGCCTGATTGAGGAGGGAGACCATATCGCAGTTGGCATATCTGGCGGAAAGGACAGTCTGTCACTGCTCTATTCGCTAGCAGGATTAAGGAGATTTTATCCTCACAAATTTCAGTTGTCGGCAATCATGGTAAATCTTGGTTTTGGTCATATGGATTTATCTAAAATTAGTGAGCTTTGCCAAGAATTGGAAGTTCCATTTTATGAAGTAAAAAGTGAGATTGGTAAAATTATTTTTGAAGACCGGAAAGAAAGTAATCCATGCTCCCTTTGTGCAAAAATGCGAAAAGGAGCATTAAATACTAGAGCAAAAGAGATTGGGTGCAATAAGGTTGCTTATGCACACCACAAAGACGATTTTGTCGAAACCGTGCTTCTCTCCCTGATCTTTGAGGGACATTTTTATGTATTTCCGCCCAAAACCTATCTTGACCGTATGGATTTAACTGTGATTCGCCCATTTTTGTATCTTGAGGAACGCGATATTGTTGGATTTTGCAATAAATATGACTTGCCTGTCCAGAAAAATCCCTGTCCTGCAGATGGCCATACCAAACGAGAATATGCCAAAAATTTAGTCCATACACTTGACAGGGAACATCCGGGTGCAAGGGACAGAATTTTCCATGCTATTTTGTCCAGTGACCTAAAGGGATATGGCAATATAATGTGATTTAGGGGCAAAAGATATTTTGCTCATTGGATATTGTCAGTAACCACAAGACTCTTTTGGGACATAAATCGGGACAAGAAGTGAACTTCCGGCGTTAATATTGTCTGTAGTTAATGAATTACACCGCTTAATTTCTTTTATATAATTTTGCAAGGAACCATATTCTTCGGTATAATTTTCCCTGGCAATACTCCAGAGCGTATCAGCTGGGGTGACACAGACAGATTTAAAGCTTAATTCCTTTGTAATGCCCTGCTGTGCATCCACAGACCTAGAAAAAGCAAAATGGTATAGTCCCAAAGAAAGGACACTAAGAATGAAAATAACGCCCAAAAATCGGGCTATAGAGTGGGTGAACTTATTCAAATAACGTGTATACATATTGTCTCCTCCTTTGAACATTTGTTTGTATTTTGTATCTTAATCATACCAAACAGACAGTCGGATGTCAATACAAAAAAGAACAAATTTTCGGAAGATACGTTCTTATTAATTGCTATTCACTGTTGCTTTAAACAATATGCGTAGAATCTGTCACAAACCTGTCAAACGCAGCAAAAGAGGTGATTCACTAATAGACGCAATATACAAAAACCCCACACTCTTGCATTATAAATTTGCAAATGTGTGGGGTTGATATTATGAATTGGCCAGATTCACAGCCAAAATTATTTGTTGGTAATAAAACGCATTGCTTCTTCGCCTTTTTTCTGCGCAGCAGCTACAACCTGCAGGTTCTGCAGAGAATGGCATTCAGAACAGGCAACACCAAAAGAAATTGGTTTACCACAAAAACGGCAATGAAGGCCAGAGATTGTATCCTTGTCATCACCTTTATACTGAATTCTTCCTTCTTTAATCCAAGAGCGTACTTTTCGGACTGGAATATTGAAATGCTCTGCAACATCCTGCTCACGAACTTCATTTTCACGTATGTATTCTTTTACTTCAGTAAATAGATTTTGTTCCATGCAATTTGGACAAAGTTCATGGGGATACATTTCATTCAACTGCGTTCCACACTGTGGACAATATTTCGTTTCCGTATCTAATTGATCATTTTTATGAATAATGGTCATTTATGTCACCTCCATAATAATCTTTTAATCCTACAGAATATCATAACATAAAATAAAGGCAACGTCTACCTATATCAGAAAATTTGATTTTCCCCATTTTTAAGAGGGAATAATCTGATGTTATTAATTGGCGAAACTCCACTGCCTATCAATAACACCAGATTATCCTATTCAAAAAATGGGGAAAGTCAAAATATCAAAAATTATATTAAAACTATATTAATATTCCATCGGTGTATACTTTGTATATCCAGTGACAGCAGTATTTTAAACGTTAGATGCACACATTTTGCAAAAGGATCAGCAAAATGGTGCACTATTGTGAACAGACAGTTCTAAATGAAGAAAGGGTGGTACATAGTTATAGTGGCCGGAATGCATCAACACCATGTTTGCAGACAGGACAGATATAATCTTCCGGTAAATGCTCTCCCTCATAAATATAGCCGCAGACTTCACAGATGTACCCTTTTTTAGTGGTATCTTCTAATTTGTTTTTTTGGGGCTTTATATTCTTTTGGTAATAATTATAAGTAACAGATGGGTTGTCAGATATGGAAATGGCTTCTGTTACTTCCCCTAAAAATAGAGTGTGGGTTTCTAAGGAAACTGCATTTTTTACTTTTGCAGAGAGATAGGCGTTCGCATGTTCTGTAAGGTAATAAATCCCATTTTCAGCACGGGCGACATCGTTTCTGCCATCAAATTTATCCTTTTCCCGCCCACTGACATAACCAAAATCAGAATATAGTGAAAAAGGGGCACTTTGTGACAGGACACTTACATTAAACTTTTTGGTATCAGCTATCATATCATGTGTCAGATTTGCATGATTTACGGCAACGCAAATTTGAACGGGGTTATCTGTTACTTGCATTACTGTATTAATAATGCATGCATTGTCTTTTTTATCTCTGGCTGATAATAAATATAAACCATATTCTAAGTGAAATAAAGCGGATTTATCCATATGCTATTAAGGTTCCGGTTAAAGATAACATACACTTTGTCGGAAACCATATCCTCCTTTTTATTCTCGCATAAGCAACGAGCCAAACGCAATGCTTGCAGGGAACTGAAAGTTCTTTTGCACTTGGCGCGCGGGTCAAATGCCCCATTGCTCTGCAGCGTGGTATTTGACTATGGGATTATCTCTGACTGCCCAAAGCTAAATGGATACAGTTTCAGAGCCATAACTATAGGATGTGCCAAAAAGGAGGAAAACATTCATAGAAGATTGCCAGAGTCTTTCGTTAATCAAATTTTTTACTGGTCAACGCACTGATTTCATGCCAGTGCTAAAGGGCTAATAAAATCTTTACAAAACCGTAATCAACAAGTTTATGCTCTGCTCCCCAAACAAAGTCGGTAAAATAAGCATTAAAATGAATATAAAAAAGATGTTATAAAGATTCGTAAATAAGAAAAGGTAGGAGTGACCTATATTTAGTCACTCCTACTCACTTTTAAAATATGTTATTTAATATTTTTAGAACTTCCCGTTGTCTGCAGCTTCCTGCACGGAAACAGCGACAGCTACTGTCATACCTACCATTGGGTTATTTCCTGCACCAATCAATCCCATCATTTCTACATGGGCTGGTACTGAAGAAGAACCTGCAAACTGTGCATCAGAATGCATACGGCCAAGCGTATCGGTCATACCGTAAGATGCAGGACCTGCAGCCATATTATCTGGATGGAGTGTACGGCCTGTACCACCGCCAGATGCTACGGAGAAGTATTTCTTATCCTGCTCAATACATTCTTTCTTGTATGTACCAGCTACCGGATGCTGGAAACGTGTTGGGTTGGTTGAGTTTCCAGTGATGGATACGTCAACACCCTCCTTATGCATAATTGCAACACCTTCGCAGACATCGTTTGCGCCATAGCAGTTTACTTTTGCGCGGAGCCCTTCTGAGTAAGATTTGCGGAATACTTCTTTTACGGTGTTTGTATATGGGTCATACTCTGTCTCAACAAATGTAAATCCATTGATACGTGAGATAATTTGTGCAGCATCTTTTCCAAGACCGTTCAGGATAACGCGGAGCGGTTTCTGGCGAACTTTATTTGCTTTCTCAGCAATACCGATTGCACCTTCTGCTGCTGCAAAAGACTCATGTCCAGCTAGGAAGCAGAAACACTCTGTCTCCTCCTCTAGAAGCATTTTTCCTAAATTACCATGTCCAAGACCTACTTTACGGGTATCTGCTACAGAGCCAGGGATACAGAATGCCTGTAAACCTTCACCGATTGCTGCTGCTGCATCTGCTGCACGGCGGCAGCCCTTTTTAATTGCGATTGCCGCGCCTACAATGTATGCCCAGCATGCATTTTCAAAACAAATTGGCTGGATTCCCTTAACCTGATCATATACGTTAAGCCCAGCATCCTTTGTGATCTTTTCTGCTTCTTCGATCGAAGAAATACCATAGCTGCTTAAAACGCTATTAATCTTGTCAATTCTTCTTTCATATGATTCAAATAATGCCATGATTCGTTTGCCTCCTTTTTATTATTTTTCGATTTCTTTATCTGTTCTTGGGTCGATAAGCTTAACAGCGTCATCCACACGGCCATACTGTCCACAAGCTTTTTCCCAAGCTGTGTTAGGATCATCACCCTTCTTGATGAAATCTGTCATCTTGCCAAGGCTAACGAACTTGTAACCAATAATTAAGTCATCTGCATCCAGTGCGATAGCTGTAACATAACCTTCAGCCATCTCTAAGTAACGTGGGCCTTTCTTTAAAGTACCATACATAGTACCAACCTGGGAGCGGAGTCCCTTACCAAGATCCTCAAGGCCTGCGCCGACTGGAAGGCCATCCTCAGAAAACGCACTCTGGGAACGTCCGTAAACAATCTGCAGGAAAAGTTCTCTCATTGCAGTGTTAATTGCATCACAAACTAAGTCTGTATTAAGGGCTTCCATTACGGTACGTCCCGGAAGGATTTCTGCTGCCATAGCTGCAGAATGGGTCATGCCAGAACATCCGATAGTCTCAACCAATGCTTCCTGGATAATACCCTCTTTTACATTAAGAGATAACTTGCAGGCACCCTGCTGTGGTGCACACCAGCCCACACCATGTGTGAAACCGGAGATGTCTTTTACTTCCTTTGCCTTAACCCATTTTGCTTCTTCTGGAATTGGTGCGCAGCCATGGCTGACACCCTGAGCAACTGGGCACATGTTTTCTACTTCCTGTGAATAAATCATGTTTATGCTCCTTTCAATAATGCTTATTATCTACGGTTATCAAACCGCAGTCCTAATTATATTTTAGGACAATTTTTCCATTTCGTCTACTCTTTTTGACAAAAAAATCCATGTTATCAAATGACTGTAGATTCGCAGAGATACTCTTAGGATGCGATAGGCCATCTGACTGGGCGATAGGCCGCTGCACAATGATTATGTCCTTATCTGATTTGCCTGCGAATAATAACATTGCTATATTGGTTAATTTTTTTGCACTACCTCCCCCTGGCGTTTATAAATGCTGCCTTTTGGAACAAAACCGCGCACCATAGACAGAGGATAGACATTTGTATTGCTTCCGATAATGCTGCCGGGGTTTAACACGCTGTTGCAGCCGACTTCTACATAATTGCCGAGAATAGCTCCCATCTTTTTTAATCCGGTTTCAATTATGTCTCCCTCGTAGCGGATCGTAACCTTTGTTTTATCTGACTTTACATTCGACGTAATCGAGCCGGCGCCCATATGGGATTTATAACCTAAAATAGAATCCCCCACATAATTGTAATGCGGTACTTGCACATTGTTAAAAAGGATTACATTTTTCAGTTCTGTTGAATTTCCTACCACACAGTTCTCCCCCACAATGGCATTTCCGCGGATAAACGCTCCTGGCCTTACTTCGGTATGTCTGCCGATAATGCAGGAGCCGCTGATGGTTACGGTTGGTGCAACAGAAGCCGATTTTGCAATCCAGACATTTTCTTCAGGATGTTCGTACTCATCTTCTGGAAGGGTGGCTCCCAGTTTTATTATAAAATCCTTGATAAGCGGCAGGACTTCCCACGGAAATGTTATATCCTGAAAAATATCTTTCGCAATGGTCTCATCCATATTAAAAAGCGATTTATTTTTTAATTGTTCATACATAGCTACTCCATTCCTGCAGTTCCCAATCAATGGAACTGCCTGTTATCCAGATTTCCCGCACATTCTTACTTTGCGCCCGCGGGGATATATATTTGTCAGCTTGTTATGCATTAAGAATAATATGCTGCTGCCTGATCAAACATTTGGCGGAGCATGGACTGGTAATTTGTCTGCTTCACGCCATCGACACGGCGGATTACAAACCCATTTAATTTTTCCATATATTCATCCGAAGTAATGATTCCATCGGCCACCTGTGTCAGCCCAAGCTCCCAACTAGCGGTCAGCTCTGGATTTAAAAGCGAGCGGATTGAAATATTTACAACATCATATACCATCTCTCCCAAAAGTTCTGGTGTGATAAGCTGTGTCTTCTTATTTAACTTCAAATACTTGATTTTTACCAGTTTACTTAAGATTTCCGCCCTAGTTGCGCTGGTTCCAATACCACTTCCTTTTATCTGGGAACGAAGGTCTTCGTCTTCAATTAACTGGCCGGCATTTTCCATAGCAAGGATCATTGAGCCAGAATTATACCGTTTAGGCGGTGAAGTTTCGCCCTCCTTTATCCAAAGGGATTTCATGTCAATTTCCATCCCCTTTTTCAATCCCTGCAGCACAGAAAGTACCGATTGGCTTATCGAAGCCTCCATACCATCATCTCTGTTATCTTCTTCTTTGGATGTGCCTGTACCGTAAGTCTTTTTATTTGAAAAAGAAGCATTTGCAATCGCAAGGTAGCCTGGACTTGTCATTACCTTAAAGTTCGCAAAAAATGTTTCTGATTTCCGGCAGGCAGTTATACTAAGCTTTAGGTATTCTGCCGGAGGATAAAAAATACAGAGAAACCGGCGGACAATTACCTCATATACCCTTGCCGCTGTCTGGCTTACGCTCCTTAATGCGCCAAGCCCCTGGCCGGTAGGGATTATAGCATAGTGGTCTGTAATCTGCTTGTCATTGACGTAGCGGGTTTTAGACAGCCCTTGATAGCCCTTTACCTGCAAAATGTGATCTGCTATTTCAGAAACAACTGGATAGCCGCGCAGCCCAGCCAAGTTTTTATGTATTTCTTTGCACACTGCAGTTGACAGCACTCTTGCATCCGTACGTGGATAAGTTACAAGCTTCTTCTCATACAACTCCTGAACAATTTTTAATGTCTCGTCTGGGCTGATTTTAAAAAGTTTGGAACTGGTGTTCTGAAGTTCTGCCAGGTTAAATAGCAGTGGCGGATTTTTCTTTTCCTTCTTTTTTTCTACTTTAGTGACTGCGGCAGTTCTTAGTGTGGTGCTATCTTCTGGCACAATCGCGCTCTCTCCCACTATCCCTGCAGTATTTGACATCATATCATTTTCTTTTTTACCATCTCTGTTGCCAGCAGCGAGTTCGCCAGCCGTTTCTACTTCTGCTTCCGAAAAATCAAGTGATTCACAGAGAGACATAGCATCTTTTCGTTCCTTAAATCCGTTATCTTTGTATAGGACGGGCGACTGGAAATATTTTGACTGTTCCGTTACCCGCCACTCTCCCTTAAAGGTCTGCCCAGCATAGGAAAAATCAGCCAGTACACGGTAAAATGGAGTTTTAACAAAGCTTCGGATTTCACGCTCCCGGCGGACTACCATCCCAAGGACACAAGTCATAACACGCCCGACGGAGATTGCAGACCATTTTCCGTTTCCAAGATAATCCATCACTGTCCTGCCGTATTTTAGGGAAAGAACACGGGAAAAGTTAATTCCCATTAAATAATCTTCTTTTGCACGTAGGTAGGCGGATGCTGAGAGATTGTCATATTCAGAGAGAGGTTTTGCCTCCGCAATGCCGCGCCGTATTTCCTCCTCTGTCTGTGAATCGATCCAGACGCGCTTTTTTTCCTTTTCACCAGATACTCCAGCCATCTGATCCACCAAGCGGTAAATATACTCTCCTTCCCGCCCAGAATCTGTGCAGACATAGATTCGGCTGACATCTTTTCTGTTTAACAAGCCAGAGACAATTCGGAATTGTTTTTTGACATCGGGAATCAGTTCATACAAAAAATGTTCTGGCAGAAAGGGGAGCGTCTGCAGTGACCATTTTTTTAATGCTGGGTCATAGGCATCTGGATAACTCATTGTAACCAGATGGCCAACACACCATGTTACGATGTAGGTATCTGATTCCAGATAGCCGTTCCCGGCATTGCCGTTTACGCCCAGTACCTTGGCAAATTCTTTTGCCACACTGGGCTTTTCGGCGATAAATAAATCTTTGCCCATCTTTAGCCTCCCCATGCTGTGACTAGTATTTTAATTCTTTTCACTGCCTGTTTTTTGTACTTTCATGCATTCAATATAACTTTTCGTACCAAAGATAATGCCAACAATCGCTACCCCGGCAAGGGATACATATTTGACAATATTTGTGACATTGACGGTCACGCTTACGTGCGTTTTTGTGGGAACAAGCATATCGGCTGCCCCATTTTTACATTTACTCATAGTAATCCTCCATTCTGAGAACTTTTTTGTTCCTGTGGAAATCGGCATGTCAATGCGATTTTTCACAGGATTCTCCATTCTTATAAGTGGTTTTAAAATGCATAATCGCCTCTTGCAGTTACAATATGATACCCGATTGCCTCTATACGGCCCGCGAGAGATTGAAGCCCTTGGGCTGATTCCTCACCAGTACAGATTTTATTGTCATAAAGTTGGTATTTTTCCCGGACGGATGCTGGCGAAAGATTTGGCATTACTACATTTGCCCCAGCCAAAATACCAAGTTCCCGACCTTGTGGATGAATCGTCCCTAAAGCTGTTGTCGCAGGGAGCAGGACTTTAGGCAGCGTCAGGCGGATTAGAGAAAGCAACAAAAGGGTCTGCTCCAGTGTCCCATCCACATACTGTGCAAATGGAGAATCTTTTTGCGCAATAAATGGGCCGATTCCTACCATATGGGGATTTAAATCTTTTAGGAAGAGCAAATCCGCTGCAAGATGCCCTGCAGTCTGGAACGGCGACCCCACCATAAAACCTGCTCCTGTCTGGTAGCCGATTTCCTTTAAGTCCCAAAGGCATTGCATACGGCGTTCAAAGAATAGATCCTCTGGGTGAAGTTTCTCATAATGATCTTTGGAAGCTGTCTCATGCCGCAGCAGATAACGGTCCGCACCACAATTATGCCAATACAGGTACACATCCCGCTCCCGTTCTCCTACAGAAAGAGTTACTGCACAGTCACTATGGCGTTTTTTGATTTCTAAAATAATATGCCCAATTTCCTTGTCACTGTATGCATTATCTTCCCCGCCTTGCAGGACAAATGTGCGGAATCCAAGCAAATAGCCCTCTTCCACACATTCTAGGATTTCTTTTGGTTGCAGGCGGTATCGCTTTGCATTTCGGTTTTTGGCTCGTATTCCACAGTAATAGCAATTATTTTTACAATAATTTGTAAATTCAATCAGTCCGCGTATATACACATCTTTATGGTAGTAAGATTCACGGATCTCTCTTGCTTTTGCGGCCAAAATTTCCCGGTCCTTTTCACTGCAGTTTTCAATTAGATAGATATACTCATCCTTTGCCAGTACCGTTTCCTGCTGTAATTTTTCAATCAATGTAATCGTATTCAAAACCGCTCCTTAATATCCTAATTCTTCTCCGACAAAAATCACCTTAATTCTTCCCGGAACACGGCTCATTCTCGTAACTACAGTATGACAGCACATGCAATCATCTGTAAGGCAATCCGTGCAGCGTCCATATTCCCTGCAAGGTGTGTCTGTCTGTAAACGAACGGCATTTGGCGGCGCTGCCATATTGCGGACTCTGGCAATCCCACTTTTTACATCAGTGACAATTTTATTCATTCCGACAATAACAATAACATGCTCTGGCCCATTGCAGAGGCAGGCAACGCGGTTCCCATTTCCGTCAATATTAATAAGCTCACCATCCAAAGTCACTGCATTGGAACTCATAAAGAAAAAGTCAGAAGTCACCATTTTTCCGTAAAATTCTTTGTCCGAAATGCCAGGATGTGGTTTTTTGCGGTCGTAAATCTCATATTCCCCTTCTGCTTCTGTCAAATCATCAATCAAGCCAATTTCTTTTAATGTCTCGGAACCGCCCCAGGAAATGGAACAGTCCGGCGTTAGAAAACGCTTTGCCTTGGCGTTTGCTTCTTCTCTGTCTTTACAGTAATAGCCCTCCATATTGCGGTGAGCCAGTTTATCAATAATGCTTTCCGCCAGATTTTCGTAATTTGCTTCTTTATGTGTCATATGGCGATGCTCCTTTCACACTTCTAATTACACTTTAATAGAGTGGATATTTTTCTGTAAGCGCTTTTACGATTTCCACGGCCTTTCCCTTATTTCCTTCTGGATCTTCGATAATCATTGCAATAGCTTCTGCTACATTATCCATATCATCTGTCTTAAAGCCGCGTGTAGAGACGGCCGCTGTTCCAAGACGGATTCCGCTTGTCACAAATGGGGACTGCGGGTCATTCGGAATTGTATTTTTATTACAGGTAATATGGGCTGCATCCAACCATTTCTCTACTTCTTTTCCAGTCAGGCCCTTATCTGCAAGGTCTACTAACATCAAGTGGTTATCTGTACCGCCGGAAACAATCTTAATCCCACGGTCCTGAAGCCCTTTGCAGAGCGCCTGTGCGTTGTCAATAATATTTTTGCCGTACTCTTTAAATGCTGGCTCTAAAGCCTCCTTAAAGCAGACTGCTTTTGCGGCAATCACATGCATAAGTGGCCCTCCCTGGATTCCAGGGAATAACGCTTTGTTAAAGTTGATTTCTTTTGCGAATTCTTCACTAGAAAGAATCATTCCACCACGTGGCCCGCGTAGCGTCTTGTGGGTTGTTGTGGTTGTCACATGCGCATATGGGATTGGGCTTTCATGATAGCCGGAAGCGATCAGGCCCGCAATATGCGCCATATCAACCATAAGATATGCGCCAACAGAATCCGCAATTTCGCGGAAACGCTTAAAATCAATTTTTCTAGCATAGGCGCTTGCACCTGCAACAATTAACTTTGGTTTACATTCTTTTGCAATCTTTTCCACTTCATCATAGTCAATCACTCCGTCATCATTTACGCCGTAAGGGACACAGTGAAAATATTTTCCAGACAGATTGACTGGGCTTCCATGTGTCAGATGGCCGCCGTGGTCAAGGTTCATTCCCATAAAGGTATCCCCTGGGTTCATTAAGGCAAAAAATACAGTCATATTTGCCTGGGCGCCGGAATGTGGCTGAACATTTGCATAGGTACAGTTAAAAAGCTTCATGGCACGGTCTCTTGCCAAATCCTCTACTACATCGACATATTCACAGCCGCCGTAGTATCTCTTTCCCGGATAGCCTTCTGCATATTTGTTGGTCAGCGTGCTTCCCATTGCAGCCATAACAGCTTTGCTCACTAAATTTTCTGATGCGATCAGTTCAATATTTTCTCTCTGCCTTCCGGTCTCTTCTGCCATTGCCTTGGCAACTTCCGGGTCAAAATTCTCTACTTCTGCAAATGAATACATAATTATCCTCCAATTTTACATAAAATGATTTTATATTGTAATATTTTATTTAGTCTGTTTTTTATATGCTGGAATAAATCAATCAATCGTATCAATCGCTTTTCCGATATCGTTTCTCATATATTTGTTTTCAAAAGAAACCCATTCGGTTGCGTTATATGCATTGGCTCTGGCTTCTTTTAGGCTCTTGCCCTTTGCCGTAATCCCAAGGACACGCCCGCCATTTGTCACGATGCCTTCCTCTGTCTTTTTTGTTCCGGCATGAAATACATAATAACCATCTTTATCCTCAAAATTTTCAAGCCCTGAGATCAGCTTGCCCTTCTCATATTTCTCAGGATAGCCGTCCGATGCCAATACTACGCAAACTGCAGCATTGTCCTCAAACTGCAGGTCAATCTCGTCTAGCTTTCCATCAATGCATGCCTCCATCACATCAATGATATCGTTTTTCATGCGGGGCAGGACAACCTGTGCTTCTGGGTCGCCGAAACGGGCATTGTACTCTAGGACTCTAGGCCCTTCTTCCGTCAGCATAAGGCCAACAAAAAGAATTCCGACAAAATCTCTGCCCTCCGCCTTCATAGCGTCCATAGTAGGCTGGTAAATCTTCTCCTCACAGAACTTTTGTACTTCTTCATTATAAAATGGGCTTGGGGAAAAGGTTCCCATCCCACCTGTATTAAGGCCCTCGTCGCCGTCCTTTGCCCTCTTATGGTCCTGGGCGCTTGTCATCGGCTTTATATGTGTTCCATCGCAGTAACATAAAACGGAAACTTCTGGTCCAGTGATAAAATCCTCTACAATAACTGTTTCCCCTGCTTCGCCGAATTGTTTGTCAAGCATCAGGGTTGTTATTCCATTTTCAGCTTCTTCTGGTGTATTACAAATCAAAACACCCTTGCCGAGTGCCAGCCCGTCTGCCTTTAGAACGACAGGATATGATACATTTTCCAGATATAAAAGCGCTTCTTCCGGGGAATGAAATGTCTCATAATGGCAGGTCGGAATATTGTACTTTTTCATTAGATCTTTAGAAAAGCCCTTTGATCCTTCAATGATTGCGGCATTTTTCCTTGGGCCAAAGACACGCAACCCCCTTTCTTCAAATACATCAACAATACCGCCCACCAGTGGGTCGTCCATACCAATAATAGTAAGGTCAATTTCCTTTTCCTGCGCAAAATCAGCTAATTTCTCAAACTCCATTGCCGCAATGTTTACGCATTCCGCATACTGGCCGATCCCGCCATTCCCCGGCGCACAGTAAATTTTGTCCACACGGCTGCTCTTCGCAACGCTCCATGCAATGGCATGTTCTCTTCCGCCGCTGCCAACTATTAAAACGTTCATGTTTTACTCCTCTCTGTTACAAATCACTACCCCCACAAGCTGATCAATTTTTTGCTTATGTCTATCTCATGCTGGTATGTATATGAATATTTACTTTTAAACATATCCTGGCATAGCATAAATATGTTAAATGCTCAATGTATTAGTCCCTGATGTGGGCAATGCCATCCTTAATTTCCACTTTGCCCTGTCCAATCAGATCAATCGCTTGCGGCAGGATTTTCCACTCTGCCTGCTCCATAACCCGTTTTTGAAGAAGTTCCGGCGTGTCTCCTTCCATTACCTCTACTGCCTTTTGCAGCAGGATTGGGCCATGGTCTGCCTCCTCATCTACAAAATGAACGGTAGCTCCTGTTATCTTATTTCCGGCGGCAAGCACGCTCTCGTGTACTTTTAGCCCATAATATCCCATTCCACAATGTGCCGGGATCAGGGATGGATGGATATTAATGATTTTCTCCGGGTAGTTCTGAACCAGAACCTCAGGAATGATTACTAGATATCCGGCTAAGACCACCAAATCAATTTGATGCTCTTTAAAAAGCGATACCATTGCCATTCCAAAGGCATCTCTTGACTCAAATGACCGTGGGCTAATATATTGCGCCGTGATTCCTGCTGCTCTTGCGCGTTCCAGGGCATAGGCGTTTTCTTTGTTGCTGACAACTAGGGAAATTTTGGTATCACGTATCAGGCCGCTTTCTATGGAATCTATAATCGCCTGCAGATTTGTTCCGCCGCCAGATACACATACTGCTATTTTTTGCATAATTTGCACCAATCCTCCTGCTATTCTAATGTAACGCCTTTATCTCCATTAACGGCTTCGCCAATAATATATCCCTTCTGGCCAGACTGGTCAATCAGAGAAACCGCTCTATCGGCATCTGCAGGGCTTACAGCAAGTACCATGCCAATTCCCATATTATAAGTATTGTACATTGCATCTTTTGCAATATCGCCATCCTTTGCAAGCATCTTAAAAATCGGAGGAATTTCATAGCTTTCTGTATTAATTCTCGCATGGATTCCATCAGGAAGCATACGTGGAATATTTTCATAGAAACCACCGCCTGTAATATGGCTGCAGCCTTTAATCGTAATTCCGCCTTTTCTAACCGTACGAAGTGCATTGACATAAATAATTGTAGGAGCAAGAATTGTTTCTCCCAAAGTTTTTCCGCCAAGTGATTCAAATGTTTTGTTTAAAGACTCTTCTTTCATATCAAACACTTTGCGCACAAGAGAAAACCCATTACTGTGGATACCAGAGGAGGCAATGCCTACCAGTACATCTCCGTCCTCAATTTTTTTTCCAGTAATCATCTTTCTCTTATCAACAACACCCACTGCAAATCCCGCTAGGTCATATTCTCCTTCTGGATAAAAACCTGGCATTTCTGCAGTCTCTCCACCAATCAGGGCAGCACCAGCCTGTTTGCAGCCATTTGCTACTCCGCTTACGATTGCAGCGATTTTTTCTGGTTCGTTTTTACCGCATGCGATGTAATCTAAGAAAAATAATGGCTCTCCACCCGAACACGCTATATCGTTGACACACATTGCCACACAGTCAATCCCGACTGTATCATGTTTGTCCATTACAAAAGCTACTTTCAGCTTTGTCCCGACACCATCTGTCCCAGATACCAGAACAGGCTGCTCCATATTTTTAAATGCTTCCATGGAGAATGCACCCGAAAATCCACCGATATCCGTCAGCACCTCATCGCGCATGGTACCGGCAATGTGCTCTTTCATCAGTTCAACAGCTTTATAGCCTGCCTCGATGTCAACTCCTGCCTTTTTGTAGTCCATTACTGCCTCCATTCTGCCGATTGTACGGCAAATTAAATTCACGGTTGTTAAAAATAACCAAAATCGTTTTTATTGTAACATATAGAAATAGGTTTGTCACATATAATTTGAAGCGAATTTTGTAGGATAAGCAGATTTGGGGATACTTGGGTGAAAATGATAGAGAAGAGAAAAAGAAATAGCTATGTCTTTTGAAATTTTTTTAATTTTATTCCCGCGAAGGCAAAGTGAGGGCACATAACAGATGTCCGGCGGACATCTGTTATGTGCCGATCGTAACGGAGTGAATAGTGCAAGTTTACTTGCATCATCCGAGCACGCCCGCGAGGTTGCTGAACATCTGGTGGATGTTCGTTTAGCAATGACCGAAGCGGAGCGTAGACCGAATGGGGCTGTCGCTTTAGTGAATAAAGATTCGTGAAACGGCAGCTTCTTTTTTGCCGCTTTTATATGTGATTTCAATAAAAAACTCCAAATTATTCTGTTATTCTATAAAATGAGCATACTTTAATAAGCCATTTCCCATGACTTGAAAGTTTGTTTTAAAATATTTAAAATCAAGCACTTTTCACTGGAAGCAAATGTGTTCTGGTCCTGCCTTTTTGAATCTTATTATGGAGTTTGTTTATGTTCCTCGCCATGGCGAGCAGTATACTTTCCGCAAGCACATTTGACGTTCCTGAATTTATTCTTTCGTAAGTAGAATATAAGTCAGTCAAATCCATCGCCTCCACAAACTGACTGAGCAGCCGCACAGAATCATCTTCCGGAATAATTGTTTCAACATTTAGCGGAAGTTTTAATTGATATCCGCTTTGATTTAGGCTATAATTTTTTGTAAGTTAATGTGTTTGAGCATACATTAATTATACACCAACTGCCGGATATTTTCGAGGTCTGGCAGTTATTTTTTGCATGTAAAAAGGAGCTGCGCACTAAGTAATTAGTGCGACAGCCCCATTTGACTATTTTTTATAAATGTAGACGCTGACAAAACCTGCTTTTTTAGGCTTGCTTGAATCCGGTTTTTTTATTTTAGCTTCATCTTAGCTTGCAGTGCATATATTTTTTAATTATTTTTTATCTTTTTTGATTCAAAAATTTTACGTATTTTATCTAAAGGATCATTTTTGACGATTATATATTTTTTTGAGGTAGTATTCATCTGACTATTTACAAAAGAAACCCTCTTTTTGCTTCCGTTCTTCATATGTAAAATAAGATATACAAATCCAACTTTGATCGGCTCATTTTGATTTGCTTCTTTCAACTTCATCTTAGCCAGAAGTGCATATACTTTTTTGATTACTTTTTTATCTCTTGTTCTCATACCATTAAAGTCAATCATAACCGTTTTTTTGTATTCTTTTTTTGTAAAAATTTTATTATTATATTGCATGTCATTGTTTTTAGCCTGTGCAACACTATTCAAAGGTGCAAAGAAGATTGATATGATTACCACAGAAAATACCATAATCTTAAAATATTTTTTCATAATAATACATTCTCCTTTCTATTTACCATCCCAAAAACCTTTCATAAATTAGTCCACAATGATCTTAGAGCGTGTTTGAAAATTTATGGAATATACATTTTTAGACTCTGGCAATTGAAAAATTTTACCTTTATCAGTTTGCTTCACCTGATTGGATACAATGTAATGTATGGCATAAAGTGTCAAACTACGAGACTTAATGTCCTTATATATCTGCCTTATGGTAAAGAATTCAAAATTTGCCAGAGTAATTAATAAAAAGAATAAACTAACTGTTTGAAACTATTTTTAGTATATTAATTTATTTTTTTCTGATGTGGTTCTTTTACCTATAAATACTTTCAGTCCATCTAAATGTTTCATCTGAATAACTATACGTAGTAAGTAAGTCAGCATATTCTACTACCATAGTTTCCCCCTCATTCAACCATACTGAACCAGGATTCCACATCGCAATATATCGTGTACCATTTTTATTTTTATAGCCATATAACACTGTAGCATGTGCATTTTTATTAGAGTATGCTGTCATATAAATTGGAGTTTTTGATATGATTTTATATTTAATATCATCCCAAAGTAGTGTACCTCCAACTAGATAGTATGGTACCCCGAAATCTGACATTGCTTTCAACGCCTGAACGTTATCTGCCCCTTCATTATAACCAATCCCTTCTTTGTCAGCAATTTGTTTAGCTGAATAGTTTGTTCCATTTAAATAATTGGATATGGTTGCTATGCATGCGGCCCAGCATAAACCATAATTCCCTTGTGTTTGTCTATTATACAGCTCGCATTTTTTACCAGTTCCAACTTCTACATCTACGACCTTAGGTGTGTATTTAACTTTTAAGTTTTGTTTAATTGGAAGATTCAGATCAGTTTTTTGTAGTTCATCCATTCTATTGGAAATGGCATCTACTTTTGCATTAAATTGAGAATATTCAAAATTCTTTATTCTTACATTATTACTATTTCCTGAAAACTGTTTCTTTTCCTCTGCATTTTCCGCTATAATATTTCCGTCTGATCCATAAAATATATAATCTGTATCTGAATAATTTAAGGCATTTAGTTTATGAGTATTTTTTGTAGAAATATCATAATGCCATCCATCTGTGGTTCCCATAACATTAACAAGAAGCACAATATTCCCATCCTTATCATTAATAATTGGATAATGGTATATTTCATCTTGTTTTGTATCTGTAACGTCATAAACTATATAAGGTGTTCCGATTGAAACTTTATCCAAATCAGATACATTGATATGCAAATCTTGACTTAAATCTTTTGAGACTTCTACAATAGAATCAAGTTTTTGTTGGACTAAATCTGTTGCTTCATCTGGTATTTTATCGGAAATCTCATGTGTAATGATATTTTCCAGAATTGTTGGTGTCATAGCTGCCACTGGAAAACCTTTTCCTATAATACTCAGAGATAATGCTGTTATTAATAATGTTGATATAATCATTTTCTTCATAAATAATATCCTCCTTTGTCCTTTCCCTAATAAATAGGGTTAAAACTTAATAATTTAAACTACAACTAGAATTTCTTATTATAATGATATTGAGTCAAAAGGCATTTTATCCTCAATTTATACTAAGAATTGCTGAATTATTCCACATACTTAACTATACACAATCAATTCAGCATAGATAAAAGAATGTTTGCTAGATTGGTTTAATATTATGTT
This sequence comes from uncultured Lachnospiraceae bacterium, assembly GCA_910585905.1. GTDB lineage: Bacteria > Bacillota > Clostridia > Lachnospirales > Lachnospiraceae > Butyribacter. Next base: position 32,522 of record CAJUID010000006.1, read on the forward strand.
AATACATGTATAGAAAAATAATTATAGTCTAAAATTTTTAACTTCTTACTTCTAGAACTATATTTGAAGTAAGAAGTTACTCAAACTATTTTATCTTTCTTTTGTGAATATAATTATCTCCCCCCATCTTTTTTGGTATATTGGCTTTAATTCTAAAAATTTCTTTTTTTCACCTCAAAATCAATATTTTTAATCCTAATGCACTTTTTTATATACTATAATATATGGTTTTGTTTTATAAGTCAATTATATTTTAATAATTAACACGGAAATCAATTTTCAAAAGGCTATCAATAAGATATAATGATGGCATGGATAGAAAAACATTAACCGACTTCTTTGAAGAGGTAGAAACAACAGAAGAATACAATGGATACTTTTGCAGTATTGCAGAAGCAATTAGCATCGTGGTACTTGGAAGCCTATGTGGTTTGAAAAATGTCAGCCAGATTCATCAGTGGGCGGAAAGTGAACGGGTAAGCGGATTTTTGAAGGAGAAATTCGGGATCAACCACATTCCATGCTACTATTGGCTTTTGGTGCTGCTGAAGATGGTGAAAACGGATACACTGAATCAATGCCTGATGAGATGGGCTGCCCAGTTCTTACCCGAAGACCGGAGTCAGACCACCATTTCCCTGGATGGAAAAACAATCCGTTCCACAACAGGGATGAAGCATATTGGCAGCCCCCTGCATATTATCAGTGCCCAGATTTGTGAACTTGGGATTACCCTGGCATCAGAAACGGTTTCAACCAAAAGCAACGAGATTCCTGCAGTACAGGGGCTACTGAAAAAAATGGATGTTGAAGGATGCCTGGTTGTTGCGGATGCGCTAAACTGCCAGCAAAAAACTGCGGGGATAATTGTCAAAGGGAAGGGCGATTACTTATTGGACGCAAAAGGTAACCAGCCGAATCTTGAGAGAGAAATCTCTGAATATGTCCGGGATGAAACGCTTAGGAAGGGCATGGACTGTGAAAGAAGGACAGAGAAAAACCGTGACCGGGTCGAAACCAGGACTGCTTATTCCACAGGTGATACTGCATGGCTGTATGGGAAAGAAAAGTGGGAAAATCTGAATTGTATCGGTGCAATTAAGACGGAATTTGAAAAAGACGGAAGAAAAACAGAAGAATGGCACTATTATATCTCCAGCCGAAAACTGTCAGCGGCGGAGCTGCTTCATCATGCCCGAATGGAATGGGCAGTAGAAACGATGCATTGGTTATTAGATGTCCATTACGGAGAAGATTATTGCCGCATTGAGAACAGAACAATCCAGCAGAATTTAAACCTGCTCCGTAAATTCTCCATCAGCCTGCTGAAGCAGTACAAGGTAAGAATTTCATCAAAAAGAGCGATGTCTAAAATAATGCTGGATTGCTTGCTTGAGTCTTCTAAGATTTGTGAGGTTTTGGAAAATTGATTTCCGTGAATAATTAACGTAAATATTTTTTTTGTCATTATTACAAAAAAGAAATTAAAATATTACGTCATGTTACTATAAGAAACCGTTTCCAATTAATGAATATCACTGTTTGATAATGACTTGTCATTTTTTTCTTAAGTTTGTATCATTTAATATTGAATGTGGTTAAGAAGTTAGACAATTTCTTAATTTGATTCTGGTTACACCATAGTAAGGCTTTTGGAAATAGTTCCCAAAGCTTTACTATGGTGTAACACTCCTATACGTGTAAAATTCCTAAATTCTAATTTTATGTTGGACTTTGAAATTCTGTTGTATTGATTTCTGATAAAAATCTAAACAATCATAAAGGTAATATCTATTGTCTTGTCATATCCATTGTTTCAATCTTTTCTTAATAGGGATTTATCCTGCATTAAATCCATTGATTTTTTATCACTTTAGTAATACTTTGGTATTGTTTATAATAAATCTTTCTTTTCCACATTGTAGATGGATAAAACAGCAAAAGCAAAAGAGATTGCTGTTAGTACAATTGGAAATGCTGCGCTATCTTGCATAGTTATATCGCCGACATTTGCCTGTGTCAGAAAAATCAGTAAAAATGAAGTAACTATCGTTGCCTTTGAAGATTTCATTGCCATTCCGACAAATAAAGCGATAAAACTCATGCTTACGACTACGAAAGCTTTCAATATTAATTGAATATAAAACGTTAAACTGCCCAGATTAAAGTCAATGGCAAAGGATGGCTGCATATACTCTGCCCCAACTGACACGCATAGGTAAATCAAAAACTTTGTTATAATAAGTGCCACAAAGTTAAATAGCCAAACTGCAATCATCTGGGACGCCAATATTTTCTGTCGTTTAATAGGATAAGAAAACATCAGGTTCATTGTTTTATTTTTATATGCACTTACAATAAATGATGCCAGCATCACACTAGTATGAATAAGGAATACCATACTTGTAAACAATTCAATTGGCGCAGAGATCACATCCATCCCTGGTGCTGCATCTAATGTTCCATCCGGGTCATTTGCAATCCCCAGAAATGCCAGTGCAAATAAAAATACACAAAGTAGTGCTGCCATAATCACAGAACCCAATATATATTTTCTTATATTATTCTTCTTCCATTCAAGTTTAATTAACTTTAACATGATTTTCCCACCTCCGCTGTTATTTTTAAAAAATAGTCTTCCAAAGTCTCTGTGTGTTGCCTGATAGAAGTAAACTCTACTTCATTTATCATCAGTTCTTTGGAAACTTTCTGAGTCATAATCCCCTGTTCATATATACGGATCATAGAACCATCCACAATTTTAAAATTATGTAACTTCATCTTATCTGCCAACACATAGGCTGCTTTTTTTGTATTTTCCACAACAAGCTCAATATAAGCAGTATTTGTTTCTGCAATTTCCTTCATTGAGATTTCTTTCATCATTCTCCCGTGATGAATTATCCCGATTGTATCTGCGATACTTTCAATTTCCGAAAGAAGATGGCTGGAAATCATCAGAGTCATGCCATATTCGGTACAGAGCATTTTAAATAAATCCCTAATCTGCTTCATTCCTGCAGGGTCTAAGCCATTGGTTGGTTCATCCAGAATAACAAACTCTGGTTTACAAAGGATTGCGCGGGCAATTGCCAGGCGCTGCCTCATGCCCAGGGAATAGCTCCCCGCAGGCTTATTTGCCGCATCCGACAAGTCTAACATTTCCAAAGTTTCCTCCACGCTACCTTTGTTGTAATACCCCATATACTCACAATGGAGCTGCAGATTGTCCCTCCCGCTCATATGATCATAAAATGTTGGAAATTCTATAATGCTTCCCATTCGCTCAAGTAACTCATAAGAAGTAGGTTCCAATACGTTTCCAAATAATATAATCTTGCCAGTTGTTGGTTTCCAAAGGTTTGTTGCCAGCTTCATCACTGTAGTTTTGCCTGCCCCGTTCGGACCCAAAAATCCATAGATTTCACCCTTTTTTACATGGACATTTACATCTGAAATTAACTCTTTCCCATCTATCGTTTTACTAAGATGGTCTGTTTGTAAGATATAAGACATCTTTTGCCTCCTCTCATTGCGAATCGCCCTTTCGCCCAAAAAATGTTGCTTGCCTTTACTGTTTCTGAATGTTACGATTTATAACTTCTGAATATCATTATAGTGATATTGATTTTCAAAACTCTTGACAAATTCTTACAAATTTCTTTCGGCGCATATTTTTACTTCGGCAAAAGATACCATCATCCTAAGAATTTAATATGTTTAATAACTTATCTTTTTTAGCTTTAATGTAAAAGTAGTTTTTACACTTGGGACGCTATCTAAAAGCAAATCGCCCCCTAACTTAACAGCGAGATTTTTTGCAATCGTCAGGCCAAGGCCGTTCCCCTGTATTTCCCGGTTTCTAGAATCCTCCATTGTATATAATCTGTCAAATACATGGGATATAAATTCTTTCTCAATCCCCTTGCCTTTATCAACTACGTCTATATATACGACACTTTTATCCTGGCGTAAAAAGACTCCCAGATAATTCCCCTCGCTGCCATAACGGATAACATTGGAAAATAAATTATACAAGATTCTCTGCAAGGCATCCTTATCTCCCTGCACAAAAACAGATGTTTCTGGAATATGCAAATCAACTGTAAATTCTTTTTGCAATAAAATATCATAAAATTCTAAGACATTTTCCCTGCACACTTCGCAGATATTAATTTTACATAGAGTAACATCGGTATCACCAGCTTCCAATTTCGCCAGAGTAAAGAACTGGTTGATTAATTCCATTACCTGTTCCGCCTTTGTTTCTACCTTTTTCAGCATTTCATCGTCCGAATTGTTTAGGTGCATAATTTCCAGATAGCCAAGGATTACAGTTAATGGTGTTTTGATATCGTGGGATATATTGGACAGCATTTTTTTAGATGAAATTTCCTCTCGCTTAAAGTCTGCTTTCATCTTTTGACGGTCAACTAACAGACGGTTAATCTGCGCTGCCAGTTCCATCAAAGCAGGATGGTCTGTAAAAACCATTACTTTCTCATCGCTGTCGGTCTCTAAGATTTTTTCCAGTTTCCTATGAATTTTTTGAATCTTACCTTGTATTCCCCGGTGAAAGGTAAGGCGTTGATATAGAACAACAAGAAGCAAAGACAATGCCAGAATAGTCAGAAAAAATATTATCGTTTGATCACTCATCTCTTACATCCCCCAGTTTATACCCAATCCCCCATACAGTCATGACATATTGTGGCTTCCGGGGGTTGTCCTCAATTTTGTTCCTCAATCTGCTGATATGAACGTTTACGGCATTTTCATCTCCATAATATGCGTCTTTCCAGACAAGGGAATATATCTGCTCTTTTGTATATACTTTTTTGGGATTTTGCATGAAAAGTTTCAAGATTTCAAATTCTTTTGATGTAAGTTCAATTTTAATATCCTTTTTCGTAACAGAGTAATCCTCCAGGTTCATAATGAGTCCGCCCTTTTTTAGCACTGGAGGCTGTTCTACTGCTCCTTTGGTTCCCCACATACTCCTTCTGATATTGGCTTTAATCCTTGCCAATACCTCTGTAACAGAAAATGGTTTTGTAATGTAATCATCCGCTCCCATTCCTAAACCAAGTGTTTTATCTGAGTCCGTGTCTTTTGCCGATAGGATAATAATTGGAACTGTATTATTTTGCCTGATTTTATTCATAACCTCCATACCACTCATTTTGGGGATCATCAGGTCAAGCAGGACTAAGCTAAATGTATCGGAAAAAAACTGCTCACAGGCGCTTTCACCGTCAAATGCCGTGGCCACTTCATAATTTTCAACTGTTAAAAAATTTTTCAGCATTGTGCTGATCTCCAGATCATCCTCAACTAATAAAATCTTCTCCATATCTCCCACACCCCTTGAACTCGTAGTTTCTTCCAATCACAATTCCCATGGAATCCGAACCATGGCCAATTTTAGAGGTATATGCAATAGGAAGTTCCTCTCTGGCATATTGTTTTATCAAATCAACAATGTTAGGCTCGGCTCCCGTTTTCTCCATCTCGGTATATGTTCCTAATAGGATACCAGCTATTTTTTCAAATACACCTATCTGCTGAAGCTGGTTCAAATAAGCCACCATCTGCGGCACGCCGCCGCTTCGTGCTTCCAACAATAGTATTTTTCCATTCATATCGGGCCAGTATTTCGTTCCGGCCAGCTTTAACAGACATCTAATATTTCCACCAACTACAATTCCCTGCATCTTTTCTTTCTGCAGGAATGAAAATGGAATACGAAACAGCGTCTCTTTTCCCTCTAAAATAGTTTCTTTCAAATGTAAACTTTGATATTCTGAGTCTTCCAGAACAATATTTTTGATCTGGTATAAAACGGATTGGCACCCTGTCCTTGCATAGATTGCATTAATAATGGTTGTAAGGTCGCTGTAGCCCCAGAACATTTTGCCGCTATCTGCAATGCTATCAAAATCAAGGTAAGGAAGTATTTCATTTGCAATATCGCCGCCCGATACATCAAAAATAGCTTTAATCTCCTGCTCCCTGTAAAATTTCATCAAGCTGTCGGCCCGCTCTCTCCCTGATCCGCTAAAAACGGAATCCTTTTCAAAAATATAGTCCCCAAAAACCGGAACCAGCCCAAGCTCCGTCAGTTTATCCCTTAATTTTAACAGCACAAGACGTCCTGAGGCTGGCTGGCCGTTTGAACAGCAAACCAGGGCAATTTTATCGCCTTTTCTCATATATTTGCCTCCTATTTATGCAATATTATGATGGCTTAGTTAAATATCAAGTTTAATCTAAGTTAATCTAATTTGCGGAACATACGCACCAGCACCAATACTGCAGCGGCAGACAGTACAACTTCTGTTACAAACTGGGAATAAGCCAGTCCATATAATGGAAACAGATAATTTAGAATAAAAAGCGCTGGGATTTCCAATATGATTTTCCTTAAAATGGCAAACAGAAGCGACTTGCTTCCCATACCACACGCCTGGAACACTCCAACAGCCAGAAAATCCATACAGAGAAATGGCAGCCCAAAACAGAGCCCTTGCAAAAAACGACTCCCATAATAAATAATATGCTCATCACTAATAAAGAGCGTTGTCACTTGCCCTGCGAAGAAATAATAAATTGTGGCGCATATTACCATAAAAGCGAGGGAAAGTTCCGCGGAAAATGAAACTGTATTTTTCATGCGCCGGACATTCCCACTTGAATAATTATAGCCAATCAACGGCATAATTCCCTGCGAGATTCCCATTGCAATGTACATTGGAACCATGTTCACCTTTTGTGCAATCCCCATCGCAGCCACGGCATCTGAGCCAAAAGACGAGGTAAAATTATTTAAAACCGTCATGCCAGTCACATTTAAGAGATTTTGTACTGCTGCGGGAATCCCTACCCCGCAGATGCCCATAATAATCATTCTGCGAAGGCAGAACATCGAAGGGCGGATACAGACATATGTCTGTCGGCGTTTCATAATCAGGAACCCAAAGAAATAGAGACAGGTAGCACAGTTTGAAAGAAATGTAGCAAGCCCTGCCCCTGCTGCCCCCATATCCAATCCCCACGGCAGGATAAAAATCGGGTCCAGGATAATATTCAATATGCATCCGCTCATTGTTCCAATGCTCGCGTGAAGGGTGGCGCCCTCCGCACGTACCAGATATGCCATAACTACATTTAAAATAGCAGGCGCCGCCCCAAAAGAAACCGTCCATCTTAAATATTCCCCAGTTGCATAGGAAGTCTCCTTGGTTGCCCCAAGCAAAGACAACAGTGGAACGCTAAATACTGTATACAACACAGAAAAGAGCACTCCGCAAAAAAGAGCAGAATAAAAACCTACCGCAGAACTGCGGTAGACTGTATCATAATCTCTTTTGCCAAGTGCCCTGCTCATCATGCTGGAACTTCCGACACCAAAAAGGTTATTTACGGCATTAAATGCCAGAAGAACCGGCGCTGCAAGCGTTACAGCGGCATTTTGTACCGGATTGTTTAGCATTCCAACAAAATAAGTATCAGCAAGATTGTAAATAACCATAACCAGTGAACTAATTACAGTTGGTATGGCAAGTGTCATAACTGCTTTTGGAACGGGTGTTTCCTCAAACAGCCTCGTTTTTTGTGTGTTCTCCATAAAAAATCCCCTCTAACCGCTCAATATCCTCAATTACCTTGAAGAAAAACTCAGTCTCCGTCTCAAATTCAAAATGAAGTGCATTCCCAACTTCAGGCAGATCCTGATATATCCCCTTCACAAGTGATTTTACACCATTTTTAACCTGGACACTGAAGCATAATGTGTCATCCTGCAGCACTTTGTAGTGCGCAGTTCCACAGGAATTTTTGTAACATTCTTTTAATTCATCCTTAAATTGATATAATGCTCCATCTGAGGTATAGTACCTTTTGTTAAACGCATGATAACATCCGGCAGAAACTTCCAGGCTGCAGATTAATTCATAGCCATCCTCCGCCCCGTCCCAACCCAGACAGTCCTTTACCTCTCTGATGGATAATGCAAGAATTTCTCCATTATATCCATTTAAACGAAACACATCTTTAGGAAATATCATTAGCAGCCTCCTATGCTTTTGCAGTCCTGCCTGTAAACAATACCGACACAGGCAATCCCATATATTGTGATGTTGGGGCAAAATATCTTTTGCCCCAACTGATATCCACAAATCATTTTAACATAGATGTGTTGGTTTGGGTAATATGTTTTCAGCAGATAGAAGCTATTTTTCATCTACCGTAATATTACTAAGGCAATGAAATGTTAATGTCTGGGTAATAATTTATCTCTTTATAGTTACCTGGACGAAAACAGCCTTTTTGCCGCAAACTACCTTAATCACCGCTTTTTTTGCTTTTTTTGCGGGACTTGCCTTACATGTCACCTCTCCATACTGGTTAATTTTAACATACTTACTTCCCTTTGTCACCTTATAAGTTACTTTACTGGTAGTTTTCGGCGTCAAGCCCTTCAGTTGAATCTGGGAAACTTTATTTTTCTTTTTAAACACGATATTATTGGCTGATTGTAAAGAAAGTTTCTTGTTTATCTTTTCTTTCTTCACAACCTTTACAGTGATAGCTGTTTTCTTTTCACCATCCCCAGAGGTAATCGTTATCTTTGCAGTACCTGATTTTTTTGCTGTAATCTTTCCGTTTTTGTTTACCGATGCAATTGCATTGGCACTGGATAGATAAGTAACCCCCTTTTTTGCAGAAGCAGGTCTTACCACGGTATTTAGCTGTGCGGTATCTCCTTTTTTTAGATAAAGCGTTTTTGCTCCATACTGGTAATTTTTAACCGATACCTTAATGGATTTCGCTTTCTTTTCTTTATCCTCGTTCGGGCTTTGTTTTTTTGTCCCGATTACTGCAACATCTTCCTGTGCTAATGCAGCGTTATATACATACACATCATCAATATAGCCGCCGAAGTTCTCCAGCTCATCCTCTGATGCCCCGGCGCCGATCACCAGATGCCCCTGGTTTAAGGATGCCAATACACTGCTGATATTTCCAGCCCATCTGCAAGTTAAAATTCCGTCCACATAGAGACAGACTTCCGTTTTTGAATAGACATATGTTATGCGATACCATTTTCCAGTATTTTTTGCCTGCGTAAAGAATCCATAGTCACTGTTGACTGGATTGCCCTGTACCCAGCCATCACCTGGAAAATGTGCCTCGTATGGGTCACCATGCCTTGCGATAAAACCAACGGTTCCGTCACAGTAATTAAAAGCTCCATGCGATTTTGTCTGTCCAATGGCAAATAAATAATTCCAGTCACTCGAATTTGCCGTTGGCCTAATTTTTAAAGATACGGTTACCCCTTCTGAAAAATCATATGCTTTTAGATCATTAGCGGCTATAGCATAATTTCCATTCTTTCCTCCTGCCGCTGCATCAACTAACAGCACCTGGTTGGATGCATTGTCTGGGTCTTTCGTTAAACTAGCCGCCCCATATAAGGAGACTTCATTAGTCTCTTCAAAGTCTAGAACTGCTGCAGGCTTTAAATCCGAATAATCATTTACAGTTATGTTACATACAGCGCTAACTCCATTGCCAGCTGTCACTGTAATAGTGACTGAACCTTCTTTTTTGGCAGTAACGAGTCCCCTGTCTGTTACAGTTGCGATATTTTCATTACTGCTCTTATAAGTTATTTTGCCCCCTGACGCATTTGCTGGCAGAACGGATGCCTGCAGCTGGAATGTCTTGCCAACCCGCATCGTCTCTGCTGTTTTATTTAAAACTAGTTTCGTCACTTCTATGTCTTTATAATACGTTTCCTTTGTCTCTTCTGTGCAGATGGTATAAGTTGCCGCAACCGTGCCTTTTCTGTCTACCATATCAACCGTATTCCCATTGTGAATCCAGCCGCTGCTATAATTCATTTTGTAATTATAATTACCATCTATTGTTAAATGGCTGCTAAATTCACTATCCGCCAACCCAGTATTTGGAATAGCATCTACAACAATAAGGCGATGCCGCTCATCAATAGAATAACGATCTGAAGTGATATTGTAACCGTCTGCCTTTACCTCAAACAAGGTGGCCCATCCAGCCTCACTACAACTTGTCGCAGTAATCTTAATATAACGGCCTTTTACTAACTGAAGGGATTCGGTAATACTTCCAATCTCTATATTGTCCCTGCGGTTGATTACATCCGTATAATTTTTGCCGTCCTCGCTGACTGATACCACATATCCATAATAGCGGTTACCGTTTTTTGCATCCCAGACTAATGTCAGATCACCTAGATTGTATTCCTTTTCCAAATCAATCGTAATAGTTTGTGGATATGTGCCGTTGACAGCTGTCCATTTCGTAGCATTATTTCCATCTACGGCATTTGCACCGATATTGCCGGCTTCACTGCTGCTGGTTTCTACCTTTTTATTCAGGCATAAGTTAAAGGATACAACCGTATAATCTGATTCTGTTTTCTGGTCTTCTGCCGTAACATGAATCTTCATTCCTGGAACGATTATCGTGTTATCGTCGGTTATTTCTGTTCCATTATTGTACATTTTATAAGATGCATTGTTGACACCTTTTACCTTTTCCTTAAATTCCTTATAGGTTACATTATTTTCTACAGCGATCGTCTTTTCCTGCGTGTCAACAGCGAATGCCTGGGACTCCAGGTCTGCTTTGCCAGAAATCTCTCTTTTCCAAGTACAAGTATCGGTATACTGCTCACTGCCGCCCTCATAGCTGCCCACTGCTTTTACCACTACGTCGCCTACAGCTAATGGAACATTTTCCATCAGGAATACACCATTTCCTTTTGGCTGCATCTGCCCAAGGCTGGTATTATTTACAAATAATTCCACCTGATCGCAGTTTGAGTACACTTTGACATATGTTTCTGAACTGTCACGTTCCGTCCACCTGCGGCTGGTAATATAAGTAAAGGAATCTTTCTTATTCCAGTTTGCCTTGTATAGATAGAAGCTGTCTTTTTTCGTTTTGCGGTTCGCCGTCACAAGCCCTTTATCATTTAATGCTGGCTGGGAGCCTTCATTTCTGCTGTCAACAGCAAAGTCAAACATAACCCAGTAATAAGTTCCCCACAATTCGTCATGGTTGTTAATATATGCAAGAGCCTCCTCATTCATAAGGTTTTGGTACTCTTCCGGGTGCCATGTCCCGCCTGCTGTCAGATTATTTACTCCAAGCTCTGGATACGCCTCATGCTGGTCTACATTAGCGCCCCATCCGTATTCAGAAATTCCCATAGAACGGCTGTCCAGTTCAGTTTTGCGTTTCATAACATCCTCAAATGTGCCATAGAAATTTGCATCTGGATACCAGCCTGGGTAAATATTCCATGCAACAGTATCGGATTTCCAGCCCTCGTTTGTATCAAAATCTTTGTTTACTGAGTCTGGATTGTTTTTATCCATACTGTAATCGCGGTTCACTGCCTGTGTTGTGTAGCGTCCGGTGGTATCTAGCTCCTTTGTAAGGTTATCTAAATCAAATAAAATGGATTTCGCTACCGCCAGGTTGTCATTCGCCTTTGCGTCGGTCAGGCTCTGCCCATTTCCAATTTCATTTTCCAGGCCCCAGAAGCATACAGATGGCCGATTATATTGCTGGGCGATCAATTCAGTAAGCTGGTTTTTCGTTACCTGCTTAAATTCATCTGATGCCCTAACCTCATTGACCAGCGGAATCTCTGTCCACACAATCATACCGTTTGTTCTCTATCAACTGCATGTACACTTCCTCTAGGCTGCCATCTACTTCAAAAGCATTTTCATGTGGCTTCTCATCACTTATCACCCTTAGTCTTGCCATACCTTTATGGCGCTGTACCCTGCTTACTTTATATTCTTTTTTGATGCGGTTTATTTCATCCATATCCTTTAAATCGCACTGCCATACTTTATTTTCTAGGCGGGATATCGCTGTCTCTGTTTCCTCATTTAACAAGATTGTACCCTTATTTAGGATAATTACCTGTTCCGCAAGGTCTTCTACATCAGATACAATATGTGTAGCAAAAATAATAATTTTATTTTCTGCCAAATCTGCAAGGAGCTTTTTCAAGTTCATCCTCTCATTCGGGTCAAGTCCTGCTGTCGGCTCATCTAGTATAAGGATTTCAGGATCATTTAGCAGTGCTTGCGCAATACTCACCCTCTGTTTCATCCCACCAGAATACTTCTTCAGTTTTTTCTCTTTCTCATCCCATAGGTTGACTAACCTCAGGCATTTTTCGATTGCCTCATCAGCATTGCCTACTCCTTTCAGCCCTGCTATATACCGGAGAAATGTGTATGCATTAAAATCAGGGTAATACCCCGCTTTCTGCGGAACATAACCAAGCTTTTCCCTGTACTCTTCTCCCATACCATAGATATCTTTTCCGTTATAATATATCCCGCCAGAAACTGGTTCTTCTACTGTGCAGATCATTCGGATTGTCGTAGATTTCCCAGCCCCATTTGGCCCCATAAAGCCATAAATCCCCGGTCTAAAAGTAAGGTTTAGATTATCTAAAATTACTTTTTGTCCATAACTCTGCCTGATATCTTTTAATTCCAATCTCATCCTAATTCCTCATTTCTATAAAAATCTAAGCCGCAAAATATTTGTGCTTCTTAATTAGTTTCAGAAAGAAAAATATCCCTCCAGCGGTTAATAACACCACATAAATAACTTCTACTAAATATATCCACTGAACCGTGATTCCACTAACGGTCACTGGCATCCGCCTAGCTAAATCAAAAGTATTAATAATATTGTATGGTGTCAGCGAAACAATTTTTCCAGCTATTTCCCTGTTGCCGACAAATGCTTCCACAACATCGGGGCGCAAAATAAATAATACCCCGAGACTAACACACATTGCCACAACCGGGTTCTTAGCCAGAAAAGATACTGATAATGTGATAAAAAGAAAACTATTTACTGCCACAAAGGACAAAAATAAAGTATGTAGCCAGAGAATCCCAAAGTTCATATTTAATGGACTATCCCTAAGCAGGATATTAAGCTGTATGCTAGTATTCCATCCCCTTCCTTGTGTAAAGAGGAACATATGAACCGATGCTATGATTGCCACTACAAGAAACATGATATTTGTCATTAAAAACGCAAGTAATACCTTTGCCTTTGTACTCTTTTTTCTACCATTTCTCGCACTTAACATAATTTCCTGCATCCCGCATGTTTTATCATAAGTAAAGATGCCTGAAAATACAACTGCAACAAAGATTGGTATATACTGCATATAACTAATCAAGTCAATTAGATATATCTGCCACTGTTCGTAAAATCCAAATATTATATCAAAACTAATATAAGGAAATGTATTCTCTATGCTTATTAATTTCCCATCTTCAAAATAAATATGGTCATAATCAGTATAAATCTGTTTCACTTCTTCCTCTGATAATATATCCTTATAATCTTCCCAAAATCTTTCCGCACTTGAATCTGTCAAAAGTTCATTATGTTTTTCAAAAATGTCTATTCTCTGTTGAAATTCTTCATAATCTGGCATGATGTACAAAGCATTACTAATCTGCGGTATTGCTATTATCAAAAAAATACCTATTAGCAGAATACAGGTTAATTTTCTCTTAAAAAGCTTATATGCCTCTAAATATAACATCACTCTCTCTCCTCTTTCCTATAACGTCTAATCTCAGTTTCATTTTTAATCAATTCGAGATTTAATAGCCAAAATAAAAACTCATTTTCATAATATTTATGTTGCAAAATACTTTTGCTGTTTCGCCAACTTCTGAAAGAAAAAAATCATTCCGATTGTAAGCAATATTACATAAACTACCTCTACAATATAAATCCATTGTACCGAGATACTGCCTATAGTGACTGGCGTCCTCTGCGCCAAATTAAAGGTGTTAATAATATTGCAGGGTGTCAGCGAAATTATTTTATGCGCTATTTCCACATCAGAAATATATATATCCATGACATCAGGGCGCAATATAAACAAAATCGCAAGGCTAATGCACATTGCCGTCACCGGACTCTTTGCTAGAAAAGATACTGATAATGTTATCAAAAGGATTGTATTGATTGCTAGAAATGATAAAAACAAAGTATGTAGCCAGAGAACACTATAACTCATATCCAACGGGCTTTCCATCAGCCAGACAGAGAGCTGGATGTTTGTTTTCCATCCCCTTCCCTGTGTAATAAAAAGCATTCTGAACAGTGCTATGCATGTTATCACAAGAAACATACTATTCGCCACTAAAAATGCAAGAAGCACCTTGGCTTTGGTGCATTTTTTTCTACCATTCCTTGCACTTAACATAATCTCCTGCATTCCGCATACCTTATCATAAGTAAAGATTCCTGAAAATACAGCTGCAATAAATACGGGGATAAATTGTATATAGTCAATAAAACCAGACAGAAACATTTGCCACCCTTCATAATACCCAAATATTATATCAAAACTGACATTAGGTAAGATGCCTATTAGCATTTCCAGATATTCACTTTCATAATATAATTGTCCCGCTCCCTCATCTGACGATGACTCTTGATAATCCTCCCAAAATCCCTTAATACGTGCTTCAGTTAAAATCCCACTGTGTTTCTCAAATATCTCTATTTTTTGCTGTATTTCTTCATAACCCGAACTTTGGTATAAATAACCGCCTACTTCCAGAACGATTATTAATATAGGAATTAGTAACAGAACACAGACTAACTTTCTTTTAAAAAATTTGTGAGCTTCTAAATATAACATTTTTCCAACCTCTCCATCTTTTGTTTTATATATTAGCATGAAAAGTACAAAGTGTCTCTGGGTGAATCTTTAATACTTATTATATCTGTATTTTGATTAGTTTTAACGTTTTTTTAATATCCCTGCATCCATCTCATACACTTCATCGCAAAGTTTTTCAATATCTTCTCGGTTATGGCTTGCCATCAAAATGGTTTTACCCTGTTTCTTTAACTCCAAAAGCAATTCTCTTATATCATTCACCCCCTGGTTATCTAGCCCATTCATTGGCTCATCCAGCACAAGAATATCCTGTCCCTCCATAAATGCCTGCGCAAGGCCAAGTCTTTGGCGCATCCCAAGTGAATATTTTCCAACATGCTTCCTACTCTTAGGATCTAGCCCGACCTGCTCCATTGCCTGATAAATTTCTTCTTTTCCAATAATCCCTCGGATATCCGCAAGATACTTAAGGTTTCTGTATCCTGAAAAATTGCCTAAAAATCCTGGTGTTTCAATAATACTCCCGATTCCCTCAGGAATGTCCACATCTTTACTAACCCGCTTTCCTTTGACCGTAATAGTGCCAGATGTTAATTGATGGAACCCACAGACCGCTTTAAAAAGTACCGTTTTTCCACTTCCATTCCTGCCTATGATCCCACAAATGCTTCCTTTGTCTATGTTCAGCGAAACATCATGCAGCACGGTTGTTTTCCCAAATCTTTTCACCGCATGGCTTATTTGAATAACCTTTTCCATAATACACCTCATTTCTATATCAAAACATAAGTCTTTTATATTTCAATCTGAATTTTCCTTTTTTTCATTAGCCACTGGTTTATAAACCAAAGTATTACAAATGAAAAAAATAATACTCCGCTCATTATATATATATCATCTGGATTTTTATCAGACAAATCATTCCAGCGCTGCGGTGAAAAACGGTTAAATTGGCGCACCCAGTCCTCTGACATTTCTGAAAGGAACATCCACATCAGGCTCCATGCTGACAAAATAGCGGTGCCCACTTTTCCCCCATTCAGGCCATTTAACAAAAACTCCAGCATGCCATAGCAGATTCCACTTAGGCCGAACAAAAGTGCAGATGCAAAAATAGCCTGCCACGGCATATATTGTGAAATCACGCTGTAGGATACCCGGACGACATTGTCATACCCCATATCTGCAAGCTTTCCTGCAGCAGCCGTTCCCCAGACCTTCCCCCAATCCCCAAATTCAATGCAAGGCAATACCGTTAATATAGAAAAAAGAAGCTGCTCCGCCACATATATTACGCTTACCAGAACAATCGAAAGCATCTGGCCACATGCATAACATCCAATACCACTCCTTTGCAGAATCTGTTTTTGCCCGTTATCTTTTAATGGCAAATCACTAAACAAAAATATTAAGAGTAAAAATGCAATGTTACAATACACATTGTCTGAAAAATAAAACGGCAGCCCTGCCGGGACAAGCTTTAGGTCAAAGTCCATTGCCAATTGCCGCAAAGACATCACAAATAAATCCATAAACATCCATGACATTGCTGATAGTACAAAAAATTTTACAGAAAGGACTATGATTTTTGTCTCGTATAGCGCCACACGCCATATCCTAATTATATTGTCAATTATTTTCATTCCATCCCTCCCCCAAATGTCCTGTTTCTCCGCAATGCATACCGAAAAAGAAAAAAAACAAGTATTGCAGCAACAAAAGTATATACTACAACAAGAAAGAATGCATCCCATTCACTGATCCCAAACAAAAACGATGCCGCATTTTCCTCCGTATAGAGTGTCCTCGGTTGAAGCCAATCCGGAATCCATTCAAACCTTACCAACATAAACTGGTTGAAATACCACAAAAGTACCGGAAGTGATGCCGCTGTTCTCCGATTGGGGACAAAAACAGAAAATGCCATAGCAAGCAATGCATAAAAAGCAGCACGGAACCCGCAGATTCCAAACAAGATAAAACAATATGACACGTAGTTTCCCTGGGCGAAAAGTCCGTCTTCCATACCAGAAAAAGAAGGGTTCGATGATAAAAACGGCTGCCCAAAACCCAACATTAAAATGACTACGCTAAATAATTCTGCAAGCACAGCACACAGCCATGCCGACAGCATGACATGCACCACCCTTCCTAATGCATAGCGTGTGCAGCCAAGCCTCTGAATCCGCATATAAACAGCATTTTCCTCAAAATCTTCTGCATAAAGACCAGATCCCAGAAAAGCACAAAGACAAAGGCCTGCATATTTAAAAAGCACGGAACCCGCTGTAGAGACGATATAATAAACTGCGCCATTTAGTTCCCGTTCCCTTAGCAGTACACCTTCTGGTACACTGGCAAGGATGTCTAAAACAATAAACATTGCAGAAAAAAACACTGCAAAAAGAAATGTCGGTGTTATAAACCACCTTGTAATTTCCGTTAGGAAAATATGCCTTCTATTCCCCATGTTCTTTTTTTATTCCCCCTATTCCATTGCAGTAATTCCCTCAACAATTGCTTCTCCGGTAAAGGCATCATAGAAAAAAAATTGACTTCCGTTGGAATCATTATTGTATACCTTTACTCTCCAGAATGGCGCAACAGTTGGCTGGATTTCTCCCTCATTTCCATCTGTAAAATATCCCGTATAAACAATGTTTACTTCCGTAACTGTAACAGGTCTAATAAGAATTTGTTTTTCATAAAATATTTTAATTTTATTAAGAATAGCATTTGAGTCCACAACCTGCTCAGCTTCTTTATACACATCTCCTTCCATGCGGATATTATTAATATCCAAAGCAATGATCCCCTCCTTTGAGAGGTGGCACATTATTGATGGATTGCACAATCCAATTAAAGTATTATTTGGTGTGGACATCCTTGCAAGCTTACTAGCCGTCTCCCCTTCTTTCAATTGATAACTTAGATATGATTCCGTATATGGAAATCCTTTTACATCATAGTAATAACGATAGCTACAATATTCCTGTTTGGATTCTAAATGAGTAATATCCGTTTGATAAACATTATTTAATGCAACAATTGATTCTTCCGTGACGGGGATACAATCCCATGTATCACTTAAATCCCTTCCTAATAATTTTTCAAGATAATCCTTTAATTCCTCCCCAGTTTGTCTCTTGTCTTTTATAAAGGATACCTCCATATTTTTAAAATCCTTAAGATATTGTAAAATCTTATGCTCTATCTGGGTAGACATAGCCTTACTTTTCTCTTCGAGTCGAATATACATAATTGGACAATACACACCTTTATCATAGCCATACCTGTCATCACCAGTTCCCCACGAGGTATTAAATGTATAAAGATTCCCATTTTTATCTTGAAATGTGCTTCTAGCAATTATTTCTTTAGCCTTATTATCATACGCATCGAATCTCGGCTTTTTGTAAAACTTTCCACTTAATTTTTCTGAAAGCATACTCATAATTACTGAAAGGTCTTTTCCAAATAAAGTCGGTTTTTTCATAAATTCATTTATATCATTCAAATCCTTTGTCTCAAAATAATGTTTCATATAAAATTTTTTTAAGCCATTTTTATATTTATCTATAGGTGTAACCTGTGCGTCTATTTTTACATTTTCGGTTAAATTAAATTCAGCTGTTCCTGTTGTTTTTTCCTCTTTTGTAAAAATATCCCGATATATATTTTTTTCTTCTTTACTTATAATTTTCTTTTTATTATGCTGACATCCACCTATTAATAACGTAAAACAAATCCCCAGATATATTAATTGTCTTTTTGATTTCAATAAGCTCACTTCCTTCTTTTTTATTTTCGCGTAAGCAACGAGCCAAACGTAATGCTTGCAAGGAACTGAAAGTTCCTTTGCACTTGGCGAATGCGCGCGGGTCTAATACCCTGCCACTTGGGGCGGAATTTGCCAAGGAACCGAATGGTTCCTTTAGAGAAACTAAGTCATACCCCGTTGCTCTGCAGCGAGGTATTTGACTATAACTTAACAAAGTTAGGTCTATTATCTATAAAATAATGTAGTAGATAAGTGCAAATATACAACAACTTACACTTATCTACTACATACTGTACTATTATTTAGACCCTAATTTACGGAATAAAGCTACATTTTACACTTTCTAACATATCGTCTTTTGAACTCTTATTTAATGATAGCGTTAAGCGATATCGGTTACCTTTGTTTCCAGTACCAGAACGATATGGCATTTTACCAGTTGTTAGGGATGTTGTTCCTCTAAATTTGGCACTTTCAGTAGAAACAATTTCCCCTCTTAAATTTACCACATAAGTAGTTACCAAATCATCTGCCGGAATTCCTTTTTCCATATTAACTGTTGCAGCTACATTTGCTATAGATTTTTCTACGCTTGTGGAAATTGTAATGGGAATTCCTTTTTTTAGTGTTATCGAATATGAATCACTATCTAATGGCATTATCCCATTATCATTCTCTGCGCTTGCCTTTGCAACCAAACTTCCGCTTGCCAGCATTACTACAGTCATTGTCGTAGCCACAAATGTTTTAAAAATTTTTGACAATCCGTTTCTCATAAAATCTCCTTTCGTCCATCTAATACTTTTCTAATTTGATACAATCTTCCATTTCTCAATTCAATACATTGTTATATGCCCTACAATAATTCCTCCTTTCCAAAATGGAATAAATCTATAAATTGATGTTATAAGCATTATACTCTGCTACAGAGCAATGGGGTATAAACTTGTCTAATTGCTATTCTTTGTAAGTCCCCCATTATCGTGAACTAATACGGCACACTGCAGAATTTAGATTATAGATAAAATCGAGCAAGGCATTCCTTGATTTTTCTATTTTATATTATATAATGATTATAATTATTTTTCAACAATAAATATTAAAATATAATCCTCTAATTTAAACGGAAATTTTTTACCGATTATTATTATTTGATTTAATTATTAAATGAAACAGAATACATTACGATATTACATACACATTTTAAAAACAGTTCCAGGAAGCAATATCAAACTACCCATACAAAATAGAAAAAACAAATGTCTAGTATGCATATTTTTTTCATTCCGTGAGAAACTTATTATGAATGCATAGCAGGCTGGATGATTTTTCATAGCCTGGCAAGTTTTGTGTCTGCGCGCTGTCTGTCACAAAACTTGCCTAATGCACAAAGGCAGCGCAGAAATGAGGCGAAACATGAAAATATTAGATTATGTTTTACTTACCCTTGTCATTGTAGGTGCCATAAACTGGGGATTAATCGGATTTATCCAGTTTGATCTGGTGCGGGTACTCTTTGGTGATATGAGCATCCTTTCCCGAATTGTTTATGGCCTGGTTGGTATCGGCGGCCTTTATGCAATCAGCTATTACGGCAGGATTGGATTTAACAACCGCTAATCAGATCACTAGTGAATTTTAATATGAAAATGACAGATTTAGAAAGAAATAATGACAGAAAAAACAATCAGCACCATCGGTTATACCGATGGTGCTGATTGTTTTAATTACTTCCAGAACATTTCTGTAGCAGATGATTCATCTGGACATAGAGTAAATCTCCACCATCTGCCTTTAATACTACTGTAATATAACCATCTTCGTTTTCACCGCGGGAATACAAGATCAGGCAGGAGCCGGCATCAAAAGTCGTACCGGTCTTTCCTCCAATTACAGTGATCCCCTCCGGCGGTGAAGCCCTGCCAATTAGATAACGGTCTGTTGATAAAAAGGATAATTTTTTCTTTTTTCCATTCTTTTTCCGAAACTTTGCAGTATAGGTCGGCTGAGCCACAATATCCATAAACGTCTGATTTTTTACCAGTTCATGAAAAACAAGGTACAGGTCATATGCTGTTGTATAATGTTTTTTATCGTGAAGCCCATGAGAATTGACAAAATGTGAATGGACAGCGCCTAAATCCTGCATTTCCTGATTCATTAAATCTGCAAATGCTTCTTCGGTTCCTGCGATGTGCTCAGCAATTGCTATACCTGCGTCATTGCCCGAATGCACCAAAAAGGCGGAAAGCAAATCTCTAAGCACAATTTGGTCGCCCTCCATAAATCCACAGAGCTTTGCGCCATATTCAGTAATGTGTGATGCGTTATAGCTGAAAGTAACTGTATCATCCAGATTCCCATACTTTAATACAACTAATGCAGTAACAATCTTTGTAATACTGGCCGGATAAACTTTCTTATATATATTATGGGAGTATAGCATTGTTCCGGTGGTATCGTTGACTGCTAAGGATGCTTTGGATGACATGATAGAATCCTGTTTCTTTGTCTGTTTCTTTTTGGGAATCACACAGATTTCGTCCGACAGATAACTTTGCGGTACAGCCTCGCCCTGTGTACTTATACTTAACGGAAAATCAATCCGGTAAGATAGCATTTCATTCTTCTTATCACCGCAGCCGGTCAAGGAGATACTGCAAAGACAGCCTGCCATCAAAAAAGATATTATTCTCTTCCTATTCATTTTCATCGGTTCCCTCTTTTTTCACCAGTTCACGCCACTCAAGGTCCCCGCGCTCCAGAGCTTTGATTAAAAGCTCCGCAGTAGCTAGGTTCGTGGCAAACGGGATGTTATATGTGTCACACAGATGAATTACATTGTTGACATCCGGCTCATGGGACTTTGGCGAAAGTGGATCTCTTAAGAAAAATACCATGTCAATCTGGTTGTGCTCAATCTGTGATGCGAGCTGCTGTTCCCCGCCCAGATGCCCCGCCAGATATTTATGGATGGTTAGGTTTGTCACTTCTTCTATCAAACGCCCCGTTGTTCCAGTTGCATAAATTTCATGTTTACTTAATATCCCCCGATACGCAATTGCAAAGTTTTGCATTAATATCTTTTTTGCATCATGTGCAATTAACCCAATATTCATCTTGCTGTCCCCCTTACCTTATGTCTTAAACTGTTTAACCTTCAATGCCGCAGTTTTGCGGCCTACCTTCCCACTACAAGGAATTGTGGTCCCATCACTACAATTCCAGATCCAGGTCAATATTGGATGACGGCCCATTTCCATAGAGGTTTCTCATGGAGAACCCTCCTTTGCTTGACTTTGCTGGCTGGATACTAATATTCATCACCAGCCCTATCCCAATCATCGAAGAAATCATTGAGCTAAGCCCATTGCTGATAAAAGGAAGCGGCAACCCTGTGTTTGGCAGGAGCAAAGTGACAACGCAGATATTGGTAAATACTTGGAACATGTACATAGATGCAACCCCAACTGCAATCATCTTTCCAAGATAATCCTGCGAATTCTTTGCTACCATAAAGCATTTAAAGATTACAAATGCAAACATCAAAAGTATCAGGCAGGAACCGAGAAAGCCGAACTCCTCTCCAATCACTGACCAGATAAAATCGCTTTCATTTACCGAAACGGTTGAATACGCCCTGGAAGCACCTTCCCCACCGCCGTCCTGCAGAAGCTTTCCAGAAAGCTTGCCTGCCGCGATTGCTCGGATGGAGTGCATCTGCTGATAAACAATATTGCCCTCTGGATCATATTTCTCCGGGTTCAGCCATCCCATAATACGTCTATAATGGTACGGCTTTAATATTTCATATTTCAATAAAAGATTGTACGGCTGCTGGATATACCAGAACAACACCAGGCCAAGCGGTATTCCCAAAGCAATAATCGGTGCTAGGATTTTGTAGCTCACCCCCGCTACAACAATCATAATCACCATAATAAAGCAAGCTACCAGGCTTGAGGACAAATCTGGCTGTGTCAGAATTAGGATTACCGGAATAACCGTTACTGCCCCCGCAATAAACAATGTGCTGATACGGTCAAGGCGGTTTCTTAGTTTCGTGAAAATTGTCGCTAGAGTAAGTATCAGGATAATTTTCATTAACTCAGAAGGCTGGAACGTAATGCCGCCAAGCCGAATCCAGCGCGTCGCATCTGTATGGTTGTTTGTCCCAAGCGCTGTATGGGTCGCCGCCGTAAGAAGAAGCCCTGCTGGATAGTAAAGTATGGTAAATTTGCAGATAAAATGATAATCAAGCACAGAAAGCCCCGCCACAATGATTAGGCCAAGAACCATTCCCACAAGCTGGTTCCTCATATAATGCATCCCAGCCTCATCGCCGCCGGCAAGCTTTACTGTATAAGCACTTATTAAACAAAGAAGTATGACAACTATTAACAGGGAATAGTTGTATTTTTTCCAATCATACTGTTTAATCTTGTTAATCATAATCTGCCCTTCCTTACATTACTTCCTAAAGTTTCTTGAACCCTCTTTTATCGGAATATTCGCTAATAATGCATTGACGGTTCCAGAAGAATCGTCAATCTCTGTCTTTGTTACCTTAATATCAAGGCCGTCCGTATCAATATCTAGATACTTGGATATAACCTGTATAATATCATTTTTCATCTGTTCCATCAATTCCGGAGAGCAGACAGCCCGGTCAGAAGTAATTGCAACTTTCAGACGGTTTTTTGCAATATCGCTGCTGTTTTCGGAACTTTTAAAAAAATTCGATAAAAAGCTCATACTTGTCTCCATTTCTGTACTTAGTCCATTGCATGGTTATTTCTTAAAGATAGCAGCAAATTTTTGAAAAAATCCTTTTGTCTCCTCCAATTCAAGATAAGGAACCTCTTCCCCCAAAACGCGGTGGCAGATATTCATATAAGCCTGTCCAGCTTTTGTCTCGGAACCAACCAGAGGCTCTCCGTTGTTGGTAGAAATAACAATCTGCTCATCATCTGGCACAACGCCAATCAAATCCACCGCTAAAATCTCAACCACATCATCGCTAGACATCATATTGCCTTCCCTAACCATATCAGCGCGCAAGCGGTTTACGATCAAATGTGTCTGTTTAATCTCATTTGCCTCCAAAAGCCCAATGATCCGGTCAGCATCGCGGACAGCAGACACTTCCGGTGTCGTGACAACCAATGCACGGTCAGCACCTGCGATTGCGTTCTTAAATCCCTGCTCAATTCCCGCAGGGCAGTCTAACAGTATGTAATCAAATTCCTCCCGGAGCGCATCCGCTAACTTTTTCATCTGTTCCGGGCTAACAGCCGTCTTATCCTTTGTCTGTGCAGATGGCAGCAGATAAAGGTTGGAATAGCGCTTGTCCTTAATCAGCGCCTGTTTAATACGGCAGTTATTCTCTACAACATCCACAAGATTATATACAATGCGGTTTTCAAGTCCCATTACAACATCCAGGTTGCGGAGTCCTATATCTGTATCAATCAATACGACTTTCTTATTTAGCATGGCAAGCCCTGTACCGACATTTGCAGTTGTTGTTGTCTTGCCGACACCTCCTTTCCCAGATGTAATAACGATTACTTCTCCCATAATTTTATTCCTCCTAAATGAATATTTTCGCTTATCTCATTCTCGCTTGGTTCCATTTTACCAAATGTAGCCAAAAAAATCTATAACCGGATGTCGCCGATTACGTCTTTATCCAACGTTTCAATGTAGATATTGCCTTCCTCCCAGAATGCAATCTTCGTCTCTTTCGGCTGCCTCTTCTTTGGCTTATCCGGCGACCTCGCAATCGTATCTGCAATCCGTATCTGCATCGGGTCCATATCAAGCGCTACTACAAATGCATTCTGGTTACCAGAAGAACCAGCATAGACATTGCCCTTTAGCGAGCCAAGGATAATGACATTTCCCTTTGAAATTACCTTAGCTCCCGCTTTAACATCTCCGATAATAATAATGCTGGTTTCTACATCAAGCACCTGCCCGGAGCGAAGGTTTCCTTTAAAAAACTGTCCGGTACTATAATCCTGTTGTATCATCTGCCTTTCAATCGAATTTTTGAAAGCCTGTTCAAGCTTCTCATCATTCTCCATAATGCAGACAATTGATAACCTGCAGTTTTCTTCAATTATCTTTATAATTTCCATCTTTTGTTCATCGGTCAATGCTTTTCCTTGGAAGGTAACTGCCTTCTGTGCCTCGCCAAGAAAAGCTGCGGATGCTTTGAATTTAGCAGCAACATCCTGCTTCAGTACATCATATTCTGTACTGGCATCTAATACCAGAATAATTCCTGATTTTGTTCCTTTGATCACTACTGTATCACTCATGCTACCCTCCATTCTCTAGTGGCTGGAGCGCAATCCATGCCATCCCTGCAATTGGCACGCCCCAGGAAGCCTTATCTGCGATTAATCCATTACATTTGTATTGGATTCAGGCATTTTAACTTTTCCTGATACTTTCTTTTTATTTTCGCTAAAGTAATATTTATATACATCCCTCACTGTCTGTGCGGCATTGGATGAAGCATAGCCATTTGGGATCAGGCAGGTTACAGATATTTCCGGTTTATTATATGGCGCGTAAGACATAAACCAGGCATGGTTCGCATGGTATTCATTTAACTGTGCAGTTCCTGTCTTTCCTGCCACTTTCTTTTTCAGACCGGCAAACATAGGAGCAGTTGAAGTATTTCCATTGACCACACGGTACATGCCCTCATGGATATTGTCCCAGGTCGACTGCGAAATTTTCACCTTATTCCGGACATTTGCCTGATTATCAAGGATCACTTTTCCCTTTACATCTTTTACTTTGTCTATCAGAGTCAAGTCATAACATGTCCCATTGTTGGCAACAGTCGTGACATAGCGGGCAATCTGCGCCGGAGTATACGCATGGGTCGCCTGCCCAATTGCCGCACGCACAATATCTGTTTTGGAAAACTGAGGATCTGTCTCCGTAATCTCCACGCCAGATTTGTCGGTCAGCCCAAACATATCCGCATATTTTTCCAGTCGTGCCAGTCCCTTTGTATGGTTCACTGACCCGTTGGATTTACCATTTCCCAGTTCAAACCCTACTGTATAATAAAAGTAGTTGCAAGATGCCTCAATCGCCGTGGAGACATGCAGCGTGCCATGCCCTGATGATTTCCAGCACTTTGGCGGCTGGCTCACCAAGTCAAACTTTACCCGGTCAAAAATATTTGTGGTTGGAGTAATCACTCCCTCCTCAAGCCCCGCTACCGAAGAAACAATTTTAAAAGTAGAACCAGGTGCTAATTTTTGCTGCACCGGACGGTTCAGCAGCGGCGAAGAAGATGCCTGCGTCAAGTAATTATAAAAGTAATCAGAATCCACCTGATTTGCCATCTTATTATTATCATAGCTCGGATAGCTGACCATCGCCTTTACTTTTCCAGTATTGACATCCGTGATAACCAGTGAACCAGAACATGGCTCCAGCCCAAGGTCACCCGGGGTAATCTCAAGGTTGCGGATTTTTTTAATAATAAAAGAATAAGGTGAGAGCAGGCCGCGCTCCAACTGTTCATATTCTACCGCATTATATTTTATATCGCCCTGGTCAAACAGCAGCAGGCAACAGTCTCTTCCGGAAAGTTCATGCTGATGCACCAGATAACTATATATCATTTTTGGGTATTTTGGGTCATTTTCCAATAGATCCAATCCATATTTGATTAGTTTTTTATAAATTTCCTGCGTGCTAAAATACTGTTCCCCGATATCCAGTTTTCCTAAATCAACCCAGCTTTTTGAAATAGCGTACTGTAAAAACTGGCTAAGGCTGATTTTTTTTGAAGCAAACTTTTTAAAGGTTGCATCGGAAGAATCCACATCCTGAATCAGCATAATCCCATCTGCTTTTAACACATCATAAAAATAGTCAATAAACTCTGCAATCGAATCTGAAAGCTGCTTTTCAGTAATTTTGCTGTCAACCGCCAGAATTTCCTGCATCCTTCGCTTAATCTCTTTTGATTTTCTTTTGTATTTCTGATAAGTTCTCTTTTCCAGTGCAGATGCATCCTTATCAGTAAAACGTGATGCATTGATAATATTATTTTCAATCAATGCACTATACACATCATAGATCGGAACCTTAATCTTGGATGCAGACTGCCCCTTTGAACCAGCGCTTTCGCTGTTATTAATATTTGCAATCAAAACACCGGCAATATGCTCCTCCAACAGTTTATAGCATTCCACCTGCAGTTCAGAGTCGATGGAAAGATACACATTATTCCCGGCAACTGGATCATTTTCCCGGTCAATTTTCTCAATCCGCCCAGTCACATCATTGATCGTCAGTTTTTCGCTTCCTTTTGTCCCTCGGAGATAATCCTCATAGGTACTTTCCAGGCCAGAAACGCCAATCTGGTCCGCTACCGCATAAGTCGTACTTGGATTTTCCTCCTGCAATTCCGCCAGTTTTTCAACAGACACAGTACCAGTATACCCAAGAATATGGGCAAAATACTTACTCATCTTGTAAACACGCGTTGAATCCTCCTCAATATCAATACCTGGAAGCTCATTATTATTTTCTTTTACTGCGGCTACCGTATTGCTGCTGACATCCTGTGCCAGCACGATTGATTCAGACTGCTTAAATCGATAGATAAACATTGCGTAGCGGACAGCCATAATCTGAAGGGTTGTCTCCTTATCGTATTTATCATCAATTAAAAATTTGGGGCTATCCGAGCCGTCGCTTGAGCGCAGAAATTCAAAAACTTCCTCAGCAGACATATCCCTTTTTTCCTGTGTCAGCGCCTCAACTTTTGTGCCGAACACCTCCGCCTTAAAACGAAGCAGCGCATTGTCCTTCACAGTAAACTGCGGAACACCATTGTCATCATACTCAATATAAAATTCTACTGCTAATTTCTCATCATGTTTTTTCATAATCTGGAGCAAATGGTAGATCATTTCATTTTTTTGCTCCGATGTCAATTTACTTGATATATTATTTGAAGTAAATGTAATATTGTAAGATAATTTATTGTAAGCCAGCAATTTTCCGTTGCAATCATATATGTTGCCACGCGATGCCTTGATTTTTCTCGTTTCCCTGCTTCTTTTCGCTGCTTGGCTGACATAGGAATCCGTCTGGGCAATCTGCAGCTCAAACATCCTATTTACCAGAATACAGAATAGAAGCACAAAGATAACTGCAACTGGCAGAAGCCTTGATTCAAAAAAACGTTTCAGATTTTCTTTTATCGTTTCAAGCATGCAAAACCACCTCCTATCTATTGTGCCTTGTCTCCTTTTGCCAGCGGAACCTCTTCTGGAGGATACATTTTCTCTTCCAGCCAGTGCAAAAATTTATATAAAATAATTCCCACAACCATAGTATAAATCATTTCCGGAATCATAACACGTACAATATAAGATATCACATCCAACCTGCCGCGCATCAGAAAATGGCAGACATAAAACATAAGTCCATACGCCAGGTCGCTGCACGCTATGGCAGTAATCGGGACAGACAAGTCATCTTTAAAATATAGATTGTTTGCCCTGCCATCCATATAACCAATCAATGCAAAGATAAAAATGCAGATGCCAACAACATCGCCATACATTAGGTCGACAAACGCACCACAGCAAAAACCGGTAAAAAGCCCAAGTTTTTTCCCATACATATAACCGGATGATGCAGTCAGTATCACCAGCAGGTTTGGCATCACATTTGCAAGCCTAAGCTTTGTAAAAACAGTTGTCTGCAGCACAAAGCAGATTATTATCATAAGAAACATACTGATGTAGCGTTTCATTTTAGCATCTCCTCTAATTCAGCAGACTCTTTGACCTCTGTAATCACAAAGACCATATCCAGGCTGGAAAAATCTACCACTGGCGACAGATACCCTCCCTGTGTAATATTGGAGGAGTCCTTCTTTAAATCCCTGACATAGCCAATCAGGATGCCCGGCAGATATTTGTCACTAATCTGCGAAGTTACGACTTCTGCGCCATCCTCTATTTTGACGTCACCGTTAATCCCGGTAACTTCAATGACACCTTTATTCATCAGGTTTAAGTTGCCTGTTACCACACAGTTTTCAGAATTCTCAAGGACTGTCCCATAAACATTGCTGTCATCATCAATAATCGAACGGACTTTGGCATAGGATTTATTGACCTCTGTGACAATGCCTACCAGCCCCTCACCAGCCATTACATTCATATTTTTTTTCAGGCCGTCATCTGTACCTTTATCTATAATGAAGGTATTGTACCAGTTATCCGGGTCACTGCTGATTACTCTTGCCGCTACTTTTGGATATCCCGCATACTGCTGGTCGAGGTCAAAAAGCTTTCTAAAGTTTTCCAGCTCGTATTTATCCTGCTGTAGAAGCTTATTTTCTGCTGAAAGTTCCGCCAATTGTTTTTTTAGCTTTTTATTCTCGTCAACTGTCCTGCGCATTGTCGTAATATAGTCAATCTGCTCTGCAAGTCTCCTGCCAAGCGAATTGATTCCCTTTTGCATTGGCGTAATCACTGTTCCTGCAGCGGATCGTACCGGAGCCATCTTATCCGCAAAGCGGTAGGAAATAATGCCCACCGCAATGCAGAACACGAGAAGCACAGCCAGTATATATTTTGGATCAATGGTTATCTTTGTCTTCTTACGCATATTTTCCCCTTTCAGCGTGTTTCTGTATACGCACCAGGCAAGCCCAAGACGGATGCCTGCCCCCGCAATTTGCCCAGAACAGCTTATTCTATAGGAACTGCATATTTTGCAGCTATCTTCGGATGTTCTGACAAATAGCCGATTCCGGCAGCCACCGTCTTTTGTGCACTAGTTGTCGTATTTACCCTGACATTTACCTCATTTGCAAAAAACTGGTCAAGACCGGAGGTAAATGAAGCCCCTCCTGTCAGATAAATGCCATTATGTAATATTTCCGAAGAGATTTCCGGCGGCGTGCGCTCAATCATAGAGCGGATTTGTGCCGCTATCGTATAAAAAATGTCTTTTACCAGCGGATAGATTTCTTTGGAGGACAGCGTTACTTTACCTGGAAGCCCCTTCAAAACATCCCGGCCAACTACTGTCGTAGTCTGCTCTGTCTCCTGAGGGGCTACTAAATTAATTTTTATCTGTTCTGCTGTTTTTAATCCAATTAAAAAATTATATTTTTTGCGGACATAGTTCATAATTGCCCTGTCAAAATCATTTCCGCCATACGGAAGAAGTTTTGACACAACAATTCCGCCGAGGGATAAGATCGAAATCTCCGTTGTATCCCCGCCTAAATTCACAATCATGATCCCACGTGATTTTTCAATATCCAGCCCCAGCCCATATGCATCTGCTAATGGCTTATCAATTAGGCATACTTTTTGCGGCTTGCTCTCTGATTTTGTGATAATCTTAGAGTATGCCTGCTTTTCTACTTCTGTGATATCTGCCGGAACCGCAATATAAAACTGGCAGCGGTTCAATTTTTTCTTACCCGAAATTTTCTGTACCATAAAATTCCAAAGTGCGACCATATCCTCCAGATGAGAGATTACGCCACGGCTTAGCGGCAGGGATACATGGATGCTTGGCGGAGCCTTCTCATACATCTCGTATGCCTTCTCCCCGATGGCAACTGGCCTTTGTTCCTTTCCTACCGTAGAAACCGCATTTCTCTCCAATAGAATAATGCCATCCCCATTTTTGTATACTTTAATGGTACTGGTTCCAAAATCAATACCAAAAGTCTTTTTTGCCATGAAAAAACCTCTTTTCTGCATTTATAATGAATGATTAGGAAAAATAGCCGCTTTCCCTGAAACTGACATAACGGCCTGCCCCAATTACGATGTGGTCAAGCAACGGAATACCAATTAATTCTCCTGTCCTTACAATCCGCCTGGTTAATGCCAAATCCTCTTTGCTTGGCGACGGGTCGCCTGACGGGTGGTTGTGCAACAGAATCACCGAGACTGCTTTGTGCTTTAGCGCATAATAGAACACTTCCCTTGGCGATGCCATAGCAGAGATAAATGACCCCTTGGACAATACCACATTATTTACCATGGCATTTCTTGCATTTAGGACCAGAAGCCAAACCTGCTCTGTTTCCAGAAACCCCATAGCCGGAATAAAGTGTGCCGCTACCCTTTCTGGCTCATCACACAAAAGCTCTCCCGGCGCCGCATGGCTTTTTAACATCCTTTTTGTGATTTCTGTCAAACACAATAACTGAATCGCCTTGACTCTCCCGATGCCCCTAATCTCCCGAAGCTGCTCCAGGGAACTCTGGAATAAACCAGAAATACTTTTTCCCGGCAAATGCAGCAACAGCCTTTTTGCCAAATCCGTAGAACACTCTCCTTTGCTTCCGGTCCGCAAAATTACCGCCAAAAGCTCACTATCTGACAAATACTGTGCACCATACTGCTCACATTTTTCATATGGTTGCTCTGAAACTGGCATTTCCCGCATCGTAATATTGTCTTTTTCCATAGAACCTCCTTTTTAAGAAGGCTTCCCGAAAGAACTGTTCTTTATCAATTGCATAAATTGCAACGGCAATTTGCCGCAGAAAATTTAAAAACAGCTCCCAATTATGGATAAATGTTTGCGCCAGACTTCTTAAATATTGCTGATTCTTATGTTATTACTTTGGCTATCTAGTCTCTAAGTGTTGGCTCCCAAAGTAATAACAATTCCCGATTGAGAGAAGAAAGGCATCATTTTCCACACTTTTCCATAATTTCACATAATAAATATAGTATCACAAAATGATGCCCTTGTATAGATTTCAAGTCTTAAAATATCATGTATTTTTCGTGAACACTTTACAAAACAGATGGTTTCTCTACCTCTATCGACTTATTGGACGAGACGGGTCACATCAACTAACCCAGCGTTCTTCATATACTGCAGTGACATTGTAATGCCATATCTGGCATGGTACCATGTAAGACCTCCCTGAAAATATACCGCATAAGGAGGCTCTATTGGCCCGTCTGCACTTAGCTCAATGGAGGAACCCTGTACAAATGCCCCTGCTGCCATAATAACATCACTGTGGTATCCCGGCATTGCATATGGTTCTGGTGAGACATGGCTGTCAACCGGTGAAGCCGCCTGGATTCCTCTACAGAATGCAATTACTGCCTCCGGCGAACCTAGTGTCACTGCCTGAATAATATCATGGCGCGATTCGGTTTTACCTGGAACTACCGAAAAACCAAGTGTTTCATATATATTTGCCGCAAAAATCGCCCCTTTTAAAGCTGCTGCCGTAACAGTCGGGGCAAGGAAAAATCCATGAAAAAAAGACCTGTTTACTCCAAGCGTCGCGCCAACTTCCTTGCCGAGCCCTGGTGCAGTCAGGCGATAGGCACACAGATTAATATATTCTTCCTTTCCCACAATATAGCCGCCAATAGGCGCCAAGCCGCCTCCCGCATTTTTAATAAGGGAACCAACACACAGATCTGCCCCGGCCTGTGTCGGCTCAATTGTCTCCACAAATTCGCCATAGCAGTTATCTACCATACAGATGACATCTGGCCGAATAGACTTGATATAGGTAATCAGCTCTCCAATACGCTTAACAGAAAGTGTCTTTCTTGTCGCATAGCCTTTGGAGCGCTGTATTGTAACAAGCTTTGTCTTTTCATTCAGTGCATTTTTAATTCCCTCTAGATCAAAGGAACCATCTGCAAGCAAATCCACCTGACGGTAGGAAATGCCAAATTCCTTTAGAGAACCGGGTGGATTATCCTCTTTTATCCCAATTACGCCCTCTAATGTGTCATATGGCTTGCCAACCGGAGACAATAATTCATCCCCCGGACGCAGGATTGCAGATAGTGCAATTGTCAACGCATGGGTTCCGCACGTAATCTGAGGCCGGACGAGTGCTGATTCTGCCCCGAATACCTCCGCATATACTGCCTCTAGTGTATCCCTGCCCAGGTCATCATATCCATAACCTGTTGTAGACTCAAAACAGGCGGCGCTCACTTTGTTCCTTTCCATCGCACGGATTACTTTCATCTGATTGTACTCCGCTATCCCATCAATCTGCTCAAAACGTTCCTTTAATCCCTTTTGGATGGAATCGCAGAAATCATAAACGTCTTCCTCTATCCCTGCTAATTGATATATTTCTTTTAAACTGTCCATACTGTTTTCCTCATTTCTATCATTTTTGAGATAACCCTATTTTTCTATTTTCAAATATTCCTTACAGTCATTGATACAGTAACGCAGCAACGCTTCCTCATCGGCGAATTTTTCTTTTTCCAGCCATGTCACGTCGCGTTCCCTTCTAAACCAGGTAAACTGTCTTTTTGCGAAATGTCTTGTTTCCTGCTTAATGCGCTCATATGCATGATCTAGTGTATCTCTGCCTTCCAGCGCATCAATAATTTCTTTGTAGCCAAGCCCCTGCATAGAAACCATGTCCCTGGTGCAGCCCATTTCGAGCAGACTCTTTACTTCTTTTGTTAGTCCCTCTTCTTTCATCAAATCTACCCGTCTGTTGATCCGCTCATAGAGAATTTCTCTTGGAAGGCTTAATACATAATACCGAAACTGATAATCCGATTCTTTCTTATGCTGCTCCTCATTATGTTCCGAGATTTTGTGGCCTGTCTGCTTATAATATTCTAGTGCACGGATAACACGTTTCACATTGTTGGGATGAATCGCGTCTGCAGATTTTTTATCGATTTCCATAAGCCTTGCATGGAGCGCCTCATTTCCCTTGTGTTTTGCAAAGTCTGCCAATTCTTTCCGATAAAGATTGTCTGTCTCCGTTTGGGAGAAATCGACAGAATACAAAACAGACTGAATATAAAAACCCGTTCCTCCGACTAAAATTGGAATTTTGCTGCGGCTATAAATCTCTTTCATATATTGACGGCACTTGCTTTGGAATGTTGCTACATTAAATTCTATGGAAGGCTCCAGCTCATCAATCAGATAATGGCGAATTCCCTGCATCTGCTCTGGCTTTATCTTGGCTGTGCCAATGTCCATATGGCGGTATACCTGCATAGAATCTGCAGAAATAATCTCGCCGTTTAACGCTTTTGCAAGACCAATGGAAAGCGCAGTTTTCCCTACTGCCGTAGGCCCAGTCAAAATAATTAAGGGCTGTCTCTGCATCGCGAAATCCTCCTCCCTAACCAAAAATAATCCCCAAATTTTTCAGCCGAAACCTAAATTTTACAAGATAGAAAACGTATTTAAATAATCCTCTTAAAACGCTTCTCTAACTCTGTTTTTGTCATACTGATCATGGTTGGCCGTCCATGTGGGCAATGATATGGATTTTCCAAACTCATTAGTTTTTTTAATAATTCCTGCATCTGTTCCACTGGCAGCGTACTATTTCCCTTAACTGCAGCTTTGCACGACATAGATGCCACTTTTTCTAACAATACGTCGGGCGTTCTTCTTCGCCCCGCATCCTCCGCCAGAGCGTCAATAACTTCCAATAAAAGCTCCTGTGTCCCTACAGAGGGCAGATGTGCCGGAACGCCACTGACTGCGTATTCCCTGCCGCCAAATGGTTCAATCTGGTATCCAAGCTTCGTAAAGACATCCCCATTTTCTTCCACCGCCTGCTGTTGTACCATAGAAAGCGTAAGAATCACTGGCGGCTGTAAAATCTGGGTTAATGGCTCTTTTTCGGCAAGTTCTCTCATAAACTGCTCATACAGTACCTTTTCATGGGCGGCATGCTGGTCTACCAGATACATTTTATCTTCGTATTGCAATACCCAATAAGTGGAAAAAACCTGTCCTATAATTTTAATCTCCTTTTGTTCTCTGCCAGAGAGAATTCCCTCCTCAAAAAGTGTCTCCTGTTTCACATTTTTTACTGGCTCTTTTATCGTAAAATCTGGTTTATTTAAATCAGCGGCAGCCTCTTTTATTCTTGCATCCACTTTATCTGGTTTGCACGCCAAAATTTTTGTCTCTGCCAAGGTGACCTCTGTTTTTTCTGGTTCTAGAACAATATCCTCTGGCACATTCCTTGCGATGGTATGATATTCACTGCGTTCTGCAAATTGGCTGACATTTACATCTACATCTTTTGTCAGTTCATCCAAAATTTTTAAGTTATCTTGAATTTGTTTTGGGCTATCTTTGAAATCTCGCACAATTGTACGGGACGCTGCTTCTTTCTTTTCTTTCTGCAGTTCTTCTTTCCTTTTGTTCTCAAAAGGCTCTATCCTGGGCGTTACAGCAGAATTTTTTTGAGTATTCTTTTTATCTTGAAAAGTTACTTCTGGAATAAATTCCCGGTGCTTCAATGCCTCAGAGATGCCATGAAAGACACTTTGATAAACTTCTTTTTCGTTCGTAAAGCGCACTTCCATCTTCTGTGGATGTACATTGACATCAATGTACTGTGGGTCAATTGTAATATGAAGCACGGTAAATGGATATCGGTGCTGCATAGAATATGGCGCATAGGCCTCCTCGATTGCGCGGTGAATCACAGGGCTTTTGATATAACGTCCATTAATAAAATAGTTCATCATTGCCCTATTGCCGCGGGAAACGGCAGGTTTTCCAATAAAACCTTTCAGGTTACAAAACACTTCACTCTGTGATATTTCTATCAGATTTGAAGCAATATCCCTTCCATATATATGATAAATCACGTCCTTTAAATTTCCGTTACCGGACGTTGATAGTTTTGTCTGTTTTTGATTAATAAAACGGAATGATATATTCGGATTGGATAGTGACATTCTCTCAACTAAGCCGCTGATATAACCAGCCTCAGTCTGTGGAGTTTTCAGAAACTTTAGCCGTGCTGGTGTATTATAAAAGAGATTTCTAATCAGAAATGTAGTTCCCTCTGGGCATCCCACATTTTCTTCTGATTTCTTTTCTCCTCCATCCATGCAAAAGCGTACTCCCATTAATTCCGCTCTCTGCTTTGTCACCATCTCCAACTGAGAGACAGAGGCAATGCTGGCAAGTGCTTCCCCGCGGAACCCAAGACTCGAGACTTCCAGCAAGTCATTGACATCCCTGATCTTACTGGTAGCATGGGGCGCAAAAGCAAGCGCAATATCGTCCCCCGCAATTCCGCTTCCATTATCTGTAATGCGGATCAGCGACTTCCCACCATTCTGTATCTCTACAGTAACCGCAGTTGCCTGTGCATCAATTGCATTCTCAATTAATTCCTTTACAACTGCCATCGGGCGCTCTATCACCTCCCCGGCAGCAATCTTATTAATCGTATCCTGACTAAGCAGATGTATCTGTGCCATACGTCCCCTTTCCAACAGTTGTATTCACACTTACCGTTATGCCATCTTTGCCGGAATAAACAATCACTTAAATATACCGCTTTACGGCAAAAGCAAACGCTGTATTACTATAACCGCTCTTTTAGTTTCATCTGCATTTTATATAATACGTTCATCGCTTCAATCGGCGTAATCACAGATAAATCTAAGTCATGTAGTTCTACTATAATATCCTCGGTCTTTATATTGGAGTTTGAGGAATCAAAAAAAGATAACTGGCCAAGCTTTTCCGATTCCATTTCCGAAGCAGTTTTTTTGCGGATTTTCCGTTTTGGCTGAGTCTGCTGCTCTATTCCATACTCGTAATCTGGAATCTCATATTCCACATCAATCTCTTTAGCCTTTGCCGCAATATCGTGGTCACTAAGCTGCTCTACAATCTCTCCTGCCCTATGCAGCACATTTTCTGGAACTCCCGCAAGTTTTGCAACCTGAATCCCATAGCTTTTATCTGCTCCGCCTTTCACAATTTTTCTTAAAAAGACAATATCGTCCCCCTGCTCCTTTACTGCAATACAATAATTGTCCACACTGTCAATTTTACCTTCTAGCTCCGTTAGTTCATGGTAATGTGTTGCAAATAAGGTTTTTGCGCCTAGAATTTTAACATTTGCAATATGTTCTATAACAGCCCATGCAATGGAAAGCCCGTCAAATGTGCTGGTGCCGCGTCCAATTTCATCCAGGATGATTAAGCTGTTTTTCGTCGCGTTCCGAAGGATATTGGCAACCTCCGTCATCTCAACCATAAATGTACTCTGTCCGCTTGCCAAATCATCAGAAGCACCGACCCTTGTAAAAATCCGGTCTACAATACCAATCTCAGCGCGGGCCGCCGGTATAAAAGAACCAATCTGCGCCATAAGGACTAATAACGCCGTCTGCCGCATATATGTAGATTTTCCCGCCATGTTTGGTCCAGTAATAATTGCAATTTTATGGCTGTTATCATCTAAATATGTATCATTGCAGACAAACATATCGTTCGGAATCATTTTTTCAACAACCGGGTGGCGCCCATCTTTAATATGAATTGTCCCACCCCTATTCATAACCGGCCGAATATAACCATTCTGCTCAGCCACAAGTGCCAGGGACGTAAACATATCCACAGATGCAATAATCTTTGCTGTTGCCTGTACTTTGGCAATCTGCCCATAAATTTGTTCCCGTATCTGACAAAATAGGTCATACTCCAAATTATAGAGCCTGTCCTCCGCACCCAGTATTGTATTTTCCAATTCCTTTAACCGGGGAGTTGTATATCGCTCGGCATTTGCCAATGTCTGTTTCCTGGTCCAGTCATCTGGAACAAGGTCCTTGTAGGAGTTCGTAACTTCCAGATAATAACCAAATACTTTATTGTACTTGACCTTAAGATTTTTAATGTTTGTCCGTTCCTTCTCTTCCTCCAACAAATCGGCAAGCCAGGATTTTCCATCTGTCTTTGCACGGCGCAGGCGGTCTACCTCCTCGCTATATCCATCTTTGATAATGCCGCCTTCTCTTACAGAGAGAGGAGGTTCCTCCTCAATCGCGGCATCAATCAAATTATGTAATTCCTTTAAATCCTCCATCTCATAACCGTATTTTCTAAGAAGGGTTCCCTCATAAGAGCTAAGAATCGTTTTAATTGGCGGCAGCATGGAGAGGGACTGGCGAAAAGCAATTAAATCCTTTGCATTTGCACTGCGGTAACTAATTTTACTGACAAGACGCTCCAAGTCATAGATTGGACCTAAGTATTCCCGCAGTTCCTCCCTGTTTATTACATTCTCGTTTAACGCTTGAACAGTATCCAGGCGGTCATTAATTTCATCTAAATTTAAAAGAGGCTGTTCAATTGAATTGCGGAGCAATCTGGCTCCCATCGCAGTTTTTGTTTTATCTAATACCCAAAATAGAGAACCTCGCTTTGCCTTTTCGCGCATTGTCTCACAAAGCTCCAGATTCCTTCTGGTAGAACGGTCTAAAAGCATATATCGGCCTGAAATATATGGATGTAATTTTGTAATATGGTCCAGCGATATTTTCTGTGTTTCTTCCAAATATTGCATAACTGCACCCGCGGCAACCACACCAATGCTGTAATGATCCAGCCCAAGCCCGGCAAGGCTTGCCACTTTAAAATGGCGCTTTAGGGTTTCCCTACAGCGCTCCTCATCAAAATGCCATGCATCTACCGCAGACACCACAACCCCAAGACGCCCCTGCAAATCCTCAAAATCGACCCCTGATACTAAAAAAGAGTCATTGCAGATAATCTCAGAAGGCACTGTCTTTCCTATTTCATCCAGAAGTTGGTTCCTAGACTCAAACTCTGCAAGAAAATAATCCCCTGTTGTAACATCAACATAGGAAACACCATATGCATTTGTTGTATAAACCACACACATTAGATAATTATTTTTTGAAGCATCCAGAGCCTGGGTATTTAAATTCGTCCCAGGAGTTACAACTCTTGTCACAGCCCTTTTCACCAGACCTTTTGCCTCTTTTGGGTCTTCCACCTGTTCACAAATAGCAACCTTATAGCCCTTTGTAACTAATTTATTTAAATAGCCATCCACAGCATGAAACGGAACGCCACACATTGGTGCCCGCTCCTCAAGTCCACAACTTTTTCCGGTCAGAGTCAATTCAAGCTCCCTAGAACAAGTTTCGGCGTCCTCAAAAAACATCTCATAAAAATCCCCCAAACGATAAAAAAGAATACAGTCCTTGTATTCCTCTTTTGTTTCCATATATTTTTGCATCATTGGTGTGAGTGGCATAATTTGTTTCCTCGCTTTTCTTCACATGGCATCCAGTTATATATATCATAGCCTGTCGCTGCTTAACTGGTGAAAGCTCCTGTTTTAGCGCTTTCCTGCATATTTCACTACTGTACTGTCATGGCATATTTTAGCATATTCATTCCGAAAAGTAAATGTGGCTTTTTGCTTGAGTTACCGCATTTTCATTCACAACATCTGTGATTTTATCATGAAGCATTCACAACTTTCAAAAAAATGTCCCCAATAATCTATCCACTTTGTAACTTACTGTATTGTTATAGAAAATCCTTCATAAATTCCGACAGGCACATCCATACCAAAAGAATACTCATCCATTGTTTCCTTTTCAAATCTGTATACTATAATCATTTCTTTTGTAGGATCAACAATCCAATACTCCCTTACATCTGCCGCCCGATATTTAAACAACTTTGTAAAATAATCCATGGGCTTATTCCCAGGGGAAACAATTTCAATAATCCAGTCTGGTGCTCCATGACATCCCTTTTCATCTAACTTTGATTTATCACAAATAACAGAAATATCCGGCTCCACATAATTAATATCATCTTTATTTAAAAACACGGCAAATGGAGCGGGAAACACTTCACATTCACCCTTCTTACTTTGAATGTAATTCCCAATTTCTCTGTCAAAAAGATGTACTAGCCTCTGATGTCTTGTATTTGGAGGAGCCATATAATAAATTTTACCGTCAATCAACTCAGCACGTTTCCCATTCGGCAATGCATAAATATCTTCTATCGTGTATATATCTACTTTTTTCAACGCATCCATAACTCTTTCACCTCCGCTTCAAAATATCATTATATCCTGCAGACTTTAGAAATACAACCTAACTCTTGAATATTCTAAATCACGGCTATAAGTTAATCCACGTTCTCGAACTGCCAAAAAGCACAATAGCTGCTGCCCTTTCATCTGGTTCTATTGCATCATGAATTCTTTTTACAGCTTTTTACTGTGATGGATGTATCCTGCTCATTATAACTTCGGGTATCATTTCCAGAACACGAAAGCAGCATTCAACATTCTTTTGATCTTCCCATGTTTTGCATTCCATCAATTTTTAATCCATCCGGTTAAAAACTGTCTGCTTTTCTTCAACTAGCATCCCTCTGCGCATAAAAACTACCAGCCTGCCCTATGTCCACAAAAAGTAAATATTACCTCTACTCACTAAACTTTAATATCTCAACTGCCTGCCTGCGTATCAACTGTTCCAGAGCCGTCAGCCTGGATTCTGACAGGTTATATTTCGGATGCTTAGAAAACGTAAAATCGGTAAAACCAATCAGAACCTTTCTTAAAGCGGGCGTCATACAAATATCTGCGTCAATAATCCATGACTCGCCAATTCTTGGACCTTTTTCCTTAAAGTAGCCTCCATCATATTCTAAATCACCATCTCTTTCCACCGCATAAGTCAATAACGAAAGGTTATGGTCAAACAGAGGCGCCATTCTTTGTATCTCTTGTGTCCTATTATCAACGATAAATCCAAAATTGTTTTTATGTCTATCTTCATTTAGAATTAGTGCATCAATAAGGAACATCCTTCGTGCCTCTTCCTCAAGCCCTAAAGATTTCATCTTCCTTAAAACTGAAACTACCGTTGAATTCCCCTTGTCAACTGCAGCATAAGGAAGAAAGCCATAATCTTCCGATGTAAATATGTCACACACAGAACACATGCGGCCATTATGAGAACGAAGGCCATAACGAACAAAGTCATCAGTAAACCTACTGATGATCTGTCCTGCATAAAACTCAGAATATGGCTCTAATCCTGCATTAAACGCGCCAGTCGAGCCACGCTTAAGCAATTTAATCGTATTATTTTCGCGTATCCAGCATTTTGCAAAGGAACCGTCTGTGCCGTACTCTGGAGATGTGGTGCTAAGCTGCCTGCCATGTAACCCACCTTCAAAAGCTGTCTTTGCAATTACTTCATTAAATGGATGTGTGTATAGCGATACATCCTCCCAACACAGATTACTTGTAATCTCCTTCACCCAAAATGTGTCAATTAAAGACAAAGCATGGGATATATCTAAAAATCCGGTTATCGTATCACACCCGCTTAGTCTCAACAGTTCTTCTATATTCTCTCTCTTTTTAGGTGAACGCCTATTCACAATAAATGTGTCAAGCTCCCCAAACCACTCTGGAAGCTCTACATATTGCTTTTCAATTGTGATAACCTGATTCCGCATATTTACATTAAACTTTGCAATCATGATATCTTTATTCAATAGGTAATATTCTTTTTTATTACATTTGGAGCAATCAAGGGTATTGTTTTTCACTAAATCACTCTCCTATAATCTTTCTTATAAAAATGAGTAACACTGTAAGCCGGGTTCTGTATCAGACAATCATCTATCTAGACCTGATGTTGCCACCAGGTTCGAGCAACCTACCCGGAACACGGCGGGCCACCGTATTATTCCTGTTCGGTCTTGCTTCGGATGGGGTTTACAGCTGCCGCCTTTGTTACCAAAGGCGCGGTGAGCTCTTACCTCACCTTTTCACCCTTACCAATCAACAACCCCGCTGCAAGCAACGGGATATCAAACTTGCAACGCTGCAGAGCAGCGGGGTATGTGACCCGCGCGCAGTCGCCAAGTGCAAGCAAGCTTGCGTTTGGCTCGTTGCGTACGCGAGAATCAAAGAATGGCGGTTATTTTCTGTTGCACTAGCCTGGGAGTCGCCTCCACCGGACGTTATCCGGCATCCTGCCCTATGAAGCCCGGACTTTCCTCACCTGCAGCCTTTCGGCTCTTGCAGCCGCGATTGCCTGTGTTACTCATTGTGGCATATTTTAGCATAAGGATTCTAAAAAGTAAATATCGTTTCTTTTAGCCTTCCATTTTCTGTAAAAACATTTTTGTCCTTTCATTTTTTGGATGGTCAATTACTTCTTCCGGTTTTCCCTGCTCCACAATCACACCGCCATCCATAAAGATTACGCGGTCTGCAACTTTCCTTGCAAAATCAATTTCATGGGTAACAATAATCATTGTCATCTTTTCATCCGCTAACTGGCGAAGTATTTTTAAAATTCCCGCTGTAATCTCTGGGTCCAAGGCAGATGTCGGTTCATCAAAAAACAACATTTTAGGCTGCATCGCCAGCGCCCTTGCGATTGCTACACGCTGTTGCTGTCCTCCAGATAACTGACATGGATATGCGTTTTCCTTATCCTCCAGCCCTACTTTTTTTAATAACGCCTTTGCTTCATTGATTACCGCTGCCTTATCCCTCTTCTGAACATGCACTGGTGCATCAATAATATTTTTTAATACAGAATAATGTGGAAACAAGTTAAAGTCTTGGAATACAAGCCCAAATATACTCTTTAACTCTCGCTGTTCCTTTTTTCCTTTATAAACTGATTTGCCATTGATATTCTCCGCCACTGCATTTCCAGCATATCTTAAATCTCCAGCATCCATAGTTTCCAGCAACGTAGCACAGCGGAGCATTGTAGACTTCCCTGAACCGGATGGCCCAAGTATCGCGACTACTTCACCTTCCGAAACTTCCATGGAAATATCAGATAACACCTGTGTTTCCCCAAAACTTTTCTTTAAGTGGTTTATTTCTAATAATGTCATATTTAACCTCCACACTTCCGAACATGCCAGCTACACTGGCACACACAATTGCATGGTTAAAACATCGGTCTTCTGCTGTTTTAACCACAACTATCTGTAATACTGCATCCGCTTTTCAATCATTTCCATCACCATTGCAACGACAAAATTAAATATGTAATAGAACAGACCTGCAATAAATAGTGGCATAATGCTTGCCTCCGCCGCTGCAACCTGTTTCGCCATGGTAAACATCTCCGTATATGCCAATGCAAATGCAAGGGAAGTATCTTTCACCAACGTAATAACTTCATTTGTTACTGGCGGGATTACCCTTTTGACCATCTGAGGAAAAACAATTTTCCAGAATGTCTGGATTCTCGAATAGCCAAGCACAGAGGCTGCCTCATATTGCCCCACTGCAATGCCCTCAATGCCTGAGCGATAAATTTCGGCAAAATATGCCGCATAATTCAATGAGAACCCTATAATTACTGCATAAAAACGGTACTTGGCTGAAACTGATGTCCCAAATACATAGTACGGACCAAAAAATACAACCAAAAGCTGCAGCATCAGCGGCGTTCCACGCATAATAGAAATATATATTTTAGCAATCCATTGAAGTATAACAGATTTTGACATTCTGACCATACAGACTAATAATCCCAATGGCATAGAAAAAACAAGTGTAAGCACAAAGATCAATAGTGATGCAAGCATTCCTCCAGAAAGTCTTTTTACGATATCTACAAACTTTTCAAAAAAAGACTCCTCTGACCCTTTTTGAGCCTCTTGCAGGTAAGCCGCATCTGTACCCTCCTCACCAAGGCAGATACAATCCGTCAGTTCCCATTTTTCCGCTATACTGGCAAATGTGCCGTCGGCCAGCATATCATTTAATGACTCTTGGACTTTATCGCGCAGTGCTGTATTCCCTAATTTGAAACCAATACCATACTGTTCAGAAGAAACTCTTTCTGAAAGCATACGGAATGCATCCCCACGCTGCTTAATCTGATAATTTGCAACACCGATATCCATACAGATCGCATCAACAGCACCAGCCTCCAGATTCATAAATGCATTCTCATAATCAGAAACCTGCTGTAAATCCGCAAACTTTCCGCAAAGCTCTTTATTTTCCTTCGAGGCATCCTCCCCGGTAAATGCAGCCAGTGCGGATGAATCTGCCTGTACGACAACCACCTTACCAGACAAATCTGACAATTCTTTAATATCTGAGCTTGACCCAACAATGACAACTTGGGAATTATCAATATACGCAGTAGACCATGTATATTCCTTCTTACGCCCATTGATTGTAAAACCATTCCAGATACAATCGATGGTCCCAGAATTCAGTTCCATATCCTTGGAATCCCAGTCTACTGGCTGTTTTACAAATTTCCATCCATTTCTTTTGCTGACCTCAGCTGCAAGGTCGAGATCGAACCCTACATACTCACCACTTTCATCCTTATAGCCATATGGCGGGAATTCTGCATCAAATCCAACGGTAAATGTTGTCCTGTTCTCTTCATCTGCCGACCCAGCATTTTTGCTTTTTCCGCCGCAGGCTGTCACAAGCCCGGCTATTAGGGACAAACTTAGAACAAACAAAAGCATTCGGTGCCAGTGGCTCTTATGTAATTTCATTTGCTTCATTTTCCTTCTCCATTCCGCTGCCACCAGGCAGCAATGATATTCCTGCATACGCAGCCGGCCATAATACCAATCACCCAGCAAAGGCAAAATTGTGCGCAAGCAGATTCATATGCCTTTTTTTAGCATCAAACATAACGATATTATATTACTTACGAAATAAAAAGTCAATCTTCAATTCAAATGTATATCTGGGTAACCCAGCAGCCTGCAAACCATTTCATTGCGATTCCCTTGCAATTATGTTAA
This sequence comes from uncultured Lachnospiraceae bacterium, assembly GCA_910585905.1. Taxonomy (GTDB): domain Bacteria; phylum Bacillota; class Clostridia; order Lachnospirales; family Lachnospiraceae; genus Butyribacter. Next base: position 76,681 of record CAJUID010000006.1, read on the forward strand.
GATTAAAATTACTATAATATCAAGGATCAAGCAACGAAAAGGAGGAGAAAATATGGCAGTATACAAATGCACTATCTGCGGCGCAATTTTTGATGAAGAAAAAGAGGGAAAAAAGCTGGAGGAACTTAGCGCATGCCCAATCTGCATGCAGCCAATCTCAAAGTTTGAAAAGATAGCAGACGCCCCAGAGCCGGCAAATGAACCTAAGTTTGAGGGAACACTTGCCTATGACACGCAATATGAGCGCCATGACAAAAATATCCGTTACATGGACGAAATCCATGAAATGGCGGTAACCGGAAAAAGTATTGACGGCTGCATGGGCACAACAATGCCAATGCCTTCCTGGGATGACATTCTGCTGTTAGGCGCACAGCTTGATACCCCGCCACTAAATGACTCTGATCCGGTAGATACTAAGACTGTCATCGGAAAACATGCAAAGAAGCCTATGGTTTTGGAAAATCCAGTATATATTTCACATATGTCATTTGGAGCGCTCTCTAGAGAAATTAAAATCGCCCTCTCCAAAGGCTCCTGCATGGCAAAAACTGCAATGTGCAGCGGGGAAGGCGGCATTTTGCCAGAAGAAAAAGAAGCTGCATACAAATACATATTTGAGTATATCCCAAACAAATATAGTGTAACAGATGAGAATTTAAGAGAAGCCGATGCAATAGAGATAAAGATTGGCCAGGGCACAAAGCCCGGCATGGGCGGCCATCTTCCTGGAGAAAAAGTAACAGAGGAGATTGCTGCACTTCGCGGCAAAAAGGCAGGAGAAGATATTCAGAGCCCAAGCAAATTTGCAGAAATTAATTCTAAAGAAGATTTAAAAGCAATGGTTTCTATGCTGCGCGAGCGCTCTGGCGGCAGGCCAATTGGTATCAAGATTGCCGCAGGGCATATTGAGAAAGACCTGGCACAATGTGTTTATGCAGCCCCTGACTTTATTACTATTGACGGGCGCGGTGGCGCGACAGCCTCAAGCCCATTGCTTTTGAGGGAGGCAACTACTGTGCCTACAATCTACGCTTTAGACAGAGCGCGGAAATACCTAGATTCTGTACATTCTGACATAGACCTTGTCATTACTGGCGGACTCCGTGTCTCTGCAGATTTTGCAAAAGCCCTGGCAATGGGTGCGGACGCAGTTGCCATCGCAAGCGCCGCATTGATTGCCGCAGCATGCCAACAGTACCGCATTTGTGGAAGCGGAAATTGCCCAGTTGGGATTGCAACGCAAGACCCTGAGCTGCGCAAGAGGCTTAATATTGATGCCGCAGCCCAGAGGACAGCCAACTTCCTCAATGCATCGCTGACAGAATTAAAAACATTTGCAAGGATCACGAGCCATGCTTCCATCCACGATTTAAGCACCAAAGACCTTGTTACACTAGATAAGGACATTGAGCAATATACTGGAATCTCCCATGCCGGCAGGTCACCAGAAACAACACATTAACAAAATAATCGAAATACTAACTTATAGTTTGATTCTCGCGTACGCAACGAGCCAAACGCAAGCTTGCTTGCACTTGGCGACTGCGCGCGGGTCACATACCCCGCTGCTCTGCAGCGTTGCAAGTTTGATACCCCGTTGCTTGCAGCGGGGTTGTTGATTTATAATTTAAAGTAAAAACGAATTTCAGCTTATTGGCCTAATTCCGATTCCAAAATCTCAAACAAATCCGTTCCGTAGCTTGTATAACCGGGCTCGCCAGGCAACATCCGATATGTCCTGGCACCGTCCGGTTTTCTTTCTGCAACTAAAAAATATGTTCCATCTAACTTTTTTTCATATAATGTCTTAGCCAACTGGAATAGGTGAGTAACCATAATTGTAGTTATCTCTTTTTCGTAAAATGCCTTTAGTATCCCCTCTGCAATTTTAGAGCCTTCTCTCTCTGTTGTACTCGCAAAAGACTCATTCAAAAGAAACACGCAGCCTGGACCTGCCGCCTTTATCATATCACTCATGCGCTGCAATTCCTCTCTAAGACGTCCGCTGTTTAACTGCTCATCCTCTCTTCTGGTAAAATGTGTAAAAATCTGCCGATATATCGGGGCAGTAAATTCTTTTGCCGGAACCGGCATCCCACACTGCATCAGAACCTGGGCAATCCCATAGCTTCTAAGAAACGTTGATTTTCCACCCTGATTTGCCCCTGATTTTGTCAAGTAGGGACTAACAAATTTTTTTCAATAATTTCTGTTCCTGCTCCTCAAGCCATGTAATCTTAGGCAGCATCAGCTCATATTCATCCTGCTCATAAGGAAGATTCATAAAGTCGAGAATATCCATCCCCGGAAACCATGCTTCGCAATATGATGGAATGACATGCTCCGGTACAATGCCAAGTCTGTCACTTCCAAGAAGTCTGTCTGTAATGCCTTTTGCATCATGCAGATAAACTGCAACGCCCTCTGCCCTTAATGCATTGTAAAACTTAATCGCTTCAATGGAACGGGTCCAAGCTTTTCCTCTTACGGATAAAAAGAAACCATTTTCATTATGTCTTACATATAAATCTATATGAGGTGAATTTCCACCTCTGCACACTTCCCAAGGATGACCGCCACCACGATGTCCGTCATTGTACCAAGCTTCAAATTCTTCAGCAGAGTCAGTATTCAATTCTGCCAGTCCTTCGTCCCTTCCGTCAGCCTTTTTATAATACTGCTCTTTTGCTGTAAGCCCTTCAAGATGCTCATACTGATTTGCCTTATAACCGATGGCACAGTATTCATAAAACTTTCCTGCTGTCATATCAGCAAGGTAGGAACCGACAGGCTCCCCATCCTTCTGGTCTTCTATATTTCTTACGAATAACGGTATTTCTTCATCTGATATGTCAGCCAGATAAGCCTCTTTAATATCAGGAAACAATTCCCAGTAATCTTTTCTTGAAATAGTTCCTGTCCTCTGTCTGAATGCCAGATTATTTTTTACATCACTATTATAAGTTTCGTAATTCTTCAACACAATTTCTAACCGCTGACTCCATCCATACAAACAGTTCCTTCAGTCCATATTCATAAACTTCGTGCTTCTCATAAACTCTTGACTGATAGATTAGCTCTCTTCCCAAAAAGATCGCCCTGTAGTCATCCCGCTCAAGTGTTACAAGGTGGAACCAGTTTACTTCATCCGCCATTGGAACCTGCCCCAAAACCATCTGTAATATCGAAAAAGGGTATTACTGCCCTACTCTTGAAACAGCTCTGAGGCTCGCTAAATATCTCAATGAATCAGAGGAGCAACTGAAGATTCAACAATAAAATAATCTACCCTAAAGACAAATTATATTTTTAGTAGTATTGAAGCAAATTGATTTCAATACTACTATCTTTTAAAATTTTAAATACATATATTCATATTACTCTATTGGTAAGTATGGATGAATTATCGTTTAACTCTATTGCATCTAATTTACTTAATTCTATTCTCTTAATTCTATATGCTAGTATTTATATTTTCATTAGTCGCTTATTAATTTCTAAAATAATAAAAATTAGACATTACAATATAATCTATCAAAATATGAGTATTCCAGTTCACCACACTGGACTAGTGGCTATGCCACATGAAAATACTCAAAAATAGTAACAACTTTTTCGCTATAATTTATTTACCCTTAAATATCTCTCATTTCTCTCAGCTATTACTTTTCACTTCATCCATTATTTCTCTATCTATCAGCAAATTGTACAAATATCATCAATTAATTTTCGTGTAAAGTCTATATCCATTTCTCGAATATTAGTTAGTTCATCCTTAAGATTTTCACATTTTTCAATAATTTTTTCTTTATTATTATCTATAAAGATGTCACTCTTGCTACTGATGGAATATTTTATATATCTTAAAGTAATATTTTTCAATAATTTTTCGAGTTGCTCAAAATTTTTTTTGTGTTCATTCCGGTTAGGAAGTCCCCTTTTATTATAAAGCGTTTCTATCCTATTTATCATCATCGTTTTATGATTAGTCATTACATAAAAGGATTCTTGCGCAAACTCCCCGTATTGATTCCCTTTAACCAGACTATCTATATATTCTATCAGAACATCATAACATTGTATTCCCCAATGATGTGTTGTAACTGTATAACCATCCATTACTTCTCCTCTAGTAAACCAACCCATTACTGGTGTTCCACTTATATAATTTTTTAAGGATTGATAAATTCGTGAAGGATTTAAAGTCATTATATAATCCATTTGTTCAGGAGTATACATACTATAGCGCAAACGCATGAAATCACATTCTTTTTTTAACAATTGAGCACTGTACATAAATATTGGATTTTTACCCTTTTTAGGGCCAAAGCACTCTACGGCATCACTGAGTTCTGAATAACTACACGATTCTAATGAGAATACTCCATTATAAAAATGATCCGCTATATAAAATTCTAATGTCTCATCATTATATCCATATACCATTAAATCGTGATAGTATGTGTCAGACAGTCGATAATGCGAAATTTTAGAGGCATTAACAAACAACCTCACATAATAATTGTCGTTGATTGCACCTTTAATAAAATCTTCTATGCTATTCCAATTATTATATATAAAAGAATAATCTATTTCATTATATGAAATGAAAGGATTTTTATTTGCTGCAAAATCATAATAATCAATGGCACGTAAATTATCTACTTCAAATACCTGTAAACAATTATTCATCATCCAATCATGAATTAATGGATCTGCAAACAATATCCCACTTGCATGACTAGTAATTGGATAACATGCATTAACAGGGATGACCATCGGTAAAATTTTTTTCATATAGTTTACCTCCTCATATAGCTATTTTTTGAGTTCAAAGCACTTTAATTGTGTATATATAATTTTGAAACACAAGAATATCAATAATTTTCACTCAACTCAATCGCCTCTTTCATCGTATCTCTTACTATAGAAAGTTCCTCATCTGTGCTATCTAAAGCAAAATTCAAAAATAACAAATTATCTTCTATATGTCTTACTACTATGCTCTTTGATAGCATATACTGTCTAACAAGCTTCAACTTGCTTTTTTACATTTTCATCAGAAACAAAAATACAACATAGACCTATGATATTCACTTGTTTAACCATTAAAAAGTTTACAAAAGAATCAAAAAAGCCCCCGATTTTTTTTGTTATGGAAAAGAGACTTTTCTTAAAAGTTGCCGGATTGTTAATATAATATTCCAGTAACTCATTGGAACGTTGCATTGCAACTTCTGAAATTGACATACACGACTTCATCATATCTTCTTTTTTTATTATACTTTTAGCAAAAATCCCTGTCTTGATGGCCAATACAGATGTTGAAACGCCCAGCGCCAACCCTTTGGCAAAACAGAGAAAATCAATATCAATCAGCAACAACTTTTGTGAAAAAAGAAAGGTTCCGGTACAAAAAACACCTGACCTAATCTCATCAAACAAGACCAATATTTTATTCTTCTTAGCCTTTGATACTATAGATTTTACTTTTTCGACCCCTTCATTTCCATATTTAGCAAAAAACAAGAATGGTTCAAGGATCAATAAAGAATTATTACTACAAGTTTCAACCGTCATCTCCAAACTGTTAAGTTTGAGTTTAGATATTGATACATCTTCCAAATTTAAGATTCCTTCTCTAAAAGATTTTAATGTAATACCATGAAATACTTCCTTTACAACATATATCTCATTTACATCTAAATATTTTTTGCATAATATAATTGCATTTATGATAGCCTGATCACCAGTTGCATAATTTATGTATTCAAAATCTCCAATGTCTTTCATCATCATAGTCAACCGAGATTTCAACATCGTATAATTATCTATATCAACATAATTATTGGAGTTATTCCTAATTTCATATGTGTGTTCATTAATCATTTCTGGTATCTTACGAAATATTGTATTCCAATCATCTATATGAATAATATTATTAACCATTTACTCTAACCCTTTCTATTAAATATACATTCATTATCTTAAGTATCCCTATAATCTTTTCTACCTTATCAGAACTAATATTTCTAACAAAGCAACTATCTAAAAGTTTATTTTTCATACTAATGATATCATCAGTAATTACTCTTTCATTTATGACGTTAGATAAAATATAACAAAGTAATTTAATTCCTTCTTCCGTAATCCCTTGATTAGTTACTTCCTGCAAACTGATTCTTATTCCCCACTCTCCATTAAGCGAGGGTATAATTGCACCATTTACTACAATCTTTTACTCTGACAAACAATCAATGATGCTGTCAACATCGGCTTTATCACCACACCCTATCCATATTTGATGTGTATCTGAAAACCCACGCGATGCAAATTGAATATTAACCCCATTATCATATAGACCTTTAGACAAAAGTTTCGAATTGCAAATTACATCAGCAGCATAACGTTGGAAGTACTCCTTTCCTTTGCTCAAAACAAGCCCTAATGCTGCTACTTCAGCCATATGATGATGAGAAACGAAGTGATTACAATTATTGTCAAATCCCCATTTCAAAATTCTACGATTGGTAGCAAATATAGCTTTCTGTGTGCCAGGAAAAGTCTTATGTGTGCTAGCAATGATAATATCTGCACCTTCTTTAAGTGGCATTTGAAATTGATCCCCAAAACTATCAATCCCAATACATGTGAGGCATCGTAGATAAGCAATGTATCCTTATCCATCATTTCTTTAAGCTTTTTAAGATTTATTGGAAAAGCAATCATACACAAGTCTATATAAACTACTTTTACCTTATTATCCGAGATATATTCCTTAAATTTTTCTACATCAATCTCCCATTCTTCCCTATTGTAAGGTAAAAAAATACTGTTAAATCCAAGTTTAGTGACCAATGGTCTAGTCTTAAAATGTCCTCCGTCATTAGGGCTAAGTGACATTACTGTATCTCCATAACTACAAAACGCAGAAACCACACTAAGCATGCCATTCAATCCAGATATCGGCTTTACACTTACATACTTGCAATCAAGATATTCTTTGAGATAGTTTTCTGTAATTCTTTCCATATCGCTAAGGTAATATGTAGGATATTTCCATACAGAATCATCATCAAAAGAATACCTAGCATACATATCTAACATAAATGGCAGTCTATCTTCTAATCTTGGCAAATTTTCACTCGCGACCAATCGTATAACGTCCCTCGCCTCACGTTCATTTTTTATTATTAAATCCAATAATTCATTCATGAAATGTACCCACACCTTCGTTTTATTTTACTTATTATAAACTGCTTTACTTATCTGGTAATCCAAGAAATCATTATCTATCCCTCTAAGTCCACTCTCCTTAATAGATATATATCTTTTCATAACATTTTTTTTAGATATCTTGTTAGTCATACTGTTAGAAATACTACCTTCCAAATCGGTATATACATTTACCGATATTTTAGAAAAATCCAAACGTTTCAATAGTTCAATAGTTTTTTCAAAATCAGCATCAGTTTCACCCGGAAAACCTATAATAACATCCGTAGAAAGCTCTACACCACATTTTTTTATTTCATCTAATCCAATCACAAACTTCTCAATATTGAATTCTCGTCTCATAGCCTTAAGAATATTCACACTGCCAGATTGAATCGGAATACCAATATGATTTATCTTTCCTTTTTTTGCCAAACTTATTAACTCATCCATATATTTGATGAACATACGCGGATGAAAATCCAATAAATTAAATGAAACATTTTCATCAACACTTCCAATATAATCAAGTAACCTAATTATATTGCTTCCAAAATCTACACCATAATCTGCAATGCTATCACCAGACAATGTAATATTATAAATACCAGATTTAACAAGGTTTTTAACTTCTGACAATATAGATTCCGGCGTTTTACTAAAAAGTTTTCCGACAGCTCTCCAAATCCCACAATATGTGCATTTTCTGACGCAGCCTTTTTGAATTACAATAGCCTTCTGACTGAATATCGGATCATCAGTTATTTGAGCAACCCTTAACTCCTCTTGTTTTATCTGCTCATCCAAAAACTCTTCTAATTTTGAAAAATCAGTTGGGCTACACAAAAGAAAATTTGTATCTTCATAGGATTTTGAACTAGTTACGGTAGAACATCCACATACAATCATTTTCTTTTTATACTTTTCAGCTAGCTCTTTCGCTCTTGTAACTGATCTACTTATAAAAACGTCAGTTGAACCACAAGTATAGAGCAAAATCACATCCGCTTTCTGTGGTTCTTCTGTTTTCTGATAGCCATAATTTGTTAATTTTTTCTGTACAAGCGCATACTCGTCGCTTCTATTCAAACATGCTAATGTTTCGCTATAGTATTTCATAATCTTTTCCTCCATTCAATAGTAAAAATTTGATAATGAACTCTTCTCTTTCCAATCATCTGTCGCAGAATATGCTCTATACATCCTTTTGATTAGTTTTATATTGTTTTTATCTGCCAATTCCAACTTTGCCAAACCTTCAGTCCAATAATAAAACACAAACTCTTCTTTTGATAACGGATATCCTGCTCCGTTTGAATCTTCGATTCTCCACTTGTACTTATTGAACCGTTTCATATCAAAAGACTTAGTATAATCCAGTTCAATTCGATAATTACACATATATAATACCGATAAACCTTTTTTATATGCAAAATTAATTGCTTCATACGGTGCATCTATTATTGGCTCCCCTCTATCATTTAGCGATGTATTACAAAGCATATACACCCCTGTATACTCACCAAACCATTTAATTGCCTTCGCTATATTATCTGAGTCTTTGACTATAGTTTGAATTCTAGCACTTCGATCAAGATGAGCAACAGCGGGTATTTCTTCAAGTTTATTACTTGTTATCTCAAATGTTCGAAGCATAAATGGGGACATATTTACATTTTTAAAATATTTGAAAGCATATTCTTCAAGAACAATAGGTGCAACCGGCCTCCATTTTTGGCGAAGTTTAATCTCATTTAGTTTATTCTTTGAAGCTATACTTATCGGAGAACTTAATATACTCCTATGTCCTAACGAACGAGGACCTATTTCGGATTTTCCGTCAAACCAAATTACCGGTTCATTCAGAACATCTTTGACAAATTCCTCTTTACTAGCTGGTGTGCAAGAGAGTATATAATCGCCAAAATCTTTCATTATCTCATTTATACTGAACTCATTACCATAGAAAGCATTCTTCAATTCAAAATTTACTTTCGGCATTTTTTGGTAAAAATAATATAGTGTCATTCCCAAAGATTGACCCGAATCATTAACACAAGGAGGTGCAATAAAATCCCTAAATTCAAATTCGCTCATTAAATATGAATTACATGGACAATTTAAAGCAAATCCTCCACTAATAGCTAACCAAATTTCATGACATTCTAAATTGAATTTTCCCAAAGCACGTCTAATATTTCGTTCAACTATCTCCAGTGATAATTGTTGAATTACCTTCATAGTAGCACTTGTCAAATTATCTGCAAACGAAAAATTCTCATCATAATCTATTAAAAATTCCTCGTATTTATCTTCCGTACACATATTCTCAACATCTTTTATTTCAGAATAAACGTCATAATTCATCTTATAAGAACTTGCAAAAAAAGAGTATCTAGAAAAATTAAATTCTCGTTTAAACCTTGTTTTGCTAGCCGATGCCAAAGCCATAAGTGTTCCCTCACCCATTTTCTTATCGTGAGATGCTATGGACCACAAAGGAGCTGGTGATTCGATTGGAAAATACCTAATATTACCCTTATCAGAGTAACAACCAACATAATCATGCTTGGTGCTAGAACGTTCCTCGTTAATGCAATCCGAATCTAAATCCATACTTAAAGCCAAAATCTTATTGTTATTAAATATTTCTGTATTAAGCATAAGTGCAGAATAGAGATGGCAAAGACTATGATAATAATATAAGTTATTTGTCATATTCTTATCTTCATCTCCCCCTAGTTCAGGACACCCTATTATACCCACTATATCATTCATACTTAAATTAACTTCTTTTAAGATTGAGCTAATGAATTCTATTGCGTGTTCTGTTGATTTAAAAGCCTTATTATGATGTTTTATCCGAGTTATTCTTTCCAGTTCCCAATATCTAACCAATAATAGATTGCCATTTGAATAATGCCATAATGATACATTTTGATCATGCCTTTGAGTATCAACATCATAAACATATGCCATCTCATTTATTTCAATATATAAGGCCAAATAATATCCTTCTTTCAAATTCATTTATATCGTACTAAGCTCCTTTATGTTTTATTTCTATATACCCGCCTGCACTTTCTACATAATTCACAAGCATTATCGCTCATCAATAACTTGCTGTGTGCATCAAAGTATTGTATATATTGTTGACTATTAATAATGCTCAGTAAGGATTGCTCTCTAATATTACCCAATAAGAACTCCTTCTTATAGTCAAACGTACATATATAGACATTTCCCTCACAGTCTATCGGTAATTCAACTTTCATTTTCTTACACGATAGCTGCTTCATTTCTTCAGCTGTATATATGTTGAGCCTATCATCCATTTCTGGTTGAAAAATTTGAGTTTCCCTATGTGTTTCCTTCAAAGAAAGAAGTATTTCATTATATTTCTTGTCATAACATGTAAAAACAATCTTCTCGAATAAATTGAAATCAAATCCTTCTTCATTAACCTTATTGACTAGGATTCCATTACTCCATAACAAATATTTGTATTGAGGTCTTCTTTGCATTACATCACTAATGCGTTCTATATATATCAAAGGTTCATTATAAAAATGGAATGCGAATAGTCCCTTAAAACCATTGTCAACAGCTTCATCCATTACTTTACATACTTCTTCTACAGAAAGTATATCCTTATCAGATCGACTCATTACATTAGCTGGGCAAACAGTATGAATCTTCTTTAAATTACAATCAGAACCAATTTCTATAGAAATAGTTTCTAAATATGAGAAATCTCGCATATATCCTCCCATAATAACATTTTCTACATAAAAAATTTTGAATCACATTAATTAATTCCACCCTGCTTTCTTATCCAATAATTCATACAATTCAAAAGTAGGCGACATAAAAAATGCAACTCCCGCTTTATTAGATATAAGTATACATCTCTTAGATCTAAGTAAGGCTATATCTTCTTCAAATTTTTCCGAAACATATGCTATATGATATAGTCCTCCTTTATTTTCCTTAAGTAAATTATAGGTCGGACTCTTCTCATCAATAGCCTCAATCAATTCCAGTTTTACCATCTGACCATTTTCTACAAAGGCAATTTTTGAATGTTGTTGCTCTACAAACATTGTCTCCGATATGGAATCGTAGCCAAATAAAGGCTTCAAAAAATCATTGTAGTATCTGTCAATGCTTGCAACAGCAATTCCTATATGATGTAATTTCATATTATATCTCCTTTCCCATAGTAGTTTTTGATGAGAAGTAGTATACCTGCATAGCATTTAACATGTCTTGTATTGTTTGAGCATCAATCAAGTGTAAATCAACAATCATATCCTGTTCAGAGCACACACTTATCGTATAGTTTTTGTATTGAATACCTATGAAATAAAAATCTTCCGATATGTCCTTTTTATTATTCTTAATCAATAGACCACAACCTAAACACTTAAAGTATGCTTCTCTCCGTGTCCATACTTCAAAAAAACGTTGTTTGCAACCTGATTTGTCATAGTTTACATATTTTTTTTCTTTTTCAGAAAAACAAAAATCTATGAGTTGAGTAATTTGCTTCTCTGTTGCACTTAAACTCGTCTCAACATCTATACCAATGTTCTGCTCAGAAATAGCTACAGATACAATATTCTGTGTATGACTAATATTAAATTTTATAAGTTCATCGCTCGCCATATATGGTTTATCCATGTAATCCTTTGAAAATTTACTAACATGTATTCCATAATAAGTATGTAAATAATACAAAAGTATAAACTCACTCATCACAGACAACACTCTATCACTATATTCTGCTAAATTATCTGTTTTTTTTAATCTATCTTCCGTTACAAAACATCTCGCATTATTGTACAATTCTTCATTAATGCCTTCACATTCAAACAGACTTACCATTACTTTGTTTTTCATATCTGCTCCTTAACACTATATTCTGACTACATTCCCAATCATCCCAACATCAAAATCACATTTATTCTTTTTTTTAAAAGCCAAGTTGTTGATATAAATCTCATCACCTTTTATAACTGCGACAGCACTGGCTGAGCTATAGTACTTTCCATTGTGCTTCCTATAATGAATCAAACCGTTGATAACCAATTCCTTGTCCGTAAAAGATATAAACATCCTTGATTTATTCTTCAAAAACCTCAACAATAACCGTTCCACAGGAGCGGTACATTCTGAAATTATAGGTTCATATTGGTAAAATTTTTCATTATCCTCAAGTGAGACATAATCCTTATAGTAATACTTAACTTCCCCATTAAAAATAACAAGCAACACCTCGTCATTATTGCATTTAAGACGTCTGATTAATATCTCATTTCCAATCAAGTCTCCGTGATCAACAGCATATTTCCCAACAAAATGCATATTATGAAAAACTGTAACCAAATTATTTCGTTTCAATATCTCCAAGATTTGGTTATCGCAAGAAACATATCTTTCAAAAACACTAAACCTGTCCTGAACCGAAATATAAGGCACCAGTGTATCTATTGACCCTGTAACATCAAACTGGAGTTGCCACTCATGAATCAATAATTTGCAAAACAAATCATTTTTATGATAAAAATTGAGCAGTCCCTTAGGGCATTTTTTTGCAAAGAATAGATGGTATATATCCTTTTCAGAATTCCAAGTCAGACATATGTACTCATCCAAAAATAGACCTGTTATGCAACAACAAGGTATATCATTAATCATAAAAACTTTACAACACAAGCCCTGACCATAATTCTGGTGGTCATCCAGTTTAACATAATGTGAGTATACTTGTCGTATATACTCAGAAAAAAAATGCTCTTGCAATGAACCAAATGCCTTTGAAACCATATACATTAATGAATACGGAGAAATTTCCATACCCATAGATGCAATCTGCGATTTATTGTTAATGATAAACCCGTAATCTGGTTTTTCCAAAAACACAGAAAACACATAATTATTTAGTATACTTTCATATGAGCATTCAAATACTAATTCTAGAATGTATGCAAGCAAATCATAGTTAAGATTACTATAACAACTATCACACCCAGGTTTGAATAACAATTCCGACTCATCCAAAGAAAATACATGCTGCTTCAGATCGTTTTCTGGAACAAATATATTGCCAATCGTAGCAAACTGCGGCAATCCTGATGAATGTCTCAACAACATTCCAATCGTAATACTACTAGTCATATTCTCTCCCGAATAATAAAGTCTTAATGCTGGCAGAATTTCCCCAATAGTCGTATTCACACTTATCAGTTGTCGTTTTTCGGCTATTCCAAATGCTAGAAAAGAAAACAATTTAGAAACAGAAGCACAGTTGCATTTTTCTCTTCCAATCCGACAGTTTCCTGCTTCACAATACATTCCTTCAGAATTCCACAGCGAAAAATAAACATCACAATCAGGATATCGCTTTAACATTCTCTCGTAATATGAAGAATACAAGCCATTTATCGTCAACTTACCTATTCTCCTTAATTTATTTTTGCACTAATTTTATTTGCGAGATCGGAAATAAAAGTATTCTCATCCAGCACTAAATCATCATCATCAAATTCAATGTCAAACTCTGTCTCAAGCATAATAAGAATTTTGACATAATCTATTGAAGAAACACCTATACTTTCTACTTTTGTATCACCTGTCAATTCCTTATTATTTTCACCAACGACTCCATTTATAACTTCAATTATTCTTTCTATTACTTCTAACTGATTCATCTTCCTTTTCCTCACTTTTTCTTATTTTTTAACATAATGTTGTGCTTGAGCGTTCCACATTTCCGAATACTTTCCAGTAACATTAACTAATTCATCATGTGTACCAACCTGTACTATTTCACCATCATCCATAACAATTACTTTGTCACAAAATTTACAAGAATAAAGCCTATGACTTATAAATATGGTCGTTTTATCCTGAGATATTTCATTCATCTTCGTAAAAATCTCGTATTCTGCATATGGATCTAATGCTGCCGTCGGCTCATCAAGTATAAACAGTGATGCATCCCTATAAATACCACGTGCAATAGCTATCTTTTGAGCCTCACCGCCGGAAAGCTCCACACCCTCATCATCATAATCTTTAAACAAAGATTGTTCTAGCTTCTTAGGATACTTCTCGACCTTTTCCTTGAGTCCAACCTTTTCAATCGAATCCCATACCTTTAATTCATCATATTCATTGCTAGCCGAAATATTATTACCTACCGATAATGCTAGCAAACTAAAATCTTGAAATACTGCAGTCACCCATTTTTCATATTTATTTCTATTTTGAGATGATACTATAGTGTCATTAATTTTAATAGTACCTTCTGTAACATCATATAGTCCGCAAATCAACTTAACCAAAGTTGTCTTGCCCGAACCGTTGGCCCCTACAATTGCAATCTTTTGACCGTTAGCTATGGCAAGAGATACATTTTTAAGTGCATAGTTCTTAGAGCCCGGATATTTAAAAAACACATTATCTATTCTTAATTCTGCATACTTATAATCATCAGATGTAATCTTAGTACTAAACTCTTCTTCCAATGAAATATAATTAAAATATCTGATCAAATGCTCATTGTTATTCCTCAAATCCGTAAAGGTCATTGCAAAATCTGTCAGCGCCTTAATAAGCATCGTAACAGCCGAATAGATAAGTAATACATTTCCTATTCCTATACTGCCGTTCATTGCCTTTACACCAACTAAGATATAAACATATCCGCCTGTTAAAGCACTTAATAAAAGCATAATTCCATTATTCTTGCTTGAAGCATCTTTTTCCCTCTTGTCACCCTTTGCAAACGGAATATAACATTTATTCAAAACTTCATCTATAATTAAATTCTTTTGGGAATACAAACGAACATCTTGTGCCGACTTATCGTCAGAGAGATATTCCAATTTGTAATAGTTTGCATATCTATTATATTTAGCACCATTTTTGAATACATCAAAAGAAACATCAAATATCTTACTTGTCATTTTTGATGATACTGCTGCAGAAATAAAAATAATAACTATTAATACTAAATAGCCCCAAACAGAATTTACAACCCCAAACAAAGTGCCAGAAAATTCAAATGTAATCCCATTAATACCTATATTAAGTGCCAATAACACAATACTAATCACTGCAGAAAACAAAGCCTTAAAGATTGTTTCACAATCCCAATAGAGACTACCCATACCTGCTCCTGAACAATTAATACTACCTGATACCTCATCTCGCAATTCTCTTATCTTTTCATCTTCCGAAAGACTGAATTTCATTGCATTAGCTTTCTCATTAAGCCTAATTTCATGGGCTGGAAACAATTGGTTATAACCAACTGAAATCCGTTTATTAATAAATGCCGCAACAATCGTCAATATTAATGTCAGTAAAATAGCAGCAGCTACGCTCACAACCAACACCGATGTTCGTTGCTGCAAACTTAGTTCGTTTATAACTACTGATGTCATATAAATACCAATATACGGTATTGCCATAGTTATCGCAGAATATATGAACAACAATTTGAGTTGTCCTGGAAGAAATATTTCGAATTCCCTCATTCCGCGGGTAATATATTTCAGATCCTCAAAAAGAGTCCTACCATTCTTTCTCATATCACTAACATTCCTCCTGATAATATTTGCTCTGTATCATATACATATCATGATACAGCCCCCTTTTATTCATTAGTTCATCATGTGTGCCTACTTCTCTAATCCTTCCATCATCAATAAGTAATATCTTGTCACAGAATCTCGTAGATGACAATCTATGTGAAATAAAGAACGCAGTCTTATCCTTAGCTAGCTCGTTATACTTCAAATATACATTCTGCTCTGCAATCGGATCCATTGCAGCTGTAGGCTCATCAAGAATTAAAATTGGAGAATCTTTATAGATTGCTCGTGCCAATAGGAGTTTTTGAACTTCTCCACCTGAAAACTCTGTTCCATTTTCAGTTATATGCTTTACCAATGGCGTATCAATCCCCATTTCCAATGAAGCAATCTTCTCTTCAAGTCCTACAAGAGTTACAACTCGAGTCAACTTGTCTTCATTAATTTTTTTATCATTCATAACAATATTGTGTTTAATACTGACAGGCAACAGTGCAGAATCCTGGAAAACAGCAGATATTGCCTTTGAGTAATCTTCTTGAGCAACAGATGAAACTGAAACTCCGTCAATCAAAATCTGTCCACATATCGGATGCAATAATCCACATATTAATTTAATAAGAGTAGTTTTTCCTGCACCATTTGAACCAACCACAGCAATCTTCTCGCCTGGTTTGACTTCTAATGAAACATTATCCAACACATTATTCTTACCATCATAAGAAAATGAAACCTTATCCAATTTTATGCCCGGAGCCGCAACAAGCTCCAACGTCTCCTTAGATTCAATCCTTCCATCTGGCAAACTAAGAAACTGTCGGAAATCAGTTACATTATTATCTGCTTCTCTAAACGCACCAATGCCTGTAGTTATCTGAGTTAGCCAGTCACCCAGACCATTTACAGTAGCCGCATATAATGCGAAATTGCCGATGGTTATATCTCCCTTAAGAGTAAGCCATATCAATATTGAGTATACGACACCATCTCTCAACAATACGACCACACCATTGACAATAAGGACAAATACCTGATACTTATAAACCTTATCATCCACATTTTTCTTATCAAACCTAGCCATTGTAGCCATCTGTCTGATCCACTCTCTCATGGAATATACTCTAATATCCTTAGCTATGCTTAATCCTCTTGTATTATAAGCAAAATAATTCATTTTACGTTCTGCTTTTGCAACATCGTCCTTAAGCAGCTGCTTTTTCTTCTCTGCGTGAAGGGTTACCGCCATATTTATACCATATGCAACAATAAGAGCAACTAAAACAAAAGGATGAACATATACTAGAATAATACCATATATGATAAATCCGATAAAACTCGTTAATAATTCCAACAATCTAGGAATATATGTACCTATCCCCCATCTGGTTGTTCCCTCTAGTGTCATTCTAGCCTTACTTGAAGATTGTTTTCCGAGCTCTGAAGTAAAAACTTCATAATCCATAGTCGATACTTTTTCAATCCACAGTTTATTGAGTCTTATCAATACAAACGAATTCATATTGTGCTCCATCGTATTCTTTGCTAACAATTCAATAATAGACGTGACAGCAATAACAACTGTTACAATAATAATGTTTACCAAAAATGTATATTCACCTCTTAAATTTTCAATCGAATCAATTACAAGTTTAGGAATGAATATTGATAAGAACGATTTCATAATCCTAGTTGGAACTAAAAACAACGATAGGATAAACCCTAACTTTCTGAAATTGAAACTCTCTTTGCAGTAAAAATACAAATTACTTAAAATTCCGTACTTTTTTCTATCCATATCAACTAATCCTTTCTAATTTCTGCACATATTCTATCTAATGCACATTCTGAATTGATGAGTGCATCTTCTTTCAACCGTCTTCTATATAATCCGTTCGATTGAATCTCCCTAACAAGATTTGACAATATATTTTTTTCAACCTCAGCACTCCTTTCATAAACTAAACCATAAAAGTTTCGTGTTACCATTCTTCCGTTTATCAGCTCATCATTTGCCAGTGGAATAACTATCATTGGAGTCTGCGCTATAAGTGCCTCCATGACACTGTTCATTCCGCCATGAGTGATAAATAACACTGATTTTGCAAGTATTTCTTTTTGTGGAGCATACTTAAACAGATTAACTCTATTTTCGGTTGCTGCATAATATTCATATAATTCATCAAAATAACGACCTGCCTTCGCATATACTTCATATCCGTTTTCCAATAAGACGTCTATGCACTCAACCAACAGCTCTCTGCTTTCTAATATGCTTCCGAATGCAACATACGCACAACCCTCATCTTTAATTCCAGAGTAAGCTACAGCATTAGAAAAAGCTCTTCCCCATATATATTGCTTCCCCAATGATGCACTAAAATAACTCATATGTCTGGGAAACATAACAAAGTTGGTACAGCCTTTTGCACAGAAGAGGTTTCCGAAGCTGAACTCGGAGCAAAAGCTGTATCTCATACGAGCTGTAACCTCATATATATGCAGCATCCTTTCAAACTCTCTTTTATTTGCAAACAGATCTCTGTACTGTTTCAATATCAACTCCGCATTATTCGTAAAGTCCGCTTCTTCAAACGGTTGCAAAGTCATCAGTGATACAGCTTTCTTATTATTGAGCTTAGCCAACACCTGCCCCCAAAATGCAAATGAGTCAAATATTACCATATCGACATCTGAAAATGTCATATCCGAATCCTCAATGTACGCTGCGGTACACTGTAATATACTCTCTGCATACCCTATAAGGCTGTCTTTGGAAACAGCATTACTCTCGCACATCTGTCTGTCAAGCTTATACTTGCATTCAGTTACAGCGATCCCTTGTCTTATATCAGCTATGTACTCTAAATTTATATCCATAGAGACCTCTGCACCCAATTCGTATAATCTGTTGGCTATATGAATTGCTTGCTCTGTATGCCCCCAAAAAGGAAATGTATAGATCTTAACATTCATAATTGTCTTTCCTTGACCGATTTACCCCAACAGCTTAATCAAATCATCGATTTCAACATCTTCATCCTTGCTGAAATCAATATCCAACCTATACATACCAGATAAATATGAATTCACACTGTCAGGTAGCCTCTGTTCCAAATAATCTGCGAATGAAGCATCTGAAACTAATACACAAAATTTCAGCTCTGACCTGGTTATGATAATATCAAACTCTGCCTCATAAGCAATATGGCAATTCCATGTAAACCTACTGAAACTCTCTCTGATTTTAAAGGTTTCATACTCTTTTATCTCATACATAGGAATATAATTGAATCTAATCGGTCTTACACTCCTTTCTGACCTACTATCCATAAATTTATTCAGAACCCTGTCATAATTTTCATAATAAATATCCGTATACCATCCGATATCCAACTCATCGTTATCTCTGCCTATGCTCTCACATTCAAAACATATCTTATCCTTTCCATAAAAAGAACAAAAAATGTCAGCTACAACGGATTTAATTATCACTTCTCCATTTACACCATACAGGTGCTTAGAATCAAAGAGCTTTTCTAAAATTCCAATATCCGTTATCGATATATTCACTACCGATTTATCTGCCGTGTCATGCTCAGCAAATAAAACACTCTTCCTATTCCGCTCGCAATACCTCGAAAATGCCGTACCCATTTCTATCAAGTTACTCTTGCCCAATAGAAATGCATTAAGAAATTCAAAAATTATCTGCCAAGACACAAAATCAACTGCCAGATGATGAATACAAATTCCATACTTTTTAATATCCATAAAATATATTAGCTTAAACAGGCCTTCATTCTCAATGTCAAATCTGCAATGTTCATCACATAGATTATATGTGGTCTCAACAATGTAAGGAACTTGAATACTTGAGCGATATAATAACTTTTTTTCTTCTGTCACAGTTAATCTAAGAGCGGAAAATGAAGCATATATCGATTTTAAGAGCTGCACGGCATCAAATTCTTTGATTGGTTCAATCACAATACACTGCATCACACTGCCAATATCTTCGGCATTCTCAATAAACCTTTTTATCAAAGCTGTCGGTTCAAACGCCACATCATACTCTAACGCTTCAAAATGCTCAGTCTCTTTTATCAGAAGACGACTTATTTCAGCAATAGAGATTGGCATACGAAAATAATTCTGTTTCGGAGCATAACCGCCCTCCTTGAGCATTGTCAGGCAAGCAAAAGATTTAATTGAATCCCCACCAAGCTCATAGAAAGATTTGCTGATATCAAATGATTCAGAAATCCCTAGAGTTTTTGCGACAATAGCCTTCAGCTCACTCATAAAAAGGATATCATCATCACTATCTACTGTTGCTTCATTAAGCTTCGCCGCATAGTAAGCTCTTAGTTTCTTCTCGTCTATCTTTCCATTAAGTGTTAATGGCAGCCGGTCTATAGCGCAGAGTTCAACGACTATATAATTAGGTAGCTTATTGTATAGGTGGCTCTTTATATCTGCTTCTGATACCTCATCGATCAACTCAGGTATATAGAATAGTACTATGCGTTGCTCTTCATTTTGATATATCATAAGAGCTATAGAATCTTTTACGGACGGACAATCTGACACAGCAGTTTTTATCTCCTCCATTTCAATCCTATAACCATGATACTTCGTCTGACCATCAGCTCTTCCGCCATATTCTATATATCCATTGCTGTTATACCAAGCCACATCTCCTGATTTATACCAAAGCTTTCCCTCAGAACTTATAAAAGCTTCAGAGGTCTTCTTTTCATCATTCCAATATCCGGTACTTAGACAATCTCCACTGAGCAGCAATTGCCCCTTAACATAGCAGGTCAAATCTTTTCCTTCTTCATTCACAATCCTGACCTGTGCATTAGAGCTTGGTAATCCAATTGGAACATTGCCCCGCTTATCAAACTCTTCTGTAAAAAACACAACACAGCCGATAGTCGCCTCAGTAGGTCCATATTCATTACAACATACAAAATCACGTTTAAATCTCTTTCTGAATCTTCTCAGAGTTTCATAAGAAAGATTTTCTCCGCCTACTATCAATAACCTAAGCTCAGCACAGTATTCCTTATCTATCAAAGAAATCAGCTTCATATGAGATGGTGTGACTTTTACTACGGTAATACTGTTATCTTCAAAAATGTCATACAACGGATGCCTAATTCCGTCATCAGGATACAGCTTAATACAAGCAGATGACGAAAGTGGCAAATACACCGTTGTCAATGTAAAATCAAAGGTCATCGTCGTGTATAAAGGCATACAGTCATGCTCTGACATCTTATATGCAGCTTTAGCCCAATTCAAATAACTGAACAACGATTTTTCAGATATAATCACACCCTTAGGCACACCAGTAGTTCCAGAGGTAAATATAATATAAGCATCAAAACAATCCTTGTAATATCCGTCAGCCTCCACTAAATAATCATTTACATTATAAACAATAAGCTCAGACAGACTAACACCCCTGACTCCTTTCGGAATGCCTTTTGAATCACTGACATAAAGGCATGGTTTCACCTGTTCCATTACAGAAGCAATCCTGCGAGTTTCCCAATTGCGACTACTTACAGGGACCATAGTGCTTCCAAGATACAGCAGCGCATACACTAAGACCAGTTCGTAGTAAGTATGCTCCAAATCCAATATAACCTTGCTGTTTGGTTCCAATCCGAATATTTTCAACACAGCTGACATTCTTAAGACATCGCGTTCAAATTCTTTATATGTGTATTTATTGTCTCCGTCCATTATCGCTGTTGAATCGGCAAAATTAATACAATTGTATCTAAACAAGGCATATGGATTCGTTTCAACATCATCTCTGACAGGAACAAAACACGCTTGACAATCCTCCATAAGCTTTCTGTCAATCTCCATACAGAAAGTATCAGAAGTCAATCTTGAGTCGCTCACTACTGCTTTAAGTACATTAAAATACAGTTCAATAAAATATTTATCAAAGCCTAAAGCATATGTGTCCACATTCCAATCCAATACCATATACATATTATTGTCATTATGGGTTTCAACCAACCCTTGCAATCTGTACGCTTGATATTTCGGGTGTACATTATGTAACTCAACCGGGAATCCTCCAATAGTAGGCGGATACACATTGGGAAGATAATTAAATGTATAATCATACTTTTCAAAAGTTTCTCCGACTACCGACTTTATCTTATAATACGGAAACCGATAGTTTCTTGCCGCCTTAAACCATAAATGACGAAGCCGGCCTATTCCTGATTCGGACTCAAGCACTTCACGTTCTGTAAAAAAAGGGACTATATTAACAAACATACCTATAGGCCTGTCCTTCTTTAAGCGCAGAACAGAGACCGGAATGCCTATCTGCAGAATTTCTTCTTGCTGAAAGTGTAACAAAGCACAAGAAAAAGCATATAACAACACTGTAAACATACTATAATTTTGTTCTTTCACAAACTGTTGCAATTCATTTTGAAGATCAGTTGGAAACTGCATTGTTGTCCTTTGTGCCTCATATATTGCCCCAGTCATTGAAGAAGTTGCACTCTTTGCCAAGTATTCTTCTTTATTTTCTTCAAAAACACTCTTGTCTCCATAATCCATGTCGATTTCTTTTTCTAACGAATAATCACAATTGGAACTCCAATATTCATTGAGATCATTAGCCAACGAGGCCATGGAATAGCCATCCGCTATGATATGATGACAACGTATAATCAGAAATGAAGCCTTGTCCACATGACACAATTCTGAATAGAACAATCTGTTACTATCCATCACACCCGTTTCTTCAAAGATTTTATGGAGATGAAGCTCATATTCTTCAATCGAATGAAAGTTGCTCTCAATTAATTCAAAAGTAAAACTGTTTTCATCTTCAAAGGTGAATTCTGCATTGTCTAGCGAGCAACGTAGATTGGGATGCTTATAGATTACTCTTTTTAATGCTATAGTCAACGTGACTGCATCAACTATTCCGTCAAAGCGAATTACACCTCCAATATTATTTGCAGATTTACAATCTGTTATCTTTTCCTCCAAATATATTCCTCTTTGATACTCATTCATAATTTTTACATTCAACTCCTATTGTAGTTTTTAGTATTTGCAATAGCGTGCTACATTCTGACTCTTTCCTATCATCACTTACAATCCACATCATTCTTCTCTGTATCTTTCCCATTATTTTACGCAAGATAACAGCAGTATCATTATCGGAATTGCGTAGAGCAATACTTCGTTCCATCTTCATGAAGTTCAATACAATATTGCTTATATTCAACTCATCATAATCGCAATGAGTATCAAGATAATCTACAGTATACCTAACCACATTGCTCCACTGATACTCGTAACTTTCTTCATTACATATTTCTGTATGAGTACCGATAAATGCAACATAATCGCAGTCATGAAATGTTTCCCTTTCGTCTGAAGCAGACTGCATGGCAGCAAGTAGCTCCTCCGCGGAAATCATCTTATATTCAAAAGAAATTGACTGAAGATCTTGCTGATCTATTATCTTATACATATTGCTCACATAGTCATATCCAACTATGGTAACTACATGATTGTGATGTTCTGTCTGATACTTATCCCTGCAATATGGCAGATAGAAGCAGTCGACATGAGCTATAACAGGCACCTTCTTGAAAAGAAACTCCAATATATCCTCAGCAAAGTAATCTGTTAAGGAACAACATAAATAGTCAACCCCCATACTCTCTAACAATCTTTTTTCACTAACAATAGCTTCAAAAACAATATTAAAGCCATTATCATCAGCCACAGATGTCACTATAAAATTCTTGATAAAAGTTTCAAACGGTACACCATAATAGTCCAATACGCCCATGACTGAAGTATAAAAGCAATTCATAAACCAAAACTTATTGAACGGCTGTATCTCGTTTGTCTCCTCAGCTCCTCCTTGACTGCTCAAAAGCTTTTTCGCCAACTTCAATGGTGAATTGAACACTCTAAATGTTTCAACATCAATATTTGTATTAAACGCCTTGTTCAGCTGTTCTATCAATATCATAGCCTTAATGGAGTTACCTCCTACAGAGAAGAAGCTATCTGATATACTATAGTTTTCCTTGTTAAGAACAAGACTAAAATGTACTGACAGTTTATTAGCAAAATCCGTCACATATATACAGCTCTTATTATTTTCAATTATCAGTTCCTTAAGCAAAGATAAATTGACCTTGCCACTTTCCTTTATTGGTATTGATGAAACTCTATGGAATTCAGTGGGAATCATATAATATTCCAGCTCTTTGCTCACTTCGGATACAATCTTTTCAAGTGAAACAAAATCATCCGAAACATAATAAGCAACTATTTCATTATTGGAGCTGACTGTTGTATAACACTTTTCAAACAGTTTGGATTTCATTAATATATGTTCAATCTCGCTCAGATCGACTCTGAATCCATTGACCTTAACCAAGGAATCCTTGCGACCACAGAAAACAATTTCGCCTTTTGATGACCAAGTTGCATAATCACCAGTACGATACCATCTGCAGCCATCGTCCAAAATCACAAATCGTTCATTGGTGAGAGTTTCATCATTTATATATTTTTTAGCTAATCCTATACCTGACAGATATAATTCACCTACCATTCCCACAGGACAGCGATGTCCAAATCCATCAACAATTCTAGCTTTACAGTTGAATATAGGTCTGCCGATAGTAACAACTTCGTTCAGACAAACATCTTTGTTAATGGTCGATACAATACTGTTCTCTGTAGGTCCATACTCATTGGCTATACGAATATTTGGGTACATCTCCTTACTGCGAAGTACCAATTCCATATCCAATGCTTCTCCTGCCAAAGCAACCATCTCAACATCAGAAAGTAGATCTGCTTTCTCCAAAGATAACAGTGATTCATACATAGTCGGTGTCGTCAAAAATGTTTTTATGGTATGCTCTTTAATAGTTGACTCTATATAGTCATAATTACAGATATCATCGACCATATACAGTGTAGCACCGCTCAAGAGAGGCGAAAAAAATGACTGTATAAAACCATCAAATGCGTAACCCATCAGCTGGATAGACGAAGAATCCTGTCCGAGAGACAATAAGGTAATCCTGTTTATTACGCCATTGGTAACACCTCTGTGTGATACCGCTACTCCCTTACTCTTTCCAGTAGTTCCGGAAGTATAGATTATATATGCAACATCTTCAGGACTGTAGCGTCCTATAACATCTTGGGTTTTATAGAAACTCTCATCATCTATTAACTCTTTGATATTAATGGCATAGTATTTTATTTTAAGAGCATCTGAGCGCTTACTCGCCATATACATATCCACATTGCATTCCTCTATTATTTGCAAAAGTCTTTCTGTAGGAGTCTTTGCAGATACTGGCAAATATATGTTGCCTGACTTCATAACACTTAACATTGAAATAGCAACCAGAATCGGATTATCACAAATGACAAGTATAGTCTTATTGCAACAACCCAAGCTTTTTGCAACATAGTTTGTTATATTATTCAAACGAGAATATGTAAGCTCGGTCGACTTGAAGCTCACTGCGAGATTTTCAGGATATTTGTGCGCTGCTTTAATAAACCTATCAGTAAGACACTCCTGACCAAAATCCTTACTAAGTCCTTCAAATGCCTCTATTTTTTGCTCATTTTGGGCTGACATCAACATTGTATCCGATAGTTTTGAAGCCATATCACATTGTTCAAACAAGATTCTTCTTGCAAACTCAATAAAACTGTCGATAAAACTACAAACATTTATATGAGCAAGACGTTTACAATCGTAGCTTACTATCAGCTCAATATCTAAAGCCGTATGTATCACCCTAACATCAAGTATGGACTGAGCATTGTTCAAGAATATGGGAATCTCTGAAAAAAACTTGTTATCGTTTATCTCCGCTGAATAATCCTGATATATAAACATCGTATCAAAGGGTGCAGAGCTTTCCTCAGAGCAAAAGTCGGCAATAACATCCTGAAGCATGGCATCCTTATACTTGAGCATGCTCTCAATTTTGTTTTTGGCATAATCAATATAACTACCTATGCTATTATCCACATATTTACTTCTGAATATCACAGTATTTACAAACATACCAGGCTCATTGATTATGTCAGGATGATTCCTACAGCTGACCGGAATTCCAATATTGATATCAGCATCAGCCGTCACTCTATGCAAAAAAGCAGAATACAATATCAGCATTTGGGTAAAACAAGTTACATTATTCTTATTTGCCATAGCTACTAAAGCAGAAGAAAACTCATTGCCAAGCTTTCTTGATACAACTTCATCTGTATCATCTATACCATTCTTAAAATACGGAAGAACAAATGACCCGCTCATTCCACTCAATTCTTTCTTCCAATACTCCATATTTGAAACTTTGGCAACTGCGTTAGCTTCACTATCATACCAATCAATGTAATCAAAATAATCCAATTGCGACGATACTTTACTGTTAACACCCAACAGTTCTCCTATCAGTTCTTTGGCAAACAACATTATTGAAGGACCATCTATTATCAAGTGGCAAAAATCCAAGAAAATATATTCACCGCCTGTCTTACAATGTATCAATTTAGCGTGTAACAATGGTGTCCTTGACAAATCAAACTTCTCAATAAGATTACCTACAAGCTTAGAATCAGGCTTGGTTTCGGTTACAATCTCTTCAATGTCAAGTTCATTGCTATCAGTTATATTATAGACAACTCTTGAAGCATTAACGATTATTCGGCTCTTAAAGATACGATATTTGGCAAGACACCTCATCAAAGCATCTATGAAGTCTTGTTTTGTCACAGCCGAATCCAACAAAAGTAAAAATGGCATATGAAGCGCTCTGTCATCCTTTCGCTGAGACTCAATCAACATCTTCTCCGAAAAAGAAGAGATATCAAAGAATATTTTTTCATTGTGAACCAACTCTAACGGCTTTGCCCATGCATTAAGAAAAATAAACCTATAATGGTCGCTTATAGTGTTTTCAATACTAAAAGGAATATCTCTGATATTCAGCTTCCACTCCTTTGCAATCATAGAGATTAACTCCATATACTTAATGGATTTTCCACCATAAGAAACAAAACTTTTATTATAATCCGTAACAGTATTGCAAAGATACTGCTCCCACAGTTTCTTAAGCTTAACAAGTTCAGGATTTGCCCATGAATCAATAGTATCCATTCCCTTATTACATTTATCGGCAATATTATCACCCAGTAAATAATTCCAGTAGCGAAAGCTTTCGCCAATTAGATCAGGAGAGTAAAGCTCTGTCGGAAACAGATAGGAATTTTCCTGTTTCTTAGCCAAACTATTCTGACTATCTTTCTGTACTGCCTGCTCTATCAGAGAAATCGTATTCTGGCGTTCCTCATCTAATTCTTTCTCACAAAATACACATTCCACCACGATATCATCATACGCCCTATACTTATGCTCCACAGAAAAACCAAAATCTTCCATAGATGAATTTTCAGATATCTTATTCAAAAATTCCACAAAACGCTTATTCCTGCCTGTATTTTCAAAATCTACACAAATGTACTTAATCCCACTCTGCTTGAAGAAATTAAGCATGTAATTATAAATCTTATACTCAGCATACTCTACACTAAGTCTGCAGCTCATATACCAATGATCAATAATAACGGTATCTTCTCGTTCAACCGAAGGCTTCCATGATATGTACGATATCAAACCATATTCGCCAAATCTATCTTTTGCTCTCAATACAAACGATTGCTTGTTCATTATATGGACATCAATTGCTTTGGCATCTACATTTTCTTCATTATTTCTGAATCGATTTGTTCTTGAAGACAGTTGGATAATCCTAGGAATATCCTTTCTTTTCGGATAAGCGAACTCAATTCTCGTTCCGAGACTCTTCCAAAACTCACGAATATCTCCAAAACCATTAGCTGCCGTATTTCTTTCCTGTTCATTAAAATACACCTGATTTCGCTGATTGTCTTCAGCTATGGTAAATTCATTTTTTAAGCAGAATAAATCTTCAAATACCATCTCGGTATTATTCGATAAAGCTGGTATTACCAGTGCCTCTGGAATGCTTTTCATTACCTCTGCACATTCATATGAGCTGTCGTCAAAAAACACCACTGACTCTAATCCCAAATTAAGGGCGTCGCAGATTTTTCGTATATTTTCCGATTTTGCCCCATCATTAGCTACTATCATGGAAAAATCTTCCAGACAAAGTTCAAAGTCAACACAGTTTTCAAACAAAGCTTTTACATCATACATATCATTTCTTGTACACAGAGCCAACAAAAAGCCTGATTCCTTTGCTTTCTTCAGCTGCTTCTGAAAGCTGAGCTTTCCATCGTCTAAATATACGGATTTTATTCCATCATTCCTGATAGTACCATTCCAAAGAGTTTCATCACCGTCAGTAATGAGTAGCTTTTTGGGCTTGAGCTGAGGCGAAAGATAAAGTTCATCAATCTTATGCTGCAATATCGTGTAGAACGACTCTTCAAACGGAATATTTGCATTTATGTACATCAAATGATTCCATATATGTTTATTATTATATTTGCTCAGATCAATGTATTTAGCATTAATCTTCGTATTCAACAGCGAAATCAGTTCCTTGGTTGCTACTGTTACCTCTTCTTCAAAATCGAAACTCTCCTGAACAGTTTTAAAGCTGCTCATATCGATAAATAACGGCCTTCCATATTCCTTTTGACTCAAAATTCGTTTAATATTTTGATAATACAAATAA
The DNA here is from genome assembly GCA_910585905.1 of uncultured Lachnospiraceae bacterium. Classification (GTDB taxonomy): domain Bacteria; phylum Bacillota; class Clostridia; order Lachnospirales; family Lachnospiraceae; genus Butyribacter. Next base: position 105,278 of record CAJUID010000006.1, read on the forward strand.
AAAGACTCTAAGGTTATTCCCAGTGAAGAAATCAAATACGGAGCATAAATAACAACCAGATCTATATCTGGGGCTTTATTGCCCAATAATCCCAATTCTTGGTTTCCATATGTAAAAACACTCAAATTGAAATCAAAGCAAGAAAATGAGTGTTTAAGCTTATCAATCAGATAATAGCTTTCAAATGGTACTGCAATGTTCAAATCTTTGTTTCTGCTCTGTATAATCCTTGAGCTCTTTGTATCAGGTGGAAAGTCTAGAATTTGTTTCAAAAGCTCAATAAACCTTACCGCAACCTCTCTTAATTCTTGCGTGTCTTCGCTGGTTAATAATCTTAATGATATGCTTTCATTATCTAAAACCTGCATAACAAGGTCGTAATGAGTATTCTCCGACACAGCAGACAAGCTACAGCGAGAATTCTTATAATTACTAAAAGGATAGTTCTCTATTACCAAAAGAGAATTGCATTCTTCAAAGCCCTGTTCCGTAAACTCTGTCATTATCGGCAAACTTCCTGCTTCGGCATTGTTTATTCTGCTCAAAATAATGTCAAATACCTCTTTCACAGTACTATTTGTAACATCAATAGCAAAGGGAATTGTTTTGATAAAAAGACCTATCGTATTTTGATATATCAAATCATTTCTTCCCGATACAACAAAACCAAAATCAGCATGCATATTGTTGTAAGAAGCCAAATACAACGAATATGCGGCAGAAAAGAACACTGCTTTCGTGATACTCTGAGTTCTGCAATAATTACTAATTTTTTTGGTAAGCTCCAACCCCATATCCATATCATACTCATTTACCGAACAGACACCATCAATTCTTCCTGGTATATACATATTGCCTATATAACCATCATATGTATGAATTTCTTTGTTCCCTGCATTACTCTTTTCCGTATACATATAATACGGACGCTCCACAGGCAATTGTTCTCCCTTAAGAGCTTTAGAAAAACTACCGAATATGATTGAACTGCTCCAACCATCAATGAAAATATGATGGCTGATAAAAATCATGTATTCAATATTGTCTTTTATCCTGCAAACGACACCTCTGATAGCATTTTTACTAATATCGATACCATTTTGTTTTTCTTGCTCAAAAACACTATCAACTTCCCATTTCCCTTCAAGCTCAACAAGTTTCAATGGGATAGGATTGGACTTTAAATATACTGCCAATGGTTTTGTTACATTTTCAGAGACTATAACACTTCTGAGAGTTGCTTGTGAACGTTGAATTTTCTCACACGCTTCTTCAATCTGAGCAAAGCTCACCGAAGTATTGATTTTGAGCACAAAACTCTCAATATAAGTATTTGCCTTATGCTTTTCCTGAAATAATATACCCAACTGAGTTCTTTTCAAACTACTGACATGTTCGATATTATTCTTATCCATTACACTTACCTCTTTCAAAGCTTATATCATAGTACTTTGGATAAAAAACCCACACCTTATCACATTTTTTGCAAATCTCCGGACACGACTCATCCAACAATCTCTTGCTTGATTGCTCCATCAATTTCTGATATTCATTACTACACACTATCTCATCAAGCGGAGTATCAAATATATTTCCAATCTTAAATTGATTGTTCCAATCCATACAGCACAGATGAATATTCCCATAATAATCCACAGGAAGTTCAAACAAAGGTCTTTTACAAGCCAAAGTATTTTCTTTCATACTACGGTATATTTCCAAACGGTCATCAAGCTCCCAATCAAAAATCTCAATATTCTTATATTCCTCTTTTAAAGCTTCAAAAAACGGCCTATCATCGGGGTCATAGCAAGTAATACAGACACATTTGAATCTTCTAAGAAATTCGTTTTTACATACATCTCTGTCTAATAACAAAGCATTAGTCCAAACTAAAAAGTCCTGCTCAGACACAAGATCCATAATCTTCAAAATCTCATTCAAGCGAAGCAACGGCTCATTATAGTAATGAAATGCCACCATACCTCTAAAGCCTAGTCTTCTGGCCCTTTTAATGGATTCTACTACGATATCTGTCTCCAAATGATATCTAGTATCAGCATATGTCCTCTTATTAATCGGACACTCCATATGTTCTTTTTGCAAATTGCATGCACAACAAATCTCAAATGACAACAATGACAAACCACTTAAATCAAACATATAATTCACCTCTATGTATAATTAATTCTCATCAAAAACACGTTCCAAAATAGGACTCTGCTTTATTGACATTTCGACCGCACGCTTTAGTGCTTTTGCTCCGTCTTTGGTAGAAATATCATAGTCTGGAAAGATACTTTTCCATTTAATCACATCTACGCTCAATCCGTACGGATTTCTGCTGCATATGTATTCTTCTTTCCTTTGCTTTGAAAGAGTGTTGGATAATTCAGGCTCAAACTTACTCTCTCCGTTATACTTATCAAAATTAGTCAATTCTACCCTTTTACCATTTATATATGCAATCTTAATATGCTTCTTTAACGCAAAATGCAGTGCTTCACACGGACGATTGCATATCGGCTCTCCTCTGTCATTTAACGATGTATTGCAAACTATCGGAACTCCGGTATGCTTATAAAACGCATATATCATAGCATAAAGTAGTTTATTGTTATCTGTATCGAAGTTTAATGTCTGAAGTCTTGAGCTTCCATCCAAATGTATAATCGCAGGAACAAAATCAGCCTTTTCTTTACGAATTTGCGATGTTTGTAACATATAAGGAGAAACATACATATCCTCAAACCAATCTTTTGTAAATTCTTCTAAGACAATTGGAGCTACAGGTCTCCAAAACTGTCTTTGCTTAATACGATTAAGCTCATTCTTTGTTTCAATACGTCTCGGATCTCCCAGCAAGCTACGATGTCCCAATGCTCTAGGTCCGATTTCAGCCCCACCATCTACCCATACAATAACATTGTTACTTATATCGTTCACAAAAGTTTTCGCATCAATATCAGTTATTCCTAAAACAAAGCCTCGCTCTGACAGATATTGCAGTATATCTGCTTCGTCAAGGCTATCACCATAAAAAGCATGCTTCAACTTGAAGTCGAATCTACCAAGCCTGGAATACATCATAAATAATCCCATTCCCAAAGCTTCGCCTGAATCATTCATACAAGGTGCACCAAGAAATCCTTTAAATCCAAATTCACGCATTACCCATGAATTATTGGGACAATTGAGACCATACCCACCTGATAAGGCAAGATAGGTATCTGTAGCGTCAAGGCCATAATCATTCAATATTTTTACGATCTGAGTTCTCATAATGTACTGCGATATACGATTCACTTCTTTTACTGCAGCACTTAGAAGATTATCTTCCAAGGTAAATGCATGATCTATATCAACCACAGTTTCTTCCGACAGCTCATCAACAATTGTATGGTATATCTCATATCCTAACTCATAATCAAGCGTTTTAAACAGCATTCGTTCTTCAAGCATAACTGGCTTGACCTTTCGACATTTTGTAGCACTGGCTAATGCCATTAAACTGCCTTCTTCCATGTTGCATTCTTTTTTAAATATAAACCACAACAAAGCCGGGGATGCTATATTAAAATACTCGAGCTTACCCTTTCTAGATACACAACCAACATACTCATTAGCACCATATGTCCGGGTTTCGGTCTCATTATCTGCACGCAAATCCAAAGCCATACCTAAAATCGTCTCTTTATAAAATATATCTGTATCTATCAGCATAGAGGAGAACAGATGAGCTATGCCGTGACAGTAGAAATCAGGTACAAGAACACCTGAATCCTCTGAACGTTCATAATGAGGAGAGCCCCAAATGCCGTTGATATCATCAAGTGTCAAGCCTTCACGTTTAAGCAGTGTACCAATAAATTCATCAACCTGTCTTGAATCAAAGAAAGGCAACATATGATGTTTTAATCTTGTTTGTCTTTCCAATTCCCAGTATTTGACAAGGTCGACCTTTCTGCCGCTTTTTTTCCACAAAGCTATATTAAAGTCATGTCGATTAGCAAAAAAGTTATATACATTTCCATCTTTATCTACGGATATATATGTCGATAAATAATACCCGTCTTTCATCTTCTTATCTTTATTCATGTTATTTTCCTATCCATACCCATTTTTTCTATCATCTTTACGGCGTACGTCAGTCCACCTGCACTCTTCATTCTTTTTGATAATTCTATACAGTTTTCATTTATAACACTATTATTAATTACATCTACAAGAATATCCTTTAATCTATAGATTTCACTCGGAGCAATTACTTTTCCATAGTTTCCGTTACTTATGTCCTGAGCTGTACATAAAGTGTCCCCTTCCCATGGAACAACAATCATAGGAACTCCACAATGAGCCGCCTCACGGACACTATTGACTCCACCATGTGATATAAATACATCCACTTTCTCCAACAAACTTATCTGTGGAACCTTTCTAACTACTCTCCAGTTTTTAGGTAAATTTTCAAACAACTGCAAATTATTATAAGCACCAACATTCAAAATAAAATCAAAGTCATAGAGCATCACAAGGGTTTTAGCTATTTCCAACAACAAATGACTACTGTTATAAATGGTTCCGAACGATATATATACTATTTTTCTACCGTCGTTATTTATAAATTCATTGACATCCCTTTTATCATCTTGGTCACACAATATTCCGCAAAATACATATTTATCTTTATCTAAAAACTGAGAACCCAACTGAAAGTCTTTAACGGTATATAAAAGATTAAGATCTCCTTCACCACACCAATTCTCACTTATCTGCATCTCATCGCTCAATAAAAACTTCTTTCTAAGTAATGCGTTCATCTTTTTCAGAATCTTAAAAGTGAGCTCACTAGACATTTTCTGATGAAAAACCAGTGATGAAAACATTTCTGGCTCCTCACATATCAACTCTTTAGGATAGCTATAAGGTGTGCAAGAACATACACATGGAATATTCAACAACCTCGCAATGCTTTTGCCCCAAATGGCCGCTGAATCGTACACTATAATATCTGGCTTAAAAGCCTCGATATCTTCCCTTTGCTGTTCTGTAAAAATTCTCTCTATTTCTCGGAGATGATATGCATACTTATATATCTCAGAAACATAATCAACCTCTTCAGGTTCAACACTCAACATATATTTAGCCGAATATGATGAATTTGGCTCAGAAAACATTTTTTCTATTCGTTCATCATACGCATAGAATTCTACGCCCTTAGCACTAATAAATTTTTCATATGCCTTTCCACTATAATACCTAATTTTATGTTCTTTATCGCACAAAGCTTTAGCCAATTTTAATCCGTAGTTTACATGACCAAACAACGGAATAGAAAAAAAAATTATTTTCAGCATTATCCCTTATACCTCTTGCTATGTTAGCCCTCAGCAACCATTGTCTCACTCATCAGAGAAACCAAAATATCTACACTTGTTAGCATATCTGATATGGAGGCCCATTCATACTTACTGTGAAATCCTCCACACCCTACCCCCATCGTTATAGCTTTTTTTCCTTCAGACCTAATAACTATCGAATCTGTTATTCCATTAAATCTTATTTCATTGGGCTCTATACCGTTTTCCCGTATAGCACTTCTTAATATTTTTACTATATTTTCATCGTCATTTTTGTAGTATGTATTGAATTTACTATATCTTGGACGTATCACACGAATCCTACCATCCCCATATTTTGAATTAAGTTTTTCGCAAAGCGAATATATTTTCTTAACATCATCTTCGAGTGTCAATTTAGAATGCGACATTATAGAACAACTCAACAATGCTAATGACACATCTCCCTGAACCGAATCAAAATGTATGTAAACATCTCCCATACTGTTATTTTGCGGAAATTTACTATCATCAACGTTTCCTATAAATCTGTTTAGTAATTCTATAGCATTAACCATTGTCTTATGTGCATCACCCAAAAAAGAGTAGTTTCCTATTGCCTTGATAAAGCATGAGAAATGCAACATTTCAGAAATACTTATCTCTCCTAATGCCTCCCCATCTATAACAAAAGAATAGTCCGCTTTATATTTATCATAATCCAATCGACTTGCTCCTAACCCTATCTCCTCATCAGAAACAAACGCAAAATATATGTCAGGTGTTGGAATTTTATCACGAATTATTTTTTCAACAGCAGTAACCACTACTGCTATACCTGCTTTATCATCTGCTCCCAAATTAGTGTTGCCTTCGGAAAATACAACTTTTTTATGAAGTTGCGACCTTTGCAAATCATCAAGCATACCTGATGGATACACCTTATTAGATGCATTTTTCAGCTTCGTTGAATTAAAATCATTTATAACTAAGTATTCCACTGGAATCACCCTTCCCATTGGATAGGTGTCAATATGAGTAACAAATCCCAATGAATACCCTCTTTTTTTATAATCTGCCATTTTCCTTCCATACAAAATTCCATTAGAAAATTCAACATCTACGAGTCCTATCAACCTAAGTTCATCTGCTAATTTCATTGCAAACTCAACCTGACCATTGCTTGACGGCACTTTTCCTGAATTTTTAACAGCTTCCGTATTAACTGATAAATATTTTAAAAATCGCTTTTCCAAAGATACCATATCCACCATCCTTTTTTATAATACGCTTTAAAATTATATCATATTTGACATTCTATTTCAATTATTATTCTCTTTTATTATATATCTTACTTGTGTTATATTTACAACATATTGTTTCTTATAATTCCATCACAGATCCATATAGCATTATAATATTTGATATGAAAAGGCGTGCCACCATACCTTTCGATACAGTGACACGCCTCTACACTATTCAGCCTGTTTATACTTCCTGCACCGAAGTCCGGTTATCCGAAAGCTCTGCTTACAGCCATGAACGCATTTCTTACACTGCTCATAGTATTCAATTTTACCATTTGCATTCAAAAAATATGCCCAGTATCTCTTTTCCTTATCAGTCATAGGCATTACCTGACCTTCCCGGTCTTCGGTACAGTCGGAGTCTTCACGTCCATAGACTTATCCTGCTTCATCTTCGGATATGCCGCTTCAAATGCCTCAGCACCATACTGATATTCAGAAGGTTCCGCCACAGCTCCTACGGGTAAGATATCCTTACTGTAGTCTACATTCGGCTCTTCCACCTGCTTATCCTTCATTCGATTTAATTTCACATCTCTCGACAAATCTTCCACCTTATCAATTGAAGCATCTAAATGAAGTACCATGGATTCATACACCTTCTTCTGCCACTGCCAAGGCTTCTTAGCAAGCTCTGTCTTTGAAAACTTCTGCTCCTTCTGGGAATAATCAACCTCTTCTTTATCTGCAAAGGTTCTGAAAGTATTTGCCATCTGCTGGGTAGCTTCACGCATACCTTTTCCAAAAGCATCAATCTTGGAAAGAATGCGATTGGTATCAGCGCTTCCCTCTTTTACCTTGTCACGGATTCCTGTAAGCTTTTCCTCCAAACCAATAAATTCCGAAACACGATTCAGAGCCTCCTTTCCACGCATCTTGAAATCAGCCATAATGTCACTGGCTTTATTCTTAATGCTCTCCTTCACTTCAAAAATCTGCTGTTTGATTTCCTCACAACGCTTTTCCAAACGGTCCGCCGCTTCATTTAAAGATTTCTTCAGCTTATTGGCAAGCTTGTCATCCTCCATCTTCTGAATATAATCACGAAGTGCGGAAATCTCGTCCGTCATATCTTCGACCTTTTTGTCATGCTGTCCACATAAGCACATAATTCATAAACACCATTGGCTGCCTGTTGCATACCGTTTCCGTTTAGTGCACCCAAAATCTCCCTTTAAATCTTTCAGTTTCTTTACCTGGTGTATTTCCAGATTTCTACAGTCTTTCTGGCATAATTCACAGGTATGACGCTCAACTCTTTGTTTCAGGGTATTGGTTTTCGCATATTTAGAATACTGCGGAAGTTCGCTGACATTATCAAATTTAGTCGCATATTCTTTCCTTTTAAATCCATCCCTGTAAAAAGTTGTTGTTTTCCTGCCCTGCCTTGTTTCATAAGCGACTGTAAACAGCCCGTCCCTGCAATATCTCCGCTTTATCTCATGGACATTCGTTTTATACTTGCACGCAAATGTTTTGTACATACTGTACTTCATCACATTTGCAAATTTGCCTATCATAGTCGTCTTTGCCGCCTTTGTCCTTTGGCGACTTTCTACAACAGACCATGTTTCCTATCTCCAGTTTCATACCCGATATAAAACTTTTCCCATTCTGCCCTGCTAATTTTGAGATACGGTTATCATTAAATTTGGCTGTTTCAGCCTCATCACGATTTTCCAGTAAATATTCAATCAGCACTTGCAGACTGTCATTCAATTTACTATGGATTAGGTTTCTTCCCTCTTTCGTGTAGTTGCAGATTTCCTGTTTAAAACTTAACGTCTTTTTCAGCACTACACCATACAGCGGAAATACATCTATTCCTGCAATGTTATAAATGTTGGTTGTGTAATTCCCATATAGTTTCAGATAAATCGCATTGGTAGGATGTCCCCTTGTGTAATTCTTTTTCAGTCTGTTCATGGTCGGTTTGACTAAGAAATATACCCTGTGAAAGTCAATGTTACACATGGTAGCCATTGAATAATAGTTATGCACTCCTAAGATGATTGAGTTGAGCTTCACTACTTCATTCTTCACAGTATGGTGTTGAATCGCTTTTATCTGTTCTGTAATGGAAATGGAGCGATAGCCACCAGACGGAAAATTACAATGGAAAGAGAGGGAGATTTGTTCAAGGTTCGGGTATGACTAAGAGATGCTGAAATTCCGAAGGGGAGGTTAGCAGACTTGGACACGAAAGCCAAAAAGAGAAAACAGCTAAGAAATAATGAGTATTACGACATGCAGGAGGTTTTTGACCAACTGTATGCAAACGCAGGGAACAATGCAAAATTCACACATTTAATGCAAATCGTAATGAGTGCGGAAAACATCAAACTTGCATATAGGAATATCAAGAAAAACAAGGGTTCAGCAACCAAAGGTACTGACGGCAAGACAATAAGGGATTATGATGTTAGTATATAAGTGTGGACAGAAAAAGTTGAACAATCTATACTATTAAG
>CAJUID010000007.1 GCA_910585905.1 uncultured Lachnospiraceae bacterium
TTCCATCTGGAGTTTTTTGAAGAATCATGCAATCACAGAGCAAAATTGGCGAAACGCCTCTGCTATGGATAACTGCAGAGTATCCTCTTCAAAAAATGGGGAAAGTCAAATGCAAAATGTATTGACATTTTAGAAAAAGAGTATAAAATATCATGTATACCAAAACACTAGGAATTGGGATACATGATATTTTTGATGTTTGTGTTCTTTTTTACATTCAATTCCTAGTAACCAGGTAGGAACTATTTTCTGGAATTCTTTTAGGATTCTGTGACATAATGATAGAAATGAGGATTGAATTATGGAAAAATTAATTTATTTAGATAATGCGGCAACTACCGCTTTAAAGCCAGAGGTTTTAGAAGAGATGATGCCATACCTCAGGGAAAATTATTCCAATCCCTCCAGCATCTATTCTTTTGCTCAGGAGGCAAATAGAGCGGTGAACAATGCTAGAAGTACAATTGCTGAAATTTTAGGGGCAAAAGAACGTGAAATTTATTTTACCAGCGGCGGAAGTGAGAGTGATAACTGGGCAATTAAAGGTACAGCTGATTTGTTAAAGGAAAAGGGGAAACATATTATTACATCCAAGATTGAGCATCACGCTGTTCTCCATACTTGTGAGTATTTGGAGCGGCAGGGATATGAGGTAACATATCTGGATGTAGATGAAAATGGTATTGTGCCGCCGGAGTCTGTAGAGAAGGCAATCCGCCCAGATACAATTTTAATTAGTATTATGTTTGCAAATAATGAAATTGGAACAATTGAACCGATCAAAGAGATTGGCGAGATTGCTTCTAGACATGGTGTTTTATTCCATACAGATGCGGTGCAGGCATTTGGTCATGTGCCAGTGCTGGTGGACGAGCTGCATATTGATATGCTGAGTGCAAGTGCACATAAATTTCATGGGCCAAAGGGGATTGGATTTTTATATTTGAGGGACAGCGCGAAGCTTAGTGCGCTGATTCATGGCGGTGCGCAGGAGCGTTCCAGACGTGCAGGAACTCATAATGTGCCAGGTATTGTTGGGATGGCTGCTGCTGCCAGGATTGCAGTAGAGGAAATGGAAAAGAATATTCAAAAAGAGGAAGAGGTTAGGGACTATGCGATTGAGAGGATTCTTAAGGAAGTACCATATGCAAGGCTGAATGGTGACCGAGAGAACCGTCTGCCGAATAATATCAATATTTGTTTTCGGTTTATAGAGGGTGAGTCAATGCTAATTATGTTAGACCAGAAAGGAATCTGTGCTTCCAGTGGATCAGCTTGTACTTCTGGGTCGCTTGACCCATCGCATGTGCTGCTTGCTATTGGGCTGCCGCATGAGATTGCACACGGTTCCCTTCGTCTTACATTGTCTGCTGAGACAACAAAAGAGGATATGGATTATGTGATAGATCATATAAAGACGACCATAGAGCGTTTGCGCAGTATGTCACCATTATATGAGGATTTTGTAAAAGAAAATAAGGCATAGGCAAAAATGATAAGAAATAAAAAATATAGTAGAAAGAGGTATAACTATGTATAGTGAAAAAGTGATGGATCATTTTTCAAATCCCCGCAATGTCGGTGAGATTGAAGATGCCAGTGGAGTAGGTACTGTGGGAAATGCAAAATGTGGTGATATAATGCGCATTTATCTGGACATTGATGAGGAAACGAAAGTAATCAAAGACTGTAAGTTTAAAACATTTGGCTGTGGTGCAGCAGTGGCTACCAGCAGTATGGCAACGGAGCTTGTAATAGGAAAGACTATCTATGAGGCGCTGCAGGTTACGAATAAAGCTGTAATGGAAGCGTTGGATGGGCTGCCTCCAGTAAAGGTTCACTGTTCCCTGCTGGCGGAGGAGGCAATTCATGCTGCACTCTGGGATTATGCCCAGAAAAATCATATTGAGATTGAAGGCTTAGAGCCACCAAAGGCAGATATCGGTGATGAGTAAAAAGGTAGTAGTCGGCATGTCAGGCGGCGTGGACTCTTCAGTAGCGGCTTATCTGCTTAAGGAGCAGGGATATGATGTGATTGGTGTTACAATGGAAATCTGGCAGAATGAGCCTAACTGGAAAATGGAACAGGAGGGCGGCTGCTGTGGGTTGAGTGCTGTGGAGGATGCCAGACGGGTAGCGTCCATGATTGGTATTCCGCATTATGTTATGAATTTCCGGGATGTTTTTCAAAAAAAGGTGATTGATTATTTTGTGAGGGAATACCAGCTTGGGCGTACGCCAAACCCTTGTATTGCCTGCAACCGATATGTAAAATGGGAGGCATTGCTTCAGCGCAGCCTGGAGCTTGGAGCGGATTTTATTGCTACTGGGCATTATGCCAGCATAAAGAAATGTGCCAATGGCAGATATGCTATAGTAAAATCAGAATCTGGTTACAAGGATCAGAGCTATGCATTGTATAATTTGACACAAGAGCAGCTAAAGCATACCTTGATGCCAGTTGGGGAATATGAGAAAGATAGAATAAGACAGATTGCCGAGGAGCAGGGGCTTCCGGTGGCCCATAAGCCAGACAGCCAGGAGATTTGTTTTATACCAGATAACAATTACAAACGTTTTTTAGAGGAGGAGACCGGAGAGAAGGCATCTGAAGGCAACTTTGTTGATTGTATGGGAACGGTTATCGGGAGACACAGAGGTATCACGCATTATACAGTTGGACAGCGAAAAGGGCTGAATCTGGCACTTGGGCATCCAGTATTTGTAGTTGAAATACGTCCAGAGACGAATGAAGTGGTAATTGGGCAGAATGAAGATGTTTATGCAGAGAGCCTGCTCGCGGCTGATTTGCAGTTTATGGCAACAGATCAATATGAGGAAGGCCAGAGGATGCTGGCAAAGATCCGTTATTCTGATAAAGGGCAGATGTGTACGGTCAAACAGGTGAATGGGGATTCAATGAAAATTATATTTGATCAGAAGGTCCGTGCTGTGACACCGGGACAGGCGGTTGTTTTTTATCAAGATCATATAGTTTTAGGCGGAGGTACGATTGTAAAGGGATTTGGTGGTTCCGATTAAAAAGGGTGCGGGCTTGGCTTGTATGCTGATGATAATTATAAGATTTTTGTTGGTGTATTGCTAAGTGATATAAATTTTTTATGAGTGAAAAAGGACAGCTTCGTGTAGAAGCTGCCCTTTTTGCGACTAATCCTCAGTTTCCCAGTCATCATCTGGTTCATCATCCGGCATTTGCTCTAAAACGACAATTTTGCATTTTGCAGTTTTGCCGTTAAGGAGAGTTGCGGTAACAAAAGTAGTTCCGGGTTTCTTTCCCGTAATTTTACCATTTTTTGCAATAGAAACAACCTTTTTGTTCAGAGACCTAAACGTAGGAATTTCCTCAGAAATACTTGGTCGGATTGTGAGAGGAAGTTTTAATTTCCTGCCGGAAGCAATTTTTCGTGTTCCCTGTCGGAACATCACGCTCACAGCTTTTGGTGTTACCTTGATAGAAGCACGGATTGTCCTTTTCTCCTTAAAGAAAAATGCCGTTGTCTTGGTAATTGTTACTGTAATTTTAGCTTTGCCGTAGCCCACTCCAGTATAAGAACAGGAGGTGTCGGATAACTGCTTTACATCAAGAATATCAGTATCGGAACTTTTAAATGAGACATCACATCCATTTTCTAGATTCTGGACTTCTAGAATGTGGGTGTCGTCCTGCAAAATATCCTTTTCATACTTTGCAAATGTAACATACTGATTGAAGCTGTTTCCTTTCAGTGCAGATGAAGATACTGGATTTAGCAAAAATGCGGTATCCTGCATTTTTAAGTCGTTTGCACTGCTTTGCTTACAAGGCAGAAAGACAAGTAAGGATAAAGTCGCTACCAGAAATAGAATCTTATGAATGTTTTTCATAAAATACTCCATTCTGCCAGCCAAAATGGTATGTATATTACTTTGGATATTAAATCTAACAATTTACTCTGCGTAATATTATGTAAGATATAACTTCTTATAAAGTAATAATAAAAACAAGAACCATTCTGCTGGTCTTTGTATTGACTTTCACACAGGTAATAATTACTAACTAATATATCTGTGCTACTATATTTCTTAGTATACTAATTGTAAATGGCAGAATGGTGTCAAAAATACTTTTTTTTGACATATTTTAGTGATATTCTGGTTATGCTAAAAAATTACCTTGTTGGAAGAGGAGGAGCAGACGGCTATGAAGTATGTGTTGATTGCAGATGACAATAGGGATATTACAGATATCTTAACAGTTTATGTCAGGAAAGAGGGGTATGAGCCGCTGGTGGCAAAAAACGGGATTGAAGCAATGCATATGTTTGAAGACTTTGCACCGATTGCTATTCTTTTGGATGTTATGATGCCGTTAAAAGATGGTTATGAGGTTTGCAAGGAGATTCGGAAACGTTCCAGTGTTCCGATTATTTTGATTACAGCGAGAGGCGAAGATTTTGACAAAATTATGGGACTAGATATTGGTGCTGATGACTATATTGTAAAACCATTTAGCCCAAGCGAAGTTATGGCACGTCTGCGTGCAGTGTTAAGGCGCCTTCAGAAGCCTGATGAGACAAAGGATATGGATAATGTGCTCAGGGTTGGAAATCTGGTCGTAAATCTTGACGAGTATTCTTTTAGCGTGGCGGGAAAGAGAGTTCCTCTTACGAAGAAGGAGATTGAGACAATGTGGACGCTTGCCAGCAACCCGAACAAGGTTTTTACAAGGGATAATCTTTTGGATAGCCTTTGGGGATATGATTACTATGGTGACAGCAGGACCGTAGACTCCCATATCAAGCGTTTGCGCGCCAAACTAGATACTGTGGAGCACCCGTCATGGAATATTAAGACGATCTGGGGAGTCGGTTATAAATTTGAGATCAATGAAGAGGATATATAAGGAAGGTGCCAATGGTTCGGGAGCGTAAAACGAGAAGAAGAAAAAAAAAGAGAATTCTGATATGGCGTTTTATTCAAAGAAATGATGTCGTATTAAAGATTTATACTTCTTTTGCCTTTGTATTGGCACTTACTGGTGTATTGATCGGGTTGATTTTTATGATGCTTTATCAGAAAAATTATATCCGTTCCTATACCCGTCTTCTGACAAGACAGGGTAAGATTATTGCAAAACATGTATCTTCTTTTTCAGACAAAAAGCAGCCTGCCAGGTTTGAGCGCTATAATACTTATATAGATGAGATTGAGCGGGCAGAGAATACAGACGTCTGGATTGTAAGTAATAATGATGCGATAGAACCGCTGACAGAAGAATATATCAATGCGAAGGCAGATGAGACAATCTTGTCCTCTGATATGTCTGCGACATTAAAGGAGGCATTTCAAGGAAAGGTGGCGTCTATATCCAGCTATGATAAAGTATATAGCATGACAACACTCTGTGTCTCAATTCCAGTCAAAAAAAAGCAGAGTAAAGAAATTATAGGGGCAATCATTATGGTATCCATGATTGACCGTCAGACAATGGGACTTAGAGAAGGCGGATATTTAATTACATTGAGTGTTCTGATGGCGATTATCATCTCCTACCTTGTGGCAGCTGTCTTTTCGCGTTATCTGTCCAGGCCGTTAGAGAAGATTGGCAAACGTATCAGGATATTGGCAGGTGGAGATTATTCTAAAATAGAGGTGAAAAGGCCGTACTCTCAGATTGGGATTTTAGAAAAATCGTTGAATCATTTGTCAGGGGAGCTTGGCAAGGCAGAAAAAGAGCGTGAGGATTTGGAACAGGTCAGGCGGGATTTTTTTGCAAATGTATCCCATGAGCTCCGCACGCCCATTACAGTGTTGAGAGGATACACTGAGACCTTAGCGGATGGCATTCTGGAGGAGCAGGTGCAGATTGATGAGTTATATCAGCGTATGCTGCAGGAATGTCATGGGATGGAACGCCTTGTAGAGGATTTATTTATTCTTTCTAAAATGCAGAACCCAGATTTTAAAATTGATATGGAGCCGGTTAGCTTACAGCAGATTTTTGGCGATATTATGCGGAGCGGTAGAATGATTGGCAAGGAGAAAGGAATTCATTTTAGGATGGACGCGCCAGAGGAAGATCCTTGTTTAATTATGGGGGATTATGGACGGCTTCGCCAGATGTTTTTGGTTATTGTCGATAATGCGGTTAAATTTTCTAAAGAACAGGGAAACGTAGAAATAAAAATCGAAAAAGAAGGAAGTAAATATAATGTTTCCATCCACGATTACGGAATTGGAATTTCAAAAGAACAATTGCCGTTTATTTTTGAGAAGTTTTATACCTCTAAAATGCGCCAGAACGAAAAGGGCACCGGGTTGGGATTGATGATCGCAAAACAGATTGCGCTGCGTCATGGCGGGGATATCTGTGTGGACAGTGAGGTACAAAAAGGGACAACGTTCTATTTTGCGTTTGAAGAGTGCACTTGTGTAGAAGATTTTTGTTAAAATTCTTGTCAGTAAGGAGCTGTTAAGAAATAACTTTTCATTAAATAAGCAATCTTATAAATAGCGTACCAGTGAAGTTGGTGCGCTTTTTTGCTCTACAGATTATATCTTATTAAAAATAGGGAAAATCAAATATTTTTATTGTTGAAAAAAAGAGGATAAAATGTTAGCATTAGGATGAAGTATATCATTTAACATGTAATACCACAGACAGGGGGCCAAGATGAAGAATCTAAAGGATAAGAAAGGGCATTGGGAGAGAATTAAAGATTCCTTTTCTTTTTTGTTCCGAGAGGAGGATGATATACAGGTCAGGCTTCTTAATCTGATCTTAATTGCGGCGATTGTTGGCGGAGTGTGTTCCTGCTTGGTTTCGGTTGCGATGGACACGAGTGGTAATTTTGTTACGATTATTATGGTGGCAATCTTGCTAATCTCACTTTGGATTGTCAATGTGAAAAAGAAGCCGCAGGTTGGAGGGATTTTAATTTCCTGCCTGGCCAATATGGTTCTGTTTCCGATTATGTATTTTTATGAGGGTGGGATGCACAGTGGAATGCCAGTCTGGATGCTTCTAGGTTTGACATTTTGTTTTTTGATCATACATGGGAGAGTCTGTTATATTATTTTTGCTATCAATTCTTTAGTAGTTGCGGGATGTATTGCAGTAGAGTTATTTTATCCGGGTTATGTGTACCATTTGGATGAACAGACAATGGGGCTTGATATCATCCAGTCAATTATTATTGCTGCTTGTGTGTTTGGGGCGATTTTTAAATTTCAATCTTCTACATTTGGAAAACAGAGGGATCATTTGATAAAGCAGGAGGAGCAGGTGCGCCTAACCATGGAAGAGTTAAAGAAGGCAAACCAGGCAAAAAGTGATTTCCTTGCAAATATGTCCCATGAAATACGAACCCCAATTAATGCTGTGTTGGGAATGAATGAGATGGTGATTAGGGAAAGTACGGATGATGAAATTTCAAAATATGCTCAGAATATAGAGAGCGCTGGACAGAACTTGCTTTCACTAATTAATGATATCTTGGATTTTTCTAAGATTGAATCAGGTAAAATGGAAATTCTTCCGGTTGAGTACGAGGTTTCATCGCTATTAAATGATAGTTATAATATGATCTCGATGCGGGCGGCGGAAAAGAATTTAAAAGTTAAGGTGGAGAATGACAGCACAATTCCGTCACATTTGATGGGGGATGAGGTACGCATTCGCCAGTGTATTTCAAATCTTTTGACAAATGCAGTAAAATATACCAAAAGGGGAAGCATTACGCTTTCCTTAAATTGGGAACGGCTTAATCAGGAAACAATGGTTTTAAAGGTTGCTGTAAAAGATACTGGCATTGGTATTACGCAGGAAAATCAGGAAAAGTTATTTAGTTCATTTCAGAGGGTTGATGAAAAGCGAAACCGAAGTATTGAGGGAACGGGCCTGGGGCTTGCGATTACAAGGCAATTTGTTAGACTGATGGGAGGCGAAATTACATTAGAAAGTGAGTATGGGAAAGGCTCTGTTTTCCAGATGGTAATTCCACAAAAAATTGTTCTGGATGTTCCTATGGGGGATTTTTCTGAAAAGTATGCAAGGTGGAAGGAAAAGTCAGGCAGGTATCATGAATCTTTTCAAGCGCCACATGCTTCTGTGCTGGTAGTTGATGATGTGGAGATGAATCTGGAGGTAATAAAGGGACTTTTGAAAAATACTAAAATACAGATTGATACAGCGTCAAGCGGGGAACAGTGTCTCACAATGATTCAGAAGAAGAAGTATCATATTATATTTATGGACCATATGATGCCGGAGATGGATGGGGTGGAGACGCTCCATGAGATACAGAAGTTGGAAGAACATCCTAATACTGCAACTCCAGTAATTGCATTGACAGCCAATGCAATTATAGGGGCGGAAGAGCAATATATGGAGGAGGGCTTTACTGCATATCTTGCAAAACCGGTGCGCAGCAATGAGCTGGAACGGCTGACATTTGACCTGCTGCCAGAGGACTTGGTAGTTCGGACGATGGATATTAGGGAAAATACTCCACAGTCAGAGCAGTCATTTTTGGAGAAGCTTTCTTTTTTGGATATCAAATCCGGTCTGTTATACTGCTCTGGGGATGAGGAGTTGTATAAAAATATGCTGCGCTCTTATGTGGACCCGAAACGCTATGCCGCGGTAATTGAGATGTATGAAAAGGAAGACTGGTATAATTACCGAATTCAGCTTCATGCCGTAAAGAGCAGTTCTCTATCTATTGGGGCAAAGCATTTGTCCATGCAGGCAAAGAAGTTGGAAATGGCGGCAAAGGATGGGGAGATTGCATACATAAAAGGGCATAATGAGAGTTTTTTACGAAATTATCAGGAGATTTTTTCTAAGATAGATGCAGTGCTGCGCGCAGATGGATAGCTGTATCGTGTCATTACTTTGGTAATTACATTTCACAATTTTTATGTGTAGAATATGCGGGGTTTAATGTCTGAAGCGATAAAATGCGTGCAGAAGGGAGAGAAGTATGACAGTAAGATACCCAGAATATTATGAGAACTTTTCTTGCATAGCTGGTGAATGTGAGGATACCTGCTGTGCTGGGTGGGAAATTGATATTGATGATGCGAGTTATGAATATTATATGCAGATACCCGGAAAGTTTGGGGAACGGCTGAAAAACAGTATAAAGGAGTATCAACCGGATGATGATGGCAGATATGAGATGCATGGTTTTATCTTAAAGGAAGGGAAACGCTGTCCCTTCCTTAATTCGGATAATCTCTGTGATATGATTCTTCAACTAGGGGAGGATGCAATCTGTGATGTCTGCACCAATACACCGCGCAATTTTTTAGAATATGGAAATGCAAGGGAAATTTCCATTAGTCCAAGCTGTGCAGAGGCGGGGCGGTTGATTTTTTCAGATAGTAAGAAAACCCGGTTTATAGAAAAAGAGACGGACGAGTTGCTTGACTTTGAAGAGAGTGAGGAAGAGTTGGCAGCAGCAGACGCGATTCGCAGTGCTAGAGATAGGGCAATATCCATTTTGCAGGACAGGGAAACAAATATTTATCAGAGAATTGCGAAGTTTTTGGCTTATTCAGAAAAGGTTCAGGAGTGTTTCAACAGGGGGGAATTTAAGGACATTCCAGAGAAAAATAGTGTTAAGGATATAAAGCTTGATATCGAGAGATTAGGAACGCTACAGGAAACCACATACTATTCCCTTTTTCGAGAGAGGATGAAATCTTTTAGGGAGCTGGAAAGTATGAATGAGGAATGGGAGCTTTATCTGGAGCGCATGGAGGCGCTTTTTTTTGAGGAGGGCAAAGGAAGGGCGCGTTATGAAAATACATTTCAAGATTTTCGGGAATACTTAAAAAAACAAGGGCGTGAATACCAGATAGAACATTTAATGGTATATTATGCATTTTTATTTCTGGCACGCTGTGTGGATGATTTTAACTTTTGGGGGAAAGCACAGTTTTGTGCCTGCAGTTTTTTGATGATACGTGATATGGCGCTGGAGCGCTTTTATCAAAATGGAGGAAGGTTCCTGACAGAGGATTTTGTGGATGTGGTACGGATTTATGCAAAAGAAATAGAACACTCAGAGGAAAATCTTGAATTTTTAGGGGATGAATTTCTATTTGAGGATATTTATCAATGTAAAGCATTATACAAACAAATATAGGAAAGGACAGAAAGAAATGTTTTATATAGGAAATCATTTATCTGCATCCAAAGGCTATTTGGCTATGGGAAAGCAGGCGGTAAAGCTTGGTGGAAATGTGTTTGCATTTTTTACCAGAAATCCGAGGGGAGGGAAAGCGAAAGAGATAGATGAGAAAGATGTGTCAGAGTTTCTTGTCTATGCGGAGGAACAAGGATTTGGCACGCTTGTGGCACATGCGCCTTATACAATGAATCTTTGTGCTGCGAAAGATAGTGTCAGAGAATTTTCGTTAGAAATGATTGCGGACGATTTAAAAAGGATGGAATACACCCCAGGTAATTATTATAATTTCCATCCGGGTTCCCATGTAGGGCAGGGGGCAGAGAAGGGGATTGAGATGATTTCGGATGCTTTGAACCAGGTTTTAAAAAAGGAGCAGACGACTATTGTCCTGCTAGAGACAATGGCTGGCAAAGGAAGCGAGGTTGGCAGAAGCTTTGAGGAGCTCCGCGAAATTATAGACCGGGTAGAACTTTCTGAAAAACTAGGAGTCTGCTTTGACACCTGCCATGTCTGGGATGGCGGTTATGATATTGTAAATGATCTGGATGGTGTTTTAACAGAATTTGATAAGATAATTGGGCTTGATAGGCTGCGTGCCGTTCATTTTAATGACAGCATGAATGATTGTGGTGCCCATAAAGACCGCCATCAGAAGATTGGTGAGGGAAAGATTGGCATGGAGGCAATGCGGAGGGTAACACTGCATCCGGCTCTGGCTGGGAAACCGTTTATTTTGGAGACACCAAATGAGGATGAAGGCTATGCAAAAGAGATTGCCATGATCAAAGAATGGACAAAGGAGATTTAGCAGATGGAACGTCATGTCAATATGGCTGAGATTTCTGATGGCAAACGGTACAAAAGTACAGATATGGCAAGGCTTGGCTGCAATGAGTGTGAGGGATGCAGCGATTGTTGCCGGGAAGTTGGGAATAGCATTGTTCTGGACCCATGGGATATCTATATGCTTGAAAAAAATCTTAGGTGCGGATTTGAGGAACTTTTAGAAAAGTATTTGGAATTAAATGTAGTAGATGGTGTGGTTCTGCCTAACTTGAGGCTGCTTGGCAATAGAAAAGGATGCACTTTTTTAAGTGAACTGGGAAGATGTAAGATTCATAATTTCCGGCCTGGATTTTGCAGGTTATTTCCACTGGGGCGCCTATATGAAAATGGTTCTTTTTCATATTTCTTGCAGACAAACGAGTGCAAAAAGGAGCGCAGGACGAAGATTAAGATTAATAAGTGGCTAGGAATCCCGAATCTGGCAGCGTATGAAACATTTATCTGTGAGTGGCATTATCTGTTAAAGGAAGTGCAGATAAAGGCGAAAGTGATGGAGGAACAGGAGCTGCGGAAGAAGAGTATGTATTTTTTGCAGGAGTTTTTTGTTAAGCCATATCTGGAAGAAGATTTTTATGGACAATTTGCGCTTCGCTATCAGGCAGCATGCCAGTTTATTCTCGCGTAAGCAACGAGCCAAACGCAAGCTTGCAAGGAACTGAAAGTTCTTTGGGAAAGGTAGGGAGATTATGAGAATACCAAAGTTTTTAAAAGAAGGGGATTGTCTTGGGTTTGTTGCACCGGCGTTTGGTTGTAACATAGAACCATACAAAAGCGGTTTTGCCAATGCATTAAAAAAATTTGGGAATATGGGGTTTCGAACAGAGATTGGGCCAAACTGCTATGCCGGTGAGGGAATCGGCATTAGCAATACGCCGGAAAAATGTGGCAGTGAGTTAAATACTTATTTTGCAAAAAAAGATATTGGTGCGCTTTTTTCCTGCGGGGGCGGTGAATTAATGTGTGAGATTCTGGACTATGTAGATTTTGAAAAGCTGGCAGGAGAAGAACCCAAATGGTATATGGGGTATTCTGATAATACAAATCTTATCTTTCTTCTGGCGACTATTTGTGATATCGTTTCTGTCTATGGGCCATGCGCGCCGGCGTTTGGAATGGAGCCGTGGCATGAGTCGCTCTCCGATGCGATGAAGCTTCTGATGGGGAAGAAGCAAGCCTTTTCTAATTATCCTCTCTGGGAAAAAGAGTCTGTGAAGGATGAAGAGCATCCACTGGAGCCTTATCATGTAACAGAAAAAAGCTGTATTCAATGCTTTCCGAATCAGGAGGTCCATGTAGAGGGTAGGATGCTTGGAGGCTGCCTGGACTGTCTTGGCAGGCTGGTCGGGACTCGATATGATAAGGCAGTAGAGTTTACAAAGCGGTATGCTGAGGATGGGGTAATATGGTATCTGGAATCCTGTGACCTGAATGTAATGGATATTAGGCGGGCACTGTGGCAGCTTGACCATGCAGGGTGGTTTGAGACGGCGAGGGCTTTTTTGATCGGCCGCCCGCTCTGTTTTGGGGAAGAGCTTTTTGGGCTTGACCAGTACCAGGCTGTTACTGGAATACTTGGGAAATATCATGTGCCAATTGTAATGGATTTAGATATCGGGCATATTCCGCCGATGATGCCTGTTATAAATGGGGCAAAAGCATTGGTAGATGCGGGAGCCAAAAAAGTTACAGTTACTTATGATTTATCAGAGTAGGAATAATATGTTTTTTAATAATAATTTTTAAGGAATTTGTTAGGAAGATTAACGTTTTCTTAACTTATCCCCTCGGTCATTGACGATAGATTTTATTAGCAGTATGTTAATGGCTGAGGGGATTTGCTTTTCAGAAATATTTGTTTTTTGTTGCGCGGTAGCGATAGGAGAAAAGAAGGAAAAGGAGAAAAGAGATGCCAAAGTTTAGTGTAAAAAGACCTTTTGTGGTTTTAGTTGGTGTTGTAATGCTTCTGGTATTGGGCTATGTCAGTTTTACAAAGATGTCTACAGACTTTTTGCCAAATATGAATATGCCTTACATGATTGTTATTACAACGTATCCTGGAGCATCACCGGAAAAGGTGGAGCTGGAGGTTAGTACCGTGTTGGAGGACGCAGTTGGTACGGTAAATGGTGTGAAAAATGTTACAAGCACTTCGGCAGAAAATTCTAGTGTGGTTTCCCTGGAATTTGAAGATGATACCAACATGGATGCCGCAATGGTAAAGGTATCTTCAGCAGTAAATCAGGTTACGCTTCCAGAGACTGCAGGGACACCAATGATTATGCAGATTTCTGCTGACATGATGGCGACCATGATGCTCAGTGTGGATTATGAAGGGAAGAGTGGATATGAGTTGTCCCAGTTTATTGATGACAATATTATCCCAGAAATGGAGCGTCAGGATGGTGTGGCAAATATTACGGCGTCCGGTATGGTGGAGAAATCCATTGAGGTGAAACTGAACCAGGATAAGATTGATGATGTCAACGGGCAAGTTCTGGAAAAGACGAATAAAGAGCTTGCAAAGGCAAAGCGGGAATTAGATAAGGCAGAGAAGAAATTAAAAGAAGGAAAAGAGGAGTTATCTTCCCAAAAGGATAAATTAGAGGATCAGCAGGATGCACAGTCAAGCGAGCTTGCAAAGTTCAGTAAAATGATGAACCAGGCAGTAGCGACAAAGCAGGCATATGCCTCAAACCTGACAAGTCTAAAAGCAAAGAAATCAGCGCTTACGATGGAAAAGCAGGCGTATGAGAAAAACAAGATAGCGGCCACTTACCGACAGATGAACAGTGGGTTTGCGGCAGTGCAAAAAAGCCTTGAAAAAGGAGGAGCAGCATATCAGAATATTTATGAGGCAATCTATCGGCAGATTCTTGTGCCGATGGTCCAGGGGCAAATGGATGCCGCAGGAATTGATGCCAAGGTCACAGCCGAAAATGTAGATACATATCTGGCACAGCTAGGAGATGCCGCAGATGCTTTAAAGGAGGCGGCAGGGGAGCAGGCTGAAAAACTGACAAAAGAACAGACGGATGCCCAGCTTGCCATGATTCCAAAGGATGTAAAAGATGCGATTGACAATGCAGATAAGCTAAGTGCATACAAAGGCATGTTAGAGAGCCAGGGACAGGGCGCAGCTGCAAAGCAGATGACAAAGAAAAACTTGAAGTCTCTGTATGATATTGTTGAGGTGCGCATTCCACAGATAGACACAGCACTTGCCAATCTGAAGACGGAAATTGTGGTTGCCAAAAAGACGCTGGAGCAGGTGGAGAAGTCAATAAAAGAGGCAGAAGATAAGTATGAGCAGGTAGAACAGGGAAAGATTACAGCTGCTGCCGCTTTTGGAACTGCGAATGCTCAGATTAGCAGTGCGCAGTCCACATTGGAGGCAAGCGAAAAAGAATTAGAGTCCGGCAGGGAGTCGTATAGAAATTCTAGAAAAGAAGCACTGAAAAATGCCAATTTAGATCAACTTTTGACAATGGAACAGTTAGCTACGATTCTTTCAGCAGAAAACTTTTCGATGCCTGCGGGGTATATTAGCGAGGATGGGACGCAGTACCTGATAAAGGTGGGAGATGAGTATGACAGTGTAGATGCCATGAAGGATGCAGTGCTCTGCAAAATATCTGGAGTGGGGGATGTTCGTCTGTCCGATGTGTCCGATGTGACAATTGTTGACAATGCGGATGAATCTTATGGGCGTGTTAATGGTAATGATGCGGTTCTATTTAGTATTTCAAAAGCAAGTACAGCAAGCACCTCAGAAGTTTCAAAAGAATGCAATAAGAAATTAAAAGAATTAGAGAAGGAATATAAGGGGCTGCATTTCACAAACCTGATGGATCAGGGTGAATATATAGAGATGATTATTGACTCTGTATTGTCGAATCTTTTATGGGGTGCAGCGCTGGCAATTATTGTGCTGTTTATTTTCCTAAAAGATGTAAAGCCTACCGTAATTGTGGCCTTCAGTATTCCGCTTAGTGTACTGTTTGCTATGGTTTTAATGTATTTTACGAATATTACATTAAATATTATCTCCCTCTCTGGCCTGGCACTGGGTGTCGGCATGTTGGTAGATAACTCGATCGTAGTGATTGAGAATATTTACAGGCTGCGGAGTAAAGGGATTTCTGCGGCAAGGGCGGCCGTGATGGGGGCGAACCAGGTGGCAAGCGCAATCTTTTCTTCAACACTGACTACTATCTGTGTATTTTTGCCAATCGTATTTACGGATGGAATTACAAGGCAGATTATGCAGGATATGTGTTTGACGATTGCATATAGCCTCGGTGCCAGCCTTATTGTGGCACTGACACTTGTTCCATGTATGGGTTCCACATTTTTAAAGAAATCTTCACAGAAAAAGCACCGCTGGTTTGATGCTATGGTTACAGGGTACGAAAAAGCAATCCGTTTTTGTTTGCGCTTTAAATTTGTACCGATTCTTGCTGCGGTTGTGCTGCTGGTATTTTCAATCTGGCAGGTTACCCGAATGGGAATTGTGTTTATCCCGGATATGGGAAGTGACCAGTTGTCGGCGAGCCTTACCATGGACCCGGAGACAACCAGCGAAGAAGATTATGCTTTGGCGGATAAGATTGCGGAGGAGATTAAAAAGATTCAGGGTGTCAATACAGTTGGCGCAATGAAAGGAAGTAGCGGAATGTCCATCGGCGGAGGTGGAGAGGATAAGAATTATACATTTATGCTTCTTCTTGATGAGAAATACGCGAATGATAATAAAAAAATAGCGGCAAAGGTAGAAAAGATTTTTGAGGATAATAAATGTGAGGAATTTTCGGTTTCAGCCTCTAATATGGATATGTCGAGTATGTTAAGCTCCGGCTTGCAGATTAATATTTATGGAAAAGATAATGATAAGCTGATTGAGATTAGCGAGGATGTCATGGAAATGGTAAAGGAAGTTAAGGGCTTTACCGAGGTGACAAACGGACAGGAGGATGGCGACAAGGAGGTTCATGTTAAGGTACATAAAGATAAGGCAATGCGTCTGGGCCTTACTGTAGCCCAGGTATATGGTGAGCTTGCAAAGAAGCTTACGACAGAAAAGAATTCTACTACATTATTTGTGGGGAATGAGGAGTATGATGTAAAGATTGTAGATGAGCGGGATGAGTTAAATACCGCGAATTTGATGGATTATGAATTTGAGACAACAAAGACGGATAAGGATGGGAAGACAAAGACAGAGAAGCATAAATTAAAAGAGTTTGCAGATTTTGAGGAGAATAATGGCGTAGCTTCGCTGACCAGGGAGAATCTGGTAAATTATATTAGAGTAAGTGCATTAACGGAGGACGGCTATAATGCTACGCTGCTTAGCAGGGACTTACAGAAGAAAATTGATCAGTATGAATTGCCTGGGGGCTATGACATTGCGATCCAGGGTGAGAGTGAGACAAATATGGAAATGGTAAGCAATATGCTTCTTATGATCATGCTGGCAATTATCTTTATTTATCTGATTATGGTTGCACAGTTCCAGGGTCTGCTTTCACCGTTTATTGTGCTTTTGACGATTCCTCTAGCATTTACCGGAGGGCTTCTGGCATTGCTTATAACCGGAGAACAGATTTCTGTTATGGCGTTGATGGGATTCCTGGTATTGGCTGGTGTTGTTGTCAATAATGGTATTGTGTTTGTAGATTATGTTAATAAGCTGCGCCTTAGCGGTGTAGAGAAGAGGGAAGCGCTGGTTGAGACAGGACAGACGCGTATGCGTCCAATTCTTATGACTGCACTGACAACGATTCTTGCAATGTCAACACTTGCACTTAGTCAGGATTCAACTGCTGCAATGAGCCGTGGTATGGCGATTGTTACAATTGGAGGGCTGGCATATGCGACATTAATGACATTATTTATCGTCCCGGTATTTTACGATATCTTCTATCGCAGGAAGCTAAAAAATGTAGATTTGGGGGATGAAGAATCGTTAAATGATATCGACGATATAATTTAATAAGTATTTTTAGAAATGCCAAAGGGCACCAGGTTTTGCTGGTGCCTTTTGAGATATTGATGACAATTTTTATATATAAAATTTTGTAGGTCCTTATTATTAGAAAAACAAAAATTAAAAAATTACTGTAATCACAGAGCCAGCAAATTTAAAAAAGATTAGAATAATTCTGTTGCCAAAAAGCCATAATATAGGAAAATAGTTTATGTGAAAAATAAGTTTTTCACCACTCTTAATTAAGTCAAATACCCTAAGTGACAGGATATTAGACCCGCGCGCAGCCGCCAAATGCAAAAGGAACTTTCAGTTCCTTGCAAGCATTGCGTTTGGCTCGTTGCATACGCGAGAATAAAGAGTTAGCAATATTGTGTCTTCGCACTGCTTGGCAAAATATTGTTTTATGTAAAAAAAGCGGTGCAGAAATGAGGTATATTATGGGCTGTAAGCAGATGGGAAAACAGAGCATTCGTTTTGAAAATCCGCCGGTGATCAGTGGGGCCGCCTCCGTGGTTGGGCAGAAAGAGGGGGAAGGCCCTTACGGAAAATATTTTGATGTGATCGAAGAAGACCCAAAAGTCGGTGGGGATACTTGGGAGGAAGCGGAAGGGAAATTGCAGGCGGAGGCGGCAGAGCTTGCTATCAGCCATGCTGGTTTATCAAAAAAAGATATCCGTTATATGGTTGCTGGGGACTTGCTTGGGCAGCTTATGGCGTCTTCGTTTGGATTAATAGATATGGATATTCCTCTTTTTGGCGTATATGGTGCATGTTCAACAATGGGAGAGTCAATCGGCATTGCCTCAATGATCGTGGAAGGAGGGTTTGCAGAACATGCTATTGCAATTACCTCCAGCCACTTTGCCAGCGCAGAGAAGCAGTTCCGTTTTCCTCTTGGATATGGGAATCAGAGGCCAAAAGCAGCAACATGGACTGTGACAGGAAGTGGTGCGGTTGTTTTAAGTAGTTCCCATAGAAAAGAAGAGATATTAGAAAAAAGGGGAAAGGACGAGATTTCCGCTGCAGCAAGGGCAGAAAAGGGAAAAGTAAAGGTTAAGGGAATCACAACGGGAAAAGTTGTAGATTACGGGGTAAAAGACAGTATGAATATGGGTGCATGTATGGCACCGGCTGCTGGAGAAGTGATTGCTGCAAATCTTATTGATTTTGGATACCAGCCGGAGCATTATGATAAAATTATTACTGGTGACCTAGGAAAGGTAGGTAAAGATATTTTAATTGATTTTGTACATGCAAAAGGATATGACATCAGCAGGCAGTATATGGACTGCGGGATAGAAATATTTGGGGAAGATCAAAACGTACAGGCAGGTGGAAGCGGCTGTGGATGCAGTGCTGTTATGCTGACTGGCTATATTTTAAAAATGCTGGAAAAAGGCGAGTGGAACAGGGTACTTTTCGTACCGACAGGTGCACTTCTGTCACAGGTAAGTTTTAACGAAGGAAACAGTGTGCCAGGTATTGCACATGGCGTTATACTAGAGCGCTTTAGCTAATTGGATAGGAGGGATATAGGTATGAATTATTTATTGGCATTTCTGGTAGGCGGAGCAATTTGCGTTGCGGTACAGATTTTGATGGATAATACAAAACTGATGCCTGGGAGGATTATGGTAATGCTGGTATGTACCGGGGCATTCCTTGGGGCAGTTGGCCTATATGAGCCATTTGCAAAATGGGCCGGGGCCGGGGCATCTGTCCCACTGCTTGGATTTGGCAATACGTTATTTAAAGGTATACGGGATGCGGTTGACTCTGAAGGATTTATTGGGCTTTTTAAAGGTGGATTTACTGCTAGTGCAGTTGGCATTTCTGCGGCATTAATTTTTGGATATCTTGCTTCACTTGTATTCAAACCAAAAATGAAATAATTATGACATAAAGGGTATTTTTTTAGCAAAAAAAATATAAATAATTTTGTCGAAAATAGTATGGGAATATTTCAAAAAATATTGAAATATTCTCATATTGTTTTTGGAAAAAAAATAATATATTTTAACAGATAGGAAACTCTGTAATAGTGTAATGGCCGTAAGCGAAAAAGTCGTAGGATTTTTAATATAATTTATATGGCACTTTTTATACTTTTAAGAAAAAAGTAAATAATATGTGTACAATTCATACAAAATTAAAAAAACTCTTGAAAGTTTTGGAAAATAAATATATACTGCTATATAATGAAAACATTTAAGTATAGCTTTATTTTTTTAAAGGAGAAAAGAAATGAGAAACAAGAAACCTGTATCAAAGGCAAAAGTAGACAATAATGCAACAAAGGCTGTTAAAGATTCTGCGGCGGCAGTTCAGACGGCAGTTTCTACAGAAGCAAAGACAGAAGAAAGCGCTGCAAAAGATACTGCAGAGGTGAAAGCTGAAGCGCCTGCTGCAGAAGTAAAAGCAGAAGAGAAAGCTGCTGTAAAAGAGGAGGAGAAAACAGTGGAAAGAAAAAGACCTGGCAGAAAGCCTGGAAGCAAGAACAAGAATACAGTGAAGAAACAGCCGGCAGCAAAGAGAGCTGAAAAAGAAATTTTACAGGAAGTTTTTTTCGAATATAATGGAAACCAGATTCTTTCAAATGAATTATTAGACCGCATCAAAGAAGAGTACAAAAATGAGGGACACCGCATTTCCTCCATTAAGACCCTCCGTGTTTATATAAATATGGATGACAGAAAAGCATATTATGTTATTAATGATAAGGCAGAAGGAAAGTTTGTTGAGTTTTAATTCTTTTGTGATCCTAAGCAATTTTAAACAGTAACGAAAGAAAAAGACTGCCTCCTAATCATAAAGTTAGGGGGCAGTCTTTCGTTTTTAGATTAGAAAATCAAAAACGATTTAGTGGCATCTGCCGGATGACTATCTGCCAGACATTTCTTCTTCCTGACGCTTAATCATCTGACGTACCATCTCACCACCAACAGAACCGTTCTGAGCGGATGTTAAGTCACCATTGTAACCACCATTTTTCAGAGGTACTCCAAGCTCGCTTGCTACCTCCATTTTAAATTTGTCCATAGCCTCTTTTGCCTGTGGAACTTCCATTCTTGAACTCTGATTGTTTGTCATGATTTTTTCCTCCTTTTTCGTTGTCCGGTTGATTTTATTCCTGCCATATACAGCATGGACAGGATTGATATCCTTCCGGTAGAAGATAAGTAATTACTTATCATGGTACTAGTATGTGACGCTTTTAGGGAAATATGTTGGTAGTTTTTGGAGAAAAGGTTGTTTTTTATATTTAATTATAGTAAAATGAAATGTATTATGAGAAAAATCGGCGGCTGGATGTTTCGGCAGCAGGATAGAAACAATAATTATTTTATGGAGGAAGAAAAAATGAAACATATCAAGACAGTCAATAAGGCAAACTTAAGTGCGACAGCAAAAAAAGGTGGATGTGGAAAATGCCAGGCTTCTTGCCAGTCAGCATGTAAGACTTCTTGTACAGTTGGTAATCAGAAATGTGCAAATGAAGAGAATAAATAATTGATATTCTCAACAGTCAAATACCCTGCAAATGGGGCATGACTTAGTTTCTTTTTAGCAAGTTCGCCCTAATGGGCGGAGTATTTGACCTCGCGGCAGTTGTCAAATGGGCATGTAAGCATGTCCGTTTGGCTTGATGCTTCGCGGGAATAAAAAACACATGGCTGTTATGAGGTTTCTCGTAGCAGCCATTCCCATCTATATATCCAGCAAGGAAGACTAGATAGGGATACTGATCTTTAAAAATAGAAATGAGGACTTTTATGATACATAAATTTAAAGCAAAAGATATGAATATTCTTTTAGATGTAAATAGTGGCGGTGTTCACATTATTGATGATATCACATATGATTTATTAGATGAGGTAAAACCGCCATTTGGAAAAAGCTGTCCAGAGGAAGCGGTTTCCAAGCTTTTGGAGAAATATAAAAAAGAAGAAATCGAGGAATCTTATGAAGAGATTTTTTCACTATATGAAGAAAAGATGCTATATAGTGAAGATATCTATGGAGATTATGCGGAGACAGCTGTGGTGTCACCAGTAAAGGCAATGTGTCTGCATATTGCGCACGATTGTAATCTTCGGTGTCAATACTGTTTTGCTTCAACCGGTGATTTTGGCACAGGACGAAAGTTGATGCCATTTGAGACAGGGAAAGCAGCGATTGACTTTTTATTAGAAAAATCTGCAGGCAGGGAAAATCTGGAGGTGGATTTTTTTGGCGGTGAGCCAATGATGAATTTTGAAGTGGTAAAAGAAATTGTTGCCTACGCCAGAAGTAAAGAAAAAGAATATGGAAAGAATTTCAGGTTCACAATGACCACGAATGGAATTCTTTTAACGGACGATACTATTGATTATCTGAACAAGGAAATGCATAATGTGGTTCTCTCAATTGATGGGAGAAAGGATGTCAATGACAGGATGCGTGTCCGTGTGGATGGCAGTGGGAGTTATGACAGAATTTTGCCAAATTTTAAAAAATTTGTCGAGAAACGCGGTGACAAGGAGTATTATGTCCGCGGAACTTATACGAAATATAATTTAGATTTTACGGAAGATATTATGCATTTATATGATGAGGGATTTGATCAGATTTCTGTGGAGCCGGTAATGGAAGATCCCGAAAAAGATTATGCGATTACAGAGGAAGATTTGGAAAGAATTTATCAGGAATATGACCATCTTGCTGACAGGATTGCCACTATCCGAAAACAGGGCGGTTTTATTAACTTTTTCCATTTTATGATTGATCTGGATCAGGGGCCATGTGTTGTTAAGCGCCTTCGTGGGTGTGGCAGCGGAAATGAATATGTGTCCATTACGCCGGATGGGGATATTTATCCTTGCCATCAGTTTGTAGGGCATGAAGAATATAAGATGGGCAACTTGCAGGAGGGGACATTTAATGAGGGGATCAAAAAGGAATTTGCTGGTGCCCATGTATACTCTAAGCCATCTTGCAGGGAGTGTTGGGCGAAGTTTTATTGCAGCGGTGGATGCAATGCAAATAATTATATCTATAATGGGGATATCCATAATGCATACGAGCTTTCCTGCAAGATCCAGAGAAAGCGTTTAGAATGTGCGATTTTAATGAAAGTGTGTGAAATGATGGAGGAGTAAACAGGAATGATAGCATTGCTTGGCAGGATTTTTATAAAAGATGCCGGAGAATACCACAATCCGCATGTGCGCCGGATGTATGGGATGCTCTGCAGCATTGTTGGCATAACTCTGAATATAATATTATTTGGGATTAAATTTTTTGCTGGTGCAGTTACGGGTTCTGTGGCAATTATGGCAGATGCATTTAATAATCTTACCGATGCAGGCTCTTCGATTATTACACTGATTGGTTTTAAATTTGCCGGGATGAAACCGGACAGAGAACATCCATTTGGCCATGGCCGTATTGAGTATGTGTCCGGTTTAATTGTAGCCATTTCTATAATTTTGGTGGGATTTGAACTTGGACGAAGTTCTATAGAAAAGATATTTCATCCAGAAATAATGGAGACAGGATCGGCAGCAGTGATTATTTTAATTATTTCTATTTTGGTTAAGTTTTACATGGCATCTTATAATTCCAGAATAGGAAAGAAAATTTCTTCCTCTGCTATGAAAGCTACGGCGATGGACAGCCTGAGTGATGTGATTGCAACATCCGTAGTGCTTGTAGATATGGGAATTATGTATTTTTTTGGAATAAATGTGGATGGATATTGCGGTGCAGTGGTCGCGCTGTTTATTCTATGGACAGGATACCAGACGGCAAAGGAAACGGTCAGCCCACTGTTAGGTGGTAAACCGGATGCAGAACTGATTGAACAGATTCACCTTATAGTGCTTGGGCATCAGGGGATAGTGGGGATTCATGATGTTATTGTCCATGATTATGGACCAGGGCGTATGATGTTGTCACTTCATGTGGAAGTCCCTGGGGATGAAAATATCTTTAAACTTCATGAGTTAATTGAGCATATTGAAAGTGATCTGGATGGAGTATTAAATTGTGAGAGCGTAATCCACATGGATCCAATTGAAACAAAGAATGAGATTGTTGTTGCCATGCGGGAGAAAATTTCAGAGTTGGTAATGAAATTAGATTCCAGCTTAAGCATTCATGATTTTCGGATGGTAACCGGGGATTCCAGAACTAGTGTTATTTTTGATGTAGTAGCACCCCAGGAGTTTGTTATGACAGATGAGGAATTGCGGAAAGAAATTGAGGGGAGGATTCAGAAACAGTATCCGAACCATTATGCGGTAATCAAGGTGGAGAAAGCATATGTATAATGCGTGGGAAAAATTCGGGAAATGGAATCAAAAGTCTGGAGGCTGAGAAATGGACAGAAAAAAACCAGTTAGCGGGGAGTTTTATCAGCATTTTACTGGAAAATTGTATCAGATAAAAATGTTGGCAAAGAACAGCGATACACAGAGGGAGACGGTGGTGTATCAGGCGCTGTATGCACCTTATGATTACTGGACGCAGGATTTGGAAGAGTTTATGGGACCCGCGGATAGGGAAGATAACTCTGGGGAAACGCAAAAATATCGTTTTCGGCAGGTAATATTTCAGAAACCGCAACCGTCCGATACGGCGGAGGAAAAAACACAGCTGGAACCACAAGGTGCGGACACAGGAGCGGTACATAACATTAGTGATGAGGAACTGACAAAGGCGTTAAAATCTGGCCAGCCTGACCGCTATCTGGAGCACAAAATAACAGAAGAGGAAATTGCAAGCCGCGGTATGATGCAGCTTTTAGATGCAGAGTCTTTTCGGGAGAAGAGACAGATATTTATGGGGCTGAAGCAGTATGTCAATAAACATATGCTGAATAATATTGCGGTTGCCCTTGACATTGTACTGGAAGAGGGAGACGTTGACGCACAGTATGATTCTATTATGCAGTGCATGGCAGCGTTTGAACGCTTTGAAGGAGGGAGACTTCGCTAATGATAGAAAAGATAATAAATAGCATGTTTCACGGAAATTTAAAGACAAAAATATTTTTATGGTCAGTTGTATTGATGGCTGCCAGTGCGATATTTCTTTTGATGGCAGGTATTATACTTGGAAATGTTTTTTTGGGTTTTGGCGGAGTGGTAATTGGCCTTGCAGGGCTGATTACTTCCCAGTCTGTGTCATTAAATGACTTACAGAGGGCGAAGAAGAAAAAGAAGAAGAAAGAGAAAAAGGACAAGGAGAAAATGCAGGAGGAGCCTTCGCCTGGCAGGGACAGTGAGGAAGAAGAATTTGTGCAGGAGGAACGCTCAAAGAAAGAAAAGGACCGTGAGAAAGCAAAATATCTTTCTTCCATGAATGATAAGAAGCTCAAAAAAATTATGAAGGAGCACAAGGTCAACCAGATTCACGTAAAAGTTATGATAGATAGTTATCCTGCGAAAGACATTGAGCAGGCTCCGGCGTTTATGTGGCGGACAGATACGATGCTTCATTTTATGACGTTAACAGGGCAGGCAGAGGAATTTGAAGTGCCTTTGGAGGATATCAAGGGATTTCTGCTTGTGAAAAATGTTGCGGCCAACCCGGACAAGGATTATGCATTTTTTCAGTATTCTGGTTTTATTTCTAAGATGTTCCAGCCGTATCTTCCAGAATATTTTGAGACGACAAACGATGGACAGTTGGAGACGAAGAAGAGTACGTTTCGTATTGAACCAGGAATTTACCTGACAAATTCTTCTGTGGCAAATCTCAGGAAGGTGCTTTTGCCAGGAGTTGCATTTTTAGTGGATGACCAGGTTATAGCATCAACAAGGTTTAACGAATATTTTAAAGAATTGTACCGTTCTAGCCTTCTTTGTAAAA
Organism: uncultured Lachnospiraceae bacterium; assembly: GCA_910585905.1. GTDB lineage: Bacteria > Bacillota > Clostridia > Lachnospirales > Lachnospiraceae > Butyribacter. The sequence goes on from CAJUID010000007.1 coordinate 24,889, forward strand.
ATATGGTCATTACGCTGGATGAATATAGGGAGCAGATACCTAAAACACTGGATGCGCTGTTAGATGCGCCGATTAGTGGAACAGAATTTGTAAATACGATATACGATTTGAACAAATACCGCCTGATTTCGAAAAATGATGTGGTTACGTATACACAGAGATACCGTGAACTGAAGATGAGCAGCCATTAAAGGAAAAAGATTGTGCAATATTTACATTGACATAGGTGATTGGGATATGGTAAATCATAAATAATCCAAAAAATGTATTGACAGATAAAGGAAAACAGTTTATGATACTAGAAAAGAACGTTTGTTCGTGAGAAAGGAATGTAAAATATGGCGAAGGAAGCAAAAGTAGAAGACAATAAAATGAAGGCACTGGAAGCAGCAATGGCACAGATAGAAAAACAGTACGGAAAAGGTTCTGTTATGAAGCTGGGCGATAATGCGCATTTAAATGTAGAGACGGTTCCATCTGGTTCATTAGGGCTTGATCTGGCGCTTGGCGTAGGTGGTATTCCAAGGGGAAGGATTATTGAAATCTATGGGCCGGAGTCAGGCGGTAAGACAACAGTAGCGCTGCATATGGTAGCAGAGGTACAGAAGCAGGGAGGCATTGCGGGATTTATAGATGCAGAACATGCGTTAGATCCTGTATATGCGAAAAGTATTGGCGTAGATATTGATAATCTCTACATCTCACAGCCAGATACGGGAGAGCAGGCACTTGAGATTACAGAGACAATGGTTCGCTCTACAGCGATGGATATTGTGATTGTGGATTCTGTTGCGGCATTGGTTCCGAAAGCGGAGATAGAGGGAGAGATGGGGGACAGCCATGTAGGGCTCCAGGCGCGCCTTATGTCCCAAGCGCTCCGCAAGCTGACGGGTATTATTGGCAAAACAAGCTGCAGTGTGATTTTTATCAACCAGCTCCGCGAAAAGGTTGGAGTTATGTTCGGAAACCCAGAGACAACAACAGGAGGCCGAGCCCTAAAATATTATTCTTCTGTGCGTCTGGAAGTGCGCAGAGGGGAACAGATTAAGAAGGACGGTGAGCCGGTTGGTAACCGTACCAAAATTAAAGTAGTAAAAAATAAGGTGGCACCGCCATTCCGCTCTACAGAAGTGGATATCATCTTTGGTGAAGGCATTTCCAGAGAAGGGGAGATTCTGGATCTGGCAGCAGAGGAGAATATCATTGTTAAGAGCGGTGCATGGTATGCCTATGAGGGAAGTAAAATTGGCCAGGGTAGGGAAAACGCGAAGGGCTATTTAAAGGAGCATCCAGAGGTTTTGGCGCAAGTAGAACAGAAAGTCCGCGATAAATATTTTAATCATGCATCGGAAAATGTTTCAGATGAAAAAGATGGGGCAGCCGCTGCAGTTGAACCAGCTGCTGTAGAAGAGAAGTAACAGATGGAGGAAGAACGTTTTTTAGCGGGAAGGAAAAAGGCTATGGCGTTGTTACTGCACAAAGACCGCACAAGATGGGAATTGTGTGACAGGCTCGTGAGAGCTGGGTTTGAAGATGATGTTGTAGAAGATGCCATTGCCTATGTAGAGAGCTTTCACTACATAGATGACAGACGTTATGCTGTGCGGTTTGCAGAAATTTACTGTGAATCGCGCAGTATTAAACGAATCCGCCAGGATCTAATGAAGCGCCATGTGCCGGAAGAATATATTGAGGATGCTTTTGAGCAGATACAATGGGATGATTCTGGAGCATTGACAAAGGAGTTAAATAAGTTGTTAAAGGGACGGGAACTGTCAGAGGATATCTCTTATGAGGAAAAGCAGAAGATTGCGGCAAAGCTGTACCGCAAGGGGTTTCAGACGGATGATATCATTCGGGAATTGGATCATCTTAAATAGTATTATATGACGAAATAATAACAGCAACTTGCATAAATCCCTCCGCCATTTACTTGACATATTCGTATATAAAGTATAAAATCATATTGTTGTGTTTTTTACAATGAAAATAATATAAGGAGGTGCTCCTGTTCGATGCCAAGTATTGTCATTGCAATTATAGCCATTGTGATGATAGCTGTTGTCATAGTCGTGACTGCGCTGGTTGCTTCTAATATTTCTGTCCAGAATTATAAGAAAAATGAAGAGGCAAAGCTTGGGGATGCAGAGGAGAAAGCAAGAATAATTATTGATGAAGCTTTAAAGACTGCAGAGACAAAAAAGCGCGAAGCATTGCTCGAAGCAAAAGAGGAGGCGCTCAAGAATAAGAATGAGATTGAGCGAGAATCTAAAGAGAGACGGGCAGAAATTCAGCGATATGAGAAGAGAGTGCTATCGAAAGAGGAAGCTCTGGATAAGAAATCGGAGATTTTGGAACGGAAGGAAGCCAAGTTAAATGCAAGGGATGCTGAGTTGGACAAGCAGAAAAAGGAATTAGCGGAAATTAAGAACAGCCATTTGCAGGAACTTGAAAAGATTTCCGGTCTGACGACCGAGCAAGCTAAGGAATATCTGTTAAAATCTGTTGAAGATGATGTGAAACATGAAACTGCAGTTCTAGTAAAAGAACTGGATCGCAAGGCAAAAGAGGAAGCTGATAAGAGAGCGAAAGATTATGTGGTGACCGCAATTCAACGTTGTGCAGCCGACCACGTGGCTGAGACTACGATTTCAGTGGTTCAGTTGCCGAATGATGAAATGAAGGGTAGAATCATTGGGCGAGAGGGAAGAAATATTCGTACCCTGGAGACTTTGACTGGTGTAAACTTAATTATTGACGATACGCCGGAAGCAGTCGTTTTATCAGGATTTGATGGAGTTCGGAGAGAAGTTGCAAGAATTGCTCTTGAGAAACTTATCGTAGATGGAAGAATTCATCCGGCGAGAATTGAAGAAATGGTCGAAAAAGCTCAGAGAGAGGTTGAATCTATGATTCGCGAAGAGGGGGAGGCCGCTACATTAGAGGTTGGCGTCCACGGTATTAACCCTGAGCTGATTCGTTTATTAGGAAGAATGAAATTTAGAACCAGTTATGGTCAGAATGCATTAAAGCATTCAGTAGAAGTGGCACATTTGTCTGGTTTGCTTGCAGGGGAAATCGGAGTGGATGTGCGTACTGCGAAACGGGCTGGTCTATTGCATGATATTGGTAAGTCAGTGGATCAGGATATGGAAGGTACCCATGTGCAGATTGGCGCGGATCTTTGCCGTAAGTACAAAGAGTCAGGTATTGTTATCAACGCCGTGGAGTCGCATCATGGGGATGTAGAACCGGAAACCCTGATTGCCTGTATTGTTCAAGCAGCAGATACAATTTCTGCTGCGCGTCCTGGTGCACGTAGAGAAACATTAGAAACATATACAAACAGATTGAAACAGTTAGAAGATATTTCCAATGGCTTTAAAGGAGTTGATAAGTCATTTGCTATTCAGGCAGGCCGTGAGGTAAGAGTCATGGTTGTACCGGATAAGGTGAGTGATGACGAGATGGTTCTTTTAGCAAGAGACATTTCAAAACAGATAGAAGACGAATTAAAATATCCTGGACAGATTAAGGTAAATGTAATTCGTGAATCCAGAGTGACAGATTATGCAAAGTAATCACAATGTCGAATAACATGAGCAAAAGGAGCCGTTTACGGCTCCTTTTTTAACTTATAGGAATCCAGAGTTTATTTATAGCTAAGCAGAAAATATAGTTTTGGAATAGCTGTTTTGCAGTAAATGTGTTGTCATTATTGAAAAAGGAGCCTCTATTTATGATAATTCTTCGTGAACAAAAGAAAAGCAAAAAAGGTGTGGAACTTAAAAGCTTGCTGGGAAAAGGGGCGCCTTGTGATCAGGGAGAAGAGGATGCTGTAATTGGTTTTGCTGTTGACTTAGGCACGACAGTGATTGCGATTACAGCTGTGGAATTAAAAAGTGGAACGGTAATTGGAGAACTGTCAGAGACAAATGAGCAGACCAAGCTTGGAGCGGATGTTATGATGCGTTTGATGCATTCTTTGTCTGGCAAAAAGGATGAACTGCATCGGATGGCGGTAACCCAGGTTGAACAGATGGCAGAGCGCTTATTGACAGATATATCTTACGAAAAAGATTGCGACAGAAGCAGGTGTATTTTTTCTATTGTTGGAAATACGGCAATGTGCCATCTTTTTTTAAACCAAGAAATAGAAGGGCTGGCAGGTTTTCCTTTTCGGCCTGGCTATACTGGTAATTATTTTTGTACTGGAAAAGATATTGGGATGGATTCTTTTGGAGAGGCAAGAATTTGTGTCTTGTCAGGAATTGCAGCTCATGTAGGGAGCGATGCACTGGCTGTGATAGGTGCGGAGAAGTTATATCGGAAAGATAAAGTACAACTTGCGGTTGATTTGGGGACAAATGCAGAGATTATCCTAAATCGGCAGGGAGAATTATATGTATGTTCCACAGCAGCGGGGCCAGCATTTGAGGGAAAAGGGATACAGTGCGGGACGCGTGCAGAAGAGGGGGCGGTCAATGGAATAAAGATGTCGGCATCTAATGGGAATATTATTTTAGAATATATTGGCGGCAAAGCGCCCAGAGGGATTTGTGGTTCGGGGCTGGTAGATGCCGTTGCCGGGCTCCGAAAATGCGGCGTGCTGCAGGCGGATGGCTATCTGTTGTCTGCAGTTGAGGCGGAGAAGCTGAAGGTTCATCCTGAAATCAGAAAACAGCTTGTGAGAAAGAATGAGCAAAATGCATTTATATATTATCAAGCTGAAAAAAATGGAAGGGAAATTTACTTACAGCAGAGTGACATCAGAGGGGTTCAATTGGCAAAGGGGGCAATTCGGGCGGGCATGGAGTGTCTTTTATTAGAAGGTGGGCTGAAACTTTCAGATATAGATGAGGTCATAATTGCCGGGGCGCTTGGGACCTGTATGCGTCCGTCAAATGCTGTTGGAATCGGGCTTTTGCCGGATGCTGTGCCACTGCGGTTTGTTGGGAATGCTGCTGGCAGGGGTGCAGTATATATGCTGACAGATAAAAATTTCTTGTCTGATATGGAACAGCTCGCAGAGAAAATTCATCATGTAGAGTTGGCGCAAAAGCCAGGATTTCAAGGACACTTGATGCAGGCAATGAGCTTTCGGTAATTTTGTCAGATAGCTGGCTGGTTTTACGCATGATGTTTAGAATGGCCGTGAATAGTAACGACTTGTAATAATTAAGACAAAACAGGTGCAAAAAGAGGGTGCAAAACAGTGTGAAAAGTGATAAAATATTTACAGTAATGAAAATATAGTAAGATAAATATTTGACAGGATTGGTCTTGACAATCTAATGAGATAAAGGAGGGGCAGCATGAGGCTGGGATTTATCGGTGCAGGTAATATGGCACAGGCAATGATAGGAGGGGTTTTAGAGTCTGGGATATTGCAAAGGGACGAGATTATTGCTTCAGCGGCAACACAGAAAACGGTAGAAAAGGTACAGAAAGAATATGGAATTTATGCAACGCTTGACAATAAGGAAATAGCAAAAGCTGACATTATTTTTTTGGCAGTAAAACCGATTTACTGTGAGCAGGTGATAAAGGAAATCAAGGATGTAGTTTCGGGACAGCAGATTATTGTGTCAATTGCAGCAGGAAAGTCAATGGCATGGCTGGAAGGGCAATTTGGGGGGCAGAAGAAAATAATCCGAACAATGCCAAACACCCCAGCATTAGTTTGTGAGGGAATTACAGCGGTCTGCCCGAATGGAAATATTTCAAATGAGGAGCTAAAATCAGTATGTAATCTATTGGAAAGTTTCGGGAAGGCGGAGGTTATTCCAGAATCAATGATGGATGCTGTTATTGCGGTTAGCGGAAGCTCGCCAGCATATGTGTTCTTATTTATAGAAGCAATGGCAGATGCCGCAGTTGCAGAGGGAATGCCTAGGGCACAGGCGTATCAGTTTGCGGCTCAGTCAGTGCTTGGCAGTGCAAAGATGGTGTTGGAGACGGGAAAACATCCAGGAGAACTAAAAGATATGGTATGTTCACCGGCAGGAACTACAATTGAGGCAGTACGGGTATTAGAGCAGGAAGGATTTCGGGGCAGTGTAATGAGCTGTATGAGAGCTTGTGCGGACAAGTCCAGGAATATGTAGCGAAGCGGTATGTAGGAAGGTTTAGGACGAAAAAGAGTTATGGAAAACCGGGTTATTTCATAGGATAGAAGGAATAGGTTACATAGGGAGATTATTGTGACAGGAAATATTCGGTTATCCAGAGTGGTTTCAAGTAGAAGGCCGGCCAGGGGCAGGAAGTTTGTGTGGTACTGGCTGCTTTTTGTGCTGTTATTTGCGGCCGCTGCAATACAGGTACGGTGGATTCAGAAGTTAGAGTACCAGATTATGATTTCTGAGAAGATGAAAAAGGAATGTTCTTCTGCAGAAGTTAGGGATATACTAAGCGAGATGAAGCGTTTTCCAGTTCGGGAAGATCCCTCCGGCAGAGAGGCTTGCTATTATGAAAATGGGTATGGGGATGCCAGGACATATGGTGGAAAGCGCCAGCACGAGGGAATCGACATAATGGCTTCCAATGATAAGGCAGGTTATTTTAAAATCCAATCGGTATCTGACGGGGTTATAGAGCAGATGGGATGGCTGCCTCTTGGGGGGTACCGTATCGGGGTGCGTGATAAAAATGGGTTTTATTATTACTATGCACATATGGATGAGTATGCGAAGGGGATAAAAATTGGGGAAAGAGTGTCTTGTGGCGACATACTGGGAACAATGGGGAATACTGGTTATGGAGAGGAAGGCACAAAAGGGAAATTTGCAGTACATCTCCATTTTGGGATTTACCGCCAGGTGGGTGGGAAGGAAAAAAGCCTAAATCCATATTATTTTTTGAAAAACCTGGAGGATGCTTCGTAACATAGAGCGATGTTGTATTTCGCAGCATATATTGTTTCAAAGGTGAAATATTGTGGGATTTTGCGGCTGGGGTTGTTATACGGAAGGTGTAGCAGATCGTGTGGCTGAATACTGTGATACGATAGATGCTATGGAGAATGGGAGGGTTACTTATGGAAATACAGTTATGGAGAGAGATACTGGCACCATATCAGCTTGCTGTTGATGAATTGGTAGTAAAGTTTAATCATGTAAAACAGCAGTATCAGAATGCAAAAATGTATTCTCCCATAGAGATGGTTAGCGGCAGGGTGAAACGTGTGACCAGTATTCTGGAAAAGGCGCAGAGAAAGGGCGTCAGTATGGAAAATCTGACAGAAAAGATTGAGGATATTGCGGGAATCCGCTTAATCTGCCAGTTTGTGGAGGATATTGAGACAGTAGTAAAAATTATCAGAAAAAGAGACGATCTGGAAATCAAACAGGAAAAGGATTATATTACAAAGAGTAAGCCGAGTGGTTATCGGAGTTATCATATTATTGCTTATTATACCGTTCAGACAATCCAGGGGGCGAAGCGGATTGAGGTAGAAATTCAGATCAGGACACTTGCGATGAATTTTTGGTCCACAATTGAGCACTCTTTGCAATATAAATATAAAGAACATATGCCGGACGAACTGCGGATGCGTTTGCTGCGGGCCGCAGATGCAGTAGATGCACTGGATAATGAGATGGCATCTGTGCGCGATGAGATTATGGATGCGCAAAATTCCAATAAAAGAAAGGCAACAATTATTTCTGACATTTTAAATAATATAGAGAATCTATATTATGTTGCAAATGAGAGGGAAGTTACGAAAATTCAAAATGAATTTTTTAAGATATATCGGGAAGATGATATGCAGATGCTAATTCGGTTTAATAAGCAGCTTGATATTATTGCAGAGATGTACCGTGCCCAGAGTGTGCTGGGTAGTATCGTATAACTGCACATAGTATATTTGCGTGGACATTATTTTTAATAAGAATGAGAGGATACATGGGAAGTTTACCAGATGCCTATGTGGAAAGTATGAAGGAGCTTTTGGGAGAAGAGTACAGGCAGTATCTTGACAGCTTTTCCCAAAGCCCTTTTGCGGCTTTTCGCATAAATACAATAAAAATATCAGTGGAAAGATGGAAAGAAATTGCTCCTTTTTCTGCAACGGAGGTTGCATGGACAAAAAAGGGGTTTTATTATGATGTCAAAAAAGATATGCCATCGAAACATCCATATTATTATGCAGGATTATATTATATACAGGAGCCAAGTGCAATGATCCCAGCGTCAATTCTTCCGGTCGTACCGGGAGATAAGGTTCTGGATTTATGTGCTGCTCCGGGCGGCAAGGCAACGGAGCTTGGCGCAAAACTGAATGGGACGGGCCTTTTGGTTGCGAATGACCTTAGTGTATCACGCACTATGGCGCTCGCCAAAAATCTGCAGGTTGCAGGAATCAGCAATGCAGTGGTGACAGCGGAGGCACCAGAAAGGTTGTGTGGTATTTTTGAGGGATTTTTTGATAAAATTCTGGTGGATGCCCCATGTTCTGGGGAAGGGATGTTTCGCCGGGAACCTAAAATGATAAAAGACTGGCTGACAAAAGGGCCCGAATACTACGAAAAGATACAGAAGCAAATTTTGTCAGATGCATGGAGGATGTTAAGGCCAGGTGGATATCTAGTCTATTCAACTTGCACTTTTTCTGTTACAGAAGATGAAAAAGTGGTACAATGGCTGTTAGGACAGTATCAGGACATGGAAATCTGCCCTATAGAGCGGAAAGAGGGATTCTGTGAGGGAAGGCCGGATTTGGTGGAGAATGGTGCGCCAGAGTTAAAGAATTGTATTCGGATTTTTCCCCATCTCTCAAATGGGGAAGGGCATTTTGCTGTGCTTCTTAGGAAACAGGGTATTGAGAAGGAAAAAGACAATAAGGATGCAAATAATGAGAGAGACCAAGATGCGTTATGTCAGTTTCGGGAGGAGTTGCATCAGGCATGCCATAAAGCATTACGGGGATGCAAGGCTGGTCAGGAAGAACAGAAGGAGATGGAGGATTTTCTTTATAAACTGCCGCTATCCAGAGGAATTATTTGTGTTCATGGCAGCAGTGTTTCATTGGTTCCGAAGACAGAAAGAGATTGTTCAGGGCTAAGGGTAATCTGTCAAGGGCTGCCGCTCTGTGAATGGAAACACAAATTAAGTATTTCACATCAATTGGCGCTTCTTTTAAAGGATTCTGATTTTGGGCAGGTGTTAAATCTGAGGGCAGATGATGAGCGAGTTATCCGTTATTTAAAAGGTGAGACAATATTTATGGAGGAAAAGTACCGTGGCAATGTGCTGGTATGTGTGGACGGTTTTGGGCTTGGCTGGGGTCAGGGAAATGGACAGGGAACATTAAAAAATAAGTATTATCCAGGGTGGAGATATCAGTAAGAAAATGTCAATTAATTGTTTTGCAGGTTAGGCGCGGCAGGGACGCGCAGAAATGGGGATTTATTTATGAAAATACAGCGTGGAGAATTTGGTTATATCAAGGCGAGGAAGAGAAAGGCGCTGCTTGGGACGGTATTGATGGCATTGCTTGGCATTGCAGTTTTTTTGACAGGGCTTTTTTTGAACAAAATGTCAAACCAAAATATATTTACGGTAATTGCGGTTTTGTTTGTGCTACCTGGCGCTAAATATCTTGTGGCTTATATCGTTACGTTTCCATACCGTTCAGTAGAACGGGCGCGTTATGAGAAAGCAGAAAAGGCATTACCCGAAGGGATGAAACTTTACACAGATTTGGTAATAACATCTCCAGAAAAAGTGATGCACCTTGATTTTGCAGCGGTAGGGAATGGATATGTGATATGCCTTCTGGGGCAGCGGAAGCAGGATCTTTCTTATGTGCGAAAGTATCTTACAGAAGGTGTCCATAACTGGGGAAGCGAGTATAAAGTTAAAATAATAGAAAGTGAGAAAACGTTTCTTGGGGAACTGGCAGGCGTAAAGCCTTGTGAGATGGATGAGGAAGAGGAGGAGCATGTAAAATCATACCTTACGTCCCTTATCGTATAGGAGATGTCAAAATAGGGTTTACATTAGGTGCTGTTGCATGAAATTATAAGATTAAAAGATGAATATCCAAGGACACTCTTAAAATAGAAACGAGGCAGAGTATGAAATCAGTGCAGATTACAAAACAGGAAGCGGGACAGCGTCTGGATAAATACCTGGGAAAATATCTGAACCGTGCCCCGAAAAGTTTCTTTTATAAAATGTTAAGGAAGAAAAATATTATTTTAAATGGAAAGAAAGCAGAGGGCAGTGAAAGACTGGCGGAGGGGGATATCATTTCATTGTTTCTCTCCGACGAGACAATTACGAAATTTCGGGAAGAGCCAGAAATCGGGGGGGCAAATCCTATGGGGGCAGAATGCACGTTGTCAGGGAGCTGTGATAAAAAACTAGGACAAACGTCGGTGGAAAAGCTTTCGGTTGTATTTGAGGACGAAAATATATTGGTTGTCAACAAGCCTATGGGAATGCTATCGCAGAAGGCGGAGCGGTCAGATGTCTCTTTAACGGAATATATTGTGGGTTATCTTATGACGGAGAAACAGCAACAGGAGTCAACATTCCGGCCGGGAATTTGCAACCGTCTCGACCGCAACACGACAGGGCTTGTGGCTGCCGGGAAAAATATAGCGAGCCTGCAATACTTAAATAGATTGTTCCGTGAACGAGATTTGGAAAAATTTTATCTATGTCTAGTTAAGGGAAAGATTTGTGGAAGGGCAGAGATAGACGGTTATCTGAAAAAAGATGAAAACCATAATCGTGCCAGCATTACAAAAGAGGCGGCAGAAGGGGCAGCCCGCATTATCACGGCATATGAACCGCTTAAAAATATATTGTGGAGAGGCCAGGAGTATACTCTTTTGAAAGTGGAACTGATTACGGGGAAATCCCATCAGATTCGTGCGCATTTGCAGAGTATTGGGCATCCCATTGCAGGGGACACAAAATATGGGGAGAAGAGTATGTACCATTTGTTTAAAAAAGAATTTGGTGTCAGGTATCAGCTCCTCCATGCTTGGAAGATTTGTCTTGGAAGCCCCGAATATCTTCCGAGCCAATACCATGGTATGGTTTGGGAGGCGCCTTTGCCGCCCCAATTTGCAGCGGTACTTCTTGGAATGGGAGTAGAATGGCAGGGGATATGATATTTGCGGCATTCGCAAATGTAGAAGCAGGCATGTCTGCTTGGAGCATCGCTTTGCAGGAATGAGAGGAGAAAGAATATGCCGTCATGGAATTCCAGAGGGCTCCGAGGGTCTGTACTAGAGGAGGCCCTAAATATCACAAATGAAAAATATAGGCAGGAGAAGCTTGCATTGGTACAGAAGATTCCGACACCGATTACGCCGATGGAAATAGACCAAGAGAGACATCATATTACGTTGGCTTATTTTGGGCAGAAAAGCACGGTAGATTATATCGGGAATGTGCAGGGGGTGCCAGTCTGTTTTGATGCAAAGGAATGCGCTACTGACACATTTCCAATACAAAATATACATGAACACCAGGTAAATTTTATGAGGGAATTTGAGGGACAAAATGGGGTTGCTTTTTTGATTATTTTCTTTTCTAAAGCGGAAGAATATTATTATGTACCATTTCGTGATATGCTCTTTTTTTGGGAGAGGGCAAGGAAAGGCGGAAGAAAAAGTTTTCGGAGAGAAGAATTAGACTCCAGTTACCGAATTCCCTTTAGCAATCAGATTTATATACATTATCTGGAAGCACTGTCCAGAGATTTAGAGATGAGGGGGGATTAATATTATACTGGGGGTATCAATTTATAATTTATTGATGGAATTTTATCTATTTAGTTTTGCAGGATGGGTCTATGAGTGCTGCTTTGTGTTTTTGCGCGATAGAAAACCAATAAACAGGGGGTTTTTAGTAGGGCCGATTATTCCGCTCTATGGTTTTGGCGGGGTGATTGTCTATTTGCTTTTGCGGCCATTCTCCAAGATTCCAAGTCTGTTATATATTATGGGGATGATTATTGCTACGCTTGTAGAATATGTTACATCATGGCTGTTAGAGGTTTTGTTTCATACACAATGGTGGGATTACTCAGGGCAGCAGTACAACTTTCAGGGCAAAATTGCGGTGATTCCGTCCCTTTTTTGGGGGCTTTTGTCACTTTTGATGTTTGATGTGTTCCATCCGCTGGCATCCTTTTTGATTGGCTGTGTGACAGAGGAGACTGGGCGGATTTTGCTGGTTATCTGTATTTCACTTACGGCACTGGATGTTGTTTATACACTTATTACAATGATTAATTTCAGAAAACAGTTGGAAAATCTATACGAGCTGCGGAAGGAGTTTGAATATTTGCTAGAAGATATGAAATTAATCTCCCTTAAAGATATATTATTTAGCACAACAAAGGAACTATCGGAACGGTTTCAGTTTTCAGGGTTTTTAGAGAGAAAGGATTTGTTTTTCCACAAGTTAAATAGTCTGCGTAGCTCTGAAGGTGAGGAAGATTCTAGGTTTTCTGCTGTGGAAGAACGATTTCATGCTTATTGGGAAAAGTGCAGCCGTTTTATAAAAAAGGCGCCGTTAATTGGAAATCAGCGTCTGCTGGATGCATTTCCGTCCATGAAATTGATTACTAAGAACCACGCTGCTGTGGAGGTAAAGGAGCTGTTGTTAAATATTAGGCAGAAGGCTGTGTCCCGCAAAAAAGATTCCTCTGAGGAGGAAGGGGAGAATTGATTTTTACATAGAATGGCGCCGCTTTTGGCGGGAACATATGTAAGAATGAATAGATAACAATATTTAGTACCATATCTTGCCAACGAGCACAAGATATGGTACTATTGCATTGCATGGGGAACACTCTGCCCTATAGCATAATGGAAAGAAAGCAGGTATTGGCTATGAAAATAATTAAAAGAAGCGGTACAGAAATGAACTTTGATGCAAAAAAGATAACAGCAGCAATTACAAAGGCAAACCGCGAGGTGCCTGCAAAGGACAGGCTGTCAAAGGAACAGATTGATGAGATTACTACTAATGTAGAAAATATTTGTATTGATGCAAATCGTTCTCTAAGTGTAGAAGAAATTCAGGACTTAGTGGAAGAGCAGATTATGAATAAAAGGGCATTTGGCGTGGCGAGAAAGTATATTACTTATCGGTATGACCGCGCCCTGGTGCGTAAATCAAACTCAACAGATAAGCAGATTTTGAGCCTGTTAGAGTGCAGCAATGAAGAAGTAAAGCAGGAAAATTCAAATAAAAATCCAACGGTAAATAGTGTGCAGCGCGATTATATGGCAGGGGAGGTCAGCAAGGATATCACAAGGCGTTTTCTTCTGCCAAATGAGGTGATCCGTGCCCATGAGCAGGGAATTATCCATTTCCACGATTCAGACTATTTTGCTCAGCATATGCATAACTGCTGTCTGGTCAATTTGGAGGATATGTTGCAAAATGGGACGGTCATCAGTGAGACAATGATAGAGCGGCCAAAGAGTTTTTCAACGGCCTGCAATATTGCGACTCAGAGTATTGCGCAGATAGCAAGCTCGCAGTACGGTGGGCAGAGTATCAGCTTAACGCACCTAGCGCCATTTGTAGATGTCAGCAGGCAGAAATATCGTAAGCGGGTGGAGAATGAGTTTAAAGAGGCAGGGATTGAGTATGATAGTGACCAGGTAGACAAAGTGGCAGAGATTCGTGTAAGGGATGAAATCAAGCGCGGTGTGCAGATGATCCAGTATCAGGTGATTACGCTTATGACAACAAATGGGCAGGCGCCGTTTGTCAGTGTATTTATGTACTTGAATGAGGCTCCTGCAGGCAGGCTCCGTGAGGACCTGGCATTAATTATGGAGGAGATTTTAAAACAACGCATCCAGGGGGTGAAAAATGAGAAGGGAGTATATATTACACCAGCTTTTCCGAAGCTTTTATATGTGCTGGAAGAAAATAATATTCACGAAGGAAGCCAGTATTGGTATTTGACAGAGCTTGCTGCAAAATGTACAGCAAAAAGAATGGTTCCAGATTATATTTCTGAAAAGATGATGAAGGAACTAAAAAAAGGAAATTGTTATCCGTGCATGGGATGCCGCTCGTTCTTGACCGTATATGAGGATGAGAACAAACGCCCTAAGTTTTATGGGCGTTTTAATCAAGGGGTTGTGACGTTGAACCTTGTTGATGTGGCATGTTCTTCAGATGGGGTGGAGGAGCTTTTCTGGAAGATTCTAGATAAGCGCTTAGAACTTTGCAAAGAGGCGCTGATGTGCCGCCATAATCGCTTAAAGGGGACGCCTTCAGATGTTGCTCCGATTCTCTGGCAGTATGGTGCGCTTGCACGACTGCAAAAAGGAGAAACAATAGATAAACTTTTGTACAATGGATATTCAACAATTTCACTGGGCTATGCGGGGTTGTGTGAATGCACCAGGTTTATGACGGGCAAATCACATACGGACCCGGAAGGAAAACCATTTGCCTTAGAAGTGATGCAACATTTAAATGATGCTTGTAGTAAATGGAGGGCAGAAGAAAATATAGATTTTAGTTTATATGGAACTCCGTTGGAATCTACAACATATAAATTCGCAAAATGCCTGCAGAAACGGTTTGGTATGATTGAAGGTGTTACAGATAAAAATTATATTACCAATAGTTACCATGTACATGTGACAGAGGAGATCAATGCGTTTGATAAACTGAAATTTGAAGCGCAGTTCCAGAATTTGTCGCCGGGCGGTGCAGTAAGCTATGTGGAAGTACCGAATATGGAGAATAATATTGATGCCGTATTAGAGGTAATGAAATATATTTACAATAATATTATGTATGCAGAGTTAAATACAAAGAGTGATTATTGCCAGGTATGTAATTACAGCGGTCAGATTCAGATTGTTACGGATGAGCATGGAAAACTTATCTGGAAATGCCCGAACTGCGGCAATACAGATCAAAATAAAATGAATGTTGCGCGCAGAACATGTGGCTATATAGGGACGCAGTTCTGGAACCAGGGACGTACACAGGAAATTAAAGAGAGGGTGCTGCATTTATAAGAAAGGGTTTTAGATGGGAAAAGCGGTTTGCAATTTTAGCGTTAAGGTTTTATTTCTGTTATGTATCTCGTTTGTAGCTTTTGAGGCATATATGAATGGTGCTGACGGAAAGGCAGATAAAGTTGTGTTGGTAGTTTTGATTGCTGTTTCTTTTGCAGTTTTGGTTCTTACAAAGTATCTGGCGAGGAGATACCTGAAATTTTTTGATAAGAATTTTATAAAAATTCTTGCGGCGTATCTGCTGGTTTTAACTGCAGTACAGATTTTTTGTGGTATCCATCTCCGTTATGAGCCAATGTGGGATTTGGATTCTGTATATGGAGGGGCAATTTGCTGGTTGGAAAACGGAACGATTGATGCCTACCAAGATTATTTTTATTATTTTCCCAATAATCTTGGTTTGCTTGTGTTTTTTAGGGCTTACTTTGGTTTATTGCACTTGTTTTTAGGAAACGGGATGGATTATTTTGTAGCAGCTGTAGTGATCTGCAGCATCATGATTACTATTTTTCGATTAAGTGTGGTCTGGATTGCCAAAAAGCTCCTTGGTACAGAGTACGGTGTTGTGATGATGGTTCTCTTGCTGCTGTGCGTGCCGCTTTATTTTGCTGCTGCTGTATTTTATACGGATGTTATGTCTATGGCAGCTCCTCCGTTAATTTATCTTTTATATCTATATTCCAGGGAAGAAGTGTCGTGGAGAGGAAAGATATTTCTCTATGTTGAAATGGCTTTTGTTGCGGCAATTGGAATGGAAATAAAATTTACTGTCCTGATTATTGTGATTGCGATTGGCATAGAAATGCTTTTGCAGGGGAAATGGAAAAATTGCCTGTGTATGGCAGCAATTCATTTAGCTGTCATCTGTGCTATGTTTGGGGCTGTAGGCAGTGTAGTGTACTCCGGCCTTCTTGAAAAGGAGCAGGCAGAGAAACAGAATACGCCATATCTTCATTGGGTAATGATGGGGGCGAAAGGGAATGGGAGCTACGATGGCGACGATTATGTGTTTACGCGGCAGTTTACAGATAGGGAGGCGCAAGATGCGGCATTAAAGGCAGAAATCGCAAGAAGATATAGAGAGTTGGGGTTGGATGGCCTGATGGATCTGTGGAAAGCAAAGACGATTAAATGTTTTGGGGATGGGACATATGCGTTGTCTGATTTTTTGGATGATTCCCCGCAGAATGACACTAGTTGGAATGACTGGATATTATATTCCGGGAAAAATTATGATGATTACCGGACAATCTGCCTGGGAGGATTTGTGTCGGTTATGCTTCTGATGTTGTTTGGCATAGCCGGGAATCTTGGGACGAGAAGGGAAGGACGGGTGAATGCTCCGGCTATATGGCTTTCTTTTTTAGGAATTTGGATTTTTTTGATGTTTTGGGAGACTTCGGCAAGGTATTTTATGAATCTGCTGTCAGTTATGCTTGTAGCGGCACTGATAGGGCTGCCGCATATGGAAAGATGGGTGAAAAGGGTGTGCAGAAAGATTCGGGCTAGCTGGAGAGCGGAAAGGCAGGGATATTAAGGGATTTCAAAAAGGGGCTTTTCAAACGCTTTAAAGTGTGTT
The DNA here is from genome assembly GCA_910585905.1 of uncultured Lachnospiraceae bacterium. Lineage (GTDB taxonomy): Bacteria > Bacillota > Clostridia > Lachnospirales > Lachnospiraceae > Butyribacter. Next base: position 41,488 of record CAJUID010000007.1, read on the forward strand.
ATAGTGTTTGACAGATGCAAAAACGTTGAAGAGGAATAGTAGCTGCTTATGTGGAATCAAGAAAGCTGTTGGCTGATGTGAAACAGCAGAAGCATCGCAGTGAACTCGCCTTGGAGTTGCCGGCTGAAATCTATAGTAGGCTTGGACGGAATCCCACCGTTATAGGGGAAAGGTATTGATAGTTTTATTAATGTACCTGTGAGAGCATGTTTTCATGAATTAGAGTGGTACCGCGTGAGTGTTTATTCTCCGTCTCTATAGTTTTATAGAGGCGGTTTTTTGTGTGGAAGCGTCACAATTCTGCCAGCGGTATGTAAACGAAGACGCTTCGGAATGGAGGAAAAGATGAAGGGATTTGACAAGTATCAGAAAAGTTATTTTATGCCGCCAGTTCCATGTTATGACTGGGTGAAGAAAGATTGCATTACAAAACCGCCAGTATGGTGCAGTGTAGACCTCCGGGATGGAAATCAGGCTTTGATTGAGCCGATGAGCCTGGAGGAAAAGGTTGAATATTTTAAGATGCTTGTGGAAATCGGTTTCAAAGAGATTGAAGTTGGTTTTCCAGCTGCATCGGAGACTGAATATAAATTTTTGCGCACATTGATTGAGAGAAAATTGATTCCGGATGATGTAACAGTCCAGGTACTGACTCAGGCGAGGGAGCATATTATCCGCAAGACATTTGAGGCGGTGGATGGTGCACCAAACTCAATTGTCCATGTGTATAATTCTACTTCTGTAGCGCAGCGGGAACAGGTTTTTCGGAAATCAAAGGATGAAGTGAAGCAGATTGCCATAGATGGGGCTGAGCTGTTAAAGAAATTAGCCGAAGAGGTCAAAGGCAATATCCGTTTTGAATACAGCCCGGAAAGCTTTCATGGCACAGAGGTAGATTATGCGGTGGAAGTGTGCAATGCTGTTTTGGATGTATGGCAGCCGACGGCAGAAAACAAAGCGATAATTAATATCCCATCTACAGTTGAAAACGCAATGCCGCATGTATTTGCTAGTCAGGTTGAATATGTCAGCCGGAGCCTAAAGTACCGTGATAATGTAGTGCTTTCTCTGCATCCGCATAATGACCGCGGGTCTGGGGTAGCCACTGCAGAGTTGGGCGTGCTGGCAGGTGCAGACCGTTTAGAAGGGACATTGTTTGGAAATGGCGAGCGCACTGGAAATCTGGATATCGTAACAGTTGCAATGAATCTGCACTCTCATGGTGTAGATTCAGGACTCAATTTTGCTAATATGCAGGAAATCAAGGAAGCTTATGAAGAGCTGACTGACATGCAGGTTTCTATGCGTGAACCGTATGCCGGGGAATTAGTATTTACAGCATTTTCCGGTTCTCATCAGGACGCAATTTCTAAGGGAATGTCGCACCGTGAAAAGACAGGAGAGCATTTGTGGACAGTGCCATATCTTCCGATAGACCCGAAGGATGTCGGCAGAACATATGATTCGGATGTAATCCGTATTAATAGCCAGTCAGGTAAAGGCGGCGTGGCGTATGTGCTAAAACAGAATTTTGGCCTGATCTTGCCGGATAAGATGCGCGAAGAGGTCGGCTATCTGATGAAAGGCGTATCTGACCATGCCCATTCCGAGTTAAGCCCACAGGAGATGCTAGATGTTTTCCGGGAGAAATATTGCCATCCAAAGAAAACATTCGAGATTACGGAATGTCATTTTGAGCAGAAAAATGGAATTATCGCCAGCATAACAATCTCCCAGGATGGTTCCACGGAAGTAGTGGAGGCGCAGGGAAATGGCCGTCTCAATGCAGTAAATAATGCGTTGAAAAAGTATTTTGATATCAGTTATTCGCTGGATGTGTACGAGGAGCATTCCCTTTCAAAAAATTCTTCTGCCAAGGCTGTGGCATATGTGGGAATAACGCAGGATGAAAAGAAAAGATACTGGGGTGTAGGCAGTGATGAAGATATTATTAAAGCTTCTGTGCAGGCACTGGAAAATGCGGTTAATCATATGATAGAGATTAAAAAGGATATGATTCGCTAAGTGCAAGATTGTTATAAAAAGCATTGCTATAAAAGTAAGGGGGCATCCTTTTTGGGTGCCCTCTTATTAGTATGGTTATTATATATTTATATTACGCTCCTATAGGTAAGCTGGATTGATTATATCTTTGATGGTTTCAGTCGGGATAGCAAACTCTGGTGTTCCCATATATCCAGGTGCAACCTCATATTTATCGAAAACAAAGGTGAGGCTGCCTTTTTCGTTTATATAGAAATCTGCGTCTTCCCCAATTCCTTTCCAGTTTTCTTCCGGCATATCAGTATCATCAATAGAATAGTTAATCTGGTCATTCTTTTCCATCTGTTCACGCATCTGTTCTTTGATTTCCTTGGTGATTATAGCAAGATAATCTGTATCCTTTTGGAATAGGTCTTTTAGGGTAATAATATTTCCGGTTGTTTTATCTAGATGGTAAATCTTATCAAAGGCATCAGAAGAGCCCGCTGAAATAGATGTTTCGATTTTTAAGGAGAATAGGCGGGAATTATTTGTGAGAACTTTGTAATCAGTTACAATATCCTCTTTTCCCATTCCTTTGGTTGCCTTGACATCTGCCTTGTACTGTTCAATAATCTGATCAGTATATTGTTTTACATGGTCATTTAGCTCCTTTGAGGCTTTGTCATTTTTCTTGCCAGCATCATCTTTTACCTCTATTTCTGGAACAGATATTTTTGCATTCATATCATTGTCAGTGCTTTCAAAGGTACGGAATGAAACGATTTTAACAAAAGAGCTTAATACAGGGATTTTCTCCATCGCATGAGCCATCGGTGCATTTACATTAGTAAGCAGGGTGATGGCTGCCATAGCTGCTACTGCGCAGGTTCCAAATTTTGTCCAGAAAACTGGCCTTTGATAAAACTTTTTATGTGCCTCCCCTTTTGCCTGTTGAATACCCATTTTTACCCTCTCCTCTAGATTTTTTGGAAGTGTGATTGCATCATAATCCTGTCTGATCTCATTTAATTTATTATCCCTCATAATTTAATTCCTCCCTCTTCAATTCGGTTTTTAATTTTTTTAGGCTGCGATAAAGCATTGACTTTGTTGTGCTTAAATTCATGTTTAGAATGAGTGCGATTTCTTCCAGCTTCTTTTCTTCAAAAAAGCGTAGAATAACGATGGCACGTTCTTTTTCATTTAATACATCCAAAGCCTGTATCGTATCAAAGTCCTGATAAGTGTCTGTTGTGCTAGGGTGACTTAGTTCCTCCGGGATATCCGTAAGGACTTCTTTTCTGTTTTTTTTCATAAAATCTATTGCACAGTTTATTACAATTTTGTAAATCCAGGTTTCAATATACTGCTCCTTTTTGACGGATACAGCATTTTTCATTGCTTTGTAAGCGCTATCTTGTACGACATCCAGTGCATCATCAGCATTTTTTACATAGGAAAACGCGATGCGGTACATAGATTCATAAGACTCTAATATCTTATTTTCTACTTTCTCTCTGATATTATTGTGTAACATATGCGATATCGCCTCCTTGTAAAATATCTTGTTGAATCATTTTCCACATCTTCCCCTTTCCTCTGTCAGTTTCCTCAGATTGCTGTCTATACTAGTACAATGTATACTAGATTTTTATGTTAAGCTAGTGTTCCATTGTACTAGGCAGGATGTAAACCTGCGCGCCGGTTTTATTCCCGCGAAGCAACGAGCCAAGCGCGAGCTTGCTCGCATTTGGCGACTGCCGCGAGGGTCAAATACCCCGCCCCTCTGGGGCGAACTTGCTAAAAAGAAGCTAAGTCATGCCCCGTTGCTTGCAGCGGGGTATTTGACTTGACATTCTGCTAATCGTTGCTTTATATATGGCAGCAATCTGGAATACTTACTGTCTGATGTACAGATAAGTTTGATGCCCCCTGTTTTTTCTTGGGGTTCTTCCTTTGTGTTACATAGGTTAGACTTCCAGATGCAGGAAAAAGTTTCAATAATTTGAAAAAATCAAAAAAGATTTATGAAACATATATATGTAATAAAATTGTAACAGTTTTGTCACTTTTTAGGTGTACAATACAATTATAACAGAAAGTAAAGAACTGTTAATGATTTTATACATTAAGAGATGAACAGCCTACAGGGATAATTATGGAAAGGGTGCCAGAACCTTATAAGTGGGCACAATGAATTTGCATTATTTTGATATTGACTGTGGTTATAGTAATAAATAAATGTAGTATGTTTTAATAGCGTGGACGAGATATGTTTGTTTTTCTCTTGATAAGGTTGCCGTAAAATATTAGTAATGTTTCAGAGCCTCTCGGGAAAAACCTGCTATTCAAGTTTTAGGGACTGGGGTGGAAAGGTACTGAATAATTACGAATATATTTTATAAAGATAAAAGTAGTCCGAAATTCCGTAAAAGGCAGGGGAATGTCGGACTACTTTTGGTAGGCATATAACTATGCATGCAGTAGTTGTTTGTGCAAATGCAAAGAAGAATTACTTAAATGAGTTTTTATATTTCTGCTGAGTTTCCATAACCTTTTTCTGCTCTGCTGCAGGTGTAGGGTAGTAGCCTTTTGCAGAGGTAAGGTGGAAGATATCATCCTGGATATCATGCTCATCTGCAAGAATGTTAAGCATAGAATTACGTACACTCTCATGTGCGCACTCGTTAGAGAATGTGTTGTAATTCGTAGTTGACAATTTTGCCGTTGTCAGGGCATCTTGTAAAATTTCTTTTTCTGAATACATATGATTCCTCCTTATCCCAATAAAGAATAGAGTTGATTAAAATGTTTCTGATGTCTCTGTGCAACTTCTTCCATTTTTGCACTGACTTCGTTGTCCTGTGACTGCTTTGCCAGCATCTGATATTTTTTGACCAGAAGTTCTTCTTCACACAGAGATTCATTGATACAAGAAAGTTCTTTTTCAGATAATTGTGCCATGTCATCCTCCATTTCTTTTCCGGTAAGGAACTGTAAATCAATGAATTGTCAGTGTAGACAGAATATTACTTTACAGTTCCGGGTAATCGGAATTTATTTTTTTGTTACAGAGATAGTATGTCTCTCTTTTTAAAAATATATTACACATTTATAAAAAAGCGCACCAGCGCAGTTGAAGCTTCACTAACTACCGATAACTGCAGATTATCTTTTCATTAAAATGGTAAAGTCAAAAAAATTGATGTCTTGCCTAAGATTTTATACTGTGGTATGATATTACTGTCCTGAAACGAAAGGTTCGTCCTGACGCCAAGGCATGAAAACATTATGAAATCCCATAATATGGGTTCTTTTTTGATAGTATAGATGCGTCTCATGCCATATGGCTGAGGCGTTTTTTGTCTTTGTGCTTTAGCGTGGGGCTTGCAGCAAAAATGCCATAGTTTTTTTTGTGCAAGTGGAAATTACCTGCTGTGTGGTTGGTAAGGAGGGCATGTTTGTTTTAGGAAAAACTTGTTTAGAAATGGGGAGTCAGATGGAGAAAAGGATTGCGATTCTTGGTATTATTGTGGAAGAGGCGGAACGTGCCATGGCAGTCAATGATTTACTGCATGAGTATAGGGAATACATTATTGGGAGAATGGGTATGCCGTACCGGGAGAAAAATATTTCAGTAATTAGCGTTGTGCTAGATGCGCCGAATGAGACGATTAGTGCGTTATCTGGTAAATTGGGGATGTTAGATGGTGTAAGCTCAAAGGCGGTATATTCAAAGAAATAGGTATCGTTTTTTGAGGGCGTTTAGATTTTAAGTTAAGGGAGGAAAATTGTATGCAGTATGATCCAAAATCATTGAAAGCGGAAGAGTTTATTAATCATGAGGAAATTCTTGACTGCCTGGAGTACGCAGAAAAGAATAAGGAGAACCGTGGGCTTTTGTTGGAAATACTCGAGAGGGCGAAACAGGCAAAGGGAATTAGCCACAGGGAGGCAGCAGTTCTTTTGGAATGCAATATTCCTGAGATAAATGACGAGATTAGGAAGCTTGCAGTAGAGATAAAGGAAAAGTTTTATGGCAGGCGTATTGTAATGTTTGCACCATTATATTTATCTAATTACTGTGTCAATGGCTGCACGTACTGTCCATATCACTTGAAAAATAAGACGATTCCACGCATCAAGTTGACGCAGGAGCAGATTCGCGATGAGGTTATTGCGCTGCAGGATATGGGGCATAAGCGTCTGGCAATTGAGGCTGGTGAGGACCCGGTGAATAATCCATTAGAGTACATATTGGAAAGTATTAATACTATTTATAGCATTAAGCATAAAAATGGGGCAATCCGTCGTGTCAATGTGAATATTGCGGCGACTACAGTAGAGAATTATACGAAGTTAAAGGATGCTGGGATTGGAACTTATATTTTGTTTCAGGAGACTTACAATAAGGAGTCTTATGAGCAGCTTCATCCAACTGGCCCTAAGCATGATTATGCATATCATACCGAGGCAATGGACCGGGCAATGCAGGGCGGTATAGATGATGTGGGGCTTGGTGTTCTTTTTGGGTTGGAAGGGTATCGCTATGAGCTGGTTGGGATATTGATGCATGCGGAGCATCTGGAGGCTGCGCAGGGTGTCGGGCCACATACGATCAGTGTGCCGCGTATCTGCCCGGCGGATGATATAGATACAGCTGATTTTTCAAATGCGGTGCCGGATGACATTTTTGAAAAAATTGTTTCTATTATCCGCATTGCAGTTCCTTATACCGGGATGATCATTTCTACACGTGAATCACAGAGAACGAGGGAAAATGTTTTGAATCTGGGAATTTCACAGATTAGCGGGGGTTCCCGCACAAGTGTCGGGGGCTACACTGTGCCAGAACGGGATGACAGTTCATCACAGTTTGATGTGAGTGATACCAGGACTCTGGATGAGGTTGTCAACTGGCTGATGCGTCTTGGCTATATTCCTAGTTTTTGTACTGCTTGTTATAGGGCGGGAAGAACAGGAGACCGATTTATGTCACTTTTGAAGTCCGGGCAGATTGTAAACTGCTGTCAGCCAAATGCATTGATGACACTGAAGGAATATCTTGAAGACTATGCGGCGCCAGATACGAAAAAAATTGGTGAGGAATTGATTGCAAAGGAAATACTAAATGTGACAAATGAAAATGTCAGGAATAAGGCAATGGAATATCTGAATGAGCTTCATAGGGGAAAGAGAGATTTTAGGTTTTAGAATATAGATTTTAGAATAGTCACTGCACTGAAAAAGGGAAAATGTGTTGAAACCATTTTCCCTTTTTGCTAATTTAATACTATTTCTATTCTGATTTGCCTCCCTTAAAAAGAATGGCTAATTTTTGAATAGAGTCGGTGACTTCTATAACGGATTTGTCGATATCACCATAAATCGTAGCTGACTGGGATGATAAATCTCCCATACTCTTTGCTACTACCGCAAAACCAACACCAGCTTCGCCACTTCTTGCAGCTTCGATAGAAGCATTCAGAGATAACATTTTCTGTTTATTTGCTATGGATTTCAGAGAGTGGGTATTGTTATTGATTGTTTCAATCACTTCTGTTGCATGGTTGATCTCTTCGCTCAATGCCTCCAATCTGCCATCGCTATTTGAATTGACATATGCAGATTTGACTAATAGATTCACTATTATGCCAAATAATTCTGCAGAGGCACGAATCATCTTTTCATCCCTGACAGGCACTTTTTTGAGAGCGCGGATATAGTCATCAGGGTCTATGCCAAGTTCCTCTGCTGTGGCGCGGAACTGTTCTTCATCTGGTTCTTTTGGAAGAACCTGTCCGCCAATTACATTACCTATTCTTTCGCCATCTAGCATAATTGGAACATTAAAATCCATTAATCCGGCATGGCAAAAATATGTATCCTTACATTCTGTGTCACATTTTACACAGCGGCGGCTGCCTTCAGCGGAACCGCGTGTATATTTCATACAAAAATCAGTGAAGTTGCTTCCCTCTGTGATGTATTCCCCATTTGCATCACAGGCAATTGCTGCCAGACCAGTTACGGCTGAAAATTTATCTTGGAGCAATTGTAATTCTTTTACATCTAAAAAATCCCTAATATCCATATTGACCTCCTCATAGCAAGATAGTATAACGATTCATAACTTATAAACATTATATCGTATTATAGTTGAAATTGCAATTATTCCCTAAGAAAAAACAGGAGGCAATAACCGTAAATAGTAACGTTTGTTTGCCTCCTGTTTTGAGTTTACTAAAAGATAGCTAGTTTATGTATTACCTTAAAGTAAATTGTCCGATCAGTTCTTTTAAGTTGGTAGCCTGGGCAGCCAGCTCTTCGCCGGTAGCAGATGTCTCCTGGGCAGCAGCTGAGTTGCTCTGTACTACGCTGGAAATCTGCTCTACGCCCTTCTCTACTTCCTGCATGGTGCTAACCTGAGTAGAGAAAGCATCACTTGCATGTTTAGAAGTATCAGATAGGAATTCGATTCCATGTACAACCTGATTCAGTGCCTCTTCGGTTCTTTCTGTAATAGCATTTCCTTTTTCGATTTCCTCTAGCGTATGCTGAATTAATTCGCGTGTGCGTACTGCAGATTCCGCACTGTCTGTCGCGAGCTTTCCAATCTGGTCAGCAACGACAGCAAAGCCCTTGCCGGCTTCGCCAGCTCTTGCAGCCTCGATAGAGGCATTTAGAGAAAGAAGGTTTGTCTGTGATGCAATATCTTCAATTTCAGCAATGATGTTTTCGATTTCTTTTGATGCAGTGCTAATTCGTTCCATTGCCTCGGCAAGCTGTTTCATTTCATCACTGCCTTGTTCAGCCTGCTCGCGGTAGGTTAATCCCTCCTGGTATGCATCGTTCACTTCCTTTGCAGTGCCCTCGGCTACACCAGTAACATTTTCGATGGTTGCTGTCAGCTCTTGTACGGCACCTGCCTGATCCATAGCACCTTCCGCAAGAGCTACGGCACTCTCTGCAAGCTGGCTGGAACCAGCCTCTACCTGCTCGGAAGCCTCATTAATCTGCAGGAGCGTCCCCTTCATTTTAATTATCAGGTTGTCGATTGAGTGGTGCAGAGATGCGAATTCGCCGACATAACGCTCAGGACATGAGCTTTCTGCCAAGAAATTACCATCTGCGATACTTGCAACATGGTTATCAATATCGTTTAAGATGATTTTAAGGTTATCGGCCATATGTTTTGTTGTCAAAGCCAAATCCTCAATTTCATCTTTTATATCAAATTCAGGGAATTCTGATGATAAATCGCCGGCAGCAAATGTCTCCATACGCTGCGAAACTGTCTGCAAGGATGTTGCAATTCTCTTTGCCAGCTTCTTGCCAATCTTAATTGATACCAATATAATCACACCAATAAGCACTACAATGGCAATTAAAAGGACAAGGCTCATAATCTTTAATATAGTATCCTGTTCATTTCCGGCAGCAATTTTTGTCTCCATAATATCTGTTAAAATATCATTTATTTCATTGAACTTTGGAGCGAGTTCGGTCGCTGCCGTTTCCTGCGCCCTTGCTGCAATGCCCATATCCGTTGTAGCTCCCACCTTAATGATCTGTGCATCCAGTTCCCAGTAAGCATCTAATTTTCCCATAATCTCATCATATTGTTCACGGGCTTTATCCGTTACGATGCCATGTTCGACATCTGCGATTGCGTCTTCGAATAACGCTTTACTTTTATCGTGGCCTTCTTGGGAAGTGGCAATGAGTTCAGGATCAGAATATCCAATGACTGCCCTGGTGAAACTGCGGGTCTCCGAGAAATATGTCATCGCCTTGCCGATATCACCCTGTGCAAAACCAAAGTCGGTCAGCGCATTGGTATAGAGATTTGAAGTTACGAGGAGAGCAATGAGAGTGATAATCGCTGTCAAAGCTGTCAAACCAGTAGTCAATATAAATGAGTTGACTAATTGTCGTTCGATTTTTACGTTTTCTTCATTGTTTGCTTTCTTTTTCATTTTTACTTTCTTTTACTTCCTTTCTTTTTTGGCAGGCTATTAAATATGAAAGCCAATTGTTGTGTGCAGTATGCTCTCCTAACCTCTGCCCACCCTTCAGGGCTATTTGTTTCATTATGTACATGCTCTGTTAGTGTTTGTAAGAGAAGTACATACAAGTTTATCTGCTTCTGTAGATGTCCGACAGGACTTTCATAATGAATAGTCTTATGACAAATATTGCTTTTCTTATCTTATCAAATCTTATACTAAATTTCAAGAAATAAACAAAAAAACATTATATTACTGTCACTTTTTCCCTCTTTCTTTTTGGAAAATGTGAGGAGCCTAAAAAAGATGCTGTACTTGTATTTGCAGGGTAATTATGGTACACTCAATACATTATGGGTGTTTATGGACAGAAAGCAGATTGCAGGTGCTAATATGACGAAAAAGACAGATGTGATTATAATAGGGACGGGTGCAGCAGGTTTATTTTGCGCGCTCCATTTTCCGGAGCAGACAAAGATTTTAATGCTGACAAAGGAAGAGGTGGATAAGAGTGATTCATTTCTGGCTCAAGGTGGAATCTGTATGCTTCGGGGCGAAGAGGATTACGAAGGGTATTTTGAGGATACCATGCGTGCAGGGCATTATGAGAATAATCCGGCTTCTGTGGAAGTGATGATTCGTTCTTCACAAGATGTAGCGAGAGAGCTTATTGCATATGGTGTAGATTTTGAGCGGGATGGAGATGGGCTTGCTTTTACAAAGGAAGGGGGGCATGGAAAGCCCCGCATTTTATTTCACGAGGATGTGACTGGCAGGGAGATTACCAGCACATTGATTGAGAATGTACAAAAAAGAAAGAATATTACCATTCTGGAACATACATCCATGTTAGATATTATTTCTAAAGGAAATCATTGTTACGGAGTTGTTATACAGAATGCAGATGGAGCAATAGAAACGGTACAGGCAAAGTTTACTGTACTTGCCTGCGGCGGCCTTGGAGGGCTGTACCAGCACTCCACGAATTTCCGGCATATTACCGGGGATGCAGTTGCGATTGCAAAGTGCCATAATGTTGCCCTGCAGCATGTGGATTATATACAGATTCATCCAACTACTTTGTACTCTGAAAAACCAGGGCGGCGTTTTCTGATTTCAGAATCTGTCCGGGGGGAAGGGGCAATCCTACTGAATAAGAACAAAGAACGGTTCTGTAATGAGCTGCTTCCGCGGGATGTCGTGACGGCAGAGATTGAGAAGCAGATGGCAAAGGATAAGATGCCATATGTCTGGCTTTCTATGGAAAATATTCCAACAGAAGAGATTAAAAGTCATTTTCCCAATATTTTGAAACAGTGCTTAGAGGAGGGGTATGACCCGACAAAGGAATGTATTCCGGTTGTTCCGGCCCAGCATTATTTTATGGGAGGGATTAGGATTGATTTATCAGGTAAGACTTCGATGGAATTTTTGTATGCGGTTGGTGAGACGGCGTGCAATGGCGTGCATGGCAAGAACCGTCTGGCAAGCAATTCGTTGTTGGAGTCGATGGTATTTGCAAAAAGGGCTGCGTTCGAAATCGCAGAGAAGCTTTCTGATACGGGATTTGGAGATATTGAAAATTTGGTAGATTTGGGTGAGTACCAGGATATTGATAGGCGAAAAAACGAGTACCGTAGGATTGTACTGAAGGAGATAGAAAGGGAGAGAAAGAACCATGAATGATTCAATTACATTAAAGGTAAATGTGGACAGGCTGATTATGCAGGCTTTGGAGGAGGATATTACCAGTGAGGATATTTCTACAAATGCAGTAATGCCGGAATACCAGAGGGGGCAGGTTGAGCTAATCTGCAAGCAGGATGGTGTGATTGCGGGACTGAATGTATTTTGTAGGGTATTTGAGCTGTTAGATGATACTGTGGCCTTTGATATGAAGGTAAAGGATGGGAATTTTGTTAAGAGTGGGGAATTATTGGCAATTGTGACTGGCGATATCCGCGCTTTGTTGTCGGGGGAGCGCACCGCTTTAAATTATCTACAGCGAATGAGCGGGATTGCCACCTATACGAATTCAATCGTAAAGCTATTGGAGGGCAGTAAGACTACTCTGCTGGATACGCGAAAGACAACGCCGAATATGCGTATTTTTGAGAAGTATGCGGTGAAAGTCGGAGGTGGAAGTAATCACCGTTACAATTTGTCAGATGGAGTTATGTTAAAGGATAATCATATTGGAGCAGCGGGAAGCATTGCGGAGGCTGTTAAGATGGCGCGGGAGTATGTGTCTTTTGTCCATAAGATTGAGGTTGAGGTTGAAAATCTGGATATGGTCAGAGAGGCGGTGGAGGCAGGAGCTGATATTATTATGTTGGACAATATGACTCCAGGGCAGATGAAGGAAGCGGTACAAATTATTGATGGGCGCGCAAAGACAGAGTGTTCAGGCAATGTGACGAAAGAAAATATAAATCAGATTTTGGATGTAGGAGTGGATTATGTTTCAAGTGGGGCATTAACACATTCTGCGCCGATTATGGATATCTCTTTAAAAAATCTGCATGCGGTATAAGATTTGTATGGGGCGGAATTAGGTTAGTTTTTTTAATGGTATATGATATTCATAATATATTATGAAAAAAGGAAGGAAAGCATGTGATGAAGAAATTTTATTGGTTTTGTTTTGGGGCTCTGGTATGTGTTTTGGTGGCCGGGTGTTTTTGGCGTTACAGTGCTACGGCAAGTGCCACTCCGGTTTCAGCCAATGGAAGACTGCAGGTTAAAGGTGCTAAAATTGTGAATTCCAAGGGAAAGCCGTTTGTGATAAAAGGGGTATCCACACATGGGCTGTCATGGTATCCACAGTATGTAAATAAGAGTGCATTTGCTTCTTTGAAAAAAAGGGGCGTTAATACCATCCGTCTTGCTATGTACACAGAGGAATATAACGGCTACTGTACTGGGGACAGTGCAAACCGGAAGAATCTGGAGAGCCTAATTGATCAGGGAGTAAAGGAGGCTACGGCGCTGGGTATGTATGTTATTATTGACTGGCATATCTTAAGCGACGGCAATCCATTGGTCCATAAAAAGGAGGCACAGTCTTTTTTTAAGAAGATTGCAAAAAAATATAATAAAAATACTAATATTTTGTTTGAAATCTGTAATGAGCCAAACGGAAATGAGGGCAGCTGGAATAATATTAAGAAGTATGCCAACGCAGTGATTAAGACAATCCGCAGTGTCAATAAAAAGGCAATTATTGTTGTTGGCACGCCGACATGGAGCCAGGACGTAGATGTGGCTGCCGCTGCCCCGTTAAAAGGGAGCAATATTGCATATGCTTTTCATTTCTATGCGTCTACCCATAAACAGGATTTGCGGAATAAATTAGAAGCGGCGGTGAAAAAGGGGCTTCCAGTTATTGTATCAGAATTTGGCCTTAGTGAAGCTTCTGGAAATGGCTATATTGATATCAAGGAAGCAAATAAGTGGAATAAGCTGATGAACCAGTATAAGATTGGGAGAGTGGGATGGAGCCTATCAAATAAAGATGAATCAAGCGCATTGTTAAAACCTTCCTGCCAAAAAACTGCGGGTTGGAAAGATTCTGATTTTAGCAAGGCTGGAAAATGGTTGTTTGGGACATGCTTTTGAAAAGTCATTTGAAGTGAAAAATGTTTAGATTGGGTGCTTTTAAGTGGAAAGTAACTACAATAATGGGGGCGAGATGAAAAGAAAAAGGCTGGCTTATATTTTCTTGGGGGTGTTCCTTTGTATATGTGTGGGAATTATAGGATTTTTGGCAGCAAGACGAGAAAATATTTTAGATGATTTTAAGGAAAATAAGTGGGAACAGGTATCTGACAAAAGCAGGAGTACTGAGGGGAGTAAGGCGTCTGACAGAGAGAAGCCAGAACTGGAGATAGAAAATGATGAAGAAGCACAGAGCATTATTTATCCTGCAGGAAAGACGTTAAAGAAGAGGGTGGCAGTCCCTAGTGGCTATAAAAGAATAGCATGTAAAAAGAAAAGTCTTGGAAGTTTTTTGAGGAACTATCCAATGAAAAAGGATGGAAGTGCTGTTCTTTTATATGATGGAAGTAAAAAAGGCAATCAGAATGTTCATGCAGCGATATTTAGGCTTCCAATAGAGGGGGAGGATTTACAACAGTGTGCGGATTCTATTATGCGGGTCTATGCAGAATATTTTTGGCAGACAGATCAAAAGGAGCGGATTTCGTTTCATTTTGTGGATGGTTTTCTGGCAGATTATAAGACCTGGAGAGATGGAGGAAGAATACAGGTAGGAAATATAACAAGCTGGGTTCATTCAGCGGAATATAATGATTCTTACCAGAATTTTAAGAAATATCTAAGGATGGTCTTTGCCTATGCAGGAACACTCTCTATGGAGGCGGAATCCAAGAAAATTCCGTTGGCAAAGTTACAGATTGGAGATATTTTTATAAAAGGAGCAAGCCCAGGGCATGTTGTGATGGTGGTCGATGTCTGTGAAAATGAAAAAGGAAAGAAGGCATTTCTTTTGGCACAGGGATATATGCCTGCACAGGAATTCCATCTTTTAAAGAATTTAAAACACGAAGAGGACCCGTGGTATTATGAAGGGGAGATTTCCTATCCATTCCAGACTCCAGAGTATACCTTTAAAAAAGGCAGCCTCAGACATTTATCATATTAATTTTATATTTGCTTAACGTGTTCTGATTTATATATAATGATGTTGGGGTCAAAAGGTATTTTGCCCCCAACAGATGCCACGAATTGCTACATTGCTACGCAATTTCCGCAATTCTATAAACACCTCCAATCCCGCATATTTGCAAGCAAATCTGCTTCTTGTCGGTGTTTGGCGGTTCAAGCCAGTAGATAGCAATTTGCATGTAAACATGCATTGCTATCTACTTTTGACCCTGGCATCATATAATAGAGGTCTGCCGGAATGTTCTTTAAGTGAAAAAAAAATGGCTGTCGCACTAATTTAATCTGCTAGTGCGACAGCCACTTTTTGGTTTTTGGTCTGTCTGATAAAGTCGACTTACGCAAATGGGTTTTCTGTCTTATACAGCATTCCCTTTGGCTGGTTAAAGCCGATTTCCTCTACATCAACGCCGATGTATTTAAATACTTCATATAATTCTTTGCCGAAGTGGCCAAATGCAACCGCACCATGATGTGGATAGTTGCCTTCAATTAATACATGGCGGTAGAAACGTCCCATCTCAGGGATAGCAAAGATACCAATTGAACCAAAGGAACGTGTAGCAACCGGAAGAACTTCGCCCTGTGCAATATAACCGCGGAGTTTGGCATCTGCAGTGCTCTGGAGACGGAAGAATGTAATATTACCAGGAGCAATGTCTCCCTCAAGAGTTCCGTTTGTTACCTCAATTGGGAGAGAACGTGCCATAATCTTCTGGTACTTCATTTCACAGAAAGAAAGCTTGTTGGAAGCTGTATTTCCACAGTGGAAGCCCATAAAAGTATCTTTTAATGTGTACTCAAACTTGCCCTTAATATCTTCTTCGTAGATGTCAGGAGTAACTGTGTTATTAATATCAAGAAGTGTAACAGCATCCTGGCTGACTACTGTTCCGATAAATTCACTCAGGCATCCGTAGATATCTACCTCACAGGAAACAGGAATGCCCTGCTTTGTCAGGCGGCTGTTTACGAAACAAGGTACAAAACCAAACTGTGTCTGGAACGCTGGCCAGCATTTTCCGGCAATTGCAACATATTTTCTGTATCCTTTATGCTCGTCAATCCAGTCAAGGAGTGTAAGCTCATACTGTGCGAGTTTTTCAAGAATCTCAGGCTTTTTGTTGCCGGCGCCAAGTTCTGCCTCCATATCCTTGACAACATCAGGAATACGGGAATCACCAGCATGTTTGTTAAATGCTTCGAATAAATCAAGCTCTGAGTTTTCCTCAATTTCAATGCCCAGATTATAAAGCTGCTTGATTGGTGCATTGCAGGCTAAGAAGTTTAATGGGCGAGGGCCAAAGCTAATGATCTTTAAATCATTTAAAGCAGCGATGGCGCGTGCGATTGGCACGAACTCATGAATCATATCAGCACATTCTACAGCATCTCCTACCGGATACTCTGGAATATATGCCTTAATATTGCGAAGCTTTAAGTTGTAGCTTGCGTTGAGCATACCACAGTATGCATCTCCACGGCCTTGGATCAGTCCTTCGTTCTTAGAGGTCTCCTCAGCGGCAGCGACAAACATCTTTGGCCCGTCGAAATGTTTTGCAAGAAGTGTTTCAGAAATTTCAGGCCCGAAATTTCCTAAATATACACAAAGTGCATTACAGCCGACCTTTTTAATATCCTCAAGAGCCTGTACCATATGTATTTCACTTTCTACAATACAGACAGGACATTCATAAATGTCATCTGCGCCATACTTATCTGTGTATGCCTTTACTAAATTTTTCCTGCGGTCTACAGAAAGTGATTCTGGGAAACAATCTCTACTTACTGCAACGATACCGATTTTGATCTTTGGCATGTTTTCCATGTTTTTTGACCATCCTTTCTTTTATAAAATATTATTTGATTTTGTACTGGTAAATATGTAATAATCAAATTGGACAATTACATAAACCTATTTTAGACTATTTGGTAGCGATTTGCAATAAAAATTCATAAAAAGTTCATAAATATTTGTGTAGTTGTTACAATTCTAATGCATTTCTAAGAAAGCTATAGTATAATATATTGGAAAACAAGGAAGATGGGGGATGTATCATGGGTGAGATTAATGAGGTTTATTATCAGGAAGTGCTTTCGGTTATGGATCAGGTGCAGCGTGTTGTAATTGGAAAGGAAGATTGTGTGAGCAAGGCTATGGCCGCAATTCTGGCAGGGGGGCATATTTTGATTGATGATATTCCGGGAGTGGGAAAGACAACACTTGCAATGGCGTTTTCCAATGCGATGGCATTAGACAGCAAAAGGATTCAATTTACGCCGGATGTTATGCCATCCGATATATTAGGATTTTCTATGTACCAGAAGCAGACTGGCACATTTGTCTACCAGCCTGGGGCCGTGATGTGCAATTTATTTTTGGGGGATGAGATTAACAGGACTTCACCAAAAACACAGTCAGCGCTGTTAGAAGTTATGGAAGAAGGCAGCGTAACAGTTGACGGAGTTACTCGGATCGTACCAGAACCATTTATTGTGATTGCGACAGAGAATCCGGCGGGAAGTGTTGGCACACAGCTTCTTCCTGAATCGCAGTTGGACAGGTTTATGATTTGCATGACTATGGGATACCCTTCTTTGGAGGATGAGATTGCAATTGCAAAGGGAAAGAGCAATGGAATCTCAGTGGATGATGTGGAAGTTGTGATATCTGCGGAGGAATTGGTGCGCATCCGGGCAGAAGTAGAGAATATTTTTGTGCATGATAAGGTCTACCGTTACTTATGCCGTCTGGTACAGGCGACAAGGGAAAATGCATATATTTCGTTAGGGATTAGTCCGCGTGGTACGATTGCCCTGACGAAAATGGCGAAGGCGGCTGCATTTTTATCAAAAAGGAATTATGTGATTCCGAATGATGTAGCGGGGACTTTTCTTGATGTGGCGTCCCATCGGGTTTTGTTAAATGCAAAGGCAAGAGCAGGTCATGTAACTGCAGAAAATGTACTTTCACAGATTTTAGAGCAGGTGGATGTGCAGGCAAAGGATGGTTTAAGGCAAATTCGGAGCGGCGCTTTTCAGACTAAATAGAGGGTTATGGGATATGGGACGTATCATTCGTTTTTTAGTTATCGTGGCAGGTACATTTTATCTTGCAATTATTTATAAAAGTAGGAGTATGATTTTTTTAGGTTATGCAGAGATTTTTGTAATGTCCCTGCTCATTATTTATAATTTAATCGGTATGCATCAGATTCGTATTTCATTGGAAGCGCCTCTTGGTATTACAGAACAGGGAAAAAAGGTTCCGTTCAATATAAAAGTACAAAATTATGGGAAGTTTCCTTCTGGAAAAATTGGGGTGCAGATTACGGAGTCATGCAACTTTTCTAAAAAAAAGAAAAAAACAATTTTTTATACATCTGTCAATGGCAGGAGATACAATGAGGAGTTTGGTATATCTGTCATTCATACTTTTTGGTATCCAGATCACACGGGAAAGGTAGTAATGCGGGTGGGAAAGGCAGGGTGTTTTGATTTGCTTGGGGCTATCCGCCTGCCGCTGCCTAAAAGTGCATACAACAGTTCGGAGGCTATTACGGTTCTGCCAGCCATTTTTCAGGTTCCGGTAGATATTGGAGATGCCGTAAGGAATTATGCGTCAGAGCAGGAGCAATATCTGCAATATAATTATGATACGGAAGATACTCTGTCAGAGCAGTTTCAGATTAGGGGGTATCAGCCAGGAGACAAGCTGCGCAGTATCCATTGGAAACTTTCTGCAAAGGAAGGGGAGTTAATGGTAAAAGAGTACCAACCTGTTAAGGGCTGTCCAGTTCTCTTTTTCCTGGATGTATCAGGTGATGTAAGTCGAAAGGAGCGCAGGGAGGAACTTAGGAACAGGGAATATTTTTTTACAGTTGCAATGTCTCTTTCGGACAGCATGATAAAGCAAGGATGTAGGCATTATGTAATCTGGTATGACAGTATAATGAAAGACGTAGTTCGTTGTTGCGTGGAGCGGGAGGAGGGAATCTATGAGTTATTGGCATCGGTAAATGGTATCGGTGCGCCTCCGAATGGCTACAATCTTCTGGAAGAATACTGCGAAAAATATCATGAGAGGTCATATGCCACGAAAATCGTATTAAATCGTAAATTACGGCTTTCCTGCAATGATGAGCAGGTGATAGACTATGAGAAACAAAATATAGAAGAAAGCCTTGCGGCACAGACTGTTTATCTTTAGAGATTGTGGTCATAGAGTGCTACAGTTTTGGCCAGCTTAAATTGGCGGCAATAAATGTTCTATAAGGTGATAAGGAATAAAACATATGGGGGGACTGGATGAATAAGAAACCTATTGTGATACCGTGGATTAGTTTGGGATTTCTTTTGTTGGGAATGCTATATAGCTTTTGCTATGCTTTTCGTTGTAGTATTTCTACGCAAAGACATATCCTTCTATGTGTTTTGATTGCGGGCGTTGCTTCATTTTTTGGTATTAAGCTTAGAAAGAAATATATGCTGTTGGCTTATCTAATTGTGCTGCTTGGAACTATTTTGATCGCTGTTTTCAGAATGGAGCAGCTTAGGGAAGATTTCTTGTCATTTGTTTACTATATTAATGCGAAGTCTATGGACTATAACCAGACATCGTGGATTGGTTTTGAGGGTGTGCGGGGCAAAATGGACAACAATATGCTGCTTTCAATCCTTGGCTTGTGGATCGCTCTGTATATAGCTTATTTCGCGTTCCGCCATAGTAGATGTCTCTTTGGTTTTCTGCCAGTTTATGCAGTTCCGGCATTGGGGTTGTGTGTAGGGATTGCCCCGGACAAAAAAGCGTTGTTATTCTGGATTATTGGCGTACTATTTTCGTTATCATGGATTTCATGTCAGAAAAGGGGCGGCAGGAATTCTTTTGTGCAGAGGGAGCGTGCGGACAGAAGAAAAGTGTTTTCTTATATTGTGTTATTTTTGCTGCTAGGGGCAGGTTTTTTGGGAGCACAAATTTTGGAGGTTAATACAAGTTCAAAGATTTTAAGCCATTCAAAAGAGTATCTTAAGAGACAACATAAGATGGAGCGTGAGTTTGCAAATACGATGGAAAACATAGGGCAGAGATTGGCGGCCCGGTTTGGGATTGACAGTGATGGGCGGCTTAGCAACACCGCACCGGTGTATATGAAAGATACTGTGATAAAGCTTACATTATTAGAAAAGCCAACCAATAGTTTTTATTTGAAAGGTTTTGTGGGGGGAGACTACCATAATGGAAGATGGTATCCCTGTGAGACAGAACGGCTGCGGGAAATCGTTGCCGATCAGAGGGGAGAAAAGGATATCTGGCAGGCTGGTTATGTTTTGGTTGAGTGTTTTGGCAGGGGATTGGGACGGTTAGCGGAAAAAAAGTATGAAACTCCAATCCGGCTGAAAATGGAGTATGTTGGGAAAGGAAAAAGAAGTAAATATGCCTATATTCCTTATTTTTCAGATTTGAATTCTATTGCAGATGAGAATGGAAATTATTGTGTTTCTGTAAATGGAGAGAATGGGTTGGAACGCAAAAGTAATTCTTATTATGTAAATTGTTATAATGTGGGGAGAGAGATTCCAGAGATGACGGGGATGATGCAGGGTGGAAATTATCTCCTCATGTCAGGTAAGCAGCTAAATGGATACCATAATTATATCAAGGAACTTTATGGCAGCCTTCCAGCAGAAGAACTGAGCCAGTTGAAAAGCCTGGCAAGGACATATTATATTGATGGAGAAAATGAAGTGGCCATGGCACAAAGGATCCGACAGCTTTTGAGGCAGAGTGCTCAATACAGCCAAGAGTTGGAACCCGTTCCAGAGGGGATGGATTATGTGGAATTTTTTTTGTTTTCACAGAGAAAAGGGTACTGTGAACATTTTGCAACGGCAGGGACATTGCTGGCAAGGGCAAAAGGGATTCCGGCAAGATTTGTGTCTGGTTATAAGGTTCCAGCGAAGCGGTTTATAAAAAATGAAGATGGGACATATACTGCTAATGTATTAGATTCGGATGCACATGCATGGACTGAAATTTTTATTGGCAATGCTTCTGGGTGGTATCCTATAGAGATGACGCCGGAGGCGGGTGCTATAAGAAGGCAAAATGTCACTGCAAATGTAATACAACCAGATCATGAGAAGAAGGTAACTAAGCCGCCGGAGGCAACCAAGCCGCATCAGACCAAAAAGCCAAAGGCTTCTCCTAGTGCTTCCTCAAAAACAAAACATGTCAAAAAACAGAAAAATACAGGTTCTATTGATAAAGGGCTAAAAAAGGAGGGCTATTCTGCTGATATTAACACTTTACTGCGGTTTGGGATGGGAATTATAATTGTCACCGTTTTGTTTATAATAATGCTCAGAAGGATTTTGTATCCAAGAATGCAGAGGAAGAGATATGATAAATTACTTGGCAGTGTTTCGGGGGATTATAATGCTTTTATACAGGTTTCTATTATGAAATTTTTATTTTTCCTAAAGCACTGTGGGATACGGTTGTCAGGTAGCAGTGATGAGGACCGATGGATTAAGGAGACGGCATCTATCTGTGGGAATGAATTTGAACAGGAAACATGGGAGAGAATAAAAGTTATTGTCCAGGAGGCGCAATATGCCGGGGAGAATGTAACGCAGGAAGATTTTCGGCTGTTTTGTGACACGATAGAAAAGGCTGGGAAGATTCTCTATGCAAAGCAGAGAAGGGGACGGAGACGACATTTATGGTTGGTATTTAAGGAAAAATATGGTATGATATAAGTAACTAAAAATCGCAGAATGGAGGATGGATATGTACGAGAAGGAAATCGCGGATATTGCGGCAAAAGGGAGTAATCAGGAGATTTATTACGGTTTACTGCAGTTGACGAAAGATGCCATGCAGCAGAAGGGGAAAATCCAGGGAAAGAAAAAGGTGTATTACATTTCTGCTGAGTTTCTGATTGGTAAACTGTTATCTAATAATCTGATTAACCTTGGGATTTATGATCAGGTAGCAGAGGCGTTAAAGAGCCGTGGAAAGAGTATGGCTGAGATTGAAGAGATTGAGAACGAGCCTTCTTTGGGAAATGGAGGGCTTGGCCGTTTAGCTGCCTGCTTTTTAGACTCAATTGCTACACTGGGGCTTCCAGGAGATGGAATCGGCTTAAATTATCATCTTGGGCTCTTTAAGCAGGAGTTTGACAATAAGCTGCAGAAGGAAGTGCCAAATCCATGGATTACAGACCAGAGCTGGCTGCGTCGCACCGATGTGAGCTATCCGGTTATGCTGGCTGGAAAGAAAGTGAATTCTGTAATGTATGAGATTGATGTAACAGGTTATGACAATCAGTGTAATACCTTAAAACTTTTTGACCTGGATACGGTAGATGATACCATTGTACATGAGGGAGGCATTTATTTTGATAAGGAGAATATTGCAAAAAACCTGACGCTGTTTTTATATCCAGATGACAGTGATTACCAGGGACAGCTTCTCCGCATTTACCAACAGTATTTTATGGTGAGCAATGCTGCCCAGTTAATTCTTGATGAGGCAACGGCAAAGGGAAGTAATCTGTATGATTTGCCAGATTATGCGGTGATTCAGATTAATGATACTCACCCAACTATGGTGATTCCGGAAATGATACGTTTGCTCAATGCCCGCGGCATTTCGATGGATGATGCAATTTCAATTGTTTCCAGAATGTGTGCCTACACAAACCATACAATTCTTGCAGAAGCATTGGAAAAATGGCCGCTCTGGTTCTTGGACAGGGTTGTTCCTCAGTTGATTCCAATTATTAAAATGCTGGATGTCAAGGTAAAAGAAAAATATCAGGATGAGAGGGTTTACATTATTGACAAAGAAGAGCGTGTGCATATGGCGCATATTGATATCCATTATGGATATAGCGTAAATGGTGTAGCGGCTCTTCATACACAGATTTTGGAAGACAGTGAGTTAAAGCCGTTTAAGGATATCTATCCAAATAAATTTAATAATAAGACAAACGGCATTACATTCCGCCGCTGGCTGCTGCACTGCAACCATGAGCTGTCTGCATTTATTACGGACAAGATTGGTGATGGGTATAAGAAAGATGCGGCCGAGCTGGAGAAATTAGAGGCTGCGGCTGGGAATGCTGCTGATCTAAAGAAGCTTCTTGAGATAAAGGCAGGGAAAAAGGAAGAGTTTAAGAAATATCTGTATCAGAAAGAAGGAATTACAGTAAATGAAAATTCTATCTTTGATGTCCAGGTGAAGCGTCTGCATGAGTATAAGAGGCAGCAGATGAATGCCCTTTATATTATTTATAAATATATGCAGATTAAGGCAGGAAATAAACCGAAAACGCCGATTACGATGTTCTTTGGCGCAAAGGCGGCACCGGCATATACGATTGCCAAGGATATTATTCATTTGATTATCTGTCTCTCTGAGGTGATTAAAAATGACCCAGATGTCAGCCCGTACTTGCAGGTGGTAATGTTAGAAAACTACAATGTATCGTATGCAGAAAAAGTGATTCCGGCAGCTGATATTTCGGAGCAGATTTCTCTTGCATCAAAAGAGGCAAGCGGCACTGGAAATATGAAGTTTATGCTGAACGGTGCGGTTACGATTGGAACAGAGGATGGTGCAAATGTAGAGATTCACCAGTTTGTTGGGGATGACAATATTTATATCTTTGGTGAATCTAGTGATGCGGTTATTGATCATTATGCAAAATCAGACTATTCTTCTGAGAAGTTCTATGATGAGGATTCGGAGATTGCCAAGCTGGTTGACTTTATTATCAGCAAAGAGATGTTTGCGGTTGGCAACAAAAAGAGTTTAATCCGTCTTTATATGGAACTTGTGACAAAAGACTGGTTTATGACGCTACTTGATATTAAGGACTATATTAAGGTAAAAGAAAAAGCATTTGCAGATTATGAGAACCGTGAGGAGTGGGCCAAGAAGATGCTTGTAAATATTAGCAAGGCAGGATTCTTCTCATCTGACCGTACTATTGCACAGTACAATGATGATATTTGGAAGTTAAGATAACCATTTAGCATATTGTTGGATCAGTAAGATATCCCCAAGGCTGGAAAAGAATGCCTGGCCTTGGGGATGCTGTGCTATAATTAGAAATATAGAAAGCTGCAGTGGGCACTAGTGGCGATATTACTCCGGCTATTAAATATCGCAAAATTTTATGACTAAATACCCTTCAGCTTCGTTGGTTATCTGAAAGAGGGGTGTTAAGCTTGAGAGGATTTCTTGCACGGGATGTGATTGTTTCACCGTGGGTGTTTCTTATTATTTTGCTTTTTGTCGTGATAGGATATGCCGTGGTTCATGTGATAGCAAACCGAAAATGGGGATATACGCCAAAACGGGAGAAGGAGCTGCAAAAGGAAGAAAATTGAATTTTATGATATAAAGTATAATAATAAAACAGGCGCATGGAGGATTGATATGTGCCTGTTTTATATGTGTGGGCAAATCCAAAATGCGATAAAATAATTTGCGCAATTCCGGCAGAATATGGTAAAATAGGTTTAGTTGGATTCGGTATTTATAAATCAGGCTATTATTAGGAATGATATAAGTATCATTTTTTGATAAGGCAAAGCAGCATAAGAAAGGCGGGATTATATTATGAAGAGAATTGGATTTTTGACGAGCGGCGGCGACTGCCAGAGCTTGAATGCGACCATGCGTGGAGTGGCAAAGACTTTGTACCAGAAATACCAGGATGTAGAGATTTACGGAATTCTTGAGGGGTATAAGGGTTTGATTTATGGGAATTGCCGTTTGATGCAGTCAAGAGACTTTTCTGGAATTCTTACAGAAGGTGGTACAATTATTGGGACTTCCAGGCAGCCGTTTAAGCTAATGCGTGTGCCGGATGAAAATGGCCTGGATAAAGTTGAGGCAATGAAGGGAAATTATAAAAAGTGGGGGTTAGACTGCCTTGTGATTTTAGGCGGAAATGGAACGCATAAGACTGCAAATCTTTTGAGGGAAGAGGGCTGCAATGTTGTTACACTTCCTAAGACGATTGACAATGATATCTGGGGAACAGATATGACATTTGGTTTCCAGAGTGCAGTAGATATTGCGACGAATGCGATTGACTGTATTCATACAACCGCAGCTTCTCATGGGCGTGTATTTATAATAGAAGTAATGGGCCATAAGGTAGGATGGCTGACACTTCATGCCGGGATTGCAGGCGGTGCAGATATTATTCTTTTGCCGGAGATTCCATATGATATCAACTCAGTTGTGCAGGCTCTGGAAAAGAGGACACAAGAGGGGAAGAGCTTTTCGATCCTTGCTGTTGCGGAGGGGGCTATCTCCAAGGAAGATGCAGCATTGTCTAAGAAAGAGCTAAAAGCAAAGAGAAAGAAAAATCCATTCCCATCTATTTCTTACCAGATTGGGCAGGAGATTCAGGATAGAACAGGACAGGAAGTCCGCATTACAGTTCCAGGGCATACACAGAGAGGCGGCGAGCCGTGTGCTTATGACAGAGTGATTTCAAGCCGTTTGGGTGCTGCTGCAGCAAGATTAATTATAGAAGAAAAGTATGGCTATATGGTAGGGTTCCGCGATGGTGAGATTGTACCGGTACCATTGGAGGAAGTAGCAGGAAAATTAAAGATGGTAGACCCAGAGTCTACAATTATTAAAGAAGCAAAGGGGCTTGGCATTTGCTTTGGTGACTAATTGTTAGGAGGAGACAGGCATGTCATATACGGCATTATATCGGAAATTCCGACCAGGAGAATTTGATGAAGTAAAGGGGCAGGAGCATATTGTAACAACCCTGCGTAATCAGATTCAGACAGACCGTATTGGGCATGCCTATCTTTTTTGTGGAACGCGGGGAACTGGAAAAACAACAGTGGCAAAGATTTTGGCAAAGGCGGTTAATTGCCAGAACCCTATTGGCGGAAATCCATGCAATGAATGTGATACTTGCCGGAAAATTAATCGGCAGACTTCGATGAATGTAATAGAGATAGATGCTGCATCTAATAACGGTGTCGGAAATATCCGTGATATTATCGAGGAAGTACAGTATTCCCCGGCAGAGGGCAAGTACAAAGTCTATATTATTGATGAGGTGCATATGTTGTCTACAGGTGCATTTAATGCGCTTCTTAAGACATTAGAGGAACCGCCTTCCTATGTTATATTTATTTTGGCAACAACGGAGCCTCATAAAATACCAATAACGATACATTCCAGATGTCAGCGGTATGATTTTCGAAGAATATCAGTTGAAACGATCGAGGCAAGGCTTAAGGAGCTGGTAGAGAAAGAGCAGGTGCAGGCAGAGGAAAAAGCGCTGCGCTATGTTGCGAAGACAGCGGACGGCTCTATGCGTGATGCGTTAAGCTTGCTTGACCAGTGTATTGCCTTTTATCTGGGACAGGAACTTACGTACGAAAAAGTGTTGGATGTGCTCGGCGCAGTAGATACGGCAGTGTATAGTAAAATGTTCCGCTATATTGTGTCCAGGGAAGTAATTGGATGTATTGGGCTGATTGATGAAATGATGATGACAGGGCGTGATCTGAACCAATTTATTAGCGAATTTGTTTGGTATTTGCGCGGCCTTATGTTGGTAGATGCTTCCGGGCAGGGCGGAGAACTTTTGGATGTATCCCAGGAGCAGCTTGCACAGATGATAGAAGAAGGGAAAATGGTTGACGTAGATGTATTAATACGTTATATTCATATATTATCGGATTTGTCAAATCAGATTCGTTATGCATCCCAGAAGAGGGTATTGGTGGAGATTGCGTTTATTAAGCTTTGCAGGCCGCAGATGGATCAGGATCAAGATTTTACCACATTGTCCAGCCGTCTGGATGCAGTGGAGAAACAGTTGGAGCAAGGCATTTCGGTTATGCAAAAGAGTGCTCCGGTTTCCGCAGAGGCGAAAGCAGTGCAGAAGGAGGCAGTAAAGCAAAAGATTCTGCCAAAGGCTCTTCCAGAAGACATCAAAGAAGTGATTAAGCGTTGGAATGAGATACTTATGGCATATGGGCAGCCAGGAGAGAATATGTTGTCACAGGCAAAAAAGGTAGTATCAGGGCAGGGCACGCTTCTATTACAATTTACGGATAAATTGAATGAAGATTTCTTCTTGCAGAATGAGGGGCAGGAACTTAGATGCCTAAAGGAATTGATACAAAATCTTTTGGGGAAAGAAGTGGAGATTGAGACAAGAACGGTGGATGCGGCGGTTGATGAGGAGTATGCGGATATTGCCCAGTTCATACATTTTGATGGGATTGAATTTCGATAGACTGATTAAATTAAGAATGAGATAGTATGAATCTGAAATAATTAAGATTTAAATTAGATGGAGGTAGGAAATGGCAAAACGTGGTGGTTTTCCAGGTGGTGCAATGCCTGGGAATATGAATAACCTGATGAAGCAGGCGCAGAGGATGCAGCGCCAGATGGAAGAGAAATCAAAAGAATTTGAGGATAAAGAGTGGGAGGCGACAGCAGGCGGCGGAGCAGTAACTGTGCGTGTATCTGGCAAAAAGGAAATTCTGTCTGTAAAGCTAACCGAGGAAGTGGTTGACCCAGATGATATAGAGATGTTAGAGGATCTGATTGTTGCAGCTACAAATGAGGCGCTGCGCAAGATGGAAGAGGAAAATGCAGAGATGATGCAGCAGTTGACCGGTGGTCTTGGCGGACTGGGGGGAATGTTCTAATATGGATTTTTATAGTACTCAGATTAGCAATCTGGTGGAACAGTTATCCCATCTGCCGGGAATTGGTGCCAAGTCAGCACAGCGTCTGGCATTTCACATATTGAATATGCCGGAGGAACAGGTAGCGGGTCTTTCTACCGCTATGATGAGTGCTAAGAAAAACGTGCGCTACTGTAAAGAGTGCTGTACTTATACGGATGAGGAGCTGTGCCCTATCTGTGGGAATCATAAGAGAAACCACCGTCAGATTATGGTGGTGGAAAATCCAAGAGATTTGGCGGCATATGAAAAAACCGGAAAGTTTGATGGGGTTTACCATGTACTTCATGGGGCAATCTCCCCGATGGCAGGAGTGGGGCCACAGGATATCCGCCTAAGTGAACTTATGGTTCGCCTGCAGGGGGATGTTGATGAGGTGATTGTGGCTACCAATAAAAATCTGGAAGGTGATACCACAGCTACATATATTAGTAAGCTGGTAAAGCCCCTTGGAATTAAGGTGAGCCGTATTGCCAGCGGTGTGCCTGCAGGCGGTGATCTGGAGTATATAGATGAAGTAACACTGTACCGTGCTTTGGAGGGCAGGGTGGATATGTGACAGGTTGTCCAGTTAAATTTATCGGGAGGATTCTTGAATTATCATGCCCTGGTCTGGCAGCCAAATGCATCAGTGATAAACATTGATGATGCCATCTGCTACAAAGTTAGCGAGTTCGACAACTGTAGATAAGCGTGTGGTCTGTAGGGTGGTATGGCTGTTTTTTCCAGCAAGGTTTACAATACCAGTGATGGCAGCATTGCCTATCTGCGGAAGTTCTTTCTGAACTCCGATGCCTGGGAGGAGAGGACCGCTGCCCAGGGTGATATATCCGATGTGTTGCCTTATGCCGAGCGAGGCATCAATGGCAATGATAAAAGGCTGATAAAAGGTATCCTTAATCTGTGAAATAATGGAAGCAAGATTTACAGCGTGGACCGGTGATTGCAGGGTACCGTAAACAATTGGCATAGCAGAAGGTGTTTTGCTGACAGAAAATGCATGCATCAATTTTTCGCCTACAATAGGGCCGAAGCAGTCTCCAGTTGCACGGTCAGAGCCGATACATAGAAAAATCGGTGTAGAATTTGTGCGGTGAACATATCTTTTTAATTTTTTTATCTGAAGAATGAAATCTTCTTTTGCTTTTCTCTGACGTATATTATAGTAATGTAATTGTTCAGAGTTTACAATGCAGTCTTCTGTTAGGATGGCTGTTTTTTTCTTTAATAAATCCATTCGTTGTTCTCCATTTCCTAGTTATATTTTGTGAAGCAGTTTTGCTTCCTAAAAATTACTTGAAGTAATAAGTTGTATCCATAGTGTTTCCTAAAAATAGAAATTAAAACAAGAAAATGGAAAATTTCACTGGCGCAGGCTGTTTTTTTTCGTCGAACTATTTCGAGAGAAGAGTAGGTAAATCCCTGTGTTTTCGACAAATTATTTAGAAGGCTCCATGCTACAATTCTGACAACTACAGAAAGCTCCGGCAGATAAGGTGGGACAGGCGGTACTGTAAAGTGATGCTAGTGCGCATCAGCCATGCCGATGTTTTTGCGGGGAGCAGAATGTTTGGAGGTGTGAAAGAATGGGATACCAGAATAAGGAGAATACAAAGAAAGAGAAAACAGATGGAGATTATAAATTTGTGAAGCTGCCGGAAAATATACGTCAAATGGGCGAACCGCCGATAAAGAACCGTATTTACATAGAAGATTACGTAATGACATATATGCATCAGATTTTCCAGAGAAAGCGTGAAAATGCGGTTGTCATTCTTCTAGGGAAGAGGGGGGAGAAAGAGGCCGGCGAAGCAATTTTCGTATATGGGGCTGTCGAGGTGGAAGTAGACTTGCTTTCAGGAATCCAGAATTTTAATTCGGAAACATGGGATAAGATTTATGAAGTAATGTATGAACATTTTCAGGGAGCGGAAGTCCTTGGATGGGGCTTGGGCGTCAGCATGTGGAATAGCCAGATTGACGGGATTGTGCGAAAGGTTCAGGAGAAACATTTTGCGAAAGAGGATCATGTTCTTTTTTTGGAGGACTTAAGCGAGAAGGAAGAAAAAATCTTCTGCTGGCAGTCAGACAAGCTGGTGGAACTACCAGGGTATATAATTTATTATGAAAAAAATCCGCAGATGCAGGATTATATGCTTTTGGGGCAGCCAAAGAAAAGCTTTGAGGCGGCTTATGAGGACAAGGTAACTGCAACTGTTAGGAATGTGGTACACCGCAATACAGAGCAGGGGAGCCCGAAAAAAGTTGCTTATTACAGTGCAGGAATATTTTTGGTGCTTCTGACAGTTCTTGGGGCAAATCTTCTAGTACAAAGTACCAAAAAAATTGACAATCTGGAGAAAACAATCGAGACGCTCTCGAATGCGGCCACAAATGTAACAGAAGCCCCGGCGAAAAAAGCTGTAAAAAAAATAGATACGTCGAAGAAAAAGGATGCTGACAAGGAGAAAAGTACAGATCAAAAAGAGAAAAATACAGGCAAGGGAGAAACGGAACAGCCAAAGGGGACAAGCACTGCTCCTCCTGCTTTGGCAAGTGCAGCGTTACAAAAACCATCTGTAACCAGTCCGCCTGCACTGCCTACGGCTGTGCCTTCCCCGGAAAAGAGCAGTGCTGCTCCAAAGCCGACTAAGAATGCCATTAGGACTCCAAAGCCAAGCGAAAAAGCAGTCCAGGCAGTAAAGCGGAGTGCATCAAGTTATGTGGTTCAATCAGGCGATACATTAAGCCAGATTGTTTGGCGGCATTATCACACTCTTTCCTGCATGGAAATGGTAAAGAAGGCAAATAAAATTAAAAATAGTGATGAAATAAAGGAGGGACAGAAGCTCTATCTACCGAAATATCCATGATATAGCATGCAAGTCCAAATTGTTTTTCGGTTGCGTTGCCAGTGATGATACGATATAATTCCTTGTATATTAAATTAGAAGTGCAGGAATGGAGTACAGTATGGAAAGTTTTAATGGGCGTTCATTTGATGTGACTGTTATAAAGGAACAAAGGAGAAAAAAGATAATATTTATTTTGTCAGCAGCCGCCTGTATATTAGCTTGTGTGGCAATTTTTTATTTTGGGTTCCACTGGTTTTTAAACCGACAATACAGTTCTTATCAGGTAGAGTATTCTGTCTATGTGAAAAATGGAAGCTCTATGGATTACGTTGATTATAAGGATGGCATTATCCGATATGGCAGGGATGGTGTAACAGCGGTGGACCGGAAGGGGAATGCCCTTTGGAGTGGGAGCTATGAGATGGCGAACCCAAGGGCGGATACCTGTGAATCGAGTGCCGTAATTGCGGATATTGGGGGAAAATCGTTATATATCCATAAGGGTGAGGGAACTGGGACAGAATTAACAGTGGACTGTCCGATTGTGCAGGCATGTATTTCGAGGCAGGGAGTCGTGGCAGTTTTGTTGGAGGAGGCTTCATCCAATACAATTGCACTCTATAATCCTTTTGATAAATCGGAAAAGCTGCTGGCAGAAATCCCTACCAATGTGGAGGATGGTTATCCGGTCAGCCTGGATCTGTCCCCGGATGGCAGCAGCGTGGTAGCCTCTTATCTTGGAGTGATGACAGGAGCAGTACAGAGCCGTGCTGTTTTTTATAACTTTACAGATGTGGGGAAAAATGCGAATTGTCTAGTTGGGGCACATAATTACAATGATGCATTGATTTCGGAGGTGCGGTTTCTGGATGATGCTACGGTCTGCCTTTTTAGTGAAAAAGGATTTTATCTGTGGGGGAATATGAAGCAGCCGTCCGCAATAGGCAAGGCAGAGTTTACTGAGGAGATTCAAAGTGCGTTTTCTAGTGACAGGTACATCGGAGTGATTCTTAAAAAGGACGAGGAGTCTAGCAAAATGAAATTATACAACGAAACGGGAAAGGAGATAATGGAAACGGCAGTAGAAAATACATATGACAGTGTCCGAATCCGAGGTGATGAAATTTTGCTAAATTCCCATAATCACTGTACTGTCTATAGAACAAACGGAGTAAAGAAGTTAGATGTGGCATTAAAGAATAAAATTAGTTACTTTTTTCCATGTGAAAAAATGAACCGTTATTTTTTTGTGCAGGATTCAAAAATCAAGGTTATAAAATTGAAATAAATGTCAAAAATATAACTTGACAAGCCTACACCCTGAGGTTATACTAACTGAGTGTGCGTTTTGGGGCTTTTAAGTCCTGCACATAAAGATAATTGTTTAATCATGATCATAGGAGGTGAAATTAATGCCAACATTTAACCAGTTAGTAAGGAAGGGAAGAAAGGTTTCATCAAAGAAGTCTAATTCCCCTGCACTTCAGTACTCTTACAACTCTCTTAATAAGAAGGTTGTAGAACAGAGCTCTCCTCAGAAGAGAGGTGTTTGTACTGCAGTACGTACAGCTACACCTAAGAAGCCTAATTCAGCTCTTAGAAAAACTGCCAGAGTTCGTCTCTCTAACGGTATCGAAGTAACAAGTTATATCCCAGGCGAGGGACATAACTTACAGGAGCATAGCGTTGTTCTGATCCGTGGTGGAAGAGTAAAGGACTTACCAGGTACAAGATATCATATCGTACGTGGTACGCTCGATACAGCAGGTGTTGCAAACAGAAAGCAGGGCCGTTCTAAGTATGGAGCAAAGAAACCTAAGAAGTAAGATTCACTAATTTGGGGAAGTGCCGGATTAATTTTACCAATTAACCTGGTGCGGACACAGAATATCGTGAGTACCGATGAATTAATGAATTATTAAGGAGGGAAGTAACGTGCCACGTAAAGGACATATTCAGAAAAGAGATGTATTAGCAGATCCTGTATACAAGAATAAAGTTGTAACAAAGCTGATTAACAATATTATGTTAGACGGCAAGAAGGGTGTAGCCCAGAAAATTGTTTATGGCGCATTTGAGCAGGTTGCAGAGAAGTCCGGCAAGGACGCTCTGGAAGTGTTTGAAGAGGCTATGAACAATATTATGCCGCAGCTTGAGGTTAAGGCAAGGCGTATCGGCGGTGCAACCTATCAGGTGCCGATAGAGGTAAGGCCTGACAGAAGACAGGCTCTGGCTCTCCGCTGGCTTACTCTTTTCTCACGCAAGAGAGGCGAGAAG
Organism: uncultured Lachnospiraceae bacterium; assembly: GCA_910585905.1. Taxonomy (GTDB): domain Bacteria; phylum Bacillota; class Clostridia; order Lachnospirales; family Lachnospiraceae; genus Butyribacter. The sequence goes on from CAJUID010000007.1 coordinate 74,054, forward strand.
ACGATGAAGGACAGGCTTGCTAATGAAATTTTAGATGCTGCAAACAATACTGGCGCAGCCGTTAAGAGAAAAGAAGATATGCACAAGATGGCAGAGGCAAACAAGGCTTTTGCACATTATCGTTGGTAATAGGAGGAAAGAGTCTTGGCTGGAAGAGAATATCCACTTGATAGAACTAGAAATATCGGTATTATGGCTCATATTGATGCAGGTAAGACAACGCTGACAGAGCGTATCTTATATTATACCGGTGTTAATTATAAGATTGGTGATACTCATGAGGGTACTGCTACCATGGACTGGATGGAGCAGGAGCAGGAAAGAGGTATCACAATCACATCTGCGGCTACCACCTGTCATTGGACAATGGAAGACCACACAAAGGCTAAGGATGGTGCTTTAGAGCATCGTATCAATATTATTGATACGCCGGGCCACGTTGACTTTACTGTTGAGGTTGAGCGTTCGCTCCGCGTATTGGATGGTGCAGTCGGCGTATTCTGTGCAAAGGGTGGTGTCGAGCCTCAGTCAGAGAATGTGTGGCGTCAGGCAGACACATACGATGTACCTAGAATGGCATTCATCAATAAGATGGATATTTTAGGTGCTAATTTCTTTGGGGCTGTTGACCAGATTCGCGACAGATTGGGTAAAAATGCAATTATCCTTCAGCTCCCAATCGGTAAGGAAGATGAGTTTAAGGGAATCATTGACTTGTTTGAGATGGAAGCATATATCTACAATGATGACAAGGGTGAGGATATCACAGTAACAGAGATTCCTGAGGATATGAAAGAGCAGGCAGAGGAATATCACACAGAGCTTGTTGAAAAGATTTGTGATCTTGATGACGAGTTGATGATGGTTTATCTTGAGGGAGAGGAGCCATCTGTAGAAGATATGAAGAAAGCGCTCCGCAAGGCAACTTGTGAGTGTACAGCCGTTCCGGTATGCTGTGGTTCCGCATACAGAAATAAAGGTGTACAGAAGCTTTTGGATGCAATCTTAGAGTATATGCCAGCTCCAACAGATATCCCAGATATCACAGGTGTTGATGATGAGGGGAACGAAGTAGTCCGTCATTCTTCTGATGACGAGCCGTTCTCTGCTCTTGCATTTAAGATTATGGCTGACCCATTTGTAGGTAAGCTTGCATTTATCAGAGTTTATTCTGGTACATTGAACTCTGGTTCTTATGTATTGAATGCTACGAAAAATAAAAAAGAGCGTGTAGGTCGTATTCTTCAGATGCACGCAAATAAGAGGGAAGAATTAGACAAAGTATATTCAGGAGATATTGCTGCTGCTGTTGGTTTTAAGACAACGACAACAGGTGATACCATCTGTGATGAACAGCATCCTGTTATTCTGGAATCTATGGAATTCCCAGAGCCAGTTATTGAGCTCGCAATTGAGCCGAAGACAAAAGATGGTCAGGGCAAAATGGGCGAGGCTTTAGCGAAACTTGCAGAAGAAGACCCTACATTCCGTGCTCACACAAATCAAGAGACTGGACAGACAATTATTGCAGGTATGGGTGAGCTCCATTTGGAGATTATCGTAGACCGTCTGCTCCGTGAGTTTAAGGTAGAGGCAAACGTAGGTGCACCTCAGGTTTCTTATAAAGAGACATTTACTACTCCGGTTGATGTGGATAGCAAGTATGCAAAGCAGTCTGGTGGACGTGGACAGTATGGACATTGTAAGGTTAAATTTGAGCCAATGGATCCGAACGGCGAGGAGACATTTAAGTTCGAGTCTACTGTAGTCGGCGGTGCAATTCCGAAGGAATATATTCCTGCAGTTGGCGAAGGTATCGAAGAGGCATCCAAGGCTGGTATTCTTGGCGGGTTCCCGGTACTTGGTGTACACGCTACAGTATGGGACGGTTCTTACCATGAAGTCGATTCTAGTGAAATGGCATTCCATATTGCAGGTTCTATGGCATTTAAGGATGCTATGAAGAAAGGTAACCCGGTATTGCTGGAGCCTATCATGAAGGTTGAAGTAACTATGCCAGAAGAGTATATGGGTGACGTTATCGGAAGCCTGAATGCAAAGCGCGGTCAGATTGAAGGAATGGATGACTTGGGCGGCGGTAAGATTGTAAGGGCGTTCGTGCCTCTGGCAGAAATGTTCGGTTACTCCACAGAGCTTCGTTCTACAACGCAGGGACGTGGAAATTATTCTATGTTCTTTGAGCGCTATGCACAGTGTCCGAAGAATGTTCAGGATAAAGTGCTTGCAGCAAAGAATGGCAATTAAGAAGCTTTTTACATGCAAGCATGATAGATTTTACTATTTTCTGAAATTATTCGTGAATAGTAACTAGTAATAACAGAAAATGTGGCACAATGTGGAAAAACACTTGAAAATTCTAGTAAAGTGCAATATAATAGTGCCCATAACGTATTTATAGCGAAAAGTGTTTAGGCGTATTGCCTATGAATTAAAGGAGGATTATTAAAAATGGCTAAAGAAAAGTTTGAAAGAACCAAACCTCATTGTAACATTGGTACCATTGGTCACGTAGATCATGGTAAAACAACATTAACTGCTGCTATTACAAAGACTCTTTCTGAAAGAGTTGCAGGTAATGCTGCCGTAGATTTTGAAAATATTGATAAAGCTCCAGAAGAGAGAGAGCGTGGTATCACAATTTCTACAGCTCACGTTGAGTATGAGACAGAGAAGAGACATTATGCACACGTTGACTGCCCAGGCCATGCTGATTATGTAAAGAACATGATCACTGGTGCTGCACAGATGGATGGTGCTATCCTTGTAGTAGCTGCTACTGATGGTGTTATGGCTCAGACAAAAGAGCACATCTTGCTTTCCCGTCAGGTAAACGTTCCTTATATTGTTGTATTCCTTAACAAGTGCGACATGGTAGACGATGAGGAGCTTATCGAGTTAGTAGAGATGGAAGTTACAGAGAACCTTGAGGAGTATGGTTTTGAGGGATGCCCAATCATCAAGGGTTCTGCTCTGAAGGCTCTGGAAGATCCGAACGGCGAGTGGGGAGATAAGATTATGGAACTTATGGATGCTGTAGACAGCTTTATTCCAGACCCACAGCGTGCAACAGATCAGCCATTCCTTATGCCTATCGAGGATATCTTCACAATTACAGGTCGTGGTACTGTAGCAACTGGTAGAGTAGAGCGTGGTGTTCTTCATGTAAATGAGGAAGTTGAAATCGTTGGTATCCAGGAAGAGACAACAAAGACTACTGTAACAGGTATCGAGATGTTCCGTAAACTTCTTGACGAGGCTCAGGCTGGTGATAACATTGGTGCCCTTCTTCGTGGTATTAAGAGAGAAGATATTGAGAGAGGACAGGTTCTTGTTGCTCCAGGGAGCACAACTTGCCATAAGAAATTTACAGCTCAGGTATACGTATTAACAAAGGATGAAGGTGGACGTCATACTCCATTCTTCAACAACTATCGTCCACAGTTCTACTTCAGAACAACTGATGTAACTGGTGTCTGCAATTTGCCAGACGGTGTAGAGATGTGTATGCCTGGTGATAACGTAGAGATGACAATCGAACTGATTCATCCAATCGCTATGGAGCAGGGTCTTAACTTTGCGATCCGTGAGGGTGGTAGAACAGTAGGTTCAGGTAAGGTTGCAACTATTATTGAGTAATCTTTAGATTAGAGCCAGATAATAAATTAAGTGCCGCAATTCCTTGGGAAACCAAGGTGTTGCGGTTTTTTAATGTCTAAAAATAATAGCGGACAAAAGGAAAAGCCAATTGCTGGAATTTTATTGAAAATAGCTTGTGGCTCTAAACTGGCTCTGTTTTTATCCGCTGTCACTCTGGTTTTTATTAAATTGCCGCTCCAAATAAATGTTCATTTCGGAGTTTCATTCTTGTAGCATTGTTTATATCCTCATATACTTTCTTTGCCACTGTCAAGGAGGAGTAATCAGCAATTAGAGAGGGCAAACAAACGCCCGGAACGTGCCTTAGAAATAAGCCGGCAGGAAAGTGAGGGTTGATTTGATATGACAAATATGAAGAAAAAAGTTATAATACGGCTGTGCGCTAAAACCGTAGCAGAAACAGACCTTTACGAAACGGATAATGAAGTGCAAAATCTAACAGACTGGGTATGTTTGCCGAAGAAGATAAAAGAAAATAATAATACAATCCGCAATCTGACCGGGGAATATAAGAAAATAGAGTCGGAGTGCAGGCGCAGCTGGAGCGCATGAAAGAACGCTGCAAAGAACGTAATAGCTTTTATGAAAAACAGAACGATTTGAAGGGACAGAAACAAAAAATTGAGAAGCCGTTGGAACGATAAGAAACTGCCCTTATTTTTAAATAGTAAATGTGGAATGGAAGTGGTATAATTAAATGAACAACTAAAATTTATGGAGATATTAGATATGGAGCAAATTTCATTAACTGAGCCTCAAAAGATGTATGCAGATGAAATATGGAAATTTCGTCAAGAAATTTTGGAATGTGACACAGAAAATGAAGATCAATTTGCAGGTTGCTTATCGCTTGATGTAAGTAAGTCTTCTGAAGAATGGATAAAGATATGTGAACTTAGAAAAAGTGAAGAAACATGTGGCGGTGCGGGAACGAGTGTTCCTTCGCATACATACTTAGCTATACGCAAGAGAGATGATAAAGTTGTAGGTGTGATAGATTTGCGTCATCACATAAATCATCCTATTCTTGGAACGTGGGGAGGGCATTGTGGATATTCAGTGCGTCCTTCTGAACGTGGCAAAGGTTATGCAAAGGAAATGCTTCGTTTGAATATACAAAATGCAAAATCAATGGGAATAGAAAAACTTCTTATCACTTGTGATATTGAGAATGTAGCCAGTGAAAAAGTAATACTTGCTAGTGATGGGGTTTATGAGAAAACCATAGATGTTGATGGATGCAAGATGAAAAGATATTGGATTACAGTATAAGAAGCAGACAACTGTTGGTTTTGTTGGTTAAAGTGGTGGAGAACAACGAATTCATATTTTCTTCATTAATGTTTTATATACATTGTGCCAGCACCATGTAATAAAGGCGGATAAGGAGAAAACCGGTATTTCCAACTGGCTGTATTTTGGCTCTAAAATTTTTCAAAACAGTAAAAATGTAGTGTCATATCAAATAATATGATGAAAAATAAGCAGCAAAAACAAGGAAAAACATTGAGATTTCATTTCCGAGAGCTCGTGAGGGTGGTAGAAAAGTAGGTTCTGGTAAGGTTGCAACTATTATTGAGTAAATAGAATTTTTACGATTTCATTAGTAAAAAGTTAGATTTAATTGGGCTTTCCAAGAAATCGGAGAGCCCTTTTTGAAACTTGCAACAGTGGAAAAGGTGGAAAGTGGTGCTATAGATAGAAAATTTTTTGAAGTATAGCAGTTCATTATGGAAAATTCTTTGATATATCCATAGTATAGTGTAAATAGAGTTAAGTTGTTCAAAATCTCATGCCTACAAGATTGTAAAAGAACTGAGCATGGAACTTGCAGGACAGGAATATATTGATAAAATGACAGACATGGAAAAGAAAGTCATGGTGTGGCTGTGTGCAAAAACCGTGGCAGATACAGACCTTTAAGGAACGGGCAAGGACGTGCAAAATCTGATATACTGAACATGTCTGTCAGAGAAGATAAAGAAAAAATTAATACAATCCGCAATCTGGTCAGAGATTATAAAAAATAGAGCTGGATTACTGGGAGAGAGTATGGGCGCAGTTGGAACATATTAAAGAATTCTGTAAAGTGCGTAATTATCTGTATGAGAAGCAGAATGGGTTGAAAGGGCAGAAGTGGAAAATAGAAAAATCGTTGGAATGATAAGAAATATGGACTGTGGTGGTTGCTGTACCCCACATTTTTTGCAACGAACTGTATAAACATATGTTATACTTAGAACAACAAATTGGAATTTTATGCTGGCTTGTGAGTAGAAAGGGTGTATATTATGAATTTAATAACTACAATTCACAAGAAATGATAATACAGATAGGAATAGATGTTGTAGAATGGATTTATTAACTGAAAGGAAGGTAAAAAAGTGAATAATCTACAACTGATAGAAAAGGTACTATATTTCATTGATGAATATATATATGAGGAACTAACCTATGAACGTTTGGCAGAGGTGTTCGGTTACTCATCCTTTCATTTCCACAAGATTTTTTCATCAGTAACAAAATTAAGTATAACAGAGTATATTAGAAAGCGCCGTCTTACCATGGCACATAAAATATTATGTGAGACAACAGAGAGTGTTGCAGATATTTGTTACAGAGTTGGCTTTAATAGTATTCAGACTTTTAACCGGGTGTTTAAGGATACTTTCGGAATGCAACCACTTATGGCAAGGGAAAGACAAGTAAAGATTACATATCGGAGTGTAGAAGAAATCCTTACAGGATACTTAAAACGTGTTGCAGTAGAGGGTGTATTTTCAATAAAACCACGTTTTGAAGAAAGGGAAGAATTTGTAATTGCTGGTTATAGGAAACACACCAGAGATGGCTTTAATGTCATAGGAGAGTCGTGGTCTAAACTAAAGAGCAACTTAGATGCTATTGAAAGAAAAAATGAACATACTATGTATGGCTTTGAAGATTATGCAGAAGAATTCTGCTCTGAACCGTTGTCATTTTATTATATGGCAGGGGTAGAAGTGGAAAAAGATACACCCCTTCAGGAAGGGATGTGTCGCAAAGTGGTGCAAAAGGCAAAGTATGCTGTATTTACGGTGAATGGTAATAATGCTAACGGGGAAATTGGTGAGGTATTCAAATACATTTATTTTGTGTGGTTGCCAAACTCGGAATACTATATTGATGAAAATGCGTTATTTGATTATGAATATTATGATGAGCGTTGGGATTGCCAGTTTGGAGCAGCGCAGATGGATATTTATGTCCCAGTTAGAAGAATGGAGGATTAGTTATGGCATTTTGCGATTTATTCCCGCGAAGCAACGAGCCAAGCGCGAGCTTGCTCGCATTTGGCGACTGCCGCGAGGGTCAAATACCCCGCCCCTCTGGGGCGAACTTGCTAAAAAGAAGCTAAGTCATGCCCCGTTGCTTGCAGCGGGGTATTTGACTTAAAGAGTTCATCCCAATTCGTGTGAATGAGGATATTTATCTTCGGCAACATAAACCAGAAAAAGATGCCAGACCATTTTGGGAAATATATTATGATGAAGAGAATTTTACATATTTCGGAGGTTACAAAAGACCCCACGATTGGAATGAAGAGAGAGAAATCCGGGCTGAAGCAAGCCGTATAAAGGGATTTATAGGTAAGCGGGAATATCCTTGGGTTGTGACATATCATGGGGAAGTGATTGGCCAGATACAATTGTTTAATTTTTTTAATCATAACACTTGTGCAGAGGTTGGTTATTTCATCAAGAAAACTTATTGGAACCATGGAATCAACACAAAGGTATTAAAGGCAGTGTGCAGATTTGGTATAGAAACTATGGGTTTGGAAAGAATTGAAGCATTTGCACATGTGGATAATATGGGTTCTAACAGAACATTGCAAAAAGCAGGTTTTGTGAAGGAAGGAACGTTACGAAAAAGATTTGAAGTAAAAGGGGAATTGTATGACTGCAATGTGTATTCATTTGTGAAAGATAATTTGGAGTCACTGAACAATCGTTATTCGTCCACCCCCACTCAATAGTGTTGTAGCACTACTTCCCGTAGTCATTGCAATCTGACGGACATTGTATTCTTATGAGTCATTTTTCACCCTTTCAGCAACATATCCGAAAATTCTGAGATTGCATGATTTATGCGTTTTTTGGAGAAATATTTTGCTCTTTCATCTAAGCTTTTGTCTGCACCCCCCCACTCTTTTGTGTAGTCATTTGTATTATATTCATGAAATGCCTCAAATTCTTGAAATCAATTTTCTTCATCTAAGGTTCATTCTTTCCTTCCAGATATTTTGTTAGTCAAATAAATCCCCGATAATTTTTTTTGCACACTCCTCTGGACTATAAATGCTTGTGTCAACCTTGGTACTATACTTAATATTTTCAGCCATTAAAGCATACTGTTCTTGCGATTGTGTTTCATATCGATCTCCGCGAATAATATTACGCTGTCTACAAATATCCAATGGGCAATATACTTCTACTATATCAAGTGGATTACTTTTTAATATTTCTAATAACTGATGGTAATGAGGTCTTATCTCTTTCCTCTCAACTAAAATCCCATCAATTAGTACATTCTTCCCCATGTCAGAAAATAGTTTTGCTGTATGATACATCATAATGATTATTTCGCTAAGATATTTCCAGTAATTTTTTTGAAGATAATTCTCTCCAATCATTTCTTGAAACAAGTCATTAGCAACAACATAAAAGAAGATATCCTCCTGATTTTGAAGAGATTCTACAATAGAGGTTTTTCCCGCACTGGTAACACCGTTCAAAAAGATAATTTTTCCTTTTTTCATCTTTCTTTATCCTTCCTTTTTTATTTCAGTATATCAAAGACATATTTGTTTGTCATTCTCATATGTTAATTGAAAAAAACGAGAGAAATACTAATATAGATTTCTCCCGTTTCCTATTATTTCTTTTTCATTTCGCCTAAAATTCGATATATACTTTTATCTGAAAGATAATATTTAGCAGCCAATTTTGAAACCTTTTCACCTTGCAAAAATGATTCATATATTTCTTGGTTTCTTCTGCATAATTCAAGTTTGTAGCTGCTACAAATACTATTTGTTTCAGGCACTTTGGGTATATATAGATTTACACCATTTACATATTTTTGAATTTTTTGTATCATCTCTTCTGGTAATACAGATTTTGCATTTATATAATTCATATCGTTCTCCTTTTTAATTATATTAATGATTAAAAGGAAAAGCATTATATATTTATTTCTGTATTTTTGTTAGCCATCAAAAGATTAAAGGCGAACACCTCGCATATAAGTAGTCATATTGTTATACACTCCCTTCATTAGATTTTCTTTTTCCATTGTATCAAAAATTTATATTTCAGTCCATTAATTATTTCAATATGACATTAAGTCATGCACCGTTGCTCTGCAGCGGGGTATTTGACTTTACAATGTTTTAGGTGGTTTTGATTTGCTTATTTTTCACTTGTCAGGGTTCGTAATACTCCATAGAATAATAAGTGAGAATTTACCTATTATAGATTTAGTGTTTTCGAGTGCAGCGAGTTCAAATGAAATGGGGGATGAATGGGTAACAAAAAAGAATATACATCAATATTGTTTTCAGCGTTCGATTTTTCTCAGATAAGAGGTGTAATTAATGCTAATCAAATAGCAATCAAATTGGATTCTGATAAGGTAAGATTATGTTTATTTCCTTATCAGAATCCAATCTTAGATATCTTGGGCAGTAATTATTTGGGCGATACCACATGCAGTTCTTTGAACAGCGTTTTTAAAATGATCACCCGGATTTAGTTGAAATGTTGTGTCTATGCCTTTTTGTGTATAAAATGTTTTAATTTCTTCCGTACATGTCTGTACTGTTTTTAGATAAGGATTTTTGGTTTTACATTCACGGTTGCCAAGAGAAAGGTATAGATGTTTGGGCATGTTTTTCATATTATGTGAAAAAATATATTCTTTAAAGCCAGGAAACCAGAGGGAGCCAGATATGCTCGCAATTCTGGAAAAAAGGTCAGTCTGATAAATCGAATAGATTGCAAATAAGCCTGCAAGGGAATATCCTGCAAGCCCCCTCCAGAGAACATCGCCTGGAACTAGTTTTTCTGCCTGCGGTACAATTTCGTGAATTAAGAGCTGTAGATATTTGTCTGCACCTCCTGTACAAGGGGGGCTATTTTTGGAAATAGGCGCGATTTCCCAAGGGGACATATCGTGATGCCACGTCAGCCCATTTATCGTTATAAGTGTGAATTCTGGGTATTTGGCATGGCATAATGCGTGATATATTTGCTCCCCCTCTTCCTCAACTGTATTTAAGTATACGATAGGTCTATCCGGGACTGAGCTAGGGTAGACCGTGATTTTTTTATTTGATATATCTAAATGGTGTTTGCTGTAAAGTTCTGTACTTTCTATTTTTGTATTACTGTACGTCATAATTCAACCCTCCAAACATCAAATTGATTGTCTCATCACGCGCAGTCGCCAAGTGCAAAGGAACTTTCAGTTCCTTGCAAGCATTGTGTTTGGCTCGTTGCTTACGCGAGATAAACTTGATTGATAGAAAATTTATATGCGGGCTTATGATAGATCAACGGACAACAACTTTGTTTTTGCCGCTTTGCTTTGCGTCGTACAATGCCTCATCAACTCTGACACAAAGGGAATCAAGGGTATCATGTTCTCTTGCCTGCGACACGCCGATGCTGACTGTTAAATTTTGTGCCTGCTGATAGGTTGTATTGGCAAAACACTGTCGGATATGCTCTGCAATCGTCTGTGCATGGTCAATCCCGCAGTCTGGCAGTAGAAGCATAAATTCCTCACCGCCCCATCTGCCTGCAGAAAAGGACTGCGTCCCTAGTACATGATTGTCCTGTAATATTTTGGCCAGGGCAATAATAACATTATCCCCTTCCTGGTGCCCATATGTGTCATTTACCTGTTTAAAATTATCAATATCTAACATGATTACGCAGAAGATGTCGTCTTTCATGCAATGCAGTCTTTCTCCGATTCGGGATTGAATTTCTTTGCGGTTATACAATCCAGTTAATCCGTCTGTTATGGATGTCTGTTTAAGCTGTTCATTCATTTTTGCCAGCTTTTGGTTTGTTTCTTCTAATTCCAATGAGGTTGCACTAATAAAGTTGGCAAGCCTTGATGCAAGTGGAATTTTTGTAAGGCTTTTTGCCTGGACAGAATTTTTGTGATACGTATTCTTTTTGTTTCCTTCTCGCATGGCAGCAATTACAAGTGTAACATTGTGTTGGTTCAGTTTTTCCTTTGTCCGCAGAAATTCGCCATGTGAGAAGAATCCAGACGATGGGGCAATTTCTTTTAATGGTTCAATCTCATAAGTTGGTTCTTCGGAAGTCCAGAATGTTCTTCTGGCTGCACAAGAAAAGATATGTAAAATGTCCGGTTGGAATTTCTGGATTTCTAATCCAGCAGTTTTGATGCTGTCAATAATTGTTGCAGGATCACCATAAGAAATTCTCACAATAGAATTAACTTCAATATCTGATGACATAGTAATGGAATTATCAGGATTACTTGCAACGGGGACACGAAGGATGGTAGTGCCATTATGTTCATAAAACATTGGAAATTCTAGTGTGTGGTAAAAGAAATGTTCATCATTTTGAATTTTTAAATATTTCTGGTAAACCTTGTAGGCTGGGATGCCATCTAATTCCTGTAAGATTCTGCCATTTGATTTTGTGACATGAAAATTTCTGCCGAGCGGTTTCCATCCGGTAATCTTAATTGCTTCTACATAAAACTGTTCCCCGCCATATAATATTAGAACGACAGATTTTACCGCGTAACCACCATTTTTTGAAAACACGATAGAATCTGAGCTGGTAATATCTTCACTGCAGGAAATACCGCCAAATATTTTTATGTCAGGTCTAATATCGGTCAGTCCGGCACAGAACTGTGTTGTAGAATTTTCTGGAATGGTACAGTATAGTTCAATTGCATTAACCCATTGGTTTTGCCTGGTTTCTTCAATTATGCTTTTGGTAATTTCTGTAACAGGAGAAGAGTCTGTATCATATTGCAGAATTTTAACCTTTGTGTCTGCATTTTCAAATATGGTACAGATTATAACAATTTCAGAAGCTAACTGGCAGTCTGTAATATTTCCGCTTGTAGAGCATCCCATATAGGGGGCATCAGGAAATACCTGTTCTAGTATTTGGCATAGAATATGGATAGGTTCCTCTTCTAAAATAGTAGAATATATTTGAAACAGAAAATTTGTCTCTTTGTTTGTTTCACTGCGTTCTTTAAGGGTTAAAAGTTCTTTTAGAAATGTATCAGCATTCGTATATGTAATCTGAAATTGCTTCATAATGTTTTTTTCCTTTCTATCTCATACAGCAATTATGTAACTACAGTTTTAAAGAAAGTCATATTTTTACTTTGGACAAGAATTCATCACAGATTTTACTTTCGGAGTAATAGTTTACCATAGATTGGGCGCATTTGAAAATATATTTGAAAATATTAGAAAGAAATAGTATAATCAAAAGGATTGCTAAGAACTAATTAGAAGATTGGATAAGAATGGGGGATTTAAATGGATAAGAAAATACCTTACAAAATTTATTTAGAGGAACAGGAGATGCCAAAGCAGTGGTATAATGTGCGTGCCGATATGAAACAAAAGCCGGCGCCAATCTTAAAGCCAGATACGCTGGAGCCAGTTACGGTGGATGAGCTTTCAGGCATTTTCTGTAAGGAGCTGGCGAAGCAGGAGTTGGATGATACAACACCATATTTTGATATTCCTGAGGAGATTCAGAACTTTTATAAGATGTACCGTCCGTCGCCTCTGGTGCGGGCATACTGTCTGGAAGAAAAACTCAAGACACCGGCACACATCTATTACAAATTTGAAGGAAACAATACCTCAGGCAGCCATAAGCTGAATTCTGCAATTGCACAGGCATATTATGCTAAAATGCAGGGATTAAAGGGCGTGACGACTGAGACAGGGGCTGGGCAGTGGGGAACTGCACTTTCTATGGCATGTTCTTATTTTGATCTGGACTGTCAGGTATATATGGTAAAATGTTCCTATGAACAGAAACCATTCCGGCGTGAGGTAATGCGCACATATGGTGCAAAGGTTACCCCATCACCTTCTATGGATACAAAGGTAGGGCGTAAAATTAATGAAGAGTTCCCGGGAACAACCGGAAGCCTTGGCTGTGCGATTTCAGAGGCTGTTGAGGCGGCGACCAGCCAGGAGGGTTACCGCTATGTATTAGGTTCTGTGCTCTCACAGGTGCTGCTCCACCAGTCTATTATCGGTTTGGAGACGAAAGCAGCTTTAGATAAGTACGGCATTAAGGCTGATACTATTATTGGATGTGCAGGCGGCGGTTCCAATTTAGGCGGATTAATTTCACCTTTTGCAGGCGAAATTGTAAGAGGGGAAACAAATTATAAAATTATCGCAGTAGAACCAGCATCTTGCCCTAGTTTAACAAGAGGAACCTATGCATATGATTTCTGTGATACTGGTAAGGTTTGTCCTCTCGCTAAAATGTACACATTGGGCAGTGGGTTTATTCCGTCAGCAAGCCATGCAGGTGGGCTTCGCTATCATGGCATGAGTTCAACAGTTTCAGAACTATATGCCCAGGGGATTCTGGAGGCAAGAAGTGTGGGGCAGACAGAGGTATTTGAGGCGGCAGAGACATTCGCCAGGGTAGAAGGTATCCTTCCGGCGCCAGAAAGCAGCCATGCAATTAAGGTTGCGATTGATGAGGCTATAAAATGCAAAGAGACTGGAGAAGAGAAGAATATCGTATTTGGACTGACCGGTACCGGATATTTTGATATGGTTGCATATCAGAGATATAACGATGGGGAAATGAGTGATTATGTCCCAACAGAAGAAGAACTTGCTAAGTCTATTGCGACACTGCCACAAATTAAATAAGTATTACTAATAGCAATAATATAGATAATTTTTATATGATAACCCCACAGTTGTTGTGGGGTTATCATTATTCATGGAAATAATTTTGTGCTGGGGCGTTCTTCCGATACTCAGAAGGCGACAATCCGGTCTGCTTTTTGAAAATCCGGCTAAAATAGAGCGGATTGTCGTAGCCTACAATAGATGCGATTTCTGTCATACTGTATAATGTAGTTTCTAAAAGGCTTTGCGCATTGGCAATGCGGATGGACAGGATATACTGAAGAGGTGTCATTTTAGTATATTGCTTAAAGTTTCGGATAAACCAGCATGTACTCATATGCCTTGAGGCGGCATATTCTTCAATGCTGATTGGAGTATTGTAGTGTTCATTAAAATATTGTGTAGCTCGTTCTACTTCTTCTTGGGCATAGGTATTTGACTTATGCCCTTCTTTTGTCTGCCGGTTAATTAGCAAGAAAATATGGCGTAACAGCATGGAAAGCAAATCTTCATACCATGGCCTGCACATCTGGAGTTCCTGGATCATCTGTTGGAAGAGCCATTGATAATTGGGGGAGGTTCCGGTAAAAAATACATGTTCGGAAAGTGGGATATTATAGTATTTGAGTATGTTTTTAACCTCACTTCCCGTAAAATGTACCCAGTATACTTTTGTCTGGTCTTTGCCATAATATATATATTTTTGCGGCTCCCTGGGTTTGTATAAAACCATATGCCCTGCGGTGACAAGCTGTTCTTCCTCCTCCTCGCCAAAATAAAAATATGCTTTTCCAGCAGCAATATATAACAGCTGGTAATCCACTCTGCCTTTTGGACGCCAGGTTGGAAGCTTTGGCCTGGTAAGTAACTGGTAAGTTCCACTGCTTCCTACAATCAGTGGTTTACTTTTATCTTTAAAATCCACTCTGGAATTATTTCGGTAACCAGAATTTATATACATGGTCCACACCTCCATTTTTTCTGCCACTGTATCATATAATGCATAAAATGTCTACGATTTATGTGCAGTTATATCATTTTGTGCATGTTTTATCCCATGTAGTATATGGACTCTTTATATATAAAATATTACAATAATGATATGATGTTGTAGCAAAAATATATAAACTAAAGGAGGTGTAGCGATGATCGTACCTAGATATTTTGAAGATTTAGAGATACTGCACGATCATGTAATGCCAAATCGGTCCTATTATATTCCGGCGTCTAAAAGAGTGGATGGACTTGTGGAACAGAGGGCACAATCTGACCGATTCCAGATGTTAAGCGGAAATTGGGGGTTTCGCTATTACAACAGTATCTATGATCTGCAAGAACGCTTTTTTGAGATGGATGCTTCGGAGGAAGATTTTGAAACAATACCTGTGCCTGGTATGTGGCAGAATTATGGTTATGACAGCCATCAGTATGTCAACGTAAAGTATCCATTTTCGATGGATCCACCTTATGTGCCGCAGGAAAATCCCTGTGGTACATATATCCATCATTTTTCGTATCAACAGGATGCTGCTGCTCCAAAGGTATATTTAAACTTCGAAGGTGTAGATTCTTGTTTCTATGTCTGGCTAAACGGGGTTTATGTTGGCTATAGCCAGGTTTCTCATTCTACCAGTGAATTTGATGTTACGCAGCTTATAAAAAATGGGGATAATAAGCTTGCAGTCTTGGTTCTAAAATGGTGTGATGGGAGTTATCTGGAGGATCAGGATAAGTTTCGGATGAGCGGGATTTTTCGGGATGTATATCTTCTAAAAAGGCCAGAGCAGGGTATTTTTGATTATTTTGTCACAACGGAAATACAGCAGGAACAGGCGTTGGTATGTGTCAAAATGAAATATTTTGGGGAGACGATTGATGTCCTTATCTCAATCTATGACGAAGAAAATCGTCTCGTTGGAGCGGGGACGGTATTAGGGGAAATAGGAGGCGAGGAATATCAGCAGCAGATAAGGATTATGGTAAAAGAACCACATTTGTGGAATGCAGAAGAACCATATCTTTATACAATTGTTTTGGAGACGGAAACAGAAACAATAACAGATCGTGTAGGAATCCGTGAGATAAAGATTCAGGAAAATGTTGTACTTATTAACGGAAGCGCTGTAAAATTCCGCGGCGTAAACCGCCATGAATCAAATCCTGTTACGGGAGCCGTGGTGAGCTTAGAGCATATGAAGCAGGATCTCAATCTAATGAAGCAGCACAATATTAATGCAATCCGTACAAGCCATTATCCAGATGTGCCGTATTTTTATCAACTTTGTGATGCGTATGGATTTTATGTTATGGATGAGGCAGATAACGAAAGCCACGGACCTTCGGAAGTATATTTTCGCGACAATAGTTGGGATCATAGAAAAAAGCGCTGGAATGAAGCGATTGCCGACAACCCAGATTTTACGGAGGCGGTTCTGGATAGGACAAAACGGTGTGTTTATCGGGATAAGAACCGTCCATGCGTGGTAATCTGGTCAGTGGCTAATGAGTGTGCCTATGGCTGTACATTTGAAACATCGCTGGAGTGGGTAAAGCAGTTTGACCCTGGGCGGCTGACACATTATGAAAGTGCATTTTACCGAAGTGATAAAAGGAAATATGATTTCTCTAATATTGATTTATATAGTAGGATGTATCCGGCAATTAGTGAAATTAGAGAATATTTTAACGGCGAACCAGATAAACCATATATTATGTGTGAATATTGCCATGCAATGGGAAATGGGCCGGGGGATTTTGAAGATTATTTTAAAGTGATTGAGGAATATAGAGAAATCTGCGGCGGTTTTGTCTGGGAATGGTGTGACCATGCAATATACAAAGGACAGGCACAGGATGGCAAAAGTATTTATTATTATGGGGGTGATCACGGAGAGGGGCTGCATGACGGAAATTTTTGCGTGGATGGGCTGGTGTATCCAGACAGAAGGCCACATACTGGGCTATTAGAATTCAAAAATGTAAACCGGCCGGCTAGGGTTATTGGCTTTTGCCAAGAATCCGGGATATTGCGATTGCAAAGCTATATGGATTTTGTGGATTTAAAGGATTATCTCTATATAAAATATGAAGTTAGCTGTGACGGAGATATCATTACCGCTGGTCAAGTAGGTGATCCTGGGATGGGTTCTATTCAGCCGCATGGAGAGGGAACGGTTCAATTAGATATGTCTGTTCCAAAGAGGGGGAAATGTTACTTAAAAGTATTATATTGTCTAAAAAGTGCGTCGAGGGTGTTGCCTAAGGGATTTCTGTTAGGGTTTGATGAAATTTTGTTGACAAATGAGGACAGAAGGAATCAGACAAGCCTATTTTGGAATACTGAGAAAGGAGTTGCCCATGCGAAAATAGCAGTAGAGGAGAATGACCGGTATCTGGTATTGGTAAATGAACATTTTCGGTATGTGTACAATAAATTGACTGGAATGTTCTGCCATCTGGAATTTGAAGGAAGGCCGATTATTACAGAGCCATTGGAAGTCAATATCTGGAGGGCGCCGACAGATAACGATAGGAATATAAAGCAAGAATGGATCCGTGCACATTATAATAGAAGTATTTTGCGGGCATATGGGACAAAATATGACTTGGGGGATTCAGAGGTAAGGATATACAGTACAATGTCATTGTCTGCGGTGTCTGTCCAGAAAATCGCGGATATGGAGACTATTTGGACAGTTCGTGAGAATGGGGCAGTTAAGATGGAGATGTCGGTTAAGAAAAATATGGAATTTCCAGAGTTTCCGCGTTTTGGAATCCGCGCATTTCTTTCAAAAGATATAGATAAGGTAACTTACTATGGAATGGGGCCAGAGGAAAGTTATCAGGATAAGTGCAGAGCCAGCAGCCATGGGAAATATTGCCAGATGGCTGCACAGATGCATGAGGATTATATCCGCCCGCAGGAAAATGGAAGCCATTTTGATTGCGACTATGTAATGGTGGCAGGGAAACGAGGAGGGTTGGTGGCGGTCAGTTCAACGACATTTTCGTTCAATGCATCCATATATACACAGGAGGAGCTTGCAGCTAAGAAGCATAATTATGAACTGGTACCATGTGGAAGCACGGTATTATGTCTGGATTATGCACAGAGCGGTATTGGTTCCAATAGCTGTGGTCCGGAGCTTTTAGAAAAATACCGATTGGGGGAAGGGACGTTTCAATTTGACATGAAATTGATACCATTCCAATCGGTATAATCGGGAATATGGTTTTGTGCCGCCAGGCGGCAGGGAGGAGTGATTGTTATGGGTGAAAGAAAATATTTAAAATGGTATAACAAAGTGGGGTATGGATCGGGGGATATTGCGGGGAATGTGGTTTATGCACTGTTATCCTCATTTGTAATGATTTTTCTTACAGATACGGCTGGATTAAATTCAGGGATTGTGGGCACTTTGATGATGCTGTCGAAGCTTTTTGACGGGGTGACAGATATCTTTTTTGGCTCTATGATTGATAAGACAAAGACTAAGATGGGGAAAGCACGTCCGTGGATGCTGTGGGCATACTTTGGCAATGCCTTGATGTTGGTTTTGATTTTTATGATTCCGCGCAGCATGGGGGATACAGCAAAATATGCGTATTTCTTTATTACGTACACTTTGCTGAACGCTGTATTCTATACAGCAAATAATATTGCATATTCTGCTCTTACTGCACTGATTACGAAAAACGGCAGTGAGCGTGTACAGATGGGTTCGATTCGGTTTATCTTTGCCTTTGGCACAAGCCTTGCGATTCAGACGATTACAGTTGATGCGGTGGAGGCATTTGGCGGCGGGGCAATCGGCTGGAAGTACGTAGCGATTATTTATGCGTTGATTGGGCTTGTTGTTAATACAATCTCTGTATTCTCTGTCAAAGAACTTCCGGCTGAAGTGCTGGCAGAGGGGAGTGAGGATGGAAAGGCAGAAGAAAAGTTTTCTTTTGTAGATGCATTGAAGATTCTTGCGGCAAATAAGTTCTATCTGATTATCTGTGCAATATATATTTTATCACAGATATTTACGGCGACACTTAATATGGGGATTTACTATATGACCTATATTTTAGGGGATGCTTCTTTACTTGGCGTATTTTCTTTTGCG
This sequence comes from uncultured Lachnospiraceae bacterium, assembly GCA_910585905.1. GTDB lineage: Bacteria > Bacillota > Clostridia > Lachnospirales > Lachnospiraceae > Butyribacter. Next base: position 92,789 of record CAJUID010000007.1, read on the forward strand.
ATTAATATTCCGCTAATTTGTGGGTTAATGTTTACGCCGATTCTGGTAAAAAAGCTTAATGGGATGTATAAGGTAAATTTGTGGGGATATGTGATTGCGACAGTGGCTAGGGCCCTGGTAATCGTAGCGGGATATATGGGGAATATCCCTCTGATGTTATTATTTTCAGCAGTTGCGTCAATCGGCATGAGCCCCCTGCAAGGAGATTTAAATGCATTAATCGCGTCCTGCTCAGAATATACGTTTTTGACAAAGCGCAAACGTATGGATGGAACGATGTATTCTTGCTCTTCACTTGGAGTAAAAATTGGAAGTGGTATTGGCACAGCATTTGCTGGCTGGTTGTTAGCCGCGGGAGGATATGTCCCAAATGCGGTTACACAGCCTGAGTCCTGTATAAATATCCTATATTTTATGTATTTGTGGATACCGATGATTATTAATTTGGTGATTATGCTCTTGCTTTCAAGGTTAAAAGTAGAACAGGCAAATGCAGCGCTAACTGCGCATAGCCAGAAATTAGAATAAGTTTATTCCCGCGAAGCAACGAGCCAAGCGCGAGCTTGCTCGCATTTGGCGACTGCCGCGAGGGTCAAATACCCCGCTCCTCTGGGGCGAACTTGCTAAAAAGAAGCTAAGTCATGCCCCGTTGCTTGCAGCGGGGTATTTGACTGGTAAGAGAATATTATAAATAAGCGCACCGTTTTGCCGGTGCGCTTATTCAATCAATCTATGTATTTTAGAATACGAAGCGATCCATCATCTGTACCATTGTAGTAACCTGAGCAGACTGTTCTTCACTGACTGCCGCGGTTTCCTGCGAGGTAGCGGAGTTATTATCTACAATTGCAGCAACCTTTGTAATGTTGCTGTCAATGTGGTTCATTTCTTCTACATTCTGTTTTAAAATATTTGCCACATGAGCCATCTGTTCAGTTGCAGTTTTAGCCCCAGCCATAACCTCTGTCATGTTTTCAGCAGTTGCACCTGCAATCTCTATGCCTTTGTTTACTGCGGAGACAGTGGTTTCAATTAGGTGAGTGGTTTCACCTGCAGCAGTTGCGGATTCTTCTGCCAATTTTTTCACCTGTTCTGCAACGACCGCAAATCCCTTTCCAGCTTCCCCAGCGCGGGCTGCTTCGATTGCGGCATTTAAAGACAACAAGTTTGTCTGTTCTGCGATATCTTCAATCGTTTCAATAATCGTCCGTATTTCTTCGGAACAATGGCTGATTTCCCCGATTGCCTGTGTTAATTCCTGCATCTTTGAATTTCCCTCAGAAAGTGAAACACCAGCCTCAGCAGCAATCTCAACAGTAGAGTTTGCCTCAACTGCACTCTGTTCCATGCTTGCTGTCATAGCATCAACCATCTTTGCAAGGTCAGTTACTTCGATTGCCTGTGCTGTGCTTCCTTCTGCTAAATCGACGGAAGCCTGCGCTAACTGCTCAGATCCGCTGTCAATTTGTTGTGCTGTATCCCTGATTGTGATTAAGACTGTTTTTGTCTCCTCCTGTATTTTTAGAAGTGACTCTTTGATTGCTGTGAATTCTCCAACATACTGTTGCGTAACTTCAATATTGTAATTTCCCTGTCCCATTTGCCCCAGTACACTTGAAATTTCCCGAATCATATTTGTATAATTCTTTTTCATGAAGTTGATGGCAGCCACCATTTTGCCGACCTCGCTGTCATCTTCTACTAAGTCAGTGGATTCGTGAAAGTTTCCCTGTGCCAATTCACCCATCTGGTCAGAGACTTTCAGAATTGGCTGCAAAAGTTCTGTTTTTGCGAATTTAATTGTGCGCAAAATTTCTAAGACAAAGTAAGCGAAAGAAAGAATAAAGAGCAATTCACCTACCGTCACAATGATTTTTAAAACATTTTTTTGTCTGCTTTTCCGCTGCTGGATGGTATCAATACATTCATCTGTCAATGATGTGATTTCCTGAATTGCATTTTCATATGCTTCTCCAAATACAAGGGCAGTTGCCTTTGAAGTATCCCTTTTTTGGGCAAATTCCATAGATTTTTCTTCCAGAGGTACCAGCCCGTTTGATAACTCTGCGATATGTTCCAGAGATGCCCATTCTTCTTTTGTGATGCTGTTTTTCTTCAAACCCTCCCATGCAATATCACGGTTCTTATCTTCATTTAATTCTTTCATATAAGCGTCATAATGTGATTGGTCGCTGGTGATTGCATAGGCACGCACTTCTGATGTGAGTTTTTTGGAACCCAGGCGGTATTGGTTTAGGAGCATTGTGTTTTCTAATTGTTCTGCTTCCATCCTTGATACAAAAAAGTTAGAACCTACGAAAACTACAAGTAGTATCACACTTGTAATTACGATAAAGCCTGCCCGTTTCACGATCTGGTTAAGCCGGGCTGCCTGGCTGTTTGCGCTTGCTTGTTTTTTCTTTGTGGCTTTTTTCATATTTCTCCTCATTTCTGCGCTGCTTAAGCTGTGTAACATCAGGTTTTGCGGCTGGCAGCGCACAGACACAGAACCTGATAGCATAGCGTATCCCTAGAAACTTGGACGAGTTTTTTGGTGCGCTATACTAGTACAGCACATAAGATGCTGCACATGGCTGGCAGAAATCCGCCAGTCGTTTCTTCTTTTTCACTACATAGAACTAAAAATTCCCGAACCATATTATATTAATTACATTATACTTTCTTAGGGACAAATATGCAATAGGTTTGACTTTCCCCATTTTTTAGAGGGAATAATTCTGATGTTATTGAAGACACAGATATTTTGCCAATTTTGCTCTGTGTACATGATTTTCATTCA
>CAJUID010000008.1 GCA_910585905.1 uncultured Lachnospiraceae bacterium
GAAACGATGAAATTTGTTCAGTAGTAATGTTACAAAAATGCTTGACCATCTCAGATTGTGGTGCCATACAGGTTCATTACAATTCCTGCCGTAACCGTTGCTGCCCCATGTGTCAGGCAATTCCAAAAGAAATGTGGATGGATGCACGCAGGGAGGATGTACTTGATGCTCCTTATTTCCATCTGATTTTTACTGTTCCTGATATTTTAAACCCTGTCATTTACAGCAACCAGAAATTTCTTTATGATGCCTTATACCATGCAGCTTCTTCGACCATTAGTGAACTGACTGCTGATGCAAAACATCTCGGAGCGGAGGTTGGTTATATCTGTATTTTACATACATGGGGCTCTGAAATGAACTTTCATCCCCACATTCATACCATTCTGCTCGGTGGTGGTCTGACCTCTGACAATCAGTGGAAGGACAAAGGGGAAACTTTCTTCCTTCCCATTCAGGTCATTTCCAAAGTGTTCCGGGGAAAATATATGGAGGAACTGAAAAAGCTATGGGAAGATGACAAACTTGTTTTTCATGGTACTGCTGAAAAATATCGTAACCATTATGCATTCAGGGAACTCTTGGATTCCTGTTATGATAAGGACTGGGTCCCTCATTGCAAAAAGACTTTCAATGGTGCGCAGTCTGTGATTAATTACCTCGGAAAATATACCCATCGTATAGCTGTCAGCAATCATCGCATTATCCGCATGGATGATGATACCGTTACCTTTTCAGTAAAGGATTACCATAATGAGGGGCAATGGAAGGAACTGACCATTTCAGGTGTAGAGTTTGTCCGACGTTTCCTCATGCATGTACCACCAAAGCGTTTTGTCCGCATCCGGCACTATGGGCTGTTATGTTCCCGTACCAAAAACCAGAAGCTTACTCTTTGCCGAAATCTCCTTGGCTGCAAAAAGTACATTTCAAAACTTCGTGACATGGAAATGCCACAGATAATGGAACATCTTTATGGCATCAAAGTTTGTGTGTGCAAAGCCTGCGGCGGGCACCTCGGAAAACCACAGATGAGAATGCCGCTGCGGTGCTAAAGAGCAGTGTTTCATACTTTCAAAATCCTCAGGCTCTGAGGTTTTATTGTCATGCCCGTTTACTGGATTTTCATGAATTGCTGTAGCTTTCATAGTGAAAATCATATAAAATCATGAGTAGGAACAAAGAATTGAAAGTCCATAGTTTACTGCTGCCCGGACGCTCACTTTGTTCAATTAGATCAAATCGAAAATGGTGTAAACGAAGGGGCAGTTCCCTGCAATGTCAAAACTGCTTTTTCGTTTACCCCATCATCGATTGTAACCTAAAGAATTTAGCAAAATCTTATAAGCACAAAGGTGGTTTTATTGGGAATATAGACGATTTGCGAAAGCCTACAGATAATGGTGTTTATTATATCAATTCTACATCTGGCACAACAGGCGATGTGCCAGGTTTTGTATATTACTTCTTGTCCGTTATAATGAGTAGCGAAAACACAGGTGTTCAAGTAGCATATGTTGCCGCTTACAACAACCAGTCAACGTTAGGAAGGTTCGCTTTGAGAACTTATATCAACAACCAGTGGTATGACTGGCTGTATTTTGATAGCGACATTACCTTGGAGAAAAAAATAAATAATTGTGCAAAAAACGAAATGATTCCATATCTGTTTCAATATGCAGCTGCCAAACAGCCAGTATTTGTATTAAGCACCAGTAGTGAAGATACACTGTATATGGGTGACAGAGGATGCAAACGGAACAGCAGCACAAAAGCACTCATTATAAAAAGCGAAAATGATGGCTTTTGTGCATATGGAATTTTGTCTCCAACAAAAGAGGGCATTGAATGCACTGCCCTTACGGAACAAGGAGGTACACTTTATATAGGAGCGTACGCAAGCCCCAAAGGAAATACGATATATTTTTCCCAAATGCAGACAAGGTATAGTAACAATACAAACCTTCCTGTAATAGCAACCGTAAAGGGTGTTCGGCAGGAAATCTCAGCAAGTTGTTTTAATTACAGACTGGCAGAAATGCGGTTGTTTGCCTTTATTATGGCGGATTTTTACCTATTTTAATATTTAAAAAAAGATGCATTGACTACTAAAGCCGTACCAGCAGGAATACTCATATCAGGATAAATAACTCCATTTTTATTAATTCCTCCATAATATTTTACATTTGGTGTAGCATGATCAACAAATCCGATTGCAATAGTTGAGTATTGTGGACGATAGGTTTGAGGCAAATTAAATATTGCCCCGCCAGCCGGAATGTCTTCTTTTATTTGAAAATATACGTTCAATATAACCACACGGTCAAAAAGGCAGCCTACTATATTTTGGCATCCGCCAAAAGGTATTGTAATTTTAGTGCTGTGTGGTATATTTTCCAACAGTTCAGCATTTGTAGTGATGTCATGGTTTGTTACATCGCGAATCCATCCATGCCAAGAACCATTATTACATTTATTTATCCATGATGCTGCAACATTATTAAAATCTGAACCTATAATCTTGGCAAAAACAGATGAATTATTATAATAGTATACTTCTCGAATGCCATGACTACAGTCACTTGGCAATCCGGTTGTGCTTGTATGATACACATAACCCGTTTTGTTCCTTGAATCTAAAGCATTATTTAAATTAACATCAAGTGCATTGCTTATTAATCCGTTATTAATAGTAGCATAGATTGGGGTGAACAATGTTCTTTTTGCTAAATCCGTGTTTATCCTAGAGATGGCATCAGTGACGGTTCCATCGCCAATGGACGAGATATCTGTTGTTCCAAGCATTCCAAATAAATAGCGGACATTTTTAAACATAGTTGATAACTTATTGAATATAGAAGAATGTGTTTCACTACTTTTTAATAGCGATATATCTGAATATCCTTCAGGTTCTAAAGTATCATCTGATAGGAATGTAGTAGTGTTATCCTTGGTATCGTTGTATTTAATGCCTGTGGTAACAGCTTTGTTAGTGACTAGGTTTTCACTTTCTTCTGATAATTCAGTATCAATATCTATACCTTGGTAATCATTATCATCTGTTATATTTACAATTGTTCCTGGTTTGATTTCGCCATTACTATTGGCTGCTTCATATTCTGCCCTTGTCCCAGTAAAAACTTTTTCATTACAGTAATCAAGGTCATTCCAATGGGCAGTACCATTTCCAAGTTTATATTTTCCATATTTATCAGATGAGTATGCAAGCTGCCCAGCCAACAATATTGGATTATTGGTTGTCCAGTTTTCTTCTGTATCATATGCCTGTTTATGTTTAACTAAAATTTTTTGTTCCATTTTATTCCACCTTATGACATTGAACTTGTGCCGCCATCTAAAATAAGGGTATTTGTGCCATTTTTCAAAATGTCTGTAGAAATTTCTTCAATATTTACGGCATTGGATGCATCTTTTGATAATGCAGTTCCATTCACTTTGACATCACGAATAGCAGCATCTGCTTTATCCAAAGTATCCTGTATAGACTGCTCAAGTTTAGCTTTTGTTACATTTGCATCTTTGATCTTGCTTGTTATAATGGCATTATCAGCTAAAGCATCGGCTCCTACAGAGCCATTTACGATTGCTGCAGAAATTTCCCTTGTAACAGGATCAATCGTGAGCTGAATCTGTGCAGCATTTGCTTTTGCGGTGTAAGTGTTTGCAAGTGTTTTGACATTAATATAGATTTTATCGTTTGTTGCATTAGCAATAGTAAATTCAATGTATGTGCCTGCTTCAGAGATACCATCAGGAAGCGTATCACCTTCGTTAAAGACAACAACTTCAGCAGAACTTAAGAACATATCTTTTGGAATGTCAATAATGCCGATAACTATATCGTTTCCATCGTCATCAACACCCTGCTTGATCGTGTATGACTTTGCATACCCATCTGTAGTTTTAGAAGTATCAATTGTCACTTTGCCAGCAGAATCTACTAATTCATTAATTGCGGCAATGATAGTAGTTTTATCAGATGTTTTTAATGTGGTTAAATCGCCGATTTTATTTGCTAATTCTGTTAATTCTGATGGCGTAACATTTAACGGTTTTAGGTCATTAAATGTATTTACACCATCACCAATTTTTAATATTGGCTCTTTTGTTGTATCAGTTGGGAATAAAACCCCTACCTCGCCTTTTAAGAGGACTTTTGTTGAAGTACCCCAATTTACTTCTGTGTCGTTGCAGATAATAATTCTCGTTGTAAGTGTGTTTGTATTTGCCATTTAGCAAAACCTCCTTGTCAATATAATTTAAAATCACTGCAAAAGGCAGTGGAAAAATGTTTGTTAGGTTATCGTTCTATTTGCTACTTCCTCCAGAGATAACATCAATATCAGAATAGTTGCTTCCGATACAAAAGTATTTTAGCGTTGATTTGTCCCATCTATAAGTAGTATTATGTTCAATATCCATATAAAGCAAATTGGGATCGCCTACAGATGGAAAGAGGAGATAATTTGGTTTTTGGACTATGTTTTCGCTTTGATTAGAGATTACTTTTTTTATCATACCGTCGTATAGTTCCAATCCCTCTTCGTCTAAATATTGCTTTGCCATATCTTATTATTACTCCTTATCTTTAAAAAGCGATTCGATATAAGATTTGCTGATTGGTTCAATATCTTCAGATGGTGTAGTTTCTCCAGAAGAGCCACCAGAAGAATTACCAGAATATGAAATCCATTTATTTTCGCCAGACAAAATATAAGTATTCCCGTTGCTTGCATAAGCGAGACTGCCTTGTGTACAGTTCTTTATCGTGTTTAAGGAATTTTTTCCAGGTGATGTCATGTTTGGCAAAAATTCTAAATCTGAGTAAAAATCAATAGAAAATTTGCAAAATCTTGTCTGGTAATTTATATCAATTAAACTTACCATTTCTACCTCCGTTTGTTTTTTTTATATAGTCCTAACTATGCAAAATAGTATGTATTATATTAAAATCCTTCTTTTAATTTTCGCTTGTATACATCATTTATAAGTTCCATAGATATTTCTACTTCACCATTTTCTAACTTATTTTCTTCTAGTATTTTTTCATATTTTTCGTAAATATGGATGCAGTGGTTGAAACTGTCTTTATTGCATGGTTTTCCTTCGGATACTTTTGTTGCAAAATTATTTATTTCCCATCGCATATCATCTATTTCTTTATCCAGAAACATCCGGGTTAGCTTTTTGATATCAGAAGAAATTTCTTCATCACGTTTATCAGATTTTTTCATGTCTTGCATATGTTTTTCTTGTAAGGCAGAAAGACTTTGGGAGGTTTTGATTAGTAAATTGTGCTCCTCACGTTGTTTTCTCATCCATTTAGTTTCAAGTCCTATTTTTTCAAATATCCATTCTAAAATGGTAATAACAGCTTTGAACCCAATTAATATCGTAACAACAGAGATAAATACTTGGGCATAATTGATTTTAGTTAAGAGCGTTATGTCGTCCATCGCATGTAAATACCAAATCCTTTCGTATTTTTATTTATTGTCAACATTTTGAATTCCCTTAGCGATTAGCTTTGCTAGCTTCTTTCTATTTGTAAGCCCCTTTGCTTTTTCGTAGTCATTATGATTCGTGCAGAAAAATGTTTCAATTAAAATGGCGGGGGGTTTTGTTCCATTCAGAATATAAAGGTCAGTACGTTTTTGTATGCCTCTATCATGGAATACAGTAGAAAGTTGTTTCTGGACCTGAGTGGCATACTTTTGACCAGTAGAGGATTTGTATAAAATTTCCGTTCCATTAGCAGACGGGGAGGCAGCATTTAAATGTAATTCAATAACTAAATCATAATTTCCAGAATTAATAATATTTAATTTATATGCTTTTTCTTGGGTGCTGTAAGCAAACTTTTTTTCTGGACAAAGGATTCTTTTAACTTTATGTCCATTTTTTCTAAGTGCAGAGGAAAGCTGTTTTGAAAATGTCTTGCACCATTTATATTCGTTGCACCCACCATATATTTTGCCATCTGCGCTGGTATAACTACCATTAATTAACAAAGAGTGGCCAACTGTTAATGCGATTTTCATGTTGATTTCATTCTCCTTTGCTTTTATTTTTTAATACTGACTCCTAAAATTTTTCCTAATGAAATGATAGCCTTTCCAACATATAGTGAGATGGCGGAAAGCATGATGAATATTGGTTTTATGCCAATGGAGGAGAGGTCAGTTGCATCAAAACAGTAGGCTGTGCCAATGAACATACCACCTATAATGATACCTTTTATGATACCAGAAATAAATTTTTTCCAGCTAAAGTTAATATTTCCTTTTTCGATATTAAAGTAGGTACCTGCTGCAATGTTCATTAATATAGCTATCAATAAGACTGGTAAAAGTGCAATTATTTCTTGCATAACAAAATAGTCCTTTCGTTTATATAGTTTCGTCACTTTTTCTTTCATAATATTTACATCCTGATTTTTGTTGATGTGGAATATATTTATCTTTATCAGGACAAAATCTTTGACATATACATAATTTCATTATCTCGGATGTTTGGTTTGATTTTAATTTGCATAGAAGCATTATTTTTCCGCTTCGTTTCACTAGTTTCTCATAACTTTGTTTACACATAATGATTTTATAACCAGTAAGAAAAGTTTGTTTGACCAATTTCACCGGTGTATTTCACGGAAACGATACTAGTTTCTATGTTTTTGGCATGTTTAATCCTGATACCATGCCCCTTAAAATCAATATCCAATTCATTTGTTTTTTTATTATAGGATAATATTTTGCACTTTTCAGTTTTATATTTTTCAGGTATTGTTTTTCTTGTTGCATCAAAGAATTGTGTGCTTTCTTTTGCTTGAATCGATTCATTTTTTTTTCGTGGCATATTACCCTCCAATTGAATTAAGGCTGTACAAAATTAATTGCACAGCCTTATTGATATGTTTTAGGAAAGTTCTTCCATTAAAGCCGTCATATTCTAAAAATTTAATTATTTTGTTAAGATACAACTACCTTCACAACATCTTTGATTCCATTATAATCAATATTGATAAATGTAGTTCCAGTTTGTATACCAGTAATAATGCCAGAAGAGACGGTAGCGATTGTTGAATCATCAGAGGTAATCGTACAATCATTTGAGTCAATGCTGATATTACTGTATAATCCTCCTTTTAAACCAACAATGGTTAATGATTGTGTATCATTTACATTTAATGTAATTACGGCAGGTGTTGCAGCGATATCTGATACAGTGATCGTAGATTCAATGGACGGAATTTCTGAAATATATGCATATACACTTCCATCTGAGCAAGAGGAGCCGCTCACAGCTAAGGCATCCCCGTTAAGGGTGGTAGTTGTATTACCTCCAGCTTCCAGAGAAATATCGAATGCACCACTTAACTGGAAGGAAGGAATATCAATTTGTACTTCTCCCACTTTGCCCTTTTTGTTATTATGCTTATCTGCTGTAAGAATTAATTCTCCAATCATAGGAGTGGATTCTGCATCAATCGTAATTCGCTTAATATTAGTATTATACTGATATGTGGCGAGAATTGTGCCATCCATTTCTCCAACAGTAATAACTGAACCAGTAGGTGTCACATCAACAGTGGTGCCATCTGCTTTTTCTATAAAGACTTTACCAACAGGAACCTTTTTTAATGTGCCAACGCCTTTTGTTAAAGTGACACATTCTGCAACTGTAAATACATCCTTTAATCCTTCAAAGATTGAAGAACCGACATTTGCTGCAATGTATGCAAGATTCCAGTCTGCCATTTCGATGGAAGGGGAAAGTTTTCTGCCGTATTTATATTTGTACAGAGTCTTTCCTCCTTTTCCACCTGTGATTTCCTGGTCTTCCATAGATACAGAAATAGAAGTGTTAAGAGACGTTGTGCCAGTAAAAGCTAACATGCCATTTACGATGAAAGCAACATCGGCGGTTGATACCAAGAAGTCTTTAGAGCGTTCGTTTGTTGTGTTTCCCATAATTAAATTTCCTCACTTTCAATATTTATTGTTGTATAAAAAAAGAAGCAGACTGTTATACAATCTTACTTCTTAATTCATCCTCGTTTGTTTTTAAATTTTCATATTTATCGGAGACATCAATGCTTGTCATCCAGTGCTGGATAGGTTCTTTAAATGTGACCATTCCACTCATCTGCCCAGTACGGCGTGCGTTGTATTCATCATGTCTATTAATCCTTTTAATGTATCTCCAAAACTTTCGGATTGTCATATTTGAGACATATTCTTCAGAGACTTTCATTTCAATAATCAAAGAGTCTATATAGTCCTCTATATTTGCTTTCTCCTTACTTTTTTGGGCTTCAAACTCTCGAGCTTTTTCTAGTGCATTTATTGTGTCAATGTTCATGAATTCATCAATATCAAAATCAATGTCGTTCTGAATAATCATGATTTTTCTTAAATCATCGAACACAGAATCTGTTATTTGGAATCCATTAATGTATATATCAAGAGTAGCAGTATTGTAAGTGATTTCTGATTCCTTTCCGCAGGCAATACGCAGGAGGTTTATTGCAAAGTAATAATAATATTGTAGCAAAGGAATATTGTATTTATCGGCTAGTTTTTGGTTATGATGCGCAAATTTGATAAAGGTCAAATATTCCATTTTAATAATATTTTTTTCGTGAAATATTGCATTTTTACGCAGTGTTAATGCCAGCTGACACTGCTGGAAAGCTATAATATCTTTCATTTTTATTGGGTGTAGTGTTATATAATCGTTATATTTAATATTCTCATTAAATATAATAAATGAAAATAATGACTGTTTATTAATTTCCATTGCAGTTACCACCATCATTGTAATTTGTAATTTTGTAATTTAAGCATTTTCCATAATAATTATCATTTGGAGAATATAGTCTGCAAAAACCCCTTGGGGCAGGATGGACAGAACATATTCCTTTTAATTTTTTGTTTCCATTTAATGTTTTGTCTACAATATCGCATAATATGTCTATCCGGTTTCCGTAATAACCAGTGTGATATCCCATTTTTTCAATATCATTTATAGATGGGATTGTATTATCTGTTATTCTTACAAGAGATTTTTCTGTAAATATAAAGATATAAAGATTAAAATGGACAAATGCGTTTTGGCTAATTTCATCTATGTCAGTTTCAACGATTACGAAGGTTTTGTTAGATGTCGTTGTATTTTTGATAAAATTATGGTCAAATATATGTCCTTGCTCTTTATATTCTTTTCCGTCAATATGAAATATACCGCCAAGAAGCATTTCTTTTTGAAGTATTTTTTTGTTTGGTGGCATATTTGGGTTGATAAGCTTAACAAAGTCGTTATTTTGTATTAAAATGTCGATTATAGTGTTTTTATACTTTGATGAATAATATAAATTTGACAAAGAAATCCTCCATATGTGTATGCTGTTATATTAAGTATCCAATCTTCTAAATAAAAGATAACAAATGGCAAAATTTCAGAAAAGAAATCTCACCATTTGTATTAGAGATTACGGATCCTTTTCCATATAGGAAAAAATCAATTTTGGATGTGTTAACAGATAAATGCCCTATTTTCAATGGAATTTATGGGTTAGCCATTGTTTTCTAATTTTCGGATTTGTTTTGCCTATTCTTTTTATCCCATAGATATTTTGCTTTTGCAGCGCTTTTTCGGGCACAATCTATGCAATATTTAGTTCTATTGGAACGTTGCTTTGTCAGAATATTACAACTTGCACATCTGATATAGTTTTCGCCATGATACAATTTCCATTCATATCCAAGCCTTCTAAAATCGTTTACAAATAATTCATTCTTACTTTTTTCATCTAGGAATAATATTTGGATGTTTAAATTATTTATTTTTTTGGCAAAATTAATTAATTGTAGTTCGTGAAGTTGGCTATATTTCAAATCTTTAAGATAAGCAGTAGTATTAATGCATGCCATTTTATAGACCTCTCCATTGCTATAATTAACCCAATTGTTATTTTGGGGATTTTTAAAATTGTTAAATTTTGCAAGGCAAAGGAGAGTAAATGCCAGACGTTCTAATACTTTGTCATGTAAGTTTTCAATGGTAGTTATTTCATTTCTTGTTATCCAGATACCCCTGCATTTACATAGCGGATATTTTTCTGCTCGTTTTGCATATTTTTCAATGGTAGAAATCCAGTTAATTGCATTATAATCTGGATAATTAGTTTTCATATAGTTATTAAGGTATGCGATTATTTTAGTTTTTCTAAACCCCTTTTCATGATAGAGATATCTTGCGTATATGCTCAAAAATACGTATACTTTATTTGATTCTATTTTATCAGTTCCTAGCATTTCCGTTATGTATTCTTTTTCATTTAATATGATTATTTTCATCATCCTCCTTTAATTTTTTTTTGTGAATTTGAAAAAAGTATCCACCAAATTCAAATTCTCCAATTTCATTGGAATAGACGGGATAATTAATTATATAGTCATTCTTTTTTAGCAAATTATTGATAATAGTCTTTCCGCATATATCCCATGCGAATTGCCTTGATTTGTTAGAAGAGTAGCAGATGTCAAGAATAATTTCACATAGTTCATTTTCGTTTGGGCATATTACCTCGCATTGTGATTTAAAATATAATAACATCATATTTCTGTTGATTGCAATTTCATCTTTATCTAGTCGCTGTTTTTTTGCGAGCTGTTGATAAGACTTAATGCACTCATCATATTCTTTTTTTATATCTCGAATTTTTATATAATCTTTTTTGCTATATTTTAAGCCTGATTTTAGTATGTGGTAATCAAAATTTTTGGATGAGGTTTTGGCTTTTGGAAAATCATGAAATGAATTTTCGACTAACCATGCAATGCGATTCACTATGCAAGGATTATCTCCTGCAGGTTTTAGCTGTTCATAATAGTTAATAAAGTCTTTTTCTGTGGCAGTTTTGTTTTGTTTGTTCAGTAAAACGTTTAAAGGTACTTTGAATTCCCGGATACACTTGCTATTTGAGTCCTTAATATATTGATTCCATTTGATATTTAGGTCTGGATATACATATTTCATAAAATATGGTTTGCATTCTGCTACAATGCGTAAACACAATTCTTTAAAACATTTTTGTTCATCTGTCTGGTCAGGCAACTTTTTACAAGCATTCAAATTATACCAGTAATTGGGCATAGGTTTTGCAATAATCCCTTTTGCCTTATCGATGCTACATTGTTGGTAATGTTGACCACATTTTATACGGTAGTCTAATGTTTTATATTCTTCGCTATCTTTACTGAATGCGGCTTGTCTTTCAATCATTGCAGTAATACGGTTGGTTGTTGTTCCGATTTCATCTCCAAATGCGAGTTTATTGGCGTAAACTAAATCTTGCTCTGATGGGATAATTTTTTCTGCCTGATGCTGTATACATTCAATTGTAAGAGAATTTAATGTATGATCTATGATAATTTTATTATCTGTAGTAAAAAAAGTGTCAGAATCTTTATCAGCTCCATTGAGTGCAATACATGTTGTATCCCATGAGTTTAATATGATTCCGGTTGTAATATATTGATACCAAAAGTCCATTTCACTATTGTGCACAACTTTTCGAGTTCTAATATTGTTATGGCAAGTCATTGGAGCCCGAAAAAGAGCGATTTTTTCTACATGTTTATCAATCCAATATTTGTGATATACTTGTCCAGCCTTTAGTAGTCCTGTAATTGGTAACCCGAAGATTGATTGTGCAAGAGAATATAGATCACCAGATACAATTGCATAATTACCTGATATTTTGATGGAGCCTTTTGCGGCCATTTCGATTCTCTTTTTTATTAGTCCGTGTATCTTTTTTATGATAAATGGGTCTGCTAGTATTTTTTTGTCAATCATTATGGCTTTAATAAAATCATTGTCTATATAATCAATACTATGATCAGTCAAATCCATTCCTTTAAGAAAAACAAGGGTTTTTCGCCAATCATTTCCTAAAACATCTTTAATTTCATCAATAGTTGGTTTACATAACTCATATACTTCTTCATCTGTCAGATCATAAGTTTGTAAAAATTGATAATTTGCATTTCGGATGTTTTCTAGTTTATGGGGAGTTGTTTTGGCTATAGAAAATTGATAATGATTATCATTACAGCATTTAATAAAATGTTCAAGGCTTTTGTATGAGTCCCACAATTTAACCATAGAAGTAGTGAGAATGACATCATATTCGCGTACATCGCGCCAGTCACCCCATGCATCTTTTATGTGATATTCTTCATGATTTATACGTTTTGCAAATTCTACAAAATCGAATGTAAATAGCATCCCTTTTGTCCAGGCATATCTTGTATTTACACCAGAAATAGTTTGTCCTTTCGATTGTGGTCCATATAAGTCTTCATTGATAATTCGGGAATAGTTAGGGGACATAAATCCATATCCGTCAGAATCACAATAATTAACCACATAATCCTTTATTATTTTGAGTTCTGGTTCACCAATATTTTCATCAGATATTTTTATTACTGTTTCTGTAAACTGAACATTACAGTCTTTGACAATTAGGATTTTTGGCATCGTAACTGGGGTAGAACCACTGCATATTAATGCTTGATATGCTTCTAGTTTAGCTGGAACGATAGGTTTACTCATGTCTCTATTATTATTCATTCGTTTGACAATTTCTTGATATACATTATCCCCGATGTAAGTGATGGTTGATTTTTTGATTCCACCATTGGTTCCAAGAAGTCTGTGATATTTGTAGCCATTTATCTTAAATCCTTGGTTTGCTCTATCATAATCTTTGTTAGAGTCCATAATCATACAAAAATAGTCTTTTTGATATTGTAAGGAATACAATTTTTCGTATAGTCCTCTGATAGTGTCTCTGGTTTCTCTGCTTTTTGGAAGTTTTTTTAACGCTTTGATTTCTTTTTTTAGACTTAATACTTTTTGGTCTAAATCTTTGACCCCATTTAATTCGCAAATCCATCGAAGTATCTGACTGTCATTGAGTGCAACAAGGTCGCTTTTGTTTTTCATGGCTGATTGTAGTGGGAGTGTAAGGTTCCAGTTAGTTTGTTTTAAACGTTTACTTCGGAGTTTATATATATATTTATGACAAGATTGCTGTTTTGCCATTTGAAATCACCGCCTTATATTTTATGCACTGGGTCATAGGTTTTTTTGATTTTCTTTCATGGTTTTTGGTTCGTATCCTAGCCAATTTAACATTTCCTTTACTCCGCAAAAGCAATCATAGTGCCGATGTTCTCCGTCATCATTTTCAATATATTCTTCTCCAGCAAGGATACCTTCGCCACAGGCTGAGCAGTAATATTTTATATTTACTTGCCAATAGTTTGGACATTGGGAGTGGCAAGGTGATTGTTTACAAATATCACAAATTACGCAGCACCTCCTTCATTGGGGTTCGCGTTTCTATTTATTCTGTTTTTCTCTTCTATTAATTCATGCCCTATGTCAAAGCATTTCAATTCATATTCGTAGTGTTTTATACTATCATTGAAATAGTTTTTAGATAGTAAAACAGAGACATAGTGTAGTATATTAGTTTTTATAGTTTTTCGATTTCCATCAAATAAAACTTTTTTATTATTTAATGTTTCGATAGCCATGTATTTATCTATGGTTTTCTCTCTAATATAAAAACTTAATTCATATTTATCAGAAATATAATTGTATTTTGCGGATGCACGCAGAAAATAGCCATTTCCTAAGTTAATATCTATTGATAAATCACTTGTTTTTATATAAGATAATTTTTTCATTTTTTGTTTCCTCCTTTATTCTCCTATCTCTGGCTTCTTCGTTTTTTCTGCATTGTTCATCAAAGCTCCAATCAGATGCAATGCGAAGTGCAATATTACGTTTGATGGCGTAGTTCGTATAGAAATCAGAATGTTTGATAATACCTCCAAAATGAGAGCTAGAATTTTTGTTATAATATCTTGTGTTTTTTTCAACCATGCTTTTTGATTAAATCTCCTTTACTAAATTTTTTTATTTGCAATGACCTATGCTATGTGGTTTACTTTTACATCTTGTATTTCTCTTTTTTATATTTATTTAAATCATTTTTTCGGGATATGAATAATGTCGTTATCTGAAAAGTGATTGTATGTTAAATAGAAAATATCAAACGCTTGTTCTTTTTTTGGTGTTGACAAAACAGAACAAGCGTACTATAATTGATAATGAAAACAAAAAAAGACCCATTCAATCATACAAACGGTGTTGCCGCACCTTTGATTGAACGGGTTTTATAGATAACAAACATAGCAGTTTTGCTATGCCTAAATATATTATCACATATATAATTGCATATGTCAAGTTATTTTGACTGATTTTGCAAAATCTCAAATATCAATTGTTATCTATAGATTCCAGTATTATACATTAAAGCAAAAAAGAACACATGTTTTGGTGATGAGTATCAAACATTAGGCAGTAGAAAAGGTTTCCTTGTAGAATTATGAAGGAGGGAATAAACAATGTAGATAAGTTTATAGAAAATAGAAAGAGAGAAAAGAAATAAATTAACAAAGATAGGATGGTATAAAATGAATCAGATGGACAGTATTATAGAGGATCTTTACTCTGATAACGGATGTAAATTACATAAATTATGTCAAAAAGAAATGGCACGGTTTGGTGGAATCTCACAGAAAGATTATGATGATTTTTATTCAAGAGTAGGTTATGAAATTACCAAGGCCAGAGAGAGCTATGACTCTTCTCATGGCAAATCGTTTAAAGATTATATTTTTGGAGTTATAAAATTTTCTATACAGAAAGAAATGACATATAAGAATAGAAGTAAAAGGCAAAATTTTATTGAAAGCGAGGAAGAAGACGAATATGGAAATCTCATTAAGAAGAAAGAGTATATAACTGATATTTCGTTAGATACTCCTATTGACGAGGAAAATGGTTTATGCATAGGTGATATTTTGCCGTCAAGTTTTGACTTGGATAATGTATTGGCCGAAAAATTGGGGGATTTTTACAGTGACAATGTCAAAAATTATTTAGAACATTTACCAGAAATGCCTAGAAAAGTTGCAAAATTAATTATGAAAGGTTATAAACGTGATGATATTAAGCGCATTCTTAACATAACTGAGAAGCAATATATTCAATGTTTTACTGTAATGAAATTATATGAAAATAAAAGAATTTTGTATCAAGAAAAAAGAGAAATAGTAATGGAGGAAGAGGAGATGAATACTATGTTAGAGCAGGATGTTATCGAAGATTATAAAAATACTAGTTATAGTATTGAATCAATTAGTAAACAGTTGAATAGAAAAAGACTTCGTGATGACCATATATTGCAGCGGCATAGTGGTCAATGGAAAAAGTTTGCTAAAAGCGAGTTGATTGCAGATATATTAAGAGGAAAATCACTGACTCAGATTATTATTTGTGAAGAGATAAAAGATGGATTAAGGATGCAATGGTTAATAGATGGAAAACAAAGATGTACAACATTGGATGATTTCTTACATGATGGGTTTTCGATTTCTAAAAATGTGAAGAATTATAATATTAAATATCAAACACCCAGAATTGATGAAGTTGGAAATGAAATTTTGAATGAAGATGGATTTATTGTAATGGAATGGAAGATATTTGATATGCGTGGGAAAAAATTTTCGCAATTGCCAGAAGAGTTACAGGATGTTTTTAAAGATCGTCAAATCCCAGTTCTTTATGAAACAAATTGTTCTAAACGTGACATAGCGGAAGATATTGCAAGATTTAATAGAAATAGGCCTATGAATAAGGCACAGAATGGTTGGCTGGAATTAGAAGAGGGCTTTGCAGAATTAGTAGACAGCATCGCAAAGATGCCATTTTTTCAGCCAGAATTTGTGGGCAGCTCGTATACTAGAACGAATAATACATCAGGTGCTATTCGAAGAATTATTGTAGAGAGTGTAATGGTATCGGACTTTATTGAAGACTTTTGTGATTTTAATCATATTTGTGTATTTTTATCAGAAGAAGCAAGCGATTCTAATTTTACAGAATTTTATTCACTTGTTGAAAGGCTAACAGAGATTTGTAAAACAGAGAAAAGTGCAGAGTTATTTAATACTAAAGATTCTTTTTTATGGTTTGGTTTGTTTTCAAGATTTTCGAAACTAAATATAGAAGATAAAAGGTTTAGGGATTTTATGGATGATTTCACTTCTTTACGAAAATTGAAAATGAAAGGAAAATCCTTTAATGATATTTTAGATGAGTCAAAATCTACAAAAGAGAAAAGTATTGTTATAAAGAAGATAAATCATCTAGAAATGCTTATGATGAAGTATTTTAATATGAAAGGAGGTGAGGGTACGAAATATAAAAATATAGAATATTATACATATGAAAGAGGGATTTAAATACTTAAGTTTGAATGTAAAGTGATGGTCAGTATAGTTTTAAGTTTGAATAACTGTTGATATAGCATAAAACATCAAAAATTTTATATTATAGGAGGAAACAAATTGGGATTTCAAGTAAAAAAAGCAGTACGGGAAAAAATTTATGTAAAAATTGCATTAATGAGTCCAAGTGGTGGAGGTAAAACGTATTCAGCATTAAAGCTTGCAACTGGTATGGCCAATAAAATGGAACTGATGACAGGTAAGAGACCAAAGATTTTGCTTGGAAATACAGAAGCAAAGCGTGGATATTATTATGCCGATGAGTTTGATTATGATATTGTTGATATTGATGCTCCCCATAGTCCTGAAAAGTATGTAGAATTTATTGAATTTGCTGTAAATAAGGGATATAAGATTCTAATCATTGACAGTTCTTCTCATGAATGGGAGGGGAGGGGAGGTTGCCTTGAACTTCAGCAGCAAGCAGGCGGAACCTATCAAGCATGGGGAAAAGTGACACCTAGGCATAATAAATTTATTCAAGCTATTGCGGATAGCCCAATTCACATAATTGCAACTATGCGAGGCAAAGACCAATATGAATTAGAAAAGGATGAGAGAGGTAAGACAAGCGTTAAAAAACTTGGGGTTGGGGCAAAACAAAGAGATGGGTTTGAGTATGAATTTACTTGTACATTTTTGATTGATCAAAAAACACATATGGCTGAGGTGCAGAAAGATAATACTCATATTTTTGAAAATCAAGTTGCTACATTGTTAAATGAGTCTTATGGAGAAAAAATTGCTAAGTGGGCAGACATTGGAAAAGGTTACACACCAATTGTCCGAAGTAAAGATGAAAGTTCTAGACATGGATGCATAGATGGTGATATTGCTGCAGTTAAGAAAGAGATAATTGCAGTATGTACAGCTTTGGGGGGAACAAAAAATGCTGAGTTGATGACAACATTAAAAGCTTATGTACCTAGTGGTAATCCAAATGCCTTTAGAGATATTGATAAGGCAAAAGAATGTCTAGTAAAAATAAGAGGGATTAGGGCTTTAGAGATATAATAATATAGGAGAAAATTGATTATGAATAAAGTAATGTTGATGGGACGTTTAACTAGAGATCCAGAGATTAGATATTCTCAGGGGAATAATACTTTGGCGATTGTAAGGTATTCACTCGCAGTAGAACGTAGATTTAAAAGAGATGGAGAGGAACAACAAGCAGATTTTATTAATTGTGTTGCATTTGGAAAATCGGGTGAATTTGCACAAAAATACTTTCATCAGGGTATAAAAGTAATTGTTATAGGGCGTATTCAAACAGGAAGCTATACCAATAAGGATGGCCAAAAGGTATATACAACGGATGTGCTTGTGGAGGAGCAAGAATTTGCGGAGAGCAAGGCGGTAGCGATAAAAAATGGCATAAGTTGCATGCAAGAAGTTTCTTCCAAACCGGAACTGATGCATATGGCTAATAGCGGTGTGGATATTCCTAATGCTGTGGATGAAGAATTACCTTTTAGTTAATATAGTTAGTGTTTTAGAGTGGGGATAAGAAGGGAAAGCTTGCTATAATAATATAAAGTTTAGGTGGTGGATCAGTGTTAATTGAAAGGAAAGACATTGAAGTTGCTAAAGAGAGGTTAGGCAGCCAAAATGCATTGATAATGGCAGAATTGTTAGAGTTGGATGATTTTGATGTAAAGAATTTGAAGTCGTGTTGTCCATACCACGATGAGAATACTGCCAGTTTCATATATAACAAGAAAAATCATACATTTCATTGTTTTGGATGTAATAAAACAGTTGATATTATTGATGTACTAATGGAAAAGGGAAAAACGTTTTTGGAGTCTGCAAAGTTTGTTTTTGAAAAAGCGGATTTGGATTATAATTTTGGAGAAAAGGACGTAAAAACAAAGCGCAATTATTGCTATCCCTATGAGGAACCGTTAAATGACAAGAAAAAGGTAATAGAATATTGGGGAAAACGTGGCATATCAAAAAATGTAATTGATTACCTAGATATAAGAGAGGATAAGAATGGAAATGGTGTGTTCAATTTTTATGATACGAATGATGTGTTGACAATGGTCAAATATAGACCATCGCATACTGTTGACAAATGTTCTGGCAATCCTAAAACATGGTGTCAAAAAGATGCAGATACGACTTCATTATTATTTAATATGAATAGGGTAAATACATCTAAACCTTTACTTATTACAGAGGGAGAAACGGATTGTGCCAGCGCAATTGAGGCAGGTTTTTTGAATACTGTAAGTGTGCCGCTGGGTGCAGGGAACTTACAGTGGATTGAAGAAAATTGGGATTGGTTAAACTTATTTGATTCTATTATTATTTGGTCAGATAATGATGAGGCTGGTAATAAAATGAGAAAAGAATGTATTTATCGTCTTGGTACATGGAGGACAAAGTATATTATGGCACCAAATTATTATGAGAGGGATAATGGTAAGAAAGTGCCATTAAATGATATTAATGATTGTTTACAGATTGGTGGCGCAGATTATGTAATGCAGCTTATCTCTGATGCAAAGGATGTTCCAGTGAATAGTGTTGTTGACTACTCGAATATTGAACAACAGGATATATCACAAATGGAGGGAGTAAATACAGGAATTAAGCCATTGGATCGGGAATTATTAAAGATATTTTATGGTACGTTGACTGTTCTTTCAGGAAGGCCTGGCAGCGGAAAGACAAGTATTATTGATCAGACTATAGCAATGACGATTGACAATGATACTCCCGTATTTTTATTTTCAAAGGAAATGCCTGAGAGGATGAGTGCAAATTGGTTTAATACAATGATTGCTGGAAGAAGAAATATGGAAGAAAAGTTAGATAGGGATGGTAGAAAATATTATATAGTTCCTCAGGATGTACAGAAGAAAATGCAGTCATTTTATCGTAAGAAATTATTTATATATAGAGATGACGAGCCAAATGATTTGGATTCTGTGATGAAATCAGCAGAAGATTGTGTTAGAAAATTTGGGTGTAAACTGATTGTAATTGATAATCTTATGATGATTGATTTGAACTGTGCAGAGAGTGATAAGAATACAGCACAAACAAATCTTATTAATTCATTAATTAAGTTTGCTGCTAAGTTTAATGTTGCGGTGGTTTTGATTGCACATCCAAGGAAAACCCAGGATATTAATTCTGATATTGAAATGTATGATATATCTGGCACATCAAATATTATTAATCTTGCTATGAGATTAATAGGTCTTAGAAGGGTATCTAAGAAAGAAAAGGAAGAGCCAAAAGCAAAATGGAGGAATTATGATGTGGTATTAACGGTGATAAAGGATCGGTTATTAGGCAAAGCTGATTTTCAGATGGGATTATGGTATGACTTAGTATCCCGGAGGTTTTATACAGATTATGCAGAGTATGATGTACAATTTGCATGGGATGACAGAGTATACACGGACAAGTTGCCTTATAGGGATAGGTCTAAGGAAGGTGTATTTCCAGATAAATAATGGGGAGAACTTATGGATGAGGATAGATTTATTATAGATACTATGTTATGGAGTTTTTCAAGGCTGAATTTTTATGAGCAATGTCCCTATGGTTTTTGGCTCAAATATGTTCAATGTAACGAAGGAGAGCCAAATTTTTTTGGACAATATGGGAGCTTAATGCATAAAATTCTTGAAAAATATGAAAAAGAGGAGTTATCCCTTTTTGAAATATCACAGTATTATGTGGATAATTTTAATGTGTTTGTGACTTGTAATCCACCTAAAAATAAGTATACGGATATTAGGCAGTTATATTTTGATAAAGGACTGGAATATCTTGATCATATTGATTTGCTATTGGATAAATATGAGATTTTGGGGGTTGAAAAGGAGGTGAAATTTGAAGTTGGAGACTATAAAATGATTGGATATATAGATTTACTCTTAAGGGAAAAGGAAACAAAGGAAATCACGATAGTAGACCATAAGAGCGGAAGTGTTAAGTTTAAAAAGAATGGAGAATTGAGTAAAAAGGAAGAAAGTCATGTGTTGGGATTTAAAAGGCAGTTATACTTATATTCTATTGCGGTTATACAGGAGTACGGGGTTAAGCCGAAATATTTGCAGTGGAATTTATTTAAGGATAGGAATTGGTTGACCGTTGAATTTAATTATGAAGAATTTATAGAGGCTTGTCATTGGGCAGAAGAAGTAGTGAAGGCTATTGAACAAGAAAGGGATTGGCTACCAAATCCATCTCGGTATTTTTGTTGGAATATATGTGATATGAGGAACTGTGCATGTGAGTATAAACCATAGGAGGTGATCCCATAAAGAAGAATTATATAGCTTATCATTTACATACAGAGGATTCACTTCTGGACAGTTGTACGAATTACAAATTATATGTAGATAGAGCAGTTGAACTTGGACAGACTGCAATCTGTTTTACGGAACATGGTAATGTCTACAATAATATTGCAAAGAAGATGTATGCAAATAGTAAAGGCTTAAAGTATTTACATGGGGTTGAAATGTATCTTACTGCTTCGTTAAAAGAAAAGGTTAGAGATAATTACCATATCATTTTAATAGCAAAAAACTTTGAAGGGGTAAAAGAAATTAACCTTCTCGTTGATTTATCAACGAGAAGTGATCATATGTATTATAAACCAAGAATAACATTTGATGAGTTTTTTGCTATCTCTAATAATGTAATCAAAATTTCTGCTTGTCTAGCATCTCCAATTAGCAAGTATCCGTCATTTGTTAGCAAGCTGTATGATGGTCTCAATAAGTTAGAAAGCAAAAAAATGGAGTTAATTGATAATGGCCAACTTGAGATTGAAATAGCAAAGATAAAATCTAATATTAATAAGGCAAAGGAGACTTATCGGAGGCTTTTACAGACATTTGATTACTATGAAATCCAACCACATATCAAATCGCTGGATCAGATAAAATATAATCAGATGTTGTATGAAGCATCAAAAAAATATGGAAAACCTCTGATTGCTGGCACTGACACACATAGTATCAATCAGTATAAAGCAGAGTGTAGAAGCATTTTGCAAAAGGCAAAGCATATAGAGTTTTCAAATGAAGATGAGTTCGATCTTACTTACAAATCATATGACGAACTTGTAGAAATGTTTAGGCAACAAAACTCTTTGCCTATGGATGTAATTCAGGAGGCAATAGAAAATACAAACCGGATGGCTGATTCTGTTACAGATTATGATCTAGATACTGCTTTTAAGTATCCTATTCTATATGAAAATGAAGAAGAAGTATTTATGAATCGTATATATAGAATGTACCACGAAAAACTCGATAAAGGAATTATTAAACCAGATTCAAGATACGAAGATAATATCAAGGAAGAATTAAGAGTTTTTAAAAAGATTGGTATGATTGGATTTATGTTGTTTATGTCAGAATTGGCGTGCTGGTGTTGGGAGCATGATATTCCTATTGGTTTTTGTAGGGGGTCTGTTGGTGGTTCCACTATAGCATTTTTAACGGATATTACAGATGTTGACCCTGTTTTGTGGGATACTGTTTTTTCGAGATTTGCTAATGAGGATAGGAAAGAGATTGGCGATATAGACCTTGATATTGCGCCATCTCAGCGCCATTTAGTCTATGAACATATTATAGAAAAGTTTGGAGAAGATAAAACAGCTTATGTATTGGCAATAGGTACAATTTCTGATAAGGGGACAATTGATGAGATTGGGCGTGCATTAAACATTCCATTATATGAAGTAAAGGAAATAAAGGAACTTTACTCCGAGTATACAGATGCAATTAATAGCAATTTAGATAAAGTAAAGAAAATTGAATTAGTATATGGTTATGAGAATAATCTAAAACTTGTAAAAGAAAAAGAAATATGTGAAGGAGAAATTAAGCATCATCAAAAGCTTTTAACAGAATTAAAGGAAGTCAAGTATAAGGATTTGTTTTACTACTTTGATGGATTAGTAGGAACAGCGATTTCACAGTCAATGCATCCAGCAGGAATTATTGTCAGTCCCATAACACTTCCAGATCATTATGGGACGTTTTGGTCAAAAGATGGTAAGAGGATTTTGAGTATCAATATGGAAGAGATTCATGAGGTATCACTTGTAAAATATGATCTTCTTGGATTGAAAAACATAGAGATTATAAAAGATTGCTGTAGACTTGCAAATATATCATATCCCAAAGCATATGCAGTAGACTGGCTTGATAAAAATGTTTGGTCTCATATTGCAGATAGCCCAGTAGGGATTTTTCAGTTTGAAAGTAAATTTGCCTTTGATTCTATGAAAAGATTTATTTGTAAGTGTGTCAATGATCTATCCCTTGTAAACGCATCAATTAGGCCATCTGGAGAAAGTTATAGAGATAAGTTGCTAGATAGGCAGCATAATAAGAATCCATCGAAAATAATAGATAATCTACTAAGTGCAAATAATGGATTTCTTGTCTTTCAAGAAGATACGATTAAGTTCCTTACAAATATTTGTGGATTAAGCGGATCGGATGCAGATAACATAAGGAGGGCCATAGGACGGAAGCAGAAAGATAGGCTTGAGGCGGCATTACCTGGTATATTAGAAGGATATTGCAGGAAATCAGACAAAGCAAGAGAAGTAGCAGAGCAAGAAGCAAAAGAATTTTTGCGGGTTATCGAAGATAGCTCCAATTATCAATTTGGTTATAATCACTCTACAGGATATTCTATGATAGGTTATATATGTGCTTATCTCAGATATTATTTCCCGAAAGAATTTACAACTGCATATTTAAACAATGCTAGCAATGAGGATGATATTAAATTTGGGACAGAGTTGGCGAAACAGCTTGGCATCACAGTACATAGCATAAAGTTTAGGTATTCTACTGCTAGGTATTCGTGTGATAGTAATGGTATATATAAAGGTATCGCATCTGTAAAATTCTTAAATGAAGAAGCTGCAGATAGTTTATTTTCCATTAGAGATGAAAGTTTTAACACATTTATTGATCTTCTTGTACGTATTACAGAACTAAAGATAGATAGTAGAAAACTGGATATTTTAATAAAATTGGACTTTTTTGAGGAATTTGGTGGTATATCATATTTGCTTAAATGCAATGAATTATTTCTGAAATATTATGGAAAAAAGCAACTAAAAAAAGAAAAGGTACTTGAGGATAAATTGGATTTTGCTATTGTAAGAAAATATTCTGCAAAAGAAACACAGAAAACATTTTCGGGGATAAATAGTATTTTGCTTTTAAAGGAACTTATTGTTGGTATTCCAAATGAAAAAACAAGCCTAAAGAAAAAAATTGCATATCAGTTAGAAAATCTAGGTTATGTAGATATTGTTGATAAAAAGTATGCTGGCTATTGCGTAGCATTAGACTTAAATCTTGACTATTCGCCGCGAATTCATTTATATGCGTTAGCAAATGGCAATACGATTCCAGTAAAAGTAAATAAGAAAATATTTGCAGATAATCCGATTAGGCGTGGCGATATTGTAAAAGTTGAGGAGCAGTGCCATAAGAATAAGGTGAAAAAAGTCGATGGGAAATGGTTAAAGACAGAGGAAAAGGAATGGTGGATTTCAAAGTACAAAATTTGTTAATTGGCATGAAAGAAATGAGGTGATTCTATTAAACAAGGAGTTTTTAGTGGACTATTTCTAACATTTTTTTTAGTAATGACTGCCTTGAACCCAAAGTTGACCCATGTAAATACACATCACTATTACAGGTATGCGAGAACGACAGTAAATATTAGGGCAAGTCCTAGTACAAAAAGTAAAGTGATAGGAAAAATTTATTGGAATGATCCTGTTAAAATATTAAAACGGGTCAATCGTAAATGGTATCTAATTCATTATAAAGGTGAAGAAAGATATGTGTGTGTTCAATATTTAAAGAAGAAAAAGAGCTGTTATAAAGAGTTTATACCTCCCAGTCATAGTACATTTAAATCATATGAAGATGCTGGATGTATAACGGACAGTAAGTCAATACCACAAGGAAGATTAAAACGAAAATACTGTTTAGACAGAGAATCCGGGGTTTATAGGATTGGGAACCGATATTGTATTGCAGTTGGCAGTTATTACACAAAACGGGTCGGAGTAAAAATAGATTTGGTGTTATCGCATAATGGCAGAAAGCATACTCTGAAATGTATAACTGCTGACAGCAAAGCAGATAAGGATACCATAAATAATCATAGGGTACATAAAGATGGAAGTATAGTAGAGTTTGTAGTAAGTAAAACAGCATTACCAAGTAAAGCAAGAAGGATGGGAGATGTGTCTTATGCTATGAACAAGTTTAAAGGTGAAATTTTAAAAATGAAAATTTATCAGTAGGGAGGAAAATTTTAATATGGAGTTTTTAGTAAGTCTAAAGGAAGTAGAGGATGTTAAGGAATTTGTGCGTCTAGTAAGTATTTATGATTGTGATATTTTGGTGAAAAGTCAAGATAAAAATTTTGTTGTAGATGGAAGTAGTATTATGGGAGTATTCAGTTTGGATTTAAGCAGGCCAGTTGTAGTTTCGGTAAAGGACATTGAGGCGGGCACATTATTTAAAAATGATATATATAAAATGATATGGAATGAAAAGTGATTTGATGAAAGTAGTCTATCATAGTTATGCAAGAAAAGGAGAGTGTTTCAGTGAAGAAAAGATTCATAGAGATTCCCGAAAAAAAGATGGTTATTGCAATGCTTGATAAAAAGTATAGTGCCGTAGATGAGGTAAAAAGAATAAATCATCGGGCGGCTTTTATCCTTAATCGCACAGATTTCATTTTTGGGCGTGCTCCGTTAGCTAATTCCTATTTTAAGAGTATAGCCAGGTGTAATGGAAATGATACGTATGATAGAAAGATAGGGCGAAATATTGCAAGACGAAAGGTTGATTATAAATATCATAAATCTATGGCAAATCAGTATAATTATTATATTCGATTATTGGAGGATATTATTGCTATGCTAGAGCAACTTAGAAATGAACATATTCAGGAACGTCTCCATATCGAAAGTGAGATGCAGGAATATAAATAACAGATGTTTAGTTAGCTAAAATGGGTGTTTGTAGATTAGTAAATGTATAGTTTAGGGAAAAAGGGGATATGTGATTTTTTAGATTCTTGGTAAAAGTGCATACATAATGGGAGGAAAGAGTTATTGACAATTAAGAAGAGAGATGGGCGTAAAGTACAATTTAATAAAAATAAGATAAAAATAGCTGTACTAAAAGCGTTCATTGATGTTGATGGAGAAGAAACGTTATATTCTAAAGAGAAGGCTAGAGATATTGCCAGTTATATAGAGAATTTGAATAGAGATATGACAGTAGAAGAGATTCAGGACGAAGTTGTCAATAAATTAATGGCAAGTACAAGAAAAGATGTTGCTGTGAAATACATAGAGTATAGGTATAAAAGAAGGCTCATAAGAGAAAGTAATACTACAGATAAAAATATTCTTGAATTAATTGAAGGAACAAATGATTATTGGAATTCGGAAAATTCTAATAAAAGTGCATCTTTAGTAACTACCCAGAGAGATTATTTAGCTGGAATAACCAGTACAGATATTACTAGAAGATTTTTATTACCGAAAGATATTGTACAAGCACACGATGAGGGGATTATTCACTTTCACGATGCGGATTACTTTGCACAACATATACATAATTGCTGTTTGATTAATCTTGAAGATATGTTGCAGAATGGAACTGTTATTAATGGAACACTTATTGAGAAACCACATAGATTTTTGACGGCGATGACAATTGCGACACAAATCATTACGGCTGTTACATCTTCTCAGTATGGAGGGGCAACCATTACATTGACGCATTTAGCTCCATTTGTAAGAGATAGTTTTAATATGTATGTTCAAAGATATCAATCGTGTGGATGTTCAGCGGATCAGTGTGTGGAATGGGCAAAGAAGGATTTGCAGAAAGAAATCCAGGATGGTGTTCAGACATTTCAGTATCAATTGAATTCTATGACGAATACTAATGGCCAGTCTCCTTTTTTGTCTGTTTTTATGTATCTGGGAGAAACGAATGAGTATAAAAAAGAACTTTCTATGATTATAGAGGAGATGTTGCTGCAAAGAATTCGTGGATTAAAGAATGAAGTAGGAGTGTACATTACACCAGCATTTCCTAAATTGTTATATGTATTGGAAGAAGATAATATTCGTGAAGACGGTAGATATTGGTATCTTACAAAGCTTGCAGCAAAATGTACTGCAAAAAGGCTGGTTCCTGATTTTATGTCAGAAAAAGTAATGAGGAGACTAAAAGATGGTAATATGTATCCTGTAATGGGGTGTAGATCTGCATTGACAGTATGGCATGATGAGAATAATAATCCTAAGTTTTATGGGAGATTTAATCAAGGTGTTGTAACGATTAATCTAGTGGATTTAGCACTTTCCTCTAAAGGTAATTTTAATACATTTTGGGAACTTTTTGAGGAAAGAACGGAGTTATGTCATAGGGCTTTAAAATGTAGGCATGAGAGGTTAGAGGGAACATTATCGGATGCTGCGCCTATCATGTGGCAGTATGGGGCATTAGCAAGATTAAATAAACACCAAACAATTGACTCACTCCTACATGGCGGTTATTCAACTATATCGTTGGGGTATGCTGGTTTATATGAGTGTGTAAAGTATATGACTGGTAAATCGCATTCAGATAATGCGGAAGGTATGGAATTTGGATTAAAAGTTATGAAAGCATTAAATAATAAATGTAGTCAGTGGAGGGAAAAAGAAAATATTGCGTATAGTTTATACGGGACCCCGATAGAATCTACTACTTACAAATTTGCAAGATGTTTGCAGAAAAGATTTGGTATTATCGAGGGAGTGACTGATAAAAATTATATTACAAATTCCTATCACGTTAATGTTACAGAAAAAATTAATCCATTCCATAAACTTTTGATTGAGAGCAAGTTTCAGGAATTGAGTCCTGGCGGTGCAGTGTCCTATATTGAAAGCAGTAATATGTGTGATAATATTTCTGCTTTATTAGAAATTATTAAATTTATATATGAGAATATAATGTATGCAGAAGTGAATACAAAATCGGATTTTTGCCAAGTATGTGGATATGATGGAGAAATTCAGATTGTAAAGGGAAATAATGAATTAATTTGGGAATGTCCTAACTGTAAAAATCATGATCAAGACAAAATGAATATTGCTAGGCGAACATGTGGATATATAGGGAGCCATTATTGGAATCAGGGGAGGACCCAGGAGATAGCTGAGAGGTTCGTGCATTTGGACGACCATGTTTATGGGGAGTGTGATTGATATTCGGTATGCACAAATAAGAGATTTAGATTTATCAAATGGAGAGGGGATAGGAGTTGCTATTTTTGTGCAAGGATGTAAGTTTCACTGCAAAAATTGTTTTAATCCTGATACGTGGGACTTTTCTGGTGGCAAAGAATGGACATGCGAAATAAAAGAAAAATTCTTTGGCATCCTAGATAAACCATACATAAAGCGGGTGACAATTTTAGGTGGAGAACCCTTGGCAGACGAGAATCTTGAGGAGATTCTGGAGTTAGTTATAGAAATAAATAATAGGCACAATATACCACAACATCACGAAAATGTGATGGAGAAAAGTTGCAATATACCATTTCAAAATATTGATCAGAAATATCAATCTAGTATTCGGAAGATGATTTGGTTATATACTGGATATACAATTTGTATGAAAAAAAGATGTGGGGAAAAGGTATTGTCGGTAAGAAATTGTGATGGTGCGCTAGATACTGTATTGTCAACAAAATTGAGGGAGAAAATATTAGAGCACTGTCATGTTGTAATTGATGGAAGATATGTGGATGAACAAAGAGATATTACACTTCTTTTTCGTGGCAGTCGTAATCAGAGGCTTATTAATGTGAATGAATCATTAAGAAAGGGACAAATCATATTATGGCAGGAGAATGATATATAACATCATAGTTTTAGATGGTTTTGATGTTGGTTTATTGGGTGTTTTATTAGAATCACTTGATTAGAATTACAACGTAATTTACAAAAAAAGCAAAGAAGTATAACTTCTTTGCTTTTTTTGATGTGAGAGATGCATATATATTTAACAGATATTTAGCACTCCCGATTTAAAAGTGTTACCATATGTAGATTACTCCAAAATCCATTTCTGGCATTCGCCACCCCAGTAATTCCATAGGTTGACATTTCCGCCAGCACTGGTGCTCCAGTCGTACACATCAAGACCAGACTTGCATCCGGCGATTCTTGATAGAATTGCGTAAGTGCCGTCTGCCTGGCGCTCAATCTTAAATTGCTGATTGGCAGCGCCTTGCTTATATGCGTACTGCAGGATATTTGTTCCATCTGCCGTTTTCTTTCCGGCGACATCAATACATTTTGTAAAGCCAGATGCTCCAGTAAAGATATGGTAATATCCATCTCCATCGGAAACAATCTTGAACTGCTGAGCCTGGCAGCCATTGTAAGACCACTGCTGGATGTTAGCGCTGTTGTCGGCGCTTCCATTTGCTACATCAAGATACAGACCAGAGAATGCATTCTTGATAAAGAAAGTACCTTCAACGCTACCTGTATTTGTAGTTGATGAAATCTTTGATCCCCAGAGAGTCTGGTTGTTTGAACCAATAAGGGAGAAGGTCATCACCTGCTTATGGCTGGCGCTCTCATCTTTCTGCTTAAAGAATACACCCTTGTATGTTACGCCGCCAATAACCATCTTGCAGAAATACTTGCCTGCAGTGTAGCTCCAGGTTCCAGTATAATCGCCTGAAATCGTTCCGTTGTTGTTTAATGTAACTCTGCCAGTTGGCAACATTCCGACATTTGCAGTTGATGCATCTAAACCGTGGTTGACAATCTCATAAGTTCCTGACATATCTGACATGCTGTAACCTGTATTTGAGATGGAGCTTCCGAGATACTCGTAAACTGCTGTAACAGGCCAGTTGTCTTCGTTTAGGAACTGCTGATGAACTCTTACCTCATGATACTCTGTTCCACGATCAAATCTTGTGTGGTATACAAGATATCTCTGGCCGTCAGTATCTATAAATGCAGAATTGTGGCCGCCAGATTTGTAACCTGTATCAAGGGATGAGAATTTATAATTGCCAAATACTTTTACACCCATATTTGCCTGATTGGTAGAGGATGTAAATACAGCACTGTTTCCTGCTGCATCTCTGTAATCGCCGTTTGGTGTCTTAGAACGGTACATTCTGATATGATATCCGCCATTTACGCCAAGCCATCCGTATGTTACATACAGATAGTAATAACCGCTTGCTGAATCATATAAGATGTAAGGTGCTTCGCCTGATTTACGGTATCCGCCTGCAATTCTTGTACCGAAGTAACCGTCTGTATTTCCGCCGTCTACCTTCGGATAAATTGGCTGACCAGTTCTCTTGTCCAGTTCAAGGATATAAATACCGCCTGACCATGAACCGTAAACCATCCACATCCTTCCGCTTGCGTCATTGAAAATAGTTGGATCAATAGCATTTGGGAATAAAGCATTGTTAAAGTTTCCTTTATTAAACCAACTGTTTCTGACACCGTTTAATTTGCCTTCACTGATTAACTTTGGTATGTTCGTGTTGGTATAGCAGGTATTCACTGTCTTTGTTCCAAGTGCAGATGATGTTGTCGCATCAACATTGCCCTGTGTAAAGCCGGAGTAAATTACCGTATCCACATAGGAGAATGGTCCTGCTGAAGACTTAGATACGCCATATCCAATACAAGAACGTGTTGCAGTAGAAGAGGTACAGTAGTACATCATATACGCGCCTCTGCTTCCGTCCTTCCATACATAGTCCGCATTGTATACGATATCTGGTGCCCACACTCCATATCCACCTGCACAGTCTTTGTCATTATAACCTGCCCAGAGGAAAGAAGATGCAAGCGAATTTTCAAGTGCTTCTCCTCTTGCTGCTTTTGTGCTTCCACTGTTTCGAACTGCCTCGATCAAGTTCCATTTCTGGCAGTCGCCACCCCAATAGTTCCATTCATTAATGTTGCCGCCTGCTTCTTCTGACCAGTCATAAACATCAAGGCCAGATTTGCAGCCGCTCGCATTTGTGAGAATTGCATAAGTTCCGTCAGGCTGTTTTACTACCCGGTACTTTTGCATTTCACCGCCCCAGTATTCCCACTGCATAATGTTTGTGCCATCTTTTGCGGATCCTTCTGATACGTCAACGCAACTTTTGTATCCTGTGGCACCGGTCAGGATATAATACAATCCATCCCCAGTAGATACAAATTTAAACTTTTGTGCATCGGAGCCGTTATAAGACCACTGCCTGATATTTGCACCATTGTCGGCTGAGCCGTTCTCAATATCAAGATACAGTCCACTAAATTTGTTCTGAACGTAGTAAATTCCCTCTACATTCTCACTTGCATACAGAGATCTGTTGGAATAGCCCTGCTCCCCATGTGCAGACCAATTTCTCAGATCGGAGCTGGATGCCTGTGCCATATGGGATCCATAAATATAATATTTTCCATTGGCTGAATCATAAAATACAGATGGATCATGGACTGAAATCCTAGTTGTGCTTGCCGTAGTGGATGCACTTGCTGCTGCATTTGCTGTCACTGCTGACTGTAACCCCGTTACCGCAAATGCCATGGTCAATAGTACCGCCCCAGCCTTTCTAAGACCGCTTAGAAAGATTTTCTTTTTGCTTTGCCTCATTTGTTTTCCCTTCTCCTTTCTTAATGCAAAACAAACAACAGTTACACCTAGATAGTACAATATTCTATTCTATTTAGCAAGCTAATTTTGTTAACTTTTAACAATTTTTTTACAAAACTATTAACATTTACTGTCGTATATTTTAATTTTCCATTTTTTAGGAAAAATTCTTATTAAATAATGTAAAAAATGGCAGGAAAATCAAAGTATCTGTTGTTAGAATTTACTGTATTAGTAAAACTGGTGGTATAAGAATACGCATCATGTTTATATGGAGGGTTTTCTCATACATTTTAGGAGCAGTAATAGGAAGAATAATTTTTATGGATATCTTGCAGCTAAAGAATGATTCCATTATAATTGATTTGATAAAAGTGAGGTTGCGATATGAATACAAAATTATATGAATTTGATGCGGTAATACAAAAGGTGCCCGATATAGATGGGGCATATGTAGATTTTCCTTATGATGTGCGAAGTGAGTTTGGCCGGGGACGGGTAAAAGTTACGGCTGAATTTGACGGCGTGGTTTATCAGGGAAGCCTGGTCCGAATGAAGACACCGAACCATATTATTGGGCTGCGGAAGGATATTAGGGCGCAAATTGGAAAGCAGCCAGGTGATACGGTTCATGTTAAAATTATGGAAAGAGAGTAGTGCAGGTCTTGTTCCTGCATTTATGGCGAAACAGCCTGCAGGATTTTTAGGCAGGCGGAAATGGGGGATGATATGGAATTTCAAAAAAACTGTTTACGTTTATATGCGGTAACAGACCGCAGTTGGCTAAGAGGCGGCACATTGTATGAGCAGGTGGAACAAGCATTAAATGGAGGTGCGACTTTGATACAGCTCCGGGAAAAGGCTCTTGACACAGAAAGGTTTATAGCGGAAGCGAGACAGATTAAATCATTGTGTGAGATGTACAAGGTTCCTTTTATAATTAATGATAATGTGGAGGTTGCCTTGGCGGTGGATGCAGATGGTGTCCATGTGGGGCAGGGGGATATGGCGGCATCCGATGTGAGAAAGAGACTCGGTACAGATAAGATAATTGGTGTAACAGCCCGCACGGTTGAGCAGGCGGTGGAAGCAGAAAAGAACGGGGCGGATTATCTTGGTGTGGGAGCAGTTTTTATTACCACAACCAAAGGGGATGCAAAGGAAATTTCCCATAGCACACTAGAGGAAATTTGTAAAAGCGTTTCGATTCCAGTGGTTGCGATTGGAGGAATTTCGGCCTCAAATGCTATGGAGTTAAAGGGGACTGGCATTGAAGGTATTGCAGTGGTTAGTGCAGTATTTGCGAGTGATAATATTGAAAGGGCAGCAAGAGAATTAAGAGAATTGGCAGAACAGATTGTTTGATAGGAACGAGGTTTATCATGATTACAGGTGCGATATTTGATATGGATGGCGTTCTGATTGATTCGATGCCTGTCTGGGAAAATATAGATGGAATCTATCTGAGGGCGCAGGGGAAAGAACCAGAGCCGGGACTTACTGAAATTCTTTTTACAAAGACAATGCATGAGGCAGCGGAATATATGAGGCAGGCTTATCAGATTCCAAAGACGGCGGAAAAAATAATGGATGAGATTATTGACTTAGTTCGTCACTGTTATGAAGAGGAGATTCCGATGAAGGCGGGAGCACTGCCATTTATAAGGAAGTTAAATGAGGCAGGAGTACATATCACAGTGGCAACAGCTAGTGCAAAAGAATTAGCGGAGGCCGTTCTTTTACGGCTTGGGATTCTAAGGTATGTAGAAGGTATTTTTACTTGTAAGGATGCGGGGGAAGGTAAGGAAAAAAGCCCGGCGGTCTATTTGAATGCATTGGAGAGCATGGGGACAAAACGCGCGGAAACCTGGATTTTTGAGGACGTACTTCACGGTATCCGAACGGCAAAAAAAGCTGGGTTTCGGACAGTCGGGGTCTATGATGCTTCCAGTGAGTCATATCAGGAACTTATAATGAATGAGGCTTCTATATATCTGAAGGATTTGACGGAGTTTGAGACATTTTACCAGATGGCGGTGGCTTTGTGAGATTTGGGCTTTATGCAGGAAAGCTAGATAGGAGAGGAATCAAAGATGGCAAGACGGAGAACAGCCCTGACGATTGCAGGGAGTGATTCAAGTGGTGGAGCGGGGATTCAGGCAGATATTAAAACAATGATGGCAAATGGTGTTTATGCTATGAGTGCCATCACTGCATTGACAGCACAAAATACAACCGGGGTGGCAGGAATATTCGAGGTATCTCCTGGTTTTTTAAGGCAGCAGTTAGATTGTATTTTTACGGATATTTTTCCAGATGCGGTTAAGATTGGCATGGTGTCAGATATTGCATTGATTGAGGTTATTGCGGATACTCTGGCAGAATATCAGGCACAAAAAATCGTGGTGGATCCGGTGATGGTTTCCACAAGCGGCTCTAGATTGTTGAAGGAAGATGCGGTGCAGGCTTTGGCTGGGAAGCTGCTGCCATTGGCGGCTGTCGTGACGCCAAATATTCCGGAGGCTGAGATTTTAGCGGATATGGTGATTCGGAGTAGGGAAGAGATGGAGCAGGCAGCGGAGTATATTGGGGTGAAATATCACTGTAGCGTGTTGGTAAAGGGTGGGCACGCGGTACAAGATGCGAATGATTTTTTGTGGCAGGATGGGACTGGGATATGGTTTACGGCAGAACGGATTGACAACCCCAATACACATGGCACCGGATGTACTTTATCTAGTGCCATTGCGTCAAATCTTGCGAAAGGAATGGCATTGCGGGAGGCAGTGGAACAGGCAAAGGAATATCTTGTAAAAGCTCTCGGAGCCATGCTGGATCTGGGGAAGGGGAGTGGTCCTCTGGATCACGGTGTATAAAAAAGGGCACAGACTTCGCCTGTGCCCTAACAAAATATTTGTTGCTATTATTATATGTTGCAATCGTAGTTGATAAAATGAATTACCGCTCCATTTTCCAGTATGCTGCGGAATATGGAGGTAATTCGCTGCCTCCTCCAAAATCATGGTTTTTCCCGGAGAGCAGTTCCTCCGCCATGCCGCATCCGGCATCAAAATGTGCGGTAAAAGGATCGCCAGATGCGTTAATTGCAACTAGGATTCTCTCACCTTCGCAGGCGCGTTCAAAAATGCACTGGTGGTTTGTCAGTACAATGGAACGGAAACCGCCATAATTTAAGGCTTTGCTCTTTTTCTTGATTTCTGTCAATTTTGCAATCCATTCTGCTAGTTCTCCAAATTCCGGTTGTTCAAAACTTGCGCGGAGTGCTGGGTCACCTTCACTTTTATTTGCCTTTGTACCCCATTCACTGCCGTAGTATACACATGGAATGCCTGGCATGCCAAAGCAGATTGCATAAATTAACGGCAAATGTTCTTTGTTCGTAAGGATACTTGCAATTCGGCTTACGTCATGATTATCTACAAAATTGAACAGGTGCATTCCTTTATATAATGTCCATTCCTCTGGGCCATATTGCCTTGCAAGGGAATGGCATATTTCAAACATGTTCATGCTGTTAAAGCTAGAATGCATGCCGTGGTAGCATTCGTAATTTGTGACAGAGTGGCACATCTCATCATTTGCCCATTGCTTATAATCTCCATGTAATGTTTCCCCGACTAAAAAGAAATCTTTTTTTAAGGAGTCAGTAAACTGCCGTAGGCGTTTTAAAAAATCTTTGTCCAGGCAATATGCCACATCTAGGCGCAGTCCATCTATGTCAAATAGTTCGGTCCAGTATTTTACGGCGTCAAGAATGTGTTCTACTACTTCTTCATTTTGCAGGTTTAATTTTACTAGATCAAAATTGCCTTCCCAGCCCTCATACCAGAGCCCGTCGTTGTAATTGGAGTTGCCACCAAAATTAATATGGAACCAATCCCGGTATCTGGAGTTTTCTCTGTTTAGCAGTACATCCTGGAACGCCCAGAACCCTCTGCCCACATGGTTGAATACGCCGTCGAGTACAATGCGGATGCCTGCTTTGTGCAATTCTTTACATACACTGGCAAAATCGTCATTTGTGCCAAGTCTGCAGTCGATTTTTTTGTAGTCCCTTGTATTATATCCATGTGTGTCTGATTCAAATAGTGGTGAAAAATAAATTGCATTGACCCCAAGTTTCTGAATATGTGGAATCCAGTCAAGAACCTTGAGAATGCGGGATTTTTGTACCCCGTCATTTTCAAAAGGTGCCCCGCAGAACCCCAACGGATAAATTTGATAAAATACGCTTTCATATGCCCACATTATTATGTCCTCCAAATCTAATTGTAGTCTTTTGATACCTCTGCTGATTGCTTCTGTCCTATTTACATTCATAGATGCGCAGTAGTTTTCCAATATCTGCCTGTCTTCGTCACTGATACGGATACTGAGCTTATTTGGCCGAGGGTTGTCGGTCGGCCTACCCATCTTTTTCCTTTCTGTGTGCATCACTTCTGAACCTATGCCTTCCTTAAGCGTGTAACAACAGTTCATATCTTCATGGTCTTCCGATAATTTTTTATGGTTTGCCTTTAGCCGATGCCTACAGTATATACTTTTGTCGGGCAAAAGTCAAATAGAAATAGCTTGGGGCAATAGGATAAAGAATGATAAACAGATGGAACACAGTAAAAAAATGAGCGAAGCATGGTATCTGGAATGGCAGTACAGTGCTTCGCGCGAAATAAGGCGGAATAAATATAAATTTGCTTCTATGAATGTTTTGAACAAATCTCATCTGAATCTAGCACAATAGTAAATGGACCATCATTTTCTAGAGAAACTTTCATATAGGCGCCAAATTCCCCTGATTCAACGACAGGACAAGTTTCCCGTGCTTTTTTGATAATATATTCATATAGTTCATTCGCCATATCTGGTTTCCCAGCTTCAAAAAATGAGGGGCGGTTTCCTTTGCGGCAGTTTGCATAAAGTGTAAACTGGGAAATCAATAGAAGTTCGCCATTTACATCTTGCAGAGAGAGGTTGGTTTTGTCTTCCTCATCACCAAATATCCTTAAATTTAACATTTTCTGCAGCATTTTGTCCGCAATCTCTTTTGTGTCCTCCTGTGATATACCAATTAGAACTAAAAAGCCCTTGCCAATAGATCCAATCGTGCGGTTATCTGTCATAACCTGGGCATGATTTACCCGCTGAATTACAAAACGCATAGATTTGCTCTCCTTTTGTTAGAAATGTAATATTACTACTGCCGTTTCATCTTACTGTGTTTTTTGGTCGTTTCTATTCACGGCCATTTGAAACATCATGTGTAAAACCAGCAGCATTTGTTTTAATTATGTTGTTAAAACAGCCTACACGCAAATTTCAGAAAATAGGAATGCTTACGCACAAGCACAACAAGTCAGGCTATTTTCTGAAATTAGCTGTAAATCATAACTCTCTGTCACAAAAATTTAACATTTTTTAATGAATATTTTTGTATCATAGCATAAAAATGTGATATGATAAAGTAAAAAATTGTAAATAAGGAATTGTTTTATGCATAGACTATCACATGATGGGATGGATAACCGTGAATTGTAACGAAACAGTTCCAAAAGAAACAGGCTGTGGCTATCCATGCCTGGCAAAAGTTGAGGAGAGAGGGAATTGTTTGGTTATGTACGGATTCGGAAGCCGGAACTTAAAGTAAAAGATTATGAGATATACCAAGGCTTTTACTGTGGGCTTTGCAGTGAGTTAAAAAGAAAATACGGCTTTTTAGGGCAAGTAACATTGACATATGACATGACTTTTTTGATCGTGCTGCTTTCATCAGTTTATGATGTCCCAGTTAAAAAGAGTATGGAGCGTTGCATAGTACATCCGGGAAAGAGGCATTTACGCCTGTCAAACGGTGTGACAGAATATGCGGCACATTTAAACATGATCTTAACATATTATCATTTTTTGGATGATAGGGAGGATGATGGTTCTAAGAAGGCGTGGTTTGGTATAAAAGCTTACCATAAAAAGAAGGAAAAGGCAGCAAAGGAATACACAGGTCTGGAGCAGCGGATTGATAAGGCGCTTTCTGAGCTTTCTGTATTAGAGCAGCGAAAAGAGACAGACATTTTTCAGCTTGCAGGCTGTTTTGGCAGATTGATGGCGGAAATATTTGATTATAAGAAGGATTGTTTCTCGCAATATCTGAGGGTGCTTGGATATCATCTGGGACGGTTTATTTATATTATGGATGCCTATGATGATATGGTGGAGGACGGGAAAAAAGGCCGTTTTAATCCGCTTTTAAACCAGAGGGGGCATCCTGGTTTTGAGAAGCAGGTAGAGAGTATGCTTTTGGATGAAATGGCGGCTGCAGGAGAGGCGTTTCAAAAACTTCCCTGCCTGGAATATGTAGACATTTTAGGAAACATACTATATGCTGGGGTCTGGAACCGTTATGATGATATCCAGACAGAAAAACAAAAAATATCGGAAACATTAGAAAACAAAGTACAGTAATCTTTGCCAGCCATAATTTGGGCGGCAGAAAACACAAGTTATTTGTGGCTGTGTGCTGTCAGCTGCAAATGCTGCTTTAAAATGTTTTTTGGAAGCAGGCAGATTAGTCAACAGCGCAGAAATGAGGAAAAAAATGACAGATCCATATCAGGTACTTGGAGTTTCATCCAGTGCCACAGATGAAGAGGTAAAAAGAGCATATCGGGAAATGAGCAGGAAGTATCATCCGGATACTTATGCTAATAATCCGCTGTCTGATCTTGCGGAGGAGAAGTTTAAGGAAGTGCAGGAGGCATATAAACAGATTATGGATATGCGCTCTGGGAATCAGTCGGGGTACAGCCAGGGTTCGCAGGGGTATGGCGGATATCAGAGCGGTGGTCAGGGCGGCCAGGGTGGTTATGGCGGTCAGCAGTATAATAGGCAGCAGTATCAGTATTATGGCACGAATTATGGAAGGAATCCATATAACACAGGTGGAGGTGGTTGTGGAACCGGAAACCTCTGTTGTGATCTATGGTGTGCAGATACATTGTGTGAATGTATGGGAGGTGATTTGTGCACATGCTTCTAAAGTCTAAAGAGGTTGCCTTTACGGGTGTTATGATGGCTTTGGGTGTGCTTCTTGTGACGCTGGGAGGATATTTTGAAGGGAGCACTTTATTTTTTCTGGCAGCGGCTTCTTTTCTGGCGGGGGTGGTATTTCGCGGTATCTCTCTGATGGCTGCCCTTTTGTTTTTGACAGGAACTACGTTTCTGGGGTTTATCCTTGCGCCACAAAAATTATATCTTGCAACATTTTTTGCATTTTGTGTCTATGTGATTGCGGCAGAGTGCTTGGAGCGAGCCTGGGGAGGGGAAAAGGATTCTGGGAAAAAAGGCAGGATATGGGCGGTGAAAGCACTTTTGTATCATTTTCTGCTTGGGCTTTCTATTTATTTGGTACAGAAATTTTTTGGGCTTGAGATTCTTTTTTCTAAAGGTATGTTGGCAAAGTTTAAGGATTACCGGATGCTTTTGATCGTGGTACTTGTATTGGCAGCAGAACTTTTATGGCTGGTGTTTGACAGGGCATATTTTTATTTTCAGGGTAGGTATGGAAGGGTATTTCAAAGGTTAAAGCAAGAGTAAATGATTTTATGAAATGTTCTGGCACTTTATCTAAAGTAAATTTTATATTTAGGCTCTATTTAGATTGAGTGCTGGGGAGGGAGGCGGCTTATGAAACGCTTGGAACCAGAACGGGAGCGGTTTTTCTGGCAGGAAATTAAAACAATTTGCAAAACGTCCAGAGTGGAGCAGAGCAA
This sequence comes from uncultured Lachnospiraceae bacterium, assembly GCA_910585905.1. GTDB lineage: Bacteria > Bacillota > Clostridia > Lachnospirales > Lachnospiraceae > Butyribacter. Next base: position 38,971 of record CAJUID010000008.1, read on the forward strand.
GGAGTTTTGTCAGCACGGGGATACCAGTGTGTATCAGCATTCCCTTCATGTGACTTATGAAAGTTGTCTGTTTGCAGAGCGCTTTCATTTGCCGGTAGATTATGCTGTATTAATCAGAGGAGCCTTCCTGCATGACTACTTTTTATATGACTGGCATGACCGGGAGCATAACCATAAAAGGCCACATGGCTTTTACCATCCGTCAGCGGCACTCCAGAATGCCATGGAGGATTTTGAATTATCTGCAAAGGAACAAAATATTATAAAAAGGCATATGTTTCCGCTTACTGTTATTCCACCTGGGTGCATGGAGGCGTGGATTGTATGTTATATAGATAAAGTTTGTTCAACGAGGGAGACACTATACCGCAAAAAGAGGGGTTATGCTTAAATAGGGAGGCAGGGAGTATGAAAAAGGTCTATTCTTATCGGAATATGAAAAGGGATTTAAAAAAATTATCATTCTACTACCCGGAGCTGCTTCGGGTGTTCCGGCTTGCTAAAACGGCAGATGGAAATCAGATTTATGGTATGGCACTTGGAAACAGAAGAGCGAAAAAGAGGATTGTGATACAGGCTTCCATGCATGCAAGGGAATGGTTTAATACGGAACTTGTCATGCAGATGGTAGAAAGGTGTTGCAGGCAGTGGAAAAAAAATGCGTTTTATCATGGTGTGCCGTATCGCAGGCTTTTTAAAAATGTTTGTTTTTTTATTCTTCCAATGGTAAATCCAGATGGGGTTTCGATTCATCAGTATGGGATTTCGGGGATCCGCCATGAGGCGTTGCGGGCAATGTTTATGGATTGCCGTTCAAAGGATTTTAGGGGATGGAAAGCAAATGCAAGAGGAGTGGATTTGAACAGGAATTTTAGCACAGGTTTTGCTAGAGATACAAAGATAGAAAAGGGAAGCCAGGATTATGCGGGAAAAAGGCCGTTTTCTGAGCGGGAGACAAGGGCACTCGTAAAGCTGGTATTTACAGTTTATCCACAGGCGGTAATAAATTACCATACAACAGGGCATTTAATATATTACAAAGAGGATACAAAGCTCGTAAGGCTCTTAGGAAAAATGACAGGTTATCGTCTCTGTAGGGAGGATGACAGTACAAATGGCAATTTTGGTGACTGGCTGTCGGAAGTTGGTATTGACTGGTGTACAGTCGAAACTTGTATTGGAAAGGCACCTTCCAGTAGGAAACAGCTTGTGTTAGAATGGAAGAGGAACCGTGATGTTTTGGCGGCGCTGGCTAAGATGTATGGAGAATATGTGTGCCATGAGCCCTAAGAATGCGTTGGTTTGCTGTTTATGGAGCGGGCGGTATTAACTTCGTAATTTGTGTAGTTACTGTCTGAATCGGGTATAGACGAATGGAAAATTTAGTGTTATAATCACAATCAATATGGGATTTCATGTAATGTATATTAGAAAGTTTAGGAGGAAATAAACATGGGTACTTTTGACGATGCAAATGTAGATAAGGATTTGTTAAGCCAGATTTTTGCGGATGAAGGTGACGATGCCGAGACAGACGCATTATTAGATGAGATGTTAAAAGATGTTGAAAAAGAGGCTGCTAAGAAGGAAGAGCAGGCGGAGGCTGTCCAGGAAGAGCTTCCATTAGAAGAAATTGCGGCAGAAGCAGAACCGGAAGAGGCACAGGCAGAAGAAGTTCCCGTGGAGGAAGAAATGCCGGCAGAGGAGATTGCTGAGGAGCCTGCGGCGGAAGCAGCATCCCAGGCATTAAATTTTGAGACAAATACAGAAAATGACTCTGTCCGCAAAGAGGCAAAAGAAATTATGGATGAGGAGCGTCAGAGCGGTACAGTTACTACAATTACCAGTGGAACGAAGATTAATGGCGGTATTTCTTCTGATGGTTCCCTGGAAGTTATGGGTGTGATTACTGGTGATGTTGAGTGTCAGGGCAAAGTTTCCATTGTTGGTAAAGTATCTGGTAATGTTACAGCTTCCGAAGTATATGTAAGTACACAGAGATTAGAGGGAAGCTTAAGCAGTGAAGGCCCGGTTAAGATTGGTGTTGGCACAATTATTGTAGGTGATGTGGATGCAACATCTGCTTATATCGCAGGTGCCGTAAAAGGTGATATTGATGTAAATGGGCATGTTGTTGTAGATTCTACAGCAATTATTAAAGGAAATATTAAGGCAAAATCTGTCCAAGTAAACAATGGTGCTGTGGTTGACGGATATTGCTCATTAAATTATGCTGGAGTTAATCTGGATGATTTCTTTGATGGGAAGTAGGATGCAAGGGGCATAAGTTATGGCGAAATATAAAAGAATCTTACTAAAGTTAAGCGGGGAAGCATTGGCAGGACCACAGAAGACAGGTTTTGATGAAGCGACTTGCCTTGAAGTGGCAAAGCAGGTTAAGCGGCTAGTGGATGATGGTGTGCAAGTAGGTGTAGTGACTGGCGGCGGTAATTTTTGGCGGGGAAGAAGCAGTGAAAATATTGACCGCACAAAGGCGGATCAGATTGGAATGCTGGCAACCGTTATGAATTGTATTTATGTGTCTGAGATTTTCCGAAGCGTTGAAATGAAGACAAATGTATTAACACCATTTGAATGCGGTTCTATGACAAAGCTTTTTTCAAAAGACAGGGCAAATAAATATTTGGAAAAGGGTATGGTAGTCTTTTTTGCCGGGGGCACAGGCCATCCGTATTTTTCGACAGATACAGGGACGGTGCTTCGTGCTGTAGAGATTGAGGCGGATGTGATTTTGTTAGGAAAATCTATTGATGGTGTTTATGATTCAGACCCTGCAGTAAATCCGGCAGCTAAGAAGTTTGATGAGATTGCGATTGGCGATGTGGTCAACCAGCGGCTTGGAGTGATTGACCTAGCAGCAGCAGTCCTTAGTATGGAGAACCATATGCCGATGATGATATTTGGATTAAATGAAAAGGACAGTATTGTTAATACAGTAAATGGTGTGACACAGGGGACTCTGGTTACGGCCTAAGTTTATAAACCTATAGACAGACTTGTATTGGTTTCTGGTTTGTTTGGTATAGGTTACATTGGCACGATTGATTTTAACCGTTGTGTACACGAGAATAGAGGAGCGAATTTGGGCCGCTAAATGCGGCATGGAGGATAGTTAGGATGAGTGCAGAATTAGAACAGTTTAAAGAGAAAATGACAAAGTCAGTAGATAGTTTGCAGGCAGAATATGTTACAATCCGTGCAGGAAGGGCAAATCCTCATATTCTGGATAAAATCAGCGTAGATTATTATGGACAGCCTTCCAGTCTCCAGTCCGTTGCAAATGTTTCCGTGTCGGAGGCGCGTACTCTTGTAATTCAGCCGTGGGAGGCAAGCCTGATTAAGGAGATTGAAAAGGCGATTTTGATCGCAGATTTAGGTTTGACACCAAATAACGACGGAAAGTCTATTCGCCTTACTTTCCCAGAGCTTACAGAAGAGCGGCGGAAAGAATTGGTAAAGGATGTTAAGAAAAAGGGTGAGAATGCGAAAGTTGCTATTCGCAATATCCGCCGTGATGCGAACGATATGATTAAGAAGCAGCAGAAAGCAAATGAGATTTCAGAGGATGAACAGAAGGATGCTGAAAATGAAATCCAGAAGCTGACTGACAGCTTTGTTTCGCAAATTGATCAGATGATAGAGGATAAGTCAAAGGAAATTATGACAGTATAGGGATAAAATTTGTTGAGAAAGGGATAGATCGTTTGGTCTGTCCCTCTTTTGTGCAAGCTGGTATAATGGTTAGTATTGATGTAAGAAGGATGTTTTATCCAGCCAAAAAGAAGAGTATTCTTGCGAGGCAACGAGTCATAAGGGGATGTCCATTTGGCTCTCGCCAGGCCATGCTTAAAGCTTGCTGCGGGGTATTCGACTTTTGTCTGGATGATTATACAAGTTATGAGGTTTGATATGGCAGAGGAGAGAAAAAATGTGCCGCGCCATGTAGCGATTATTTTAGACGGAAATGGGCGGTGGGCAAAAAAACGCATGCTTCCACGGAATGCCGGGCATGTGGCGGGAAGTAAGAATGTGGAAAAGGTTTGTAAAGCAGCATGGGAGATGGGCATTGAATATGTAACAATGTATGCCTTTTCGACTGAGAATTGGTCAAGGCCAAAGTCGGAAGTAGATGCTTTAATGAAACTGCTGCATCAGTATCTTTCGGATTGTTTGAAAACAAGCCGGAAAAATAATATGCAGGTGCGGGTGATTGGCGACATTTCAAGGTTAGAGCCTGCCCTGCAGGAGCGCATTAGAGAATTAGAAGAGTATTCTGCACAGAATACAGGGCTTCATTTTCAAGTGGCTCTAAATTATGGAAGCAGAGATGAAATGATACGCGGGATCAGAAAAATTGCGCAGGATGTTAAAGATGGGCAGATAGCTCCAGAACGGATAGATGAAGCGCTGATTAGCCGATATCTTGATACTAGTGGGATACCAGATCCAGATTTAATGATCCGCACCAGTGGGGAACAACGTCTATCTAATTATCTTCTGTGGCAGATGGCGTACACGGAATTTTATTTTACGGATGTACTGTGGCCGGACTTTGGGAAAGATGAGCTGCTTCGGGCGGTAGAATATTATCAGAAGCGCGACAGGCGATTTGGGGGAGTAAAAGGGTAGGAAATACCATTTTACTTAACAAGTTTGTTTTGTTTAGTGCTTGTTCAAAATTAATTTGCGCAGAAGCAGCGCAGGAATGAGGAGAAAAATGTTTCGGACTAGATTGATTAGTGGGATTCTTTTGATGGCAGTTACCATTGCCCTGATGGTATATGGAAGTTATCCTTTATTTTGGGTAGTTACAGGGGTATCTATGATTGGGTTATTTGAACTATACCGGACAGCGGGGATGGAGAAGACACCTCCAGCGGTAATTGGTTATCTGTCCAGTATTGTGATTGATATTTTGATTTTAGATAATGGTTTCGGATATCTTTTAATGTGGCTGGTTGCTACATTAATGGTTATGATGGCATGTTATGTGATTGTGTATCCAAAGTATCGGTCGGATCAGATGACTATGCTGTTTTTTGGGCTGATCTACGTTACGGTAATGCTTTCCTTTGTTTTCAAGGTACGTTTTCTTGCCAATGGAATTTTATTTGTTTGGCTTATTTTTATAGGCGCATGGGGCTCTGACACTTGTGCTTATTGTGTGGGAAAATTATGCGGGAAACATAAACTGCCTTCGAAATTAAGTCCGAATAAAACAATAGAAGGCTGTGTTGGCGGTATTGCAGGGGCGGCATTAATTGGATTTTTGTTTGCTGTGGCATTTTTTAAGAATACAGATTATTGGTGGCAGTTTGCGTTAATTGGCGGTGTTTCTTCTGTGATTTCACAGATTGGTGACTTGACGGCTTCAGCAATTAAGAGAAATGCCGGCATAAAAGATTATAGCAATTTGATTCCAGGGCATGGCGGCATTTTGGACCGTTTTGATAGTATTATTTTTATTGCCCCAGTTGTCTATTACCTATTGACTTTTATGAGACTATAGTAATATAATATATGATATTGGAGTTATATTGTGTGTACGGAAGCAGCGGAAGAACGAGGCAATCTGTGGTATTGGTTTGGAAAAGATACAGTTTGGCTTCAATATTATTTTATGAAGAACGTGAAGGAAGAGGGAGTACAGAATAATGAAGAACATTATGGTTCTTGGTTCTACAGGTTCCATTGGGACACAGACACTGGATGTCGTGAGGAGACATGAAGATATGAATATTGTATCGCTCGCGGCCAGCAGCAATATAGATTTGCTGGAGCAGCAGATTGCAGAATTTACGCCTGAGATGGTCTGTGTCTATCAGGAAGATCAGGCTCTTATTTTGAAGGAGCGCCTACAAGGAAAAAATATAGAGGTTTTGACAGGGATGGAGGGGCTGATTGCATGTGCGACGGTATCATCTGGTGATATGGTAGTTGCATCTGTTGTTGGGATGATTGGAATTCGTCCAGTGATAGAGGCGATTAAGGCGAAAAAGGATATCGCCTTTGCAAATAAGGAGACACTTGTAACGGCTGGACATATTATTATGCCTTTAGTCCGTAAGATGGGGGTGAATTTGCTCCCGGTGGACAGTGAGCATGCAGCAGTATTTCAGTGTCTGAATGGTGAGCGCCATAGTGATATCAGAAAGATTATTCTTACCGCTTCCGGAGGGCCATTTCGGGGAAAAAGCTTAAAAGAATTGGAACATGTTACGGTGCAGGATGCGTTGAATCACCCAAATTGGTCGATGGGAAAAAAGATTACAATAGACTCATCTACAATGGTGAATAAAGGGCTGGAAGTGATTGAGGCAAGGTGGATGTTTGATGTGCCTTTTGAGCAGATTGAGGTGGTTTTGCAGCCACAGAGCATTATCCATTCGATGGTGGAATTTGCAGATGGGGCAGTGATGGCACAACTTGGGACGCCGGATATGCGCCTGCCAATTCAGTACGCCTTATGCTATCCAGAAAGAAGGGGGCGTGTTGGTGAGCCTCTTGATTTTTCCAAGCTCGCAGGCATTACTTTTGAGCAGCCAGATTTAGAGACCTTCCGTGGGCTTTCCCTTGCTTACCTAGCAGGAAAAACAGGCGGAAGTATGCCAACTGTATTTAATGCTGCAAATGAGAGGGCAGTAGCGCTATTTTTGCAGAATAAAATTCCTTATCTTACAATGGCTGATATGATTGAGGATGCGATGGAAGCACATAAATTAATTACAGATCCTGATTTTGATGAAATTTTGCAAACAGAGCAGGAGGTTTGCTGTTATCTGGATCAAAAATATTGCGCTGGCAATTAAGAGAATGGACATATGGTTTTAGGCGCTATGTTTGGTTATATTTGTGAAGCAAAGATTTTCAATGGAAGGTTAGTGAAAAGATTATCTTGGGGCTTTAAACTTGAGGGAATGGAGATTAGATATGAATATTATAGTAGCGTTGCTTATTTTTTCAGTGATTGTAGTTGCCCATGAGTTGGGGCACTTTTTTCTGGCTAAGAAAAATGGAGTAGGAGTGCCAGAATTTTCTGTGGGAATGGGGCCAAGGATAGTTACTTTTGCGAAAACAGCAAATGGCTGTGTGGTCAAATTTTTCTGTTCTCAAAAGATAATGGAGGAAAGGGAAGACTGGCAGGATGTTACAAAGTATTCCTGGAAACTCTTGCCTCTTGGCGGTTCTTGTGCCATGATTGGTGAGGATGAAGATAATGATGCGGAGAATTCTTTTAACAGCAAAGGAAAATGGGCACGTTTTTCGATAGTTTTCGCCGGGCCATTTTTCAATTTTATTTTAGCATTTCTGTTTTCCATTATCATTATAGCGAATTCTGGGATTGATTACCCAAGGGTAGAGGCAGTCTATGACAACCAGCCTGCCAAGGCCGCAGGAATCCAGTTGGGAGATGAGATTAAAAGCATCAATGGACATAAAATTTCTATTGGTCGTGAGATTGACACATATATACAGCTTCATCCGCTGACTGGGGAGGATGTCTCAATTGTTTTGATGCGTGATGGGGAGAAAAAGACAATTACATTAGATCCGAATTATAAAACACATCTTTTTGGCTTTTCGTATTCCCCACAAAAGACGGAGAGTCCAAAGATTTCGGTGGTCAGTAAGGGGAAACCTTTTGACAAGGCAGGAATTCGGGCTGGTGATAAGATTGTTAGTATAAATGGGACAAAAATCTCCAATGGTGAAGAGCTGAAAAATGTAATGGAGAATTATAATGATGGCGGGGAAGTGGAATTTGAAATTGAGCAGGATGGGGAAGTTTTATCTTATAAAGTGACGCCAGAACCGTATGAGACAAAGACGCTTGGTTTTTATGCAGCAGGCGATGTGAAAGGCGGAAATGCGATTGATGTACTTAAATATAGCCTAGTAGAAGTAAAGTATTGGGTTGAAACAACAATTGCAAGCCTTGGACAGTTGATTACTGGAAAGATCAGCACAAAAGAACTTTCTGGTCCAGTTGGTATAGTGGATACGGTTGGGAATGTTCTGGAGCAGAGTACAGATTATGGTATGCGGGCTGTGATTTTAAATATGTTGTATATGTCTGTATTATTAAGTGCAAATCTTGGTGTGATGAACCTTCTGCCTCTTCCGGCACTGGACGGAGGGCGTCTGGTATTTATTATTATTGAAGCCGTCAGAGGAAAACCAGTTGACAGGGACAAAGAAGGTTATGTGCATTTTGCAGGGTTTGTTGTGCTAATGCTGTTTATGATTTTTGTGATGTATAATGACATTATTAAGATAATACATTAGAAAATGTGTTTTTGGCATATTATACAAAATGTCTTGTATCAAAGTAATCGTATATTTGGTCTGTATGTTTCCTTTTGGCCGTTGCATATGTGAGAATGAGGGGGAGAATATGAGAGAGCAGACAAAAGTAGTTCGGATTGGAAACTGCCAGATTGGTGGCGGCAGCCGGATTGCTATCCAGTCTATGACAAATACTAAGACGGAGGATGTGGATGCGACAGTCGCACAGATTTTGGAATTAGAAGAGGCAGGGTGTGATATTGTCCGATGTGCGGTTCCAGCTATGAATGCTGCTACGGCGATTGCGGATATTAAAAAGCAGATTCATATTCCCCTGGTGGCGGACATTCATTTTGATTACCGTTTGGCTATCGCTGCTATGGAGAATGGGGCAGACAAAATCCGCATTAATCCTGGAAATATCGGTTCTGCAGATCGGGTTCAGGCAGTGGTGGATGTAGCGAAGGAGCGGAATATTCCAATCCGGGTTGGTGTAAATAGCGGTTCCTTGGAAAAAGAAATCATTGAAAAGTATGGAAAAGTAACTGCAGATGGCCTAGTGGAGAGTGCACTTGCCCAGGTGCGCCTAATCGAGGAAATGGGGTATGATAATCTGGTAATCAGTATAAAATCTTCTGATGTTATGATGTGTATCAAAGCGCATGAGCTAATTGCCAAGCAAACAAACTATCCTTTGCATGTTGGCGTGACAGAGTCTGGTTCTCTGGTTGCTGGGAATATTAAGTCTGCGGTTGGCATTGGCAACATTTTGTACCAGGGAATCGGTGATACAATCCGCGTTTCTCTGACAGGCTCCCCGGTAGAAGAGGTTCGTTCTGCTAAATTAATCTTAAAAACGTTGGGACTTCGGAAGGGCGGAGTAACTGTGGTTTCCTGCCCAACTTGTGGGCGGACGCAGATTGATCTCATAAGCCTTGCCAGTCAGGTAGAAAAATTAGTGGAAAATATCGAACTTGATATAAAAGTGGCTGTTATGGGATGCGTGGTAAATGGGCCTGGGGAGGCAAGGGAAGCGGATCTTGGCATTGCTGGAGGCAATGGAGAGGGCTTATTAATACGGAAGGGTGAAGTTATCCGAAAGGTTCCAGAGGAAAATCTTCTGGACGCTTTGAAAGAAGAAATAGACAAGCTGGTGTAAAGCTTATAGCCATCATAGTATGACATTACCCAGGAGGTTGGCGGAGGGATAGCATTGGGATGGAGCAATCATTATTAGATACTTTTGAGGGACTGTCACTGACAGACCGGCAGAAAAAAATATTTTCCGATGTCTCGGTAAAAAGAGTAATCCTTACAAAAGAGTTAAAAATGGTGATGGTGTATATTGAAAGTGACCATATTATTGCGTTTCGTGAGATTGCTCTTTTGGAATATGCCTTAAACCATGAGATGGAGAAAACGGGTTTCCGGGCATCGGTCAGGGAGCATTTTAGGCTGTCTGGACAATACACTCCAGAGGATTTTTGGTCAGAATATAAGGAGAGCATTTTGATGATTTTAAAAGAAAAAAATGTTCTTCTTTTTAATATGATCTATCACGGTGAAGTTACAGTAGAGGATCATTTTTTTCAGGTTGTATGTGAGAATGATATACTGTTTCGAACACGGCATGAGGAGTTTGTGGAGCTTGTCAAAGATATTTTTCGGAGCAAAGCAGATTTTTTGATTGAAGTGTCAGTAGATTATTCTCTCCCGGTTCAAGATAGGCCGCCAGAAGGATACGAAGTTTTTCGAAGAAATGCACAGGGATATTTTTCTAGCACTCATATTAAAAATTATTATAGTGAAGCGGCAGATTCGTCAGGCCAGGCAGAAAGCCGCCACGTGGCTTCAGCAGTGGGCGGGAACGTATCACTTTACGGTGAAGAAGAGGAGATGCCCTCTTATGTTGCGGAGGAGGGAGACTATTTAGCTTCTGTAAGAGAATATGAGGCAGCAGGTTCAAATGGTATACCAGTAGAAACTGGAGCAGTAATGGGGGTTGATATGCCTTCCGGTGGGAATGGTGCAATGATGGGATTTGAAGTACCTTCTGGTGGGAATGGTGCAATGATGGGGTTTGATGTACCTTCCGGTGGGAATGGTGCAATGATGGGATTTGAAGTGCCTTCTGGTGAGAATGGTGCAATGATGGGGTTTGATGTGCCTTCTGGTGAGAATGGTGCGATGATGGGATTTGATCTAGCTTCCGGTGGGGAAAAAACGCCTGCTTCAAGTAAGGAGTCTGAAAGAAAGCCGAAAAAAGAAACATCTCAGAAAAAGGCGAAAGCAAGTAGCTCTGGCAGCCGGACACAGGGGGGATATGAGAAGCGGAATTCGTACAGCAGGAGTAAGTCGAAATGGGGAAGCGGTGCAATTGATGAGGAGTGTTTTTATGGCAGAAACTGCGATGGCGAGCTAGTTAAGATTGCAGATATACAAGGTGAGATAAAAGAGGTAGTTATTGAGGGGATGGTTACTAGTGTGGAGGAACGGGAAATCCGCAATGAAAAGGTAATCTATATGTTTAGCATTTCGGATTTTACAGATTCCATTATGGCAAAAATCTTTCTGGAGAAGGATGAGCTGGAGCTGATGCATGAAAATATCAAGAAAGGGCAGTTTTTAAAGCTTAAGGGGAACCCGATGTATGATACCTATAGCCGGGAGATTACGATTGCATCAGTTCGGGGAATTAAACATGGTGTGGACACTCGTGAGAAACGCATGGACCTGCATGATGGGCCAAAGCGAGTGGAACTGCATGCACATACCCAGATGAGTGAAATGGATTCTGTTGTTCCGGTCAGGGATTTTGTAAAATTGGCAAAGGGCTGGGGGCATAAGGCGCTTGCGATTACTGACCACGGTGTCGTGCAGGCATTTCCGGATGCCGATCATGAGGTTTCTGCAGATGAAGAATTTAAAATGCTTTATGGAGTGGAAGCGTATCTTGTTGATGACCTGATTGAGGCTGTAAAGAATGGAAAAGGCCAAGACCTTCAAGGGAATTTTGTTGTATTTGACCTGGAGACAACTGGAATAGGGCCAAAGAGCAACCAAATAATAGAGATTGGTGCAGTTAAGGTAGAAAACGGGAAATTGAGGGATCGCTTCAGCACATTTGTCAATCCGGGGCGGCCAATTCCATACCCGGTACAGAAATTAACGGGCATTGATGACTCTATGGTAGCGGGCGCACGCACAATAGAAGTTGTCCTGCCAGAATTTATTGCATTTTGTGAAGGTCATGTTATGGTGGCGCATAATGCGGGATTTGATATGGGCTTTATTGAGCAGAAAGCAAAAGAGCAGGGGATTGCCATAGATTATACAGTAATTGATACGGTTGCAGTAGCAAGAGCGCTCTTGCCAGATTTAAAACGGTATAAGCTGGATACGGTGGCGAAGCGGCTTGGTGTCTCGCTAGAAAACCATCATCGTGCAGTAGATGATGCAGGGGCAACGGCAGAGATTTTTGTACGCATGGCGGATAGGTTGTTAGAAAAAGGAATTGATACATTAGAAAAATTAAATGAATTTAGCGTTCCAGATGCTGCTACTATTCAGAAAATGCCGGCGTACCATGCTGTAATCCTGGCAAAGAATGAGACCGGACGGGTAAATCTTTACCGTCTTGTCTCCGAGTCACATTTAAAATATTTTAATCGCCGTCCAAAACTTCCAAAGAGCCTGTACCTGAAATGGAAAGAGGGGTTGATGATTGGTTCGGCGTGCGAGGCCGGGGAGCTTTACCGCGCCCTTGTGGAAGAAAAACCGGAGGAGGAGATTGACCGGCTGGTAAATTTCTATGATTATCTGGAAATACAGCCGCTTGGAAACAATGCGTTTATGATACGGGATGCGGATAGGTATCCTCAGATTCAGGATGAAAATGACCTGATGGAAATTAACCGCAGAATCGTGGAGCTTGGGGAGACTTATGGGAAGCTGGTTGTGGCTACCTGTGATGTACATTTCCTGGAAGCGGAGGATGAGGTGTACCGCCGGATTATTATGGCAGGGAAAGGATTTTCTGATGCGGATGAGCAGGCGCCTCTTTACTTTAGGACAACCGATGAAATGCTGGCAGAGTTTCAGTATCTTGGTGCAAAGAAGGCGGAGGAGATTGTTATTACTAATACAAATCTAATCGCTGATATGGTAGATAAAATACAGCCGTGCAGCCCTAGAAAATGCCCACCGGAAATTGAAAATTCTGACCAGGATCTGCGCGATATTTGTTATAATAGGGCGCATGAGATATATGGTCCAGATCTTCCGTCTGTTGTTACGGAGCGGCTGGAACGTGAGCTTAATTCTATTATTAGCAATGGATATGCCGTGATGTATATTATTGCCCAGAAATTAGTATGGAAATCCAATGAAGACGGGTATTTGGTGGGTTCGAGAGGTTCGGTTGGCTCCTCGTTTGCGGCAACGATGTCGGGTATTACAGAAATTAATCCACTTCCTGCACACTATTATTGTAAAAAGTGCCATTATTGTGATTTTGATTCTGAAGAATTGAAGGCGCATTCTGGCAATTCGGCATGTGACCTGCCAGATAAAATATGTCCAGAGTGCGGAGCGATGCTGGAAAAGGAGGGGCATGATATTCCTTTTGAGACATTCCTTGGCTTTAAGGGAAATAAGGAGCCGGATATTGACTTGAATTTTTCCAGCGAATACCAAAGTAATGCACATGATTATACAGAAGTAATTTTTGGCGCTGGGCAGACATTCCGTGCGGGAACGGTCGGAACGCTGGCTGAGAAGACAGCATATGGCTATGTCAAAAAGTATTGTGAAGAGCGAAACCTGACAAAACGCAGCGCGGAGATTGAGCGGATTGCTGGCGGCTGTGAGGGAGTTAGGCGCTCAACAGGACAGCATCCCGGCGGGATTGTTGTTTTGCCGGTTGGGGAGGAAATCTATACCTTTACCCCAGTGCAGCATCCGGCAAATGATATGACGACAAAAATTGTAACTACACATTTTGATTATCATAAGATAGATGCCAATCTTTTAAAGCTTGATATTTTAGGCCATCAGGACCCAACTATGATCCGTATGTTAGAGGATCTTACTGATATTGATGCCGGAAAGATTAGGATGGATGACAGCAAGGTTCTGTCACTTTTTGCAGGGACAGAAGCGCTAGGTATTACATCGGATGATATTAACGGATGCACGCTTGGATGCCTGGGGCTTCCAGAGTTTGGAACACCGTTCGTAATTGGGATGCTTCTGGATGCCAAGCCAAAGAACTTTTCGGATCTGGTGCGCATTTCCGGTTTGTCTCATGGGACGGATGTCTGGTTAAATAATGCACAGTATTATATTACGGAGGGATACTGTACGCTGTCCTCTGCAATCTGTACCCGTGATGACATTATGACTTACCTGATTCATATGGGGGTGGAAAATGAGCGGGCTTTTAAAATTATGGAAAGTGTCCGTAAGGGAAAAGGGCTGTCACCAGATATGGAAGATGATATGAAGGCGTGCAATGTGCCAGAGTGGTATTTGGAGTCCTGCAATAAGATAAAATATATGTTCCCAAAAGCCCATGCAGCGGCATATGTTATGATGGCTCTTCGTGTGGCATATTTTAAGGTGTATTATCCGTTGGCATATTATGCAGCGTATTTTAGCATCCGTGCAACCTCTTTTGATTATGAACTGATGTGTATGGGAAGGGAACGTTTGGAATACTATATGAATGATTACCAGAGCCGCAAAAATGAATTATCTGACAAGGAGAAAAGCACTTTGGAAGATATGAAGATTGTGCAGGAAATGTATGCCAGAGGGTTTGGATTCGTTAAGATTGATATTTACCGCTCTAAGGCAAACCGTTTCCAGATTGTGGATGGGAAGCTGATGCCATCCTTTGCGACGATTGATGGGCTTGGTGATAAGGCAGCAGAAATGATTGAGGACGAGGCGGGAAAAGGTGCATTTTTGTCTAGGGAGGATTTTAAGAACCGCTGCAAGGTTAGTGCAAACACGGTGGACACTATGGCAAGGCTTGGGTTGATGGGGGATTTACCGCATACGAACCAGATATCATTGTTAGATTTTATGGAGATGTAAGGAAGCAGCAAAACATCTCGAATGGGACTTCAATTTAAGAAACAAAAGATAAGATAAAATGCCAAATTAAATAGTTTCATTTTTTTATAAATATATGAAATAAGACAGAGAGGGAGGATTTATATGCCAGGATATTACGGTTACTATTTTGACCCAACTTACTTGCTTGTTATTGTAGGGGCAGTGCTTTGCATGATTGCTTCTGCCAATGTGAGCCGCACATTTAACAAATACAGCAGGGTAGGAACAATGCGCGGGGTGACCGCGGAGCAGGCGGCAGCACAGATTTTACAAGGGGCAGGGATTCATGATGTGCGTATTGAGCGGATCAGTGGAAATCTGACAGACCATTATGACCCAAGAAATAAGGTTTTGCGTTTATCTGATAGTGTCTATGGTTCCGCATCAGTTGCAGCGGTGGGCGTTGCAGCACATGAGTGTGGTCATGCTGTGCAGCATCATGCTGGTTACATGCCGATTAAAATAAGGAATACCATTGTACCAGTAGTAAATTTGGGCTCTAAGCTGTCATGGCCTGTGATCGTGCTCGGTTTGATTATGAGTTCAACAAGATTGCTTCAGGTAGGCATTCTGCTTTTCGGTTTGACGCTTATTTTTCAAGTGGTAACACTACCGGTGGAATTTAATGCTTCTGGCAGGGCACTGCGTATTTTAAAGGAACGGAGTATATTGTATGATAATGAAGTGGGTGCGGCAAGAAAGGTATTGGCAGCCGCGGCTATGACTTATGTAGTGTCGGTTGTCTCAACGATATTACAGCTGCTCCGCCTGGTTCTGCTTTTTGGCCGTCGCTCGGATGATAGATAGTGACAAGATGTAGTGATTTTTGGCAGCAGTAGTAAAAAATGTCGTGCCGAAATCTAGTCTTGGTGATAAGGGGGCTATGGGGTGGAGAAAATTGCAGTTATTGAGGATGATGTGTTATTAAATAGGGCACTTACTATTATGTTACAGAAGGAAGGATATACAGTGCTTTCAGCGTTTAACTGCAGGGAGGGTGAAAAGATACTGGAGGAGCATCCAAGCCTGTTACTGCTTGATATTGGCCTGCCGGACGGAAATGGCATGGAGTTTTGTCATTATGCTGTCAAAAGAATGGGGATTCCGGTTTTGTTCCTTACTGCAAAGGATGAAGAAATTGATATCATCCGTGGTTTTGACGCCGGTTGTGAGGATTACATTGTAAAACCTTTCTCAGCGGATATCTTAAAGCGCCGGATTGATGTTGCGCTGCGGAGAAAACGGGGAACAAACTTGTTTCAGATTGGCGATCTGCAGGTGGATATTGATAAAAAACAGCTTTTTGTCAGGGGCAGGCAGGTAAAGGTTACGGCAAAGGAGTATCAGCTTTTGGAGTGTTTTATGCAAAATAGAGGACAGGTGCTGACGAAAGAAGTCCTGTTGCAAAAGCTTTGGGATATGAATGGAATCTTTGTGGAAGAAAATACATTGTTTGTGACAATTGGCAGGCTGCGGAAAAAAGTGGAGGAGAATCCTTCTGATCCTATCTATATCAAGACTGTTTATGGAATAGGATATATTTTTGGAGATGTCTAATGGAAAAAGGCTGGATAATTGGTGGATTGACTTCCGGGATTGCTTTGGGGCTGTTAGTAACGGTGCTGATTCCAAAGAGTACCGTGTTGATTTTAGGAGTAATATGGCTGGGAATTACAGTTTATTTGCTAAAGCGGGAACACAATATTAGGAAAAGGCAGTTGGAGGAAATTTCTTGCCAGTTAAATGATATATTGGAACGAAAGCCCTTAGATATTTCTGGAATCCTGGAAGATACTCTGGATGACAAGCTTGTCAGCCAGATGGATAAGCTGCAGGAATTGCTGCAGCACTATGATCAGATGTTGTGGGAAGAGCAGGAGAGTATTAAAAAGCTAATTACAGATATTGCTCATCAGCTCCGTACTCCTCTTGCCAATATCGAGAGTTATTTGAATTTATGTAGGCAGGGTGAAACCGTGGAGGAAGTTTTATCCTATTTGGAGGCAATTCAAATTTCTGAAGGGAAGCTTGCGTTTTTGATTGAAAGCTTTATCAAAATTTCCAGGTTGGAGCATTATTGCATTCAGATTAAAAAAGAAAAACAGGATATCAGGGAAACTATATTGCAGGCAATGGCCATGATGGGAAAAAAGGCCGATGCGCAACAGGTTGAATTAAAGCTTTTGACTGTAGAGCCTTGTGACGTTCTGCATGATAAAAACTGGCTATGTGAGGCAATCAGGAATCTTTTGGATAACAGTATTAAATATTCGCCGGCAGGGAGTATTGTTGAAATCGGTGTTCAAAATAATGAAATGTTTACGCGGATACAAGTAAGAGATTATGGAATCGGGATTGAGGAAGAGGAGGAGACAAGTATTTTTAACCGTTTTTACCGTGGAAAGCGGGTAACAACGCAGGACGGTTTTGGGATTGGGCTATATTTGGCGAGGGAAATCGTGCTGCGCCATGATGGTTTTATGAAAGTGGCTAGAAAAGAACAGGGGCTGCTGGTAGAGATTTATCTGCCAAGATAGAAGGATTTAAAAAAGTGAATGAGTTGGGTTATATAAAATAAGAGGCGGTTTTAGGAACTGGTCTCTTATTTTTGTGTTTTGGAAAAGATATAATCGGGTGGTTCTATTTCATTCTGTCAGAGGTTTGTCAGAAGTTTTGCCTATACTTTTTGTTGTATGGCATACAGATTATACAGTTACTATTCATGGCCATTCTAAATATCATGTGTAACATCAGCCGGCTATGCCGTCCGCCGCTGCAAAATCAGCAGTTTTTGTTTTACATATGTTGTTTGGAATAGCCTGCATGCAAATTCCAGAAACTAGTCATCCTTTTACATGTAGGAACCACAAGTCTGGCTATTTTTTGAAGTTAGCTGTGAATAGTAACTAATTCGGTAGTTTTTATATGTAAGTTTACATTGTAGTGTGATATCTTTAGGATAATAAATTGTTTGGAGTAACAAAATTAGGAGGCAGTTTATGGAAATAGTTAAGACGGAGAACCTTTCAAAGGTCTATGGAAAAAATGAAGCGCAGATATGGGCGTTGAATCATGTAAATATTTGTATTCAGGATGGGGAATTGATAGCGATTGTTGGTTCTTCAGGGAGCGGCAAAACGACGCTTCTTAATATGCTAGGCGGGTTGGACTATCCGACGGAGGGCAGCATTACAATTCGAAAACAGGTGATAAATGCGTTAAAACCGGATGAGAGGACGATTTTCCGGAGAAGAAATATTGGGTTTGTTTTTCAGAATTATAATTTGATGCCAATATTAAATGTGTATGAAAACATTGTCCTACCATTAAAGTTAGATGGCTTCCAAGAGGATTCGGTGTTTTTAAAAGAAATTATACAGGTATTAAAGCTGGAGGACAAGTTGGATAGGATGCCGGAAACGCTGTCTGGGGGACAGCAGCAGCGCGTTGCGATAGCTAGGGCGTTGGTTGCTAAACCAGCAATTATCTTGGCAGATGAGCCGACGGGCAACTTAGATTCCAGAAATGGCATGGAAGTAATTGGGTTATTAAAGACCAGTGCAAAAAGATTTCATCAGACGATTCTAATCGTCACACATAATGAGGAGATTGCACAGATGGCGGAGCGGATTATTCGGATTGAGGATGGTGAGGTGCAGGAGGGGAGTTTTCATGAAAAATAATAATAACGAAATAATTGGGCTGTTGGCAGGAAAAATCTATGCATTAAACCTAAGGCGAAACAATATTTTAAAAGCTGCAGTTGCTATTTCATTTTTTCTGCTTTTTTCTATTTTTTCTATTGTGGTGGGGAGGATAAACGCAGAAAAATTAATGTTTATGCGTATGTCAGGAACAGCTGCTACAACTTTTTTGGAGGATGCTACACTGGAACAGGCAGAACAGGTAGCAAAGCTGGATTATATCCAAGATGTTGGAATGGAGTATATTTTAGGGGTGATATGCAAAGAGAAGTACAATATTGGCATCCAAGTTTATGTGAACCAGGCGACGTTTGATTCTATGCTAAAGCCGGCATATACGCAGATGAATGGGAAATATCCGAAAAATGAGAATGAAGTAATGCTTTCGAGACGGATTCTCGAGAGCATGGATATCCATACGCCGAAAATAGGGATGGAAGTTAAGATTGATGATGGAGAGGGGAAAGAGGGAAAATTTATATTAAGTGGTTTTTATACGGAGTTTATGGGGGAAAAAACGTATTCTTATGGATTTTTTTCTAAGAGATATTATGAAAGACTGGCGAAGTCAGAAAGGGGAGAAACAGTTCTTGCAATCCGACAAAAGGACTGGTATAGCGGCGAAAAGATAGAAAATTTGCTCTATAAAGATGTCCCAACGATTGACCTTGCACAGCAGTTTATTGGCGGGAATAGCGTAAGTTATACTGCGGTTTTAGAGCTGGTTGGGGGATTTGATATTGGGTTATGCGGTGCCGTGCTTATTATCCTTTGTTGTAGTATGCTAATCTATAATGTGATGTCTCTTTCTTTGCACAGGGAAGTCCGCCAGTATGGGCTGCTGAAAACTTTGGGAACAACCTCATGGCAAATCTATCGAATTGCATGGAAACAAATTGTGAAGATACTGTTTATTGGCATAGTAGCGGGGATGGCAGCAGGCGGCGTGTTTGTGTTTGGCATTTTGCCAAAGGTATTGGAAGGAAGGTATCTGGATGGGTTTGGCGAAGCCTCTGCTATGATTAGTTTTCATCCGGTTCTTTTGGCTGGAGCAATTATTTTAACGATAGGATGCACTGTGTTTAGTAGCTTTGTGCCGGTATGGAAAGTAGGAAGGCTGGCTCCAGTCAAGGCATTACATTATCTTGGCGGTATGGCCCAGACAGGAAGAAAGATAAGGAAGTCCAGTAAAGGAAACCAGATTGCTGTGATGGCGTGGAGAAATATTTTCAGAAATAGGAAGAGTGCATTTGTTACACTCGGATCTCTATTGCTTGGATTTACAGTAGCACTTGGTTCGATGGTTCTTGTACGCGGAATAGACTATAAAAATAGGCTTGAAAAGGATAATGATTTTAAGCTTAGTGCGGTGAGTGCTCCCTTTTTATCTGAGGGATATCAGGACGCAGATGTTTCTTTTGATGTTGCTTTTGTAGAAAAGATTAGAAGCCTGGAAGGTATCGAAGATATAAAATGCAGTGTGGGAGGGTATTTAAGGTTAGACAGCGCAGATGATGTATGGCAACCTTTGCTGATTGGAAGCCGCATGGCGGAAGGAATGCAAAATAATGAGGAAAATAAACGCCATGCGGAGCAAGTTCGAAGATATTATATGGCAGGATTTACAGTTGTAGATGGGGAATTTATAGATGCATTAGAACAGTGTAGCAAATTGTATCATATTACCCTGGATATAGAAGGTCTGCGGGCAGGTACCAGTGCGGTTGCTTTCCATTTTAATGAGCTATCCAGGCAACTAGAGGATGAGTCTGTTTCGCATATTGGCAATTTGTTTTCGTTGAAAACTTTTGGGGGAGATGGCTTGGGCGAGATTAAATTTGGCGGATACCTAAAGCGCAGCCAGAAGGGACTTCCACCATGTGAGACAGAGACATCAACTTCAGGATATCCTACATTACTGATTAGCCAGGAATGTTTTGAACGGCTAGGGATAGAAGAAAAAATTTTTGCGCTAAATATTGATGTGCAGGAAAAAATGGAATCTCAGGTTAGATATCAGTTACAACAGATGATACAAGAGCTGGAAAAAGCAAAAAACGAGCAGGAGAATGTATTTGGAGAAGGATATTTTATGTATTCCAAATCAGAGGCTATTGCTCAGGTGGAATCGGAGCTTCTTCCTATTCGGATTTTAATGTATACGGTTGGCGCACTGCTTGCTTGTATGGGATTGTTTAATTATTTTAATGTAACGGTCTCTTCGCTGGAAGCAAGGAAAACGGAGTTCATTGTTATGGAAAGTCTTGGCATGACTGGAAAAGAGCTTCGGCGCATGTTGGTACTGGAGGGGGTGTATTATAGCAGTCTGATCGCTGTATTTTTGCTGACAGCTGGGAGTGGGATTATGTGGCTGGTTTACCGTATAGGCAAAGCGAGGATTTCCTATATGCAGTTTTATTATCCAGTTGCCGGATTGGTAGCATTGTTAGTTTTAATCTATATAGGATGTATTTGTTTGCCATTGTGGATGCTAAAACGTAGTGGATTAACCTTGGATAAGCGTTTGAGAAGTTGATGATTTGAGTGATCCGCCCTTGTTCTATTATGCGTATAAGAGGTAGCACAAGCGTGCCTTAGAGGGAAACATGAAAAAGATAAAAATGCAGGCAGGATAAATTTTACGATGGATAACTGAAAATTATGTCATGGATATTGGGAAAAAGTTCTTGCATTTTAGGGACAAGTATGATATTCTGTTACAGTTGTGAGTTGAGATGTTCCTCTGTTACGGCTGCGAAAGCACATAAGTATTAAGAATGTCAACATTGTAAAGGAGGTCACAGTCGTGAACGATATTATTAAAGCAATTGAAGAAGAGCAGTTAAAGTCTGACATTACAGATTTCCGTGTGGGCGATACGGTAAAAGTATATGCAAAGGTTATCGAGGGTACAAGAGAGCGTATCCAGGTATACGAGGGAACCGTACTTAAGAGGCAGAATGGTGGTGTTCGGGAGACATTTACTGTTAGAAAGCTTTCTAACGGTGTTGGTGTGGAAAAGACATGGCCGCTGCATTCGCCGATTATTGACAGAATTGAGGTAGTGCGCAGAGGTAAAGTGAGACGTGCTAAATTATTCTATCTCCGCGGCAGAGTTGGTAAGGCTGCCAAGGTAAAAGAGCTTGTTAAATAGTTTTGATTTATGTTTGTCAGAGAGAACCCCGTTATTTTGACGGGGTTCTTTTATGTAATCGGAAAGTTATTGTGTGGTGGAATATTGACAAAAATTTTGAAAGAATCTTGGTCAGAGCACAAGCAAAGTCTGTCTCTTTTTTATATTTAATAGCGATAGAAACTATGAACAATTGCCAGCATTTCTGCATATAATATTGTGAATTAATCTGGTAAAGCGTTCTTATTTGGGCGGGCGGCAGCAGTTATTTTATATCCTAGAAAATCTTGTCACAGCGCGGCGTTCATTCACAAGCATGCCAAATGTATTCTTGTGGCTTTTAGAACGATATACCGGGAACTTTTGCGTAAAAGGAGAGTTTCATGGCGACAGTAATGATTGATGCGGGGCATGGCGGTTTCGACAGTGGTGCCTCCTATGACGGAAGATCAGAAAAGAACGATACGCTGAATCTTGCTCTGGCAGTGGGAAATATTCTTGAGAATAATGGGGTAGATGTGCTGTATACTAGAACTACAGATGTCTACCAAAGTCCGAATGAGAAAGCAAATATTGCAAATCGGAGTGATGCTTCTTATTTTGTGTCGATTCACCGAAATTCCAGTGAAACTCCGAATACCTACTCTGGTGCTCAGACATTAGTATATGCGGATGCAGGAATACCGGCACTTTTTGCCCAGAATATTAACAGAGAGCTGGAAAAAGTAGGGTTTGAAAATCTTGGGACCTCTGTGCGGCCAAATCTTGCTGTTCTGCGGGGAACGGATATGCCTGCAGCGCTGTTGGAGGTTGGATTTATCAATACAGCGCAGGATAATCGCCTTTTTGACCTTAAATTTCCGGAAATTGCGCAGGCAATTGCAAATGGTATTTTAGACACGATACGTGGGGCAAATCTTGAGACAAATGAGGCGGACAGTTATAGTGTAGAGGTTGGCAATTTTATGCACCATAGCAATGCAAAGGCTCTTGCCCAAAATATGCAGGATGACGGTTTTAGCTGCTATATTGAACCAGTCAATAATATTTACAGGGTAAGGCATGGGAATTTTGCAAGTTTAGAGGAGGCAAAACAAGCCAGACAGAAGCTTTTTGACAAAGGCTATGAGGCAAGAGTAATTGAGCATAGATAGCCAAAGAGCAACATAAGTGCTATAATAAAGTCCAAGGTATCAGTTCTTTGCAGGAGCATCCGGGTGCTGCCTGGGTGTTGTTCGTGTCCAGTTCCGACTAAATATATGCGCTGTGAACACGGAACAGCTGATACCTTTCATGTATGATTGAACAGTTAGAGTACAGTTACAAATGAAACAAGTGAAAATCTTTTTGATGTTTCGCAGTCGGAGTAGTAGTATTAGCTGCGGAAATATGGCATTTGTCTGGATAGGTATTGTCTCCAAAACCGAGTGTTATTGTCATAATTTTCAGGTAGTTCGCAGAAATTTAGTTTATCCTTATATTCCAAATGAAAGAGAGTGGATTCTTTCGCCGCATTATCAAGAGAGGTTGATTTTTTTCTAGAGGATGCTGTGAGGTTTGGGAGGAAGTAGCCCTCTTTTTTGACAAAGCAGGTGGAGGCGGTTGCTTTTTTTCGGAATGCGCTGTCAACAAATTCTGCAACACTTTTATGTACTGCCATGTCTTCTTTTGGAAGGTAGTAGTAATCTTTATAATTTGGCAGGAATAGTTTTAATGTGCCTTTGTAGAGTGAAAAGGAAAAATGGGCCCTGTCATTTTCAAGAGAGAGCTGCGCTGAGCGGAACATGGAGCAAAGTGGGGCATTTTCTTCTATATTTTCTAATGCAGTCTCAGGATATGGCGTCACCAAATGTACTGTTTTTGGTACGGAAACCGGAAGGCATAATGTAATAGAAACAGATTGGCCTTGGGTTATCTGAATATCCATTGAGGATAGATTTTCTTCTGTAAGGAGCCGTGCTGTGCAGGCATCGGATAGATATTCGTCGTAGGTCAGGATGCTGCACAAATTTAACATCATCTCAATGTCATCATGGTTGTGGAGTAATAGCACTTTTTCTAATTTAGCAGCATTATCTGGGTTAAGAATCTTTTGCTGCATGTATTCTGAGTAGACGCTAATTAACTCCCCACCGGAAAAAGTATCTTGGCGCTTTATGCCAAGCCAGCGTTCCAAAGCGGTCTGGCTGCATTTTTCAAACATTAGGGCATGGCGCAGGGGGCGTACTTTTCCTAGGATATCCATGCAGTGAGTGCCTGTTGTATCATTTAATAACTCTTCGCAGTGGTTTGTAAGGCGGATTGCATGTCTTTTGCATTTTTTTAATACATACGGTATATCAAATGTTTTTCCATTAAAATGATAGAGATATTTAATGCCAGATAAATTTTTTAAAAAAGTTTCGAGAATCTGTTTTTCACTCTGGTAATTGTTGGCAAACCACTGCCGTAACAGCCATGTTTTTTTCTCACTGTCATAATGCATTAGGCCAATCAAGTAGAGGGAGGAAGCATTTGGGGATAAGCCTGTTGTCTCAATGTCAAAAAAAGCCGTCTGCTCCTGTGGATGGGGGAAACAGTAAGGGAAATGTGGCTGGCCAATGTAACTTTGTATCTCTTTCATAGGTATCCTCCTGCTCGGTAATTTTCATAGATATTCAAAGATATTATACTCTTGCCTGGTAATATCAGCAAGGAAGTATTCGTTTGACTTTCCCCATTTTTTATGAAGAGATAATCTGCAGTTATCCATACACATATCATTCACTAATTTTGCTCTGTGTACATAATTTTCATTCAGAATCAAATGGAACAATCAGGAATGCAGCCTCATCTGGCAACGCTACGCTTTGAGGAAGGTCTAATGCTTTGCAAACTTCGATGTATGATTTATGCGCCCCTGTCGCAAACTCACTGCTGCATGACGCTCAGACATGCTTCGGGGCGCTTATCTATATTGAGAAAATAGTAGTTTTTAATGCACTGGGAAAGTAAAACTCTTTCTGCAAGTTCCGCAAAATAAGGAATAAAATGGGGTGAAAGGGATTAGCATGTGTTTATAAAGATTTTCCTAACAGTTTTTTAGGGAATGTGTTATACTACATTTAATACAAGGAAGTGATAGGATAAAAGCAGAGAGGTGTTTAGAAACGTTGGATTGGAGGGGATATGGATGATGTATCCTTTTATAACTTTAGATGATGGAACCGAGATTACTCATTCAGAAATGTTAAAGGATGGTACGGTAAAGGTGTATATGGAGAAACCAGATGAAAAAGATTGTTTTCACCATGCCATCTGTTATTTGCCAGATTATCACTGGCAAGATGTTTTTGGTTTTTCGCAAGAAGAGATGGACAGGTTAAAAGAGGTTGTAGAATCTACAGCACATCTTATTATTGAGTTTTCAAAAGAGGGAGGATTTGACCATGCCGCAGGTCTTTAAGATAGGTGGGTATTGGGTATATTTTTGGTCAAATGAAAATGACCCAGCTGAACCGGTGCATGTTCATGTGGCAGAGGGAAAACCAGTAAAAAATGCTACAAAGATATGGGTAACAAGGGCAGGGAAATGTCTGTTGGCCAATAATAACTCCCATATTCCTGAGAGAACATTGCAAAATATTGTTCGTATTATAGAAGCAAGAAGTTCTGAGGTTATATGTAAATGGGAAAGTCATTTTGGGGAAATCAAATATTACTGTTGATAGGATAAAAGCAGAGAGGTGTTTAGTGATGGATAAAATATTTCGTTCCGATCATGCATATGAGAAATGGAACCGTAAAAATAGAAACAGGGGAATGGATTTTGAGGATGAGGAAAAGGAAGAAAGTTATCTGAAAGACCTAAAGGGGAGAATACAGAATAATTTAAGCGGTTTGCTGCGTCTAATGTTGACCGCATGTATCGTGATGATTCAGTTTGCCATTGTGCTTTTTTTGCCATTTTTGCTTCAGAGTTCAACGGTTTATTTCTATTTTACATTTGAGATATGCTCTGTTGTTGCGATTGTGACATTGGTTAATAAAAACCAGAGTCCGTCGTTCCGGATTGCCTGGATTTCAATTGTCTTGCTGCTTCCGGTTTCCGGGTTTGTGTTATATTATTTCTGGGGGCGTGAGGGCGGAAAGAAAAAGCAGTTGGATGAATATATTATGAAGCAGCTTTCTTATGGGCAGAAATTTCTGATACAAGATGAGGAAGTTTATGAGGAATATGTTGAAGAACATCCGGTTGCCGGCAGAATGGTAAAATATATGGTTAATGAAGGGTTTCCGTTGACGGGGGGCAATAAGGTAAAGTATTATCCTATGGGGGAAGATGCCTTTGAGGATATTTTCCGTGCTTTAGAACGGGCGCAGGAATTTATATTTATTGACTTTTTTATTGTGGCGGAAGGTGCACTTTGGGATAAAATACATGATATTTTGAAACGAAAGATAGGCCAGGGAGTCGAGGTTAAATTTCTATATGATGACTTTGGTGCTGCAATCCGTACCAATAAATTTTTTCAGCGGATGTTGGAAGATGAGGGGATTGAAGTGCGGGTTTTCAACCCGGTTCATAAATATACGGGGGAATTATATATGAATTACCGTTCCCATCAGAAAATTGTGGTTGTGGATGGTGAAGTAGGCTTTACTGGGGGCTTTAATCTGGCAGATGAGTATGCAAATTTGATTGAGCGGTTTGGCAAATGGAAAGATACTGGTGTGCGCTTGATTGGCGAAGCGGTATGGGATCTGACAGTTGTATTCCTGCAGATGTGGGAAGCAAGCGCGGTGGACAAGGAGCATGTAGACTATTTAGAATACAAAAGGATGCCGGAGGTATCAGGGGATACGTATTGCCAGGTGATTTCTGACGGGCCGGCAAATAATCCCAATAATCCGATTGAGAGCATTTATAACCAGATGATTACATTTTCAGATGAGTACCTATATATTACGACTCCTTATCTGGTGATCGAGGACTATATGAAGCAGAGTCTGATTGAAGCGTCCCACAGGGGGGTGGATGTCCGCATTGTTACGCCGAATATTCCAGATAAAAAGAATGCGAAGCTGTTAACTAACTATAATTATGGCGTGTTATTGCGCGAAGGGATTCGTATCTATGAATATACGCCGGGATTTATCCATGCAAAGCAGATTTTAACGGAAAATGCGGCGATTGTCGGTACAATTAACATGGATTACCGCAGTTTTTATCTGCATTACGAAAATGGCGTATGGATGTCAGGCAGGAGCATCCAGAATGCAATTATGGATGATTTTCGGTTTCTTTTTGACACAGGCAGAGAGATCAGCTATGAGGAGTGGCTAAACCGGCCGAGGCTCTGGAAGATGGTTCAGCCTATATTAAATTTATTTTCGACATTGTTTTAAAGATGAATGTTTTCTGGGTTTTGGAAGGCATTCAAAATCCAGAAAGATGGGGTATCAATATGATTTATACAAATGTATGTAAACATTGCCACAAGGTATTTAAATCTAAGATTAGGACACTTTGCTGTAAGGATTGCAGGAGCATAGATAATGACCAGTTGGATGATATTGTACAGTATTTAAAGCTATATCCTAACAGCAATGCACTGCAGATTTCGGAAGAACTGGGCATCCATCCATATGAGATTCTTAAATTTATGGATGAAGGATGGCTGGGGACAGTCCGGGGAGAATTTAGCAGGCTGCCGGATTAGGAAAGGTTTGGTTATTGGTATGATTCGTTTTGTAAAAGGGACGTTGGCTTTTGTAGGTGAAAGTGAAGTTGTTCTTGAGAATAATGGCATTGGGATTGGGATTAGCGTCCCGATGTCCGTTATTGAACTGCTGCCGGGGATTGGCGGGGAAGTGATGCTCTATACATATTTAAATGTTAGGGAAGATGCTATGCAGCTTTTTGGCTTTCTCTCCCAAGAGGATTTAAGGATGTACAGGCTTCTGGTTACGGTAAATGGAATCGGGCCGAAAGCAGGGCTTGGAATTATGGGCGCTATGAGTTCGCAGGATATTCGGTATGCTATTATGGCGGGGGATGCTAAGGCAATTGCAAAGGCGCCGGGGATTGGGCCAAAAACGGCGGGGAAAGTGATTCTTGAATTAAAGGATAAGATGGAATGGGAAGAGTTGCTGCCAGAAAAGGATGGAGGAAGCATTATTGCAGATAAAAGCGTGGCCCCGGTACAGACAGAAATCGTACAGGATGCAATTGAGGCGCTTACGGTGCTTGGGTATCCGAAAATGGAGGCGGCCAAGGCTGTCCGATCGGTTGCAGTTACGGAAGATATGACAGTGGAAGAGCTTTTGAAGCAGAGCTTGAAAAAAATGTAATAATAATATGCTTCATAATGGAGAGCATCATGGCAAAGAGAATGATTACAACAGAATTTACAGCGGAGGATGAGAAGATTGAGACTAGTCTTCGTCCTCAGAAGCTCAGTGAATATATTGGGCAGGAGAAGGTAAAAAGCAATCTGAAGGTTTATATAGAGGCTGCAAAGCAGAGGGAAGAATCCTTGGATCATGTTCTTTTATATGGTCCTCCTGGGCTTGGAAAAACTACGCTTGCGGGAATCATTGCAAATGAAATGGGAAGCAACCTAAAAGTAACTGCGGGACCTGCAATTGAAAAACCAGGGGAGATGGCTGCGATTTTAAATAATCTAAAAGACGGTGATATTTTGTTTGTGGATGAGATACACCGTCTCCCAAGGCAGGTAGAGGAAGTGCTCTATCCGGCAATGGAGGATTATGTAATTGATGTGGTGATCGGCAAAGGGACGGCAGCACGTTCCATACGTTTTGACTTGCCCAAATTTACGCTGGTTGGGGCGACGACAAGGGCAGGGATGCTCTCGGCACCATTACGCGACAGGTTTGGTGTGGTCAATCGCCTGCAATTTTATACGTCAAAGGAGCTTTGTGAAATAGTAGTTCATTCTGCAAAGCTTTTGGGGGTTAGTATTGAAAAGGAAGGCGCGATGGAACTTGCCAGGCGTTCCAGAGGGACGCCAAGGCTTGCGAACCGTTTTTTAAAACGTGTGCGTGACTTTGCCCAGATAAAATATGACGGTGTAATCACGAAAGAGGTCGCAGATTTTGCGCTTGATCTGCTTGAAGTTGATAAACTTGGTTTAGACCGGACAGACCGCACGATTATCCTTACTATGATTAACCAGTTTGGCGGGGGACCTGTGGGATTGGAGACATTGGCGGCTGCGATTGGCGAGGATGCTGGGACGCTGGAAGATGTCTACGAACCATACTTGGTGCAAAATGGGCTGTTGGTGCGTACCCCGCGGGGGAGGATGGCGTCTGATGAAGCATATCTGCACTTCGGTTTAAGGAAGGAAAGCTAAGTTATGCCCAGTCAGTTTGTTTCGGAATGTTTTATAATGATTTGAGAAGCTGTTCATGAAGAGACTTTGCGCGGGCATGCCATGTATGGTTTTTTATGGCAAGGTCAAAGCCCTTTTGTGCGATTTCTTCCTGTTTGGCTGGGTTTGCCAGGAGTTCTTTTATTTTGTCGGGCAGCAATTCAAGATGATTCAGATCATATAATATTGCATTTTCTGTATCGGTGAGTACTTCATCTAAATAGATGCTGTGGTCGGTGACACAAATACTGCCATTTGCCATCGCATTAAAAACACGGTCATGCGCGCCGTCTTTGAACCACGGCATAACATTTAGGGAAAATCTGGCATCCGCCATGCGTTTCAGGCAATCAAGGGATACAGTGTTTTTTTCATAGGAGAGGAATTCGGGGCGGGCGCAGGGTAGCTTTTCCCATCCGTGTCCAATGCAGTGTACTTGAATGCCTTGATCTACCAATGTCTGGACTACTTTTTCTCTAAAGAAAAAGCGGATATAGGTGTCAATAAAGATCATATTTCCAATAGTTTCCTTACATTCTTTCTTTGTGATTTCTGGAAATTCTCTGCGCAGGTGTTTTTCCATTACGAAATCGTCCGGTAAATCTGGATTTTGTATGAGTTCATCAATGATTCCCTGATAAAATGTGGCATATTCTTCGCCCAGACGGTTAATATGTGGCAGAAAGGTTTCTTTTGGGACAAAGTTTGCGGCGAATACAACATCATACTGCCGTTCGGATAGAGGTTTGTAATTGCCGTTCGGTGTTAGCGAAGTTCCGCCAAGAGGCAGGAATATGCTGCTTTCCAGTTCCGGGTAATATGTATTCATATATTTTTTATGGCAGCGGTCAATAGAAACTTCATGAAAATCATTGCCCTGGATGGCAAAGAGTTCTGGATAATAGAATGGATGGTCTACTGCTATATTGACACAAGGGATATTCCTAATGTCCCAGAAGCGCCTGCCTTCTCCGTCAAAAAGTGAAGTCTCGTAGTGAACGCCATCAAAATTAAATGTTACAAGGATCGCATCAGAAAAACCTGCAAATTGTGAAAGCTCCTGTGCGCTCTCCTCTTCATTTTCCTGATCAAATAGATAGGTTTGATAACCAAGTTTTTGAAATCCGATTTCTAACTGGCGGGAAAAATAGTCTAATGTTTCAGTTCCGTGGACCATAAGTATAATTTTTTTGCGCATATATAATTCCTTTCCCGTCAGAACGACGTGTTGTCAATCAACTAGAGCGAGCGTGCTTTAGCATTTTGTCAATGAGGTAGTTTTTTGTTTGCTTTATTTTATTATGGGACAACATATTTTGCAATATATAGAGAACTTATTTCATATACTTTCCACATAGTAACCTGTATATATCCCATAGTGAGTTTTCCAGACATCGTCTGCTTGCGCATTATTTCCAAATGCATTACAATGTTGATATGGTTTTGATAAATTTTAAAGATATGTTATTGCGGCTCTTTCGCGATTAGGGAAAGGATTGGTGGTTTATGAGGTTTACAAAGATGCATGGTTGCGGAAATGATTATATTTATGTAAACTGTATGGAGAAGATAATAGAAAACCCGGAAGAAGTTGCCGTGAGAGTGAGTGACAGGCATTTCGGGATTGGTTCAGACGGATTGATTTTGATCTGCCCATCTGAGACGGCAGATTTTCGTATGCAGATGTACAATGCGGATGGTTCCGAGGGAAAAATGTGCGGGAATGGAGTGCGCTGTATTGCAAAATATGTCTATGAATATGGATTGACAAATAAAGATAAGATATCGGTTGAGACAAAGAGTGGCATAAAATATTTGGACCTTACGGTTGAAAATGGGAAAGTGATATTAGTCAAGGTGGATATGGGTGCCCCAATTCTTGCCCCAGAACAGATTCCAGTAAAAATTGGCGGGGATATATGTGTTGGGCAAACTCTTTCTGTGGATGGAACGGACTATCAAGTTACTTGTGTGTCTATGGGCAATCCACATGCAGTGACGTTTGTTGATAATACAGACAGCCTTAAGTTAGATCAGATTGGACCAGGGTTTGAGCATCACAAGGCATTTCCCGACCGTATCAATACCGAGTTTGTGCAGATCATAAACCGTAAGGAAGTAAAGATGCGCGTCTGGGAGAGAGGCTCTGGTGAAACCCTTGCCTGCGGCACGGGCGCTTGCGCGGTGGCAGTAGCTTGTGTATTAAACGATAAAACGGAACATGAGATTACGGTCCATCTGCTTGGAGGCGATTTGCTGTTAAATTATGATGAGAAAAATAACACTGTCTGGATGACGGGGCCGGCAGAGGTAATCTGTGATGGCGATATAGTAATTGATAAGGAATACAAAATGGAGGGATTTTAATAGAGTATGAGATTAGTTGATTTGTTAGAGGACATGGAGTATCAATGTATACAGGGAGAGATAGAGAAGGAGATTGGCACATTAGTTTATGATTCGCGCAAAGCAGAGCAAGATTCTATATTTGTCTGTATATCCGGGGCAGTCAGGGATGGGCACGAGTTTGCGGCGGAGGTTGTCGAAAAAGGGGCTTCTGTCCTGATTGTAGAAAAGGATGTGGCAGTAGAGGATTCCGTTACGGTGTTAAAGGTTAAGGATACCCGTGCTGCCTTAGCAGAGCTTTCAGCGGCTTATTTTGGGCATCCGGCAAAAGAGCTTGTGACTGTTGGAATCACAGGCACGAAAGGGAAGACTACGGCTACCTATATGGTTCAGTCGATCTTGGAAGCATCAGGCTTTAAGACAGGGCTGATTGGGACGATTGAGACAATTATAGGAGACAAGAGAATTCCCTCTGTCAATACAACACCAGAATCTTATATGGTACAGGAGTATTTTAGGAGGATGGTGGATGAGGGCTGTAAATGCGTGGTGATGGAAGTGTCATCCCAGGGGTTGATGCTGCACAGGGTTGGCGGCTTTACATTTGACTATGGGATATTTACCAATCTGGAGCCGGATCATATTGGGCCGAATGAGCATAAGGATTTGGCAGATTATATTCACTGCAAGAGCCTGCTGTTTCAGCAGTGTAGGTATGGAATCTTTAATGGGGATGACAGCCATTTAGATGAGATTCTTAAGGGGCATACCTGCGAGGTAGAGACATATGGCTTTTCTAACGGCGTGGATATGAAGGCAACAGGCGTACATCTGACGCAGAGTGACGGGAAGCTTGGTGTGGCATACCATATGAGCGGTGTTCTGGATATGGATGTGGAGATTGATATACCAGGTAAATTTAGTGTCTATAATTCTATGACAGCGATTGCAATCTGCCGCCATTTCGGAGTGAATCGGGAGACGATTCTTTCTTCGCTGGCAAAGATCAGAGTAAAGGGCAGAGTGGAACTTTTGCCAGTATCACCTAAATTTACGCTGATGATTGATTATGCGCACAATGCTATGAGTTTAAATAGTTTGCTTACAACATTAAAGGAATACAACCCGAAACGCCTGGTTTGCCTTTTTGGTTGTGGTGGAAACCGATCCAGAGACCGGCGCTTTGAGATGGGTGAGGTGTCTTCGAAGCTTGCAGATTTGACGATTGTGACATCGGATAATCCAAGGAATGAAGAGCCAGAGGCGATTGTGGCGGATATTGTTACAGGAGTAGAACGGGCAGATGGCAAATATATTACAATTGTAGACAGGAAAAAGGCAATCCGGCATGCGATTGAACATGCGGAGGAAGGCGATGTCATTGTATTGGCAGGGAAAGGCCATGAGGATTATCAAGAGATTGACGGCAAGAAGTATCATATGGATGAGAGGGATATTGTTTCGGATGTAGTGATGGATGGTAATTTTATCCGGTAAAAACAAATTTGAGGTGAATGCATGTTATTTGCAGAAGTCATTGTAGATATATCAATTAAGAGCCTTGATCGGCCATTCCAGTATCTTGTGCCGCAGGAGATGGAAGGGCAGGCGGTAGTTGGGGCGCAGGTTGTGATCCCGTTTGGCATGGGGAACCGTCAGATGAAGGGTTTTATTATCGGGCTGTCCGATACGCCAAATTTCGATGTAAATAAAACAAAGCGAATCCTTAAAGTGGAGAAGCAGGGAGTGGTTGCAGAATCACACCTGCTTTCTCTGGCTTATTGGATGAAAGAAAATTATGGCGCTTCTATGAATGATGCCATTAAAGCGGTTATGCCAGTTCGGAGGGAAATTAAGGAAAAGGTGGAGCGATTTATTTTTCCGAAAATATCAATGGATGAGCTGGCAGCGCAGCGGGATTTTTTCTTGCAGAAGCATAATGTGGCAAGGGTACGTCTGTTAAATGGCCTATTGGAGCAAGAGTCTGTTATGGAAGAGGGGCTTGATTATGACTATGTGGTAAAAGTTCTTAAGGTTTCACAGGCAGTAATCCGCGGGTTGGAGGAGAGGGGCTTAATATTGGTTTCTTCGAAACAGCTTTACCGTAACCCTTTGGAAAACCAGTTGCAATGTGATAGCAGGCCCTTGCTGAATCAGGAACAGCAGGCAGTTGTAGATTCTTTTTGTAAAAAATATGACAGTGGTGTACGGGGAGACTATTTGATTCATGGGGTGACGGGAAGCGGAAAGACAGAAATTTATATGAATCTGATTGAGCATGTGTTGGATCAGGGGCAGCAGGCCATTGTACTGATACCAGAGATTGCGCTGACGTTTCAGACGGTAAACCGTTTTTATGGGCGGTTTGGAGATAAAGTGTCCATTATGCATTCAAGGCTGTCTGCCGGGGAGCGGTATGACCAGTTTCTGCGGGCGAAGCGGGGTGAGATTCAGATTATGATTGGCCCTCGGTCTGCATTATTTACGCCTTTTGATAGGCTGGGGCTGATTGTGATGGATGAGGAACATGAGAGCAGCTACCAGAGTGATTCTATGCCAAAATACCATGCCAGGGAGGTGGCGGTACAGCGGGGAAAAATGCTTGGGGCAAGCGTGGTGCTTGGCTCTGCCACGCCATCCCTCGAAGCGTATTACCGCTGTGAGAAGGGAGAATACATATTATATTCGTTAAAGCGGAGGGCAGGAAGTGCAGGGCTCCCAGATGTGCAGATTGTGGATATGAGAGAGGAGCTAAAGGCAAAAAACTATTCTGTATTTAGCCGCCCGCTGCAGAAGATGATTGAGCAACGCCTTGCCAAAAAGGAGCAGGTTATATTGTTTTTAAACCGCCGGGGATATGCGGGATTTGTGTCTTGCCGTTTATGTGGTGAAGTGATTCAGTGTGATAGTTGTTCCGTTTCCTTAAAGCCGCATGAATATGGAGGCAGGGTAACACGTTTAAAATGCCATTATTGTGGGGCAGAGAAACCTATGCCGTCTGTGTGCCCGGTATGCGGCTCAAAATACATTGGAACATTTGGGCTAGGAACACAGCAGGTAGAAGAAATGGTCCGAAAACGCTTTCCGGGTGCAGGTGTTCTGCGGATGGATGCCGATACAACAACAGGAAAAGAGGGGCACAACCAGATTTTAAGGGCGTTTTCGGAGCAGCAGGCGGATATCCTGGTAGGGACCCAGATGATTGTCAAGGGGCACGATTTTCCAAATGTAACACTGGTGGGCGTGCTTGCGGCAGACCTATCGCTCAATGCCAACCATTATAGGGCATCTGAGCGGACGTTCCAGCTACTTGCGCAGGCTGCGGGCAGGGCAGGAAGGGGAGAAAAACCAGGAGATGTAGTTTTTCAGACGTATCAGCCGGAGCATTACAGTATTGTTAGCGCTGCCAGGGAAGATTATCTAGATTTTTACCGTCAGGAACTTGCAGTCAGACAGATGTTGCATTATCCGCCGATTTCCAATATACTAGAGGTGTTGTCTTTTTCAAAAGAAAAGGAAAAGGCAACGGAACTTTCCGTAAAACTCAGGGAAGAGATTGAAAAAGAAGAAGGGATTGTGCTTTTGGGGCCAAACGATGCACCTATTGCAAAATTGAGGGACTGGTATCGCAGGGTAATGTATATAAAATCTGGCGACTACCCGCTTTTATGCCGTGTCAGGAATCGGCTGGAAGCATGGCTGCTTATGCAGGAAGAATACAAGGATTGTATGGTTACATTTGATATGAATAGTTGATTAAATTTATGGATTGCGTACAAATCTATGCTGCATATCGGGTTGTGCGTAAGAATGGAGGTTGTGATGGCACTTAGGAAAATACGAACCATTGGAGATGAGATTTTATCAAAAAGCTGCAGGGAGGTAACGGAAATAAAGCATCGGCAGCGTGTGTTGATCAGGGATATGCTTGATACGATGTATGAAGCGCAGGGAGTTGGGCTTGCAGCGCCCCAGATCGGAGTTCTGAGGCAGATTGTGGTAATTGATGTTACGGAGGAAGGTGACAGCCCGATTGTGTTGATAAACCCGGAGATCCTGGAATTATCTGGGGAGCAGACAGACCAGGAGGCATGTCTTAGTGTTCCGGGCAAGTCTGGTATAGTGACAAGGGCGAATTATGCAAAAGTAAAGGCACTCAATGAAAATATGGAAGAGATCATAGTCGAGGGCGAGGGGCTTCTTGCCAGGGCACTGCAGCATGAGATTGACCATTTATCCGGTGTTTTATATGTTTCTAAGGTAGAAGGCGAGCTGCTGGATGTTGAGAAAGAGTAAGGAGGGTGTTTGTGAGGGTACTATTTATGGGTACGCCGGATTTTGCGGTGGATACATTGCAGGCATTAATTCAAAGCAGGCATGAGTTGATCGGCGTGGTGACGCAGCCAGATAAGCCAAAGGGCAGAAGCGGAAAAATGCAGTTTTCCCCAGTGAAGGAAACTGCATTAGAATGTGATATTCCGATTTATCAGCCTAAACGAGTGCGGGATGATGCATTTCTTGAGGAGATGCGCCAGCTGCTGCCAGATGCCATTGTGGTTGTAGCGTTTGGGCAGATTCTCCCAAAAGAGTTTCTGGAGATACCAAAATATGGCTGTTTTAATGTCCATGCATCGCTTCTGCCAAAGCTGCGCGGGGCTGCCCCGATACAGTGGTCAGTGATCCAGGGGGATCAGGAAAGCGGTGTTACTATTCAGCAGATGGATGAGGGAATTGATACTGGAGATATCCTTCTGGTGGAAAAATATCAGCTGGAGGAAAAGGAGACTGGCGGCAGCCTGTTTGATAAGCTGGCAAAGTTTGGCGGGAGGATGATTCTAGAAACTTTGCAGGCAGCAGAGGATGGCACGCTGCACCCAGTAAAACAAGACGAGGCGGAACATACGTATGCAAAGATGCTCTCGAAAGAGACAGGTAAAATTGATTTCTCAAAATCTGCTGTACAAATTGAGCGGTTGATCCGTGGGTTAAATCCGTGGCCAAGCGCATATTGCTTTTTGGGAGATAAAATGTTAAAAATCTGGGAAGCAGACGTTGTCTGGAAGCCGGAAGAAGAAAGCCAATGCCTGGAAAACGGCACAGTTGTTTCAGTAAGCAAATCTGATTTTACAGTAAAAACTGGGGAGGGATGTTTAAAAATCCTCTCTGTACAGCTTGAAGGAAAAAAGCGAATGGATACGGCGGCTTTCCTGCGCGGCTTTTCGTTAGAGAAGGGTGTGGTGCTGCGCAGCGAACGTGGATAGATTAAAGTATAGCGTGAAGAAAAAATTAGCTGAGAGGGTTTATGGAAGATGGGACAGGAAAAAAAGCAGGCTTTGGCGGCAACAGTGAATATTAGAAAGATGGCGCTAGACCTGCTGCTTGAGATTATGGAGAATAATGTATTCTGTGACAAGGCACTGCATACTTTATTTGAAAAGAATTCCCTTGAAAAGAGGGACCGGAGTTTTTTGATGCGGCTGGTTGAGGGGACAGTCGAGCGGTGCATTGAAATGGACTATATTATTGATTTATATTCGAAAACTCAAACGGTAAAAATGAAGCCTGTGATACGGAATATTTTAAGGATGTCTGTATACCAGATTTTTTATATGGAGCAGGTGCCAGATTCCGCCGCATGTAACGAAGCTGTAAAGCTTACTGCCCAAAGAAAGCTTCATAATCTGAAGGGATTTGTCAACGGGGTGTTGCGGGCAGTTATCCGAGGAAAAGAATCCATAGTTTATCCGCAGGAATCGGATAGCAGGCGGTATCTTTCTGTACGTTATTCGGTACCGGAATGGCTGGTAGAATACCTAATAAAAGCGTATGGCAAGGAAGAGGCAGAAGCAGTGTTTGCTGCATTTCTAGAAGAGCGGGATGGCGTATCAATTCGGTGTACTACGGGGCGGTTTACCCCGGAAAAAGTTATCAGGGCATTGGAGGAAGACCATGTTTGCGTTATCCCCGGAAGGCTTTTTCCATATGCATTTCGGATTAGTGGATATTCTTCACTGCCAGAATTAGCAGCATTTCAGAAGGGGATGTTTCAGGTACAGGATGAGAGTTCTATGCTTGTGGGTCAGGTTGCCGGAATCCGGGAGGGCGATATTGTGATTGATGTCTGCGCTGCGCCTGGCGGAAAGACGTTTCATGCGGCTGATATCCTTAAGGGAAGTGGCCAGGTGATTTCAGCAGATCTGACGAGGGAAAAAACAGAGCGGATACAGGAAAATTGCAGTCGCCTATCTCCGGGGAATGTGACAATCTGCGAGCAGGATGCAACAGTATTCCGCAAGGAATGGGCAGGGAAGGCCGACGTTGTGATTGCCGACCTTCCTTGTTCTGGCCTTGGAGTGATTGGGAAGAAATGCGATATTAAGTATAAGACAAAGCCTGAGGATATTAAGGCACTGTCGGCGATTCAGAGACAAATTTTGGCAGTTTCATCGGAGTATGTGAAGAAGGGTGGCAGGCTCGTTTATAGCACATGTACGATTGCTGGGGAAGAAAATGAGGAAAATGTAAAGTGGATTACTAATAATCTTCCGTTTGAGCCAGTTTCCATTGAGGATGCCCTGCCAGAGGTATTAAGAAATCGGACTGGCGCAGAGGGATATTTGCAGGTTCTTCCAAACCAGGCGGGCACAGATGGCTTTTTTCTCTCTTGTTTTGTAAAGAAGTAAAAAACGCAGTATGGAGGTTGTTGTGGAAATTACCGAAAATAGCAGCTTAAGTAAAATAGATATCAAGAATCTTGATTTTGACGAAATACAGTCCTTTGTTTGTGAGATGGGGCAGAAACCATTTCGAGGAAGGCAGTTGTACCAGTGGATTCATAAGCATTTTGCCTGTTTTTTTGAGGAAATGGCAAATCTGCCGAAGGATTTTAGGGCGGCGCTAGAGGAGTGTGCCGTTATTGGTGGGGCTAGTGTGGCAGAAAAGCAGATTTCCAAAGATGGAACAGGCAAATTTTTATTTGCACTGTCAGATGGGAATTATGTGGAAAGTGTTTTGATGAAATATAAACATGGAAATAGTGTATGTATCTCTACACAGGTTGGATGCCGGATGGGGTGCAGGTTTTGTGCCTCAACGGTGGGCGGTTTGGTAAGGAATTTGCAAACCTCAGAAATGCTTGCGCAAGTTTATGAAATCCAGAAGATTTCTGGCGAAAGGGTCTCTAATATAATATTGATGGGAATCGGTGAACCTCTGGATAATTATGATAATGTAGTGAAATTTATCCGCATGGTTTCCGATGAGCATGGGTTGAATATTAGCCAGCGGAATCTGACAATTTCTACCTGCGGGCTGACGGAGAAAATACGGGAGCTTGCAGGGGAAAATCTAACAATAACGTTGGCAATTTCCCTCCATGCGCCAGAAGATGGGATGCGCATGGAAATGATGCCGGTTGCTGCAAAATACCCGATCTCAGAGATAATGGATGCTTGTAGATATTATATAGAAAAGACGGGGCGGCGCATTACGTTTGAATATAGCATGGTGCAGGGGAAAAATGATTCCGCCTCTGCAGCACAAGAGCTTTGCAGGTTGCTTCGCGGCATGAACTGTCATGTAAACCTGATACCGCTTAATCCGGTAGAAGGCAGGATGGGACAGCGTTCTGACCGTGGCCGGATAGAAGAGTTTCAGGCGGTGTTAGAAAAAAATCATGTGAATGTTACGGTGCGCAGGGAGATGGGGCGGGATATTGATGCGGCCTGTGGGCAGCTCCGTCAGAGGTACTCTGTATAAAACGAATGACTTGTCCTTTTCTTTCTATTGTGTTAAAATATCCAAGATATTAGCAAATGGCATCTAAGATACTGAATTTATAGTGAATAAAGGCATGTTCCTAAAAGACATGATGGAGAAGCTTCTATAAGTAAAGATAGCTTATGACGTATGTGGTCAATTTGGATTATGCTAAGAAATAAGAACGAAGGAGGGAAACTACATGAGATCATATGCGAAAACTGATGTTGGAAATAAGAGAAGCATGAATCAGGATTTCTTTTATTGCAATGAAAATGCAGTGGGTAGTTTCCGGAATCTGTTTATTGTTGCAGATGGGATGGGGGGACATAAGGCAGGAGACCATGCATCAAAACTATGTGTGGAGAGCATGGTAGATTCCGTTAGAGAATCCAGTCATAAGACACCCGTGACAATATTTGAGGAAGCAGTTGACATAGCAAACAACAGGATTTACAGCGCGGCAAAAGAAAATGCAGAGTTTGAGGGAATGGGAACAACCATGGTGGCATGTACATTGTGTGGTGAGACAATGTATGTTGCCAATATCGGCGATTCCCGGTTATATTTGCTGCGGGACGGGATATCCCAGATTACAGATGACCATTCTTTGGTGGAGGAACTGGTAAAGCAGGGCAATATCACAGAAAGTGAGGCCAGGGTACACCCACAGAAGAATATTATCACCCGTGCGTTGGGAACAGACGGCCAGGTAAATGCTGATTTTTTTGAGGTAACAGTGCAGAAAGGGGACATTGTTCTTCTGTGCAGTGACGGATTATCTAACATGCTGGATGATGAGGATATGGAGTATATTATAAGACATGGCGATACATTGGAAGAGGCAGGTAATGTTCTGGTTGCCAAGGCCAACCAGAGCGGCGGGGATGACAATATCACCGTAGTTCTTGTCCGAATAGATTAGGTTATGATATAAATGCGCGGGAATGGAGGAGAAGCATGATAAGTCCAGGAATGTTAATTGGCGAGAGATATGAAATTATTGATAGAGTCGGTTCGGGCGGGATGGCAGATGTTTACAATGGTAAAGATTTAAGGCTAAACCGCAATGTTGCCATTAAGATTTTAAAGCAGGAATACAGTAACGATGCTAAATTTGTCTCAAAGTTTCGTGCGGAGGCACAGTCTGTTGCGGGGCTGTCCCATCCGAATGTAGTAAACGTCTATGACGTAGGCGAAGATGATAATTTGTATTATATTGTAATGGAGCTTGTAGAGGGCATTACGTTAAAAAAGTTTATCGAAAAAAAGGGAAAGCTTGAAATTAATGAGGCAATTGGAATTGGAATCCAGATTGCCCAGGGTATAGAAGAGGCTCATAAGAACCATATTATCCACCGGGATATTAAACCGCAGAATATTATTATCTCAAGGGAAGGTAAAGTAAAAGTGACAGATTTTGGTATTGCGAAGGCAGCAACCTCCAATACCATTACTTCTAATGCGATGGGTTCTGTGCATTATATTAGCCCAGAACAGGCAAGAGGCGGTTACAGTGATGAAAAAAGTGATATTTATTCACTTGGTGTTACCATATATGAAATGCTTTTAGGAAAAGTCCCATTTGAGGGGGAAAGTACCGTTTCTGTAGCGTTTGCCCATGTCCATGAGGAGGCGGCGCATCTGGATGAAGTAGATCCATCCATTCCAAGGAGTTTGTCTAGGATTGTCCAAAAGTGTATGCAGAAAAAGCCGGATATGCGCTATGAGAGTGCAGATGCCTTGATTATGGATCTGCGCCGCGCAGTATCAGACCCACAGGGAGATTATGTGGTGTTTGAAGAGACGGTAAGTGATTCGCCGACTATTATGATTACAGATGATGTGGTTCGGGCAGTGAAAGAACCGCCAAAGCGGAAGCCGGTTGTCAGAGATGAGATACCGCCAGAGAGAGAATTGATTAATGAAGATGCCCTAGACCCGAAATTAGAGCGGATTTTAAAGATATGCAGCGGAATTGTGGCAGTTATTATCGTAGTAGTTATTTTTTTGATTGTCGGGAAGGTTGCCGGCTGGTGGGGCGGTTCCGGGAAAGAGGAAAAAGACAATCCATCTTCGTACAGCGCATCGCCGCTGCCGTCGGAGGATGTATCCGCAGACAAAGTTGAGGTGCCAAACCTGATCGACCAGACGTTAGAGGATGCAGAAAAAATGCTAGATGACGCAAAACTGCATTATAAACTGGAGCCTGTGGAATCAGATAAGGAAGCGAATACTGTTGTAAATCAAGATCCTCTTGCGGGAGAGAATGTAGACGAATATTCAGATGTTATTATTTATTACAGCCAGGAGGAAAGTGGTGTAGTTATTCCTTCTTTGGCAAACTATACTGTGGAGGATGCACAGAGAAAATTAGAGTCTATGGGGCTTGTTTTTGCGAAGACTGAGAAGAGATACAGTGATACCGTGGAGGAAGGAAAAGTTTGTGGTACTGATCCGGTAGTTGGAACCAGTGTAAAGAAAGGAACGTCTGTGGTTATCCTGGTAAGCCAGGGTCCTGAGAATGAGACGGTTACTGTGCCGTATGTGGTAGGAAAGAAAGTGGAAATTGCGAAAGAGCTTTTGGCAGACCGGGGACTGGATTGCGATAATGTGGATTATGCGTATTCTGATAAGTACAATAAAGGACGGGTTATTTACCAGTCTATTAAGTCTGGCAACAAAGTGCCTGCCGGGACATCGATTGGCATTACGGTAAGCCTGGGCGCGGAGCCGGTTGAGACATCAGAGCCGCCGAGGCCGACTGCGACACCAAGATACCGCTATGTGGGCACTGTGACCATAAACCTCAATCCTTTTGAGTATGAAGACGAAGAGCCTGCTGTGATCAAACTAATCCTGACGCAGGATGGAAAATCCCAGACAGTATTTAATGGCACTTTAAGTTATAAAGATTTTCCAAAGAAATTTACGGTAAATGGTTGGAGCGATAGTACGGGGCAGCTTACCATAAGTAAAGCAGGCGTTGTGTTGGATCCTGTTTTTGATATAGAATTTAAGAGGATTGCAGATTGATGCAGGGAAAAATAATTCGTGGAATTGCAGGTTTTTATTATGTAAATGTTTCTGGAGTTGGCACAGTAGAGTGTAAAGCAAAAGGCATTTTCCGTAATCAGAATGTCAAGCCGTTAGTGGGGGATAATGTTTGTCTGGAGATTTTGGATGAAGAGAAACAGCTTGGCAATATCACTGAGATTGTGGAGAGGAAAAATAGGTTGGTCCGCCCGGCAGTGGCGAATGTAGACCAGGCGGTTGTTATTTTTGCTGCATCCTTTCCAAAGCCAAACCTAAATCTGCTAGATAGATTCTGGCTGATGATGGAGATGCAGGAGATTCCTACGATTATTTGTTTTAATAAGGCGGATGACCAGGGCAGGGAAGAGCTTGAGGATTTAGCGGGGCATTATAAAAAGAGCGGCAGCAGGGTTTTGCTGACCAGCACTGTATCCGGGGAAGGAATTGAGGAGCTAAAAAGAATCTTATCTGGAAAAACAACAGTTTTTGCAGGACCTTCTGGGGTAGGAAAATCTACAGTAATGAATACACTTTTTCCAGAAGCAAATATGGAAATCGGGGAGATTAGCGATAAGATTAAGCGTGGGAAACATACAACAAGGCATACGGAACTGTTCTATCTTGGGCAAGATACGTATGTGATGGATACGCCGGGATTTACTTCGCTGTCCCTTCCAGAGATGGAAAAAGAGCAGCTAAAAGAATATTATCCTGAATTTTTAAAATACCGCGATGATTGTAGGTTTTTAGGATGCGCCCATATCAGTGAGCCAGATTGCCAGGTAAAGCAGGCATTTTCTGAGGGGATGATTTCGCCTGTGCGCTACGAAAATTATAAACAGTTTTATGAAGAGATTAATGCACGGAAAAAATATTAGAGCGGATGGAGGGAAAAGGTATGAGTCAGATAGCACCATCAATACTGGCAGCGGATTTTAACCGCCTTGGCAGCCAGATTCGTGAATTAGAAGAAAATGATGTAAGAATTTTGCATATTGATGTAATGGATGGCATGTTTGTACCGTCAATTTCATTTGGAATGCCGGTGATTTCTTCCATTCGTAAAGAAAGCAAACTGTTTTTTGACGTACATCTTATGGTGAAGGAGCCGATGCGTTATATTGAAGAATTTGTAAAGGATGGGGCAGATTCTATAACAATCCATGTGGAGGCTTGTGAGGATGTAAGGGCTACGCTCCAGAAAGTGAAAGAACAGGGGATTCAGTGCGGCATTACATTAAACCCAGAAACACCAGTAGAAGCTGTCGTACCATATCTTGAGATGGTTGATATGGTTCTTGTGATGAGTGTGCATCCAGGTTTTGGCGGGCAGAAGCTGATACCAGAGACGCTTAAGAAGGTGGAATATCTGGCTGGGCTTAGGGAGGATCAAAATTTAGGGTTTAAGATTGAGATTGATGGCGGTGTAAACCATAAAAATCTCGGAGAAGTAGTTTCTCTTGGCGTGGATATTGTCGTTGCCGGAACGGCTGTTTTCCGGGGAGACATTACGGAAAATATGAAGATAGTAAAGGAGGTAATGGCGGATGCTTCTTGAGAACATTCCATTAGGAAAGACTTTGGAAATATTCGTTGAGAGGGAGGATTACCGATATCGCTTGGTTAGTAAAGTGGAAGATACGAATGCATTTAGAGTTTGTGTGACGGCAATTGCATCCAGTGGCAGATTTTTTGAATTTATGCCAGAGGATAAAGTAAGGATTGTATACCGTGATCAAGATTTTATGTGGGAATGGGATAAGGTGAAGGCCGGTATTGCGAAGTTGGAGGGATTTCCGGTTCATTATTTTCAGATTATAGATAAGGGAAAGACATTTAACCGCAGAAATGCCTATCGTGTAAAACTGTTACAGGATGTTGTGCTTGGGTATTACAGAATACCAGGGCGTTCTGGAAGATTTTACGATATACCGAAGATTCC
The DNA here is from genome assembly GCA_910585905.1 of uncultured Lachnospiraceae bacterium. Taxonomy (GTDB): domain Bacteria; phylum Bacillota; class Clostridia; order Lachnospirales; family Lachnospiraceae; genus Butyribacter. The sequence goes on from CAJUID010000008.1 coordinate 82,696, forward strand.
CGCAGATTTGTTTGCCTCGAAGGAAGAAGAAGAGGTCTGGATTCGTAAGGCATCCCGGTCCGTCTATGTGAAAGGCATGATTAAGGATGTTAGCGAGAATGGCGTCGGGCTTTACAGTGATGAAAAATTTGGAGTGGGGGACGGAGTGTTCTTTAATATCCCTTCTCCATACGGTGATCTGCCGGTTAAGGCTTCGGTTGTCAGAAAAAATAAAATGAAATCTATTGAAAGCCGTTTTGATTATTATTATGGCTGTGCTCTTGTGAAATCAAGCCGCAAGCTTCTCCGCTATATTTATGACCTGCAAAGAGAATATTTGAAGAAGCAGAAGGAGGGAGGACGCTAGGGGATAGTGAAATATCCCACAGCAGAGCAACAGGGCATTTTCCTGTTGCTTCGCGGGAATAAAGAGGGCAGCAGGAAGGGATAACTATGCTTGGTAGGACTCTGATTATTTCAGGCGGTGTATTAGACATTGCTTTTGCGAAAGAATATTTGAGTGATAAAGAGTTTGATACTGTTGTTTGTGCCGACTCTGGACTGGACAGCGCATATGAGCTGGGGCTTCCAGTTCATTATGCGATGGGCGATTTTGACAGCGTTTCTCCAGAAAGAAAGAATCAGTATCAGAATACAGAGGAGGGAGCCGGGACGAAATTTGTGGCATACCCGCAAGAAAAGGATGCGACCGATACACATATTGTTTTGGACTGGGTGACAGAGCATTTTCCAGAGGAGATTGTGATACTGGGGGCAACGGGTAAGCGGTTAGACCATTTTCTTGCCAATCTCAATATATTGTTAAAGCCATTATCATATGGGATTCCGGCGTATATCGTAGACAGGCATAATAAAATTTACATGATGGACCACAGCGGTGTAGTTCAAAAGAAAGAATTATATGGAAAATATATTTCTCTTATTCCTTTTACCCATGAGGTGACAGGAGTCTGCTTGAAAGGGTTTCGGTATGAACTTCATGGCCGTACCCTGGTTCTGGGCGAAAGTATCGGCGTTAGTAATGAAATGGGGGCTGGGAAGGATTCAGCCCTGATTAAATTTGATAAAGGCATCTTGATTGTAGTGGAGTCGATGGATTAAGTTTTTTAATGGGAACTTAATCCATCGAGTTTTTGATTCTCGCGTACGCAACGAGCCAAACGCAAGCTTGCTTGCACTTGGCGACTGCGCGCGGGTCACATACCCCGCTGCTCTGCAGCGTTGCAAGTTTGATACCCCGTTGCTTGCAGCGGGGTTGTTGATTGGGGATGCGAAAATCATAGAAAATAAGCTTGCAATGAGGGGGCTTTTGTGATAGACTAAGCAAGTGCGTTGCGTATTGACGGGATTTTTGTATATTTTTGTATTGGAAACATTATTGGAGCGTTTTGCGATAGTGGAGTATAGTTGGAAGGATATGCAGAAATGAAATAATACGGGGAACTAAATAAATATAATAAGCACGTATGCGGATTGCGCATTGGTGCCCAAAGGGTCATGCGTTTGGAAGTGTGCGGAAGCAGAAAAACCAATTGGAGGTATTGGCATGAGTGTAATTTCAATGAAACAGTTACTGGAGGCAGGTGTTCATTTTGGACATCAGACAAGAAGATGGAACCCTAAAATGGCAGAGTACATCTACACAGAGCGCAATGGCATCTACATTATTGACCTGCAGAAATCCGTAGGCATGGTAGACACAGCTTACAACGCTGTAAAAGACATTGTTGCAAATGGTGGTACGGTCCTTTTTGTGGGTACAAAGAAACAGGCACAGGATTCCATTAAGTCAGAGGCAGAGCGCTGTGGTATGTACTATGTAAATGAGAGATGGCTTGGCGGTATGCTTACAAACTTTAAGACAATTCAGGCGCGTATCAAGAGATTAAAAGATATTGAGACAATGTCAGAAGATGGTACGTTTGATGTTCTTCCAAAGAAAGAAGTAATTGGCCTGAAAAAAGAGTGGGATAAGCTTGAGAAAAACCTTGGCGGAATCAAGGATATGAAGCGGGTGCCTGATGCTATTTTTGTAGTAGATCCAAAGAAAGAAAGAATCTGTATTCAGGAAGCACATATATTAGGTATTCCTCTGATCGGTATTGCAGATACTAACTGTGATCCGGAAGAGCTTGATTATGTAATCCCTGGCAATGATGATGCAATTAGAGCAGTAAAGCTTATTGTTTCTAAAATTGCGGATGCTGTTATTGAAGCAAACCAGGGTGAGTCTATGGCAGAAGGCGAAGAAGAGGCTGCTGAGGCTTAATCATAATTCAAAAAAGAAATAATGGAGGAAAAGAAAATGGCTATTACAGCTTCACAGGTAAAAGAATTAAGAGAAATGACTGGCGCTGGAATGATGGATTGTAAGAAGGCTCTTACAAACACAGACGGCGATATGGATAAGGCAGTAGAGTGGTTAAGGGAAAATGGTCTTGCAAAGGCAGAGAAGAAGTCTGGGCGTATTGCAGCAGAGGGTATGGTTGCGGTTGACGTTTCAGAAGATGGCAAGGCAGCTTCTATTGTTGAAGTGAATAGTGAAACTGACTTTGTGGCAAAGAATGAGAAATTTCAGACTTATGTTGCAGAAGTGGCTGCACAGGCTAAGTCAACTTCTGCTGCTGATATTGATGCATTCCTTGCAGAGCCATGGGCTGCAGAGGCTGGACAGACTGTAGAAGAGAAATTAAAATCTATGATTGCTGTTATTGGTGAGAATATGACAATCCGCCGTTTCCAGAAAGTGGAGACAACAGGACTTGTTGTTTCTTATATCCATGCAGGCGGAAAGATTGGTGTTTTGGTAGAAGCTGACACAGATTCATCTAGTGATGGCGTAAAGGATTGTTTAAAGAATGTAGCTATGCAGATTGCGGCGTTAAATCCTAAGTATGTTTCTTCGGATGATGTAGATGAGGATTACAAAGAGCATGAGAAGTCTATTCTTTTGGCTCAGGCTAAAAATGATCCGAAAAATGCAAATAAGCCAGATAATATTATTGAAAAAATGATTATTGGACGCCTGAATAAAGAATTAAAGGAAGTGTGCCTGTTAGAACAGGAGTATGTAAAGGCTGAAAATAAAGAGTCTGTTGGCAAGTATGTAGAGAACGTAGCAAAGGCTGAGGGCTGCAAACTGGTTGTAAAGAGCTTTGTACGTTTTGAGACTGGCGAAGGACTGGAGAAGAAGGAAGAGGATTTTGCTGCAGAAGTAGCTGCACAGATGGGAGGAAACTAAGAGGATTAGTTTCTGTTAAAGATTCCTTATAAATATA